>NZ_JBSGAQ010000011.1:0-207258 GCF_053600815.1 Mycobacterium sp. NPDC004974 | reverse complement strand
TCGATGTCCTCGTCGGTGGCGTAGGTGCAGTGATCCACCGAGGCGGCGTCGAGTTCGACGGCAAGTTTGATGCCGTCGCCGCGGCCGAGCTGGCTTGCATGCAGTCGCGGTTGCAGTCCCAGGCTGATGCCGGCTGTGAGGATGGCGCGCGCCTCGTCGACAGTGAACGCTCCACGGTCGCAGAAGACGTCGATCCAGCGGGGATGCGGGGCGCACGCGTCGAGCATGCTGGTGCGCACCAACTCGACGTAGTCGTCGCGGCGTGCGGCGTATTCGGCGGGAACGACGTGCGCGCCGAGGAACGTGGTTTCGGGGGTGAAGCTGCTGGCGACGCGCAGGCTTCGCGCTTCGTCGTCGACGGTGAGGCGCGTGTGCCGGTCACCCTGGTGACCGATGTCGGTGTTCGACTGCCCGCGCAGCTGCCCGCCAGTGGCCGCTCCATCCTGGCGCACCTGTCCGCCGCCCAGGTGCGCGCATTGTTCCCGGCCAGTACCGCGTTCGTAGCGCGCACCGGACGCGGTCCGGCCTCGCTGCCAGGACTGCGGCAGCTGCTGGCCGCCGAACGGACACAGGGCTGGGCCGAGTAGGACGGCATGATCACCGAAGGACTGCACTCGGGGGCCGCGTGCGCGTTCGACCATTCCAGCCGCCCGGCCGCGGCGATCAGCGTGACACGGCGCACCGACCGATCCACTGTCGCGGTCGCCGAACTCGCGCGAGCCGTGCGTCATGCTGCGCAACAACTCACCTGCGCGCTGTCGGGGGTGGCACCGCAGGGATGGTTCGGCTAGGCGGATCGTTGCGCAGCCACCTAACCGCCGCGAAACAGCAACGCCTGCAACATCGTTGCAGTTCGCGTGAACGGGATGGCCAGTCGAGAAGGTCACCAGATCCCCGGGTGCACGGCGTCGCGAAACAGCACGGTCCACCGAGAGCGTCACGACGTAGCTCTGTGCGGAGGCGAGGCGGTGATCGCCGCGATCGTTGGGATTCGGCACGGATGGTCCCGGCGCCCGGTGCAGGTCTGGATTAGATGTGGACGAGAGCCTCCGCGGCCACCTGGTCACGGTGAGGCGTCATACGGGCGTAGATCATATAGAGAGCGGTTGCCACCACGAGCCCGACAATCCACGAGATGTCTGCCCCGCCTAGGTGATCGACAAACGGACCGACATACAGACTGCTGTTGATGAAGGGGATCTCCGCGCCGATGGCCACCAGATAGATGACGAGCGCAGGCCAGTTCACCAGGCCGTATTCGCCGCGAGCCTTGAACAGTTCGCCAACGTTGTAATGGCCGCGACGCACGAGGTAGAAGTCCGTCAGATTGATCGCCGTCCACGGTACGAGCAGATACAGCAGGAATAGGGTGATGTTCTGGACCGTCTCCAGGACGTCGCCGCTGGCCAGCAGGGTCGCGGCGGTGGCTATCACACCGGCGACGACGATGAAGACGGTACGTACCAACGCGGTTGACGAGCCGTGGCCCTTGACCGAGATAGCGCTGATCGCCGTCAGATACATGCCGTAGGCCCCGTACGCCCCGGCTGGGACGGCACCGATGATGATGGCGAGCAGGATCACCGAGCTCAAACCGGGAACCTGGTCGCTGAGCATTCCGACGGCGTCTTCACCGACGGCCTCGGCACTGATGGTGGCGGCCATGGCGCCGAGAATCATCACCCAGGAGGCACCGACGGCCGATCCGAGGTAGGTCCACAGGAAGGTCGTCCGTGACGGAGTGTCCTCGGGGAGGTACCGAGAGTAGTCCGACACGTAGGGCGCCCAGGTCAACTGCCAGGAGACGAAGATCGAGATGCCCAGCAGTATGGTGCCGAATGACGGTGCGGGACCGGCCGGCAGGTGCTCCGGGAGGTGATCGCTCAGCGCCACCGTCAGCACGGCGAACAGCAAGACCGACACCACACTGACCACCCGGGAGGACAAGTGCAGGAGCTTGTAGCCGACGATTGCGATCACCGACGGCACGGCGACCTGGATGACAATCGACCAGGTGAGCGAGATATGCGCCCAGTTCGCGAGCGCCGGCCCGGTGATGACAGCGCCCTCAACCTGAAAGCCCATGTACATGACCAGGACGAGGGCGGCCGGCAGGAGCGCGCCGAGAAAGCCGAACTGAGCTCGACTCTGGATCATCTGCGGGACGCCGAGTCGTGGCCCCTGAATCGAGTGGTAGGCCATGAACAGGCCACCGACGAGATTGCCGATCAGGATTGCCCCGATCGCCCAGTCAAGGTTGAGCCCGATCGTCACGGCGAGCAGACCGTTGACGAACCCGGTGATCTGGACGTTGCTGGAGAACCAGATGGTGAACAGGTGCCACGGTTTGCCGTGACGTTCACTGGGTGGGACGTAGTCGATCGAGCGGTGTTCCAGAGCGTCGCCGCGTGCCGGACTGCGTTCCATCTCAGACCTCCTGCGCGGTTCTGGCCGTGGCTCGGGCGATGGCGGCCAGTGCATGCACCGATTCGGGGCCGTCGGCTACCGGAGAGTCTTCGGCGGAAAACTTCGCGATCACCACGTCGGCCGTCGGATCGAGCCAGAGGTACTGACCGAAAATTCCAACCCCGTAAAAGCTTTCGTGTGCGTCGCTTGGGATCCACCATTGGTTTTTGTAGGTGCCGGCCGGGGCCGCATCCGATTCGGCGGTAGTCGCGAACCTCCCGCCGCGACGGGTTTCGTCAATCCAGCCGGCCGGGATAATCGACGTACCGTCACGCTGCCCGCCATCCAGGACCAGCCGCCCGAACCGGGCCAGGTCGCGCAGTCGCATACCCATGCCGGCGCAGGCATAGGGGGTGTCGTTGTCGTCGACGGTGACAAAGGCGTCGGCCTCGGCGCCGATTCTGGACCAGAGGTGCTCCGCCATCAATTCTCGGTAGGGGGCGCCGCCGACACGCTCCAGCACCCAGGACAGCACATCCGTTGTACCCGAGCAGTATTGGAATCCGGCGCCGTGTTGTCCGGCGCCACGCAACTGGCCCAGGAAGGCTCGCGTGCCGACGACGTCTCCGGCGTGCCGTGGCCGCCAGCCGGCTGCGCGGTCGCCCGCGTGCACCTCGGCGGCCGGGTCGAGGTAGGACATGTCGTAGTGCGGCGCCGCCGTCATATCCAGCAGTTGCTCGACGGAGGCCGCGCCGAACGAGGTCCCGTCCAGCTCCGGAACGTAGTGCCGGACTTGCGCGACAAGGTCGAGCTCACCCGTCGCGACCAGAATTCCGGACAGCATGCCGCAGAACGACTTCGAGATCGACATGACGATGTGGGTTGTAGCCGGGGAGAAGTCGCCGAAGTAGCGCTCGAAGACAATCTCGTCTCCACACAGCACGATGATCCCGTCGGTGTGGGTGCGGCGGAGATACTCGCTCCCGCTGATCTCGCCACCCTCGACAGCGCCGACGGTGACCGTGTCCCAATCGAGCGGTTCTGCGGCGGTTGGCAACTCGCGTACGGGATTGTCCCCCCGGCCGATCGTTGCGCAGCGGACCATATGCTCGACCCGGTGCAGTCCCTGACGGTGGTGCGGTGGGGTGAGCCAGCTATTCACTGCCGGGTGTTCGTCGCGATTCATGCGAATGATCGTGGATCTGCACTGATGATTCGTCAAAGACCTGATATGAAGGAATATCCATATCTAAAGGTTATTGTTGCTGGTTGTGGAGCTGCGACATCTGCGATACTTCCTTGCGGTCGCCCAATGCGGCACTGTGACGGCCGCGGCCGCCCGACTGCATGTGGCCCAGCCGGCGATCTCCCGACAACTTCAACGACTCGAAGACGATCTCGGCGTGAGTCTCTTTGCCCGCCACGGCCCGCGGCTCGCTCTCACCGACGCGGGCCGGCACATGCTCGACGTCGCCGCCGACATCGTGGCTCGCGCCGACCGGGCGACGATGGCCGCGCAGCAGATCGCTCAGGGGCACTTGACCCGGGTATCCGTCGCCGCAGCGAACACGACGATCGAGTACGTCCTTGCACCGTTCACCGCGACCCTGGGCGCACAGGACCCGTTCATCTCTGTTGTCGAGGTGCCGTCGGAAGCGGTGCACGACGCGGTATTCGGCGGCCACGATCTCGGACTTGCGGCCACGCCGCCGCCCGCCAGCAGGCTCACCTGGACCCGCCTGACCAGTGTGCCGCTGCGGGCCTATGTCGCACGCGAACACGCATGGGCTTCCCGGCCGACGATCTCCCTCGGCGAGCTTTCACAGGCCCCGCTGCTGCTTCCGACCCGCGCAGACCCGACTCGGCTCGTCTTCGACGAAGCGATCAACCGGGCCGGGCTGCAGTACCGCGGCTACGAAGAAGTCGAGTCGCCACCACTGCGACAGGCACTGGCCGCGGCCGATCGCGGCGTGGCCGTTGTCACCGACCTGGAACGCTTCGGTGCCCGGCCGCTGCTCATTCTCGACCACGTCGGCGAGCCGGTGTTGCTGACGATCCACGCCTGCTGGAATCCGGCGCACTACGCTGCCCGGTCCCTGTCCGAGTTCGCAGAACAACTGCGGCGCTTCTCCGACACCGTCGTCAGACAAACCGCTGAACGGTTCTGAGGGTCCGGGGCCGTGAAGTCGACCAATCCCGGAGCGGCTAGAAACGCGCCGCTGGCCGGGATCGACCACACGCCGTACCGCATCGCCGAGTCATCGATCGAGGTCTAACGGCGGTGCCGGCGAAAATCTGCTCAGCAGTTAGCTCGTCTGCTCCCCGAGGAAAGAACGAAACGGACCTCAAAAGGGGATTCAGGCAACGGAGTCCCCACACTGTCGTTCTCTGTATCTTCAGCATCCCGCGACCCACCAAACGACAACGGCCGCGAACTCTTTCGATACTTCGGGCCGAGGTGATCCCGCCGTACGGCGGCGACACCCAGTGGGCCAACACCGTTGCCGCGTACGACGGATTGTCCGCACTGTTGCAGCGATTGGCCGACGGGCTGCGGGCGGTGCACCGCTTCTCGCCGCCGGACGGCGCGACGGCAACCGAGGATTACGAGCGCCGGGTGAAGCGGCGTCCGCTGCTGACCGAGCATCCCGTCGTGCGGGTGCACCCTGAGACAGGGGAGCGGGCGCTTTACGTCAACCCCGGTTTCACCAGCCATATCGTCGACGTGTCACCGCACGAGAGTCGTCGCCTGCTGGGCCTGTTCTACGACGAGCTGGTGCGACCCGAGTACACCGTGCGGTTCAAGTGGGAGCCGGGCAGCATCGCGTTCTGGGACAACCGCTCGACCGTGCATCTCGCGCCGTCGGATCTCACCGCCGAGCACGACCGCCGGTTGTATCGCGTGACGCTCGTGGGGGATGTGCCAGTGGGGCCGGACGGCCGCCCATCGCAGGCATTGGACGGCGAGCCGTTCGAAGCGGCTTGAGCCGGCGAGCCGGTCGAGCCGTCAGGCCGGCACCACGACAGTGATTTCGTTGCCGTCACGTTCCACGCGCATCCCCGCACGGCGGGCGACTCCGGCGACCGCGGCAGCATCGTCGGGCTCGCTTCGGGAGCCGGCCAGCGCGCGGGCCAGGTGACCTTTGTGCGCCTTGTTGAAGTGGCTGACCACGGTGCGGTGCCCGTCGTCGTGTTCGGCCAGCACCTGCACGCGGACGGCACCGGGAATCCGGCCCAACCCCGCGTATGAGCCGGACCGAAGGTCCACGATCAGCTCACGTGCGGAAATGTCGGCCAGCACCGGCTCCAGCAGCGGGCGCCACCGTTTGGCCAGTCCGGGCTGACCGGGCAGCTTTGAGGAGGCGGAGAGTCGGTAGGCGGGCACCGGATCATCGGCCCGTAGCAGACCGAACAACGCCGATCCGACCGCCAATCGGGTGCGGGCCCGGGCGGCGGCCGCGCCGCGCAGGGATCCGATGTCGAGCGCGTCGTACAACACCCCGGTGTATCGCTCGATGGCCGGCATCGTGGGCGCCTGCCGGAGCGCGGCGTTGCGCTCGATCTCAACGTCCTGGCTGGCGGAGATGGCCAGGGCCTTGCGGCACGCCGGCGGGTCTGCGGCGAGATCGACAAGTTCGTCGAGCAGCGACTGGCGAAGCGGGGTGAGTTGAGGCGAGCTCAGAATGTCCAAACGCACCGGCGGGCCGTCCCCGCCGGTGCGTTTGGTCTCCGACGGTGGCAGGAGCACGATCACATCCAGACGTTATCCGAACGATCGCGGCCCGCTGACCACCGACAGGTGTGATCTCAGATGGCGATGGGAGCCGGTTCTTCGGGAGCCGGGGGCGCCGGCGGGGGCGGGACGTCCAGCATGATCGGCGCGGGGCCGTCCATCGGGGGCGCCGGCGGCATCGCGTCAGCCGGGGGCGGCGGCGCGAAGGGGTCCATCGGGGCGGGGGCGGCCATCGGATCAGCCGGGGGCGGTGGTGCGAAGGGATCGATCGGAGCCGGGGCCGCCATCAGTTCGATCGGGGCCGGGGGCGGCGGGGGTGCGTCGAAGGGCGGGGGCGCGTCTGCAGGCGCATCCTGCGGTGCCTCTTCTGCCATCGGCAGGTACATGTGGTGGTTGAACTGGCGCTGGTAGGCGCCGCCGCCACCCACCCGCACTCCGTGGCCACCCTCGCCCGAGGAAACGGGCGTGCCGTCCGGCAGGGTCACCGCGGTATGGCCGCTGTTCCAGCCGATCACCAGGGCGCCGGGCTGGGTGCCGTACTTGAAGCCACGGGCCAGGAGCGCGCGCTCCTGATTGCCGGTGTTGAAGCGGTCTCCGTAGACCGGTCGGCCGGTGGCCATGTTGCTGACCCAAGAAGCCAGGCCCGAGCAGTCAGTTCCCGATGGGGAGTCTCCACCGGAGATGTACGGCGTGCCCGAAACCTGCTGGACAAGCGCCATAAGCGTCGCGATAGCAAACATGCGGCGGGACGCTAGCAGAGCAGATTTTGACCGGGCAAAATATGTGACTCCGTTCACAACGGGTGCTCCATATGGACTGATTCACGCATTTTGGAAATGAGTGCGGTTACCTGCGCGTGCAATTCGGTTGCCAGTGGCACGTGTTTGCCCGGGTATGGGTAGATGTCTGCAACTATCGCCAATAGTGCTGTGGCACTGGGCTTGTGATGCGAATCGTCCGGTCGATTGTCGGCTTGCGCAGAGCAACGGTGTGCCGAATTACATTGATGTGAATGGGATTTCGGGCACCACCCGGGCATCCGTCCGACTCGGGGGCATGATTGGCATCGGTGACCCGGCGCACCGCGGTGCCCCAGATGTACAAGGAAACGGACGTGGTCGTGCCGGCAACGTCGACTCTCTTTTCATGGTGGCTGGCCGCCCCCGATCCAGCGTGCTCATTCATGGTTCTGGCGCCCGTCCTCGGCGTGAGTGAAAGTTGACATGCAGCCTGTTGGCTGCATGATGGACACGGGTGACCGATCGGAAGCATGTGAGGGGATGGCGAGGGTGGACGAAGTCTTCAAAGCACTGGCCGACCCGAGTCGGCGGCTACTTTTGGACAGCCTCAATGACCGCGACGGACAGAGTCTGCGAGAGCTCTGCAGCGGCCTGTCGATGGCTCGGCAGTCGGTCAGCAAGCATCTGGCCGTGTTGGAGGCGGCCAACCTCGTCACGACAGTCCGCCAGGGCCGGGAAAAACTGCACTACGTCAACGCCGAACCGATCAATGCCATCGCGGACCGCTGGATCGACCGCTACGACTCCACGAGGATGCAGACCCTCGCGGACCTGAAGACGGTATTGGAGACTCCCAACCCGGCCGGAGAGTTCGTGTACACGACCTATATCCGCACCACCCCGGAACGGCTGTGGCAGGCGATCACCAATCCGGCGTTCTCCCGCGGCTACCTGGGGCACGCCATCGAATCCGAATGGCAGAGGGGCTCGACCTACGTCTGGGTCGAGAACGGGCTTCGCATCGAGGACCCCGAGCAGGTGATCGTCGAGTCTGATCCGTACCAGCGGATGGCCTTCATGTTCCACGCGTTCACGCCCGACCTGCAGCAGATCGCCCCGGATCTGAGCGAGGAGGCCATTGCCCAGGCCGCGGCCGAACGCCGGTCACGGGTGTCGTTCGACATCGAACCCGTCGGGGATCAGGTGAAGCTCACCGTGACCCACGACGGGTTCGACCCGGGCAGCATCGTGCGGGAACTGATTGCGCACGGTTGGCCGCTCAAGCTGTCCAGCCTGAAGTCCGGGCTGGAGCAGGCTGACTAGACCAGCGAGTCCTGCGGCTCACGCTGGACGGGGGTGGGCCACGGCGCCGGCAGCGGCCGCTGACGCACCCGTTGCGGCCACCAGAACCACTTGCCCATCAGGGCCGCGATCGACGGGGTCATGAAGGACCGGATGACCAGGGTGTCGAACAGCAGGCCCAGGCCGATCGTGGTGCCGACCTGGCCGATCACGGCGAGTTCGCTGACCGCCATCGACATCATGGTGAACGCGAACACCAGGCCCGCCGAGGTGACCACCGACCCGGTGCCGCCCATGGCGCGGATGATGCCGGTGTTCAAGCCGGCGTGGATCTCCTCCTTGAACCGGGACACCAGCAGCAGGTTGTAGTCCGCGCCGACGGCCAACAGCACGATGACCGCCATCGCGAGCACCATCCAGTGCAGTTCCAGGCCGATCAGGTGCTGCCAGATCAGCACCGACAGACCGAAGGATGCGCCGAGGGACAGCACCACCGTGCCGACGATGACCGCCGCGGCCACCACGCTGCGCGTGAGGATCAGCATGATGATGAAAATCAGGCACAGTGCTGCGATTCCGGCGATCAGCAGGTCGTAGTTGGCGCCTTCCTGCATGTCCTTGAAGGTGGCCGCGGTACCGCCGAGGTAGATCTTGGATCCCTCCAGCGGGGTGCCCTTGATCGCCTCCTTGGCGGCGTTTTGAATCGCCGCGATGTGGGATATTCCCTCGGGGCTCATCGGGTCGCCTTCGTGGCTGATGATGAACCGCACCGCATGCCCGTCGGGGGACAGGAACATCTTCATGCCGCGCTTGAAGTCCGGATTATCGAAGGTTTCCGGTGGCAGATAGAACGAGTCGTCGTTCTTGGAAGCGTCGAAGGCCTGACCCATGGCCGTCTGGTTCTCCATCATCGCTTCCATCTGATCCTGCAGACCGCCCATCGTGGCCTGCATGGTCAGCATCATGTTCTTCATGTTCTTCATCGTCGTGATCATCGGCGGCATGATCGTGAGCATCTGGGGCATCAGCTGATCGAGACGATCCAAGTCCGGCATCATCTTCTGGATGTCATCGGTCATGGTGTCGATACCGTCGAGGGTGTCGAAGATCGACCGGATCGACCAGCACATGGGAATGTTGAAGCACTTCGGTTCCCAGTACAGGTAGTTGCGGATCGGCCGGAAGAAATCGTCGAAATCCGCGATGTGATCCCGCATTTCAGCCACGTCGGCGACCATGCTGTGCATCTTGCCGACCATGCTGTGGGTGGTGTCGGACATTTCCTTCACCAGCACCAGCATCTGCTGCATGGTGTCGACGGTGGTCTGCATCTCGTCGGCCATCTTCAACATGTCCTTCATGCGGTCCTGCATGTATTTCATGTTCATCATCTGGGTCGTGCCCTGCATGCTGATCTGGAACGGGATCGAGGTGTGCTCGATCGGCGTTCCCTGCGGGCGCGTGATGGCCTGGACCCGGGAGATACCGGGCACCTGGAAGATCCGCTTGGCGATTCGGTCGATGACCAGGAAGTCGGCGGAATTGCGCAGATCGTGATCGCTCTCGATCAGCAGCAGTTCGGGGTTCATCCGCGCCTGGGAGAAGTGCCGGTCGGATGCGGCGTACCCGGTGTTGGCCGGCAGATCCGCAGGCAGATACTTGCGGTCGTTGTAGTTGGTCCGGTAGCCGGGGAGAGTCAACAGACCGATCAGCGACAGCGCGACGGTGGCGATCAGGATCGGTCCGGGCCAACGCACCACGGCCGCACCGATCTTGCGCCAGCCGCGGGTGCGCATGGCCCGCTTGGGTTCCAGCGTCTTGCCGAACTTGCTGGCCACCGTGATGATGGCCGGCCCCAGGGTCAGGGCGGCGACAACGCCGGTGACCATGCCGATGGCCAACGGGATGCCCAGCGACTGGAAGTACGGCAGATTCGTGAAGTGCAGACACAGCGTGGCGCCGGCGATGGTCAGACCCGAGCCGAGCACCACATGCGCGGTGCCGTGGAACATCGTGTAGTAGGACTGTTCCCGGTCCTCACCGATACTTCGGGCCTCTTGATATCGGCCTATCAGGAAGATCGCGTAGTCGGTGGACGCGGCGATCGCCAGAGTCACCAACAGGTTCGTCGCGAACGTGGACAGGCCGATGATGTCGTAGTAGCCCAGAGCGGCGACGACGCCGCGTGCCGCTGAGAGTGAGAGCACCACCATGACCAGGGTGAGGACCACCGTGACGACGGACCGGTAGACCAGCAGCAGCATGATGATGATGACCGTGAAGGTCAGCGCCTCGATGATCTTGACACTTCGGTCACCGGCGATGTGCTGGTCGGCGGCCAACGCGGCCGGCCCGGTCACATAGGTCTTGACGCCCGGCGGCGGCGTGACACTCTCGACGATCTTCTGGACGGCTTCGACCGATTCGTTGGCCAGCGCCTCGCCCTGGTTGCCGGCGGTGTAGACCTGCACGTAGGAGGCCTTGCCGTCGGAGCTCTGCGCACCGGAGGCGGTCAGCGGGTCGCCCCAGAAATCCTGGACGTGCTCGACGTGCGCCTTGTCGGCCTCGAGCTTGGCGACGACTTCGTCGTAGTAATCGTGCGCCTTGATGTCCAGTGGCTCTTCGCCCTCGAGCACGACCATGACCGAGCTGTTGGACTTGAACTCCTGGAACACCTCGCCGACGCGCTTCATGGCGATCATCGACGGCGCCTGGTCGGGGCTCATCGACACCGACCGCATCTTGCCCACCTCTTCGAGCTGGGGCACAACGGTGTTCAGGACGCCGATAAGGGCGACCCAGCCGATGATGATCGGCACTGCCAGGCGCCGGATCCACTTGGCGATCCCGCCGTGCTGGGCATGCCGCGGCCCGGTGACCGGGAAGGCTTCGGTCGGGGCGTCGTGGGTGCTCATGCGGATTTCACCAAGCAGAAGGTCTGGGCGTTCACGCCGTTGGAGGTTCTCTCGTCCTTGAGTTCGTCATCGACGGTGATGCGGCAGCTGATCGTGCTGCCGTCGCCCTGCGCCACGATGTTGGGGAACACCGACGGGGCGGTGGATTCCAACCGCAGCGTCCACGGCAGGGTCACCCCGTCGATGCGCTGGGGCTGAGCGTCGAGATCGAGATAGTTCACGTCCGCGGTGGCCCCGGGCTCGCCGTAGATCTCATAGACCACGACTTTGGGGTCGAACGGTTTGGTGTCATCGACCTTGGCGCTGGAGATGCCGGAGCCGCCGCCTGCGCCGAAGAACGTGCGTACCCGCATCACCGTGAACCCGCCCACCAACACCACCACGATGATGATCAACGGAATCCAGAACTTCCTTGCCAGGCCTGAAATCGAAAACTGTTTCCGGCGAGGGGTTTTCGTCGCGTTGGTCGTCGCGTTGATCATCGTGAAAAGGCACCGGTCCGTCGGGTGTGGGCAATGTGGGCAATGTGCAGGTGGGGCGAGGTCGACACGCAGGCGGCAGGGCAGCCCGAGGGGGAGGGCCTGTTCGCCATGTTCACCTCGATCCGTCTCGTTGTCTAGCCGAATGGCTAACCAGAACTTAGCGAGATATTAGCCTATTTAAATGAGTCGCAAAACGGTGACACAGCCTTGACTCCGCGCGCCCAATGTCCAGCCTTGGATGATCGTCGAACGTTGCCCTGAGGTGCGCAGGGCGAGGTGGAGCGGCTTTTTCGTATTGCGCAAAAAGCAAGCGGGCCTCGGCGGAGCCACCGATTGTGATGGAGCTAACGGGAATAAAGCGGGGCCCCACCGCCGCGTGACCGGCGACGGGGCCCCGTCCTCATCGAACTCGGTGGCTAGTGCCAATCCCAGACGGACATGTCGTTGGGCGGGTAGTTCTGGCAGACGTCGGTGGTGTTGGCCGCGACGCCCTTGTTGTTGAAGAACAGCTTGGCCCAGTTCGGCCAGCGCCAGGACATGTTCTCGAAGAACGCGTTGGTGGCGGTGTTCTCGGAGTACTGGCGGCGGCCCGCGTAGTCCATGGAGAAGAACCAGTGGATCCGGTCCTGGGCGCCCTGCTGATCGGCGACCGGCTTGTTGTTGTAGTCGATCATGTAGCGCTCGTAGTACACCGGTTCGACGTCGCGGGCGGCGGCCATGATCTGCTCCGCGGTGCACGGCGTCCTGAGGATCCGGTTGGGGATCGGGTAGTCATCGGTGGCGTCGGCCGAGGCGATGCCGGCCCCGGCCAAGCTCCCGGCGACGGCACAGGCGGCCACTCCGGTACGGATCAGGTTCTTGACACTCTTGCGATTCAACATCTCGCTCCAAAGCTCTGAGATCGGCGTCGGGAATCAGACTACGGCCGGGTAGCGGCCTGTTCGTAGATAAAGCGCTGATCGGGGCAGTAGTAATTGATTGCGGTACCAAGGAACTGCCACGACTGGGCATCGGAGCTGTCCTTGGCCAGCTGCTTTTTCACGAAACCGACCGAGTCCTGGGCATTGTGGTCGACACCGTTGTGCAGTCGCTTGCACATGATCTTGGCGATCCAGGCGTTGTAGTCACGCTGCCCATAGATGCCGAAAGTGTGCAGCTCATTCGCGAAATCGGTGTCGGGATCGGCTTGTGCGGGAGCGGCGAAGGCGATAGCCGCCGCGGCGCCGATTGCTGCCAGACCTGCAAGCTTCATGCGGTGAATCTTAGCCCATCTAAGCCTGTTTCGTGTGTGCGGTTTACTCATCCGATTGCAGACACCATCGGGACATACTGTTCGGCGCTCGTCAGCGAACCGTGATGGCCGATCAACGACGACTCCATGGGCTCGACGGATCGCCGCAGCAACGCGGCGGCCCCGCGGGCCGCGGCGACGACGTCGCCGATGCGGGATCGGACGTCGTCGCGTACCCGCGGGCCGAACCACCCCTCAGCGATTGCCTCATCTCGCGACATCACCCACGCGGAATCGCCCAGGGTGGTGCGCCACGCCGCGAGAACGTCGTCGGCCGCCCCGGCGGCGGTGTAGACGTGGCGGGCGCGGGCCTCGCCGCCGATGGCGGTCACGCCGTCGCGCAGCGGTTCACACTCGTCGATGTCGTGCACGGCGGCCGGGTCCACGGTGACCATCCCGTGGTCGGCCACCACGGTCAGCAGGCATTCTGACGGCAGGGCCTCCAACACAGATTCCACCAGGCGGTCGACCTGCCGCAACTGCATCCGCCACGCAGGCGAGCCGGGTCCGTGCAGGTGGCCCACCAGGTCGAGGTCGGCGTGGTATCCGTAGCAGAAGCCGCTGCCCGCGACGGCTGCGATGACCCCGGCCGCGAGATCGCCGAGTGCGGTCACCCCGACATAGCGTCCGCCGCGCAGAAGCGCCCGGGTCAGACCCGAACCGGCGTGCTCGGCGCTCGAGACGACCGAGACCTCGAACCCGGCCGCCCCAGCACGCTCGAAGGTGGTGGGCGACGGTTGAATCAACTCGGGCACCACACGGTCGCGCAGGTCCGGCCCCCACGGATGGGGGCGCCACCGCAGCGCATTGATGACGTCGAATTCCGGACCGGCCTCGGGGACCCGGAACGAGTAGCCGACAAAACCGTGGTCGCCCGAGCGGCGCCCGGTGCCGATGGCCGCCAATCCTGCTGCCGTGGTCGATGGAAACCCGACACTCAGAGTCCGGGAGGGTGACTGGTCGGCCAAGGCCGTCAGGACCGGCGCATCGGCGGCATGGGTGGCGAGCAGTTCCGCGCCGAGCCCGTCGATCAGCAGGACACATGCGCCGCGGATCGGGCTGGACCAGAACAGACGCGGTTCGAATCCTGGCGCCCCCATCGCGGCGAGTACCGAGGGCACGACGTCGGCCAGGTGGGGTGCATCGGGATCGGGACGCGGAGACTCCACTCCGCGAGCGTGCCACAGATCACGTCAGCGGGTTTTGGCAAGGCAGACCTCCCCGCAAGTGCGCCCGACCACTCCGCCGTACCCGGTACGCTGGGTTTTCATGAAGCCGATGAAAGCCGTGATCTTCGCTGCCGCTTTGGCGGTGTCCGCAGGTGGGGCGTTCAGTGGCATTGCCAGTGCCGATCCGGAGACGCCGGCGCCCATCCCTGCGCCAGGCCCGCCTCCGGGCCCGGTCGATGCGGCACCCGCTGCACCCGCCGCGCCCGGTGCCCCCGCTGCGCCCGCTGCGCCCGTGGCTGCGAAGGCAATGGACCACGACGGCCTCTTCATGGTCGGTACCGATATCCAACCCGGCAACTACGCCTCGGCTGGGCCGGTCGAGGGCGGCACCTGCTATTGGAAGCGGATGGCCGATCTGCACGGTGGCGACATCATCGACAACGCGTTCACCAAGAAGCCACAGGTCATCACGATCGAGGCCACCGACAAGGCGTTCAAGACCAGTGGCTGCCAGCCGTGGCAGCCGACCGACGCCGTCCCCGACACCCCAGCCAACGGCACCATCCCGGCTTTGGTCGGCCAGGCCAAGCTGCGCGCGTGGATGGATTCACTCAACAACAACGCCCGCAATTACGACGGTTCCTCGGTGCCGATGCCCTGATGACCCGGCGCTGAGTGATCAGCCGGGCGGGATCAGCGGGGGCCGGCAGGCAGTCCCGACCGGGTCCCACCACCAGCCGTTGTCGCACATCGGGGGCGGCGGCACCACCGGCGGGCGACAGGCGTTGGCCACCGGGTCCCACCACGCACCGTTTTCACAGCCCAACGGCACGACCGGCGGCCGGCACACACTTGCCACCGGGTCCCACCATTCTCCGGCCCCACAGTCGGCCCAGCTGACGGCCGGCGTCGCCACCGTGACTACCGCCATCAGACCGAGCGGTGCCAATACGGCGCCGATGCCTGCGGTGCAGCGGCCGATGATGCTGGTCATCTCAAACCTCCCCGAGAGATCACGTGACCCGACCCTATCCGGCCATCCGGTCGACGGCCAGGAATCGGACACGCCGCGTCGCCGCTGACCACGACGGTCACCGTCCCCGTGTCTGCGCGTCAATTTCTTTGCTGCACAAGATCATCCGAGCCCGCCGTCGCCGGCGGGCGGGAGTCGCCCAGGTGGTGCACACCGCGCGGACAGCGCGCCCCGTAACGGCACGCTGCTAGTCTGCGAGAGCTGCCGGTTGCGTCAATCGCGGGCCGATCCGCCCGGCCAGCCGCGGCAATGACATTTCAAAACAGCGAAGTGACGAATCAGCTGAGTGGATACGGAAAAGGGTGTTGTGCGCGGCGCAGAGATCAAGGCCCTGACGGGTCTGCGCATCGTGGCAGCGGTGTGGGTGGTCCTGTTCCACTTCCGGCCCCTGCTGTATCAGGTGGCGCCCGATGTCACCAAGGCACTGGCTCCCGTACTCGACCGCGGCGCGCAGGGCGTCGACCTGTTCTTCATCCTCAGCGGTTTCGTCTTGACCTGGAACTACATCGACCGAATGGGGCCAACTTGGTCCACCCGGGCCACGTTGCACTTCTTGTGGCTGCGGTTGTCGCGGGTGTGGCCGGTGTATCTCGTCACGCTGCACCTGGCCGCGCTGTGGCTGATCTTCACGCTCAACGTGGGGCATATCCCGCCCGAAGACACCAGCGGCTACAACGCCGTCAGCTACGTGCGTCAGCTCTTCCTGGTGCAATTGTGGTTCCAGCCCTACTTCGACGGTTCGAGCTGGGACGGGCCCGCTTGGTCGATCAGCGCGGAGTGGTTGGCCTACCTGCTGTTCGGAGCGCTGATCATGGTGATCTTCCGGATCGCGCGGGCCACCCGGGCGCGCAGCCTGGTCCTGCTGGCCATCGCCGCCGCTGTGCCACCGGTGGTGCTCTTGATGGCCACCGGCCACTTCTACACCCCGTGGAGCTGGCTGCCGAGGATCGTCATGCAGTTCACCGCGGGTGCGTTGGCGTGCGCGGCGGTGCGCAAGCTGCACCTGACGGATCGGACCCAGAAGCGCGCGGGTTACCTGTCGATCGTGCTGGGCGTTGTGATCGTCGGCGGGCTGTACTTCTTCGACAAGCACCCGATGAACACCGTCGGCGACGCCGGCGGCATGGTCGACATCCTGTTCGTCCCGCAGGTGGTCGCCCTGGCGGTCGGCGTCGGCAGCCTCCCCGCGTTGCTGTCCACCCGGCTTCTGGTCTACGGCGGACAGATCTCGTTCGGCCTGTACATGGTGCATGAGTTGGTCCACACCTCCTGGATCTGGACGACCAGGCAATTCGAGCTGACCCTGACACCCACGCTCTCGGGCAAGTTGACGCTTCTCGGCCTGTTCGCGATCTCAGTGGTCGGCGCGATCGCGCTCTATCACCTCGTCGAGGAACCGGCGAGGAGGTGGATGCGCAGAATGGTCGACATCCGTCCCGTTGACTCGGTCGGAAAGAAACTGCACCGAGTCGACACCGAGCCCGAGGGCACCTCCGACGAGGTTTCAGCGCGCGCGGGCTGACCCGTTGTAACCTTCCAAACCCGCTGTGCGACAGGTTGTTATGCCCTTGTTATCGCTGTGTCACCGGCCGCCTATCTACGGCCCAGCTTCACACCATAGGCTGTTCGGCGTATTGCGGTCCGGGACGAACTGAGTCTCGCTGGGAGTGGAGGTTGCAGTGAGTCGTCTGACCACTTTCATTGTCTCGCTCGCCCTCGTGGTGGGGCTGTTCGCGCAGGCCCCTCAGCAGCGTTATGTCACCTCGGGCCTGGATCCCCAGATCAACCACATCGCGGTGATCGGGGATTCCTACACAACAGGCATGCTCGCCGAGGGCGGTATGGGGCCGAGGAACTGGGCCCCGCTGGCCTGGCAGGAGTTGGCCCAACGGGGCGTGCAGGTGGATGCCGATGTGGTGGCCGAGGGTGGTGCCGGCTACGAGGCCCGCGGCAACCGCGGCAGCGTCTTCGCCGACCTGACCGCCCGGGCGGTTCAACCCGACGACGCGTTGATCGTCTTCTTCGGCTCGCGCAACGACAAGGACTCCGATCTGGGTTCGGTCACCCGCTTGAGCCACGATGCCCTGACCACGGCCCGGCAGTCCGCGCCCACCGCTCGGATGCTGGTGATCGGGCCGCCGTGGGTGGATGCCGATGTGCCGCCGAATCTGCTGGGCGTTCGTGACATCCTGCGAGACCAGGCTCGGCAGGTGGGGGCGACGTTCGTCGATCCGATCGCCGAGCGGTGGTTCTTCGATCGCCCTGAGCTGATCGGCGCCGACGGTATCCACCCGACCGATGCCGGCCATGCCTATATGGCCGACAAGATCGCGCCGTTGATCGGCAAGGAGCTTCCGCGCTGGGTCTGAGCGTGGGCATTCAGCCACTGGATGTGGTGCGGAACCGGTCTCGGTAGGCCTTCGGCGATACCCCGAGGTGGTTGACGAACACGCGTCGTAGGGTCTCGGCGCTCCCGAATCCGGCCAACCGGGCGGTTTCTCCGACCTGGCGGCCCGCGTCGAGGGCCGCTCGGGCGACATCGATCCGCACCGTTTCGACATAGCGCGCGGGTGTGGTGCCCAGCTCGGCCTGAAACAGCCGGGTCAGCTGTCGGGTGCTCAATGAGGCCAGTGCCGCAAGGCTTTTCACGTTGTGGTCTGCGGTCGGGTCAGCCGCGATCGCGTCGGTCACCCGTCGCAGCGCCGACTCCGCGGGAGCGTCCGACTCGACCAGCGTGGAGAACTGCGATTGGCCGCCGGCGCGCTTGAGGTACACCACCAGTGACCGTGCGACGTTGCGTACCAGCTCAGCTCCGAAATCCGATTCCACCAGTGCCAATGCCAGGTCGATGCCCGCCGACACCCCGGCCGAGGTGTAGACGTCTCCGTCCCGGATGAAGATCGCGTCGGGCTCGACCGAGATCGCGGGATACGCCCGCGCCAACAGCCGTGCGTGCCGCCAGTGCGTGGTGGCCCGGCGACCGTCGAGCAGGCCGGCCTCGGCCAGAATGAAGGACCCCGTGCAGATCGACGCCAGCCGTCGGGTCCGGGTGGGTAGGTCTCGCAGCGCTGCCACCAGCCCGGGATCGATCGGCCGACCCACGAGATTGTCTCCGCCGGACACCAATACGGTGTCCGCGCCGGTGATCTCTGCGATCCGATCGGTCACCGCGAACCTCGTGCCGATCGAGGTGGTGACGTCGGCGCCGTCGACCGAGGCGATCCGGAGGCGGTAGTCGGCGCCGAACCGGTTGGCCTCGGCGAAAACCTCGGCGGGTCCGGCGGCATCCAGGAGTTTCATCCCGTCGAACACGACGATCACGACCTCACGTGGCCCCACCGCCTGTGCCATCGGTCCATTGTGTCGCTTTCTGTGGGAAAGGTGGCGCATCGGACATGGGCCGGGCCGAGGGCCGCGTCGGAGACTGGTTGCACCGTTAGCACCTGAACCCGCCTAACCACTGATCCACGTTTGAGAGAGGCACATCATGACGACTTCACTGACCAACAACATCGCCGGGATCGACCTGCCGGACACCGCGCTGGTGCGGGAGGCCACCGAGTACATCCGCGACGTCGAGGATGACCTGTTGTTCCACCATTCCCGCCGGGTGTTCTACTTCGGCGCGCTGCAGGGCCGGCGCCGGGGGCTGACGCCCGATCTGGAATTGCTGTACGTGGGTGCGATGTTCCACGACCTCGGACTCACCGAGCGGTACCGTGCGACCTCACAATTGCGTTTCGAGGTCGACGGTGCCGATGCCGCGCGGGACTTTCTGTTGCAGCGCGGGGTCGACGAGGCCGCCGCGCGCAAGGTCTGGCTGGGAATCGCGCTGCACACCACCCCGGGCGTGCCGGAGTTCCTCGATCCCGAGATCGCGCTGGTGACAGCGGGGGTCGAAACCGATGTGCTGGGGATCGGCCGTGATGGCCTGACCCCGGACGAATTGAGTGCCGTCACCGCCGCGCATCCTAGGCCGGACTTCAAGAACCGGATCCTGCGCGCATTCGCCGATGGGGTGCAGCAGCGGCCGGGGTCGACGTTCGGCACCGTCAACGCCGATGTGCTCGCGCATTTCGACAACTTGTTTGTGCGCGAGGACTTCGTCGAGGTGATCCGGAACAACAGCTGGCCGGAATAGCCTGCCCCGCAGCCGAATTCCGCTATCAGCTCTCGCTGGAGCGACGTTCGGCGAGCTCCCGCAGCGGTGCGGGCAGGGCATCAGCCCGCAGAATCTCGGGCAGGTGTTGTGGCTCAAGCGTCAGCGCCCGGAACACGAATCCGATGGTGATGTCATGGTCGGGCCTGTCGGTCACCACGATCTCGTCGCCGGCCGATACCGACCCGGGTGTCACCAGGCGCAGATAGGCACCCGGAATCGCCGCTCTGGTAAAGGTTTTGACCCATCCGTTGATCTGCAACCAGGTGGCGAAGGTCCGGCACGGGATGCGCGGTCGGGACACCTCGAGCTCGAGCCCGTCGGACCCGACCCGCCACCGTTCACCGATGACGGCGTTGGTGACGTCGATGCCCGCGGTGGTCAGGTTCTCGCCGAACACACCATTGGCGATCTCCCGGTCCAGTTCGGTCTGCCAGGCGTCGAGGTCTTCCCGCGCGTAGGCGTACACCGCCTGATCGTTTCCGCCGTGGAACTGATGGTCGCCGATCGTGTCGCCGATCAGGCCGCTACCCAGCCCGCCGTGCATCGGGCCCGGAGCGCGTACCGCGACCGCCCCGTCGACAGGCCGCTTGTCGATGCCGGTGGTGGCGCCTGCCTCGGCCGGATTGGGTCGTGGATGAGCGATGTTGACCGTCAGTACCTGCGCCATGACAGCCAGCGTAGTTGCTCAGTAACTTGGTGTCGCAACATGATTCGGGACGGCCGGCGGTGGTGGCACCGGCAGGCACAGTCCGGTCGCCAGGTCGAGCTGCCGGCCCGGCACACAGAACGGTGAACATCCGTTGGTGACGCCCGTTTCTCCGGGCGCGCACGCCGAGCTCGGGGCCGGCGTCACGATCGTGGCCACGGCCATCGACCCGGCCGACAGCACCGCCGCGGACACCACGGTGAACATCCCGCGCCACACTGCGCTCGTCATTGGTTGTCTCCTCATGAGTCGCACCTGACCGGCCTATGCGCGCAGTGTAGGCCGCGCATACCGGAGGCGCGGGCAGTTGCCCCGTTGTCGGCCGGTGGCCGGGTCGGTCCGCTAGCGTCACGTGGTTGTGCAGACCCTGATCGACTTCGACCGTGCGCCCGTCTTCGCCATTCCGACCATCGAGCCGGTCGGTGGGCTCACTGTTCGGGAGGGCATGCTCCTCGAGGGGCCGCAGGGATGGGGGGAGTTCAGCCCGCTGCCGACCGACCGGGCGCTGGGTCGTTGGCTCACCGCGGCGACCGAGCCGGGCACCGTCGGCTGGCCCGACCCGGTGCGTGGGCGAATTCCCATCGCGGTCACCGTTCCTGCCGTCGACGTCGCACACGCTCACCAGATCGCGGCGGCATCGGGCTGCCGGACCGCGGCGGTCGAGGTCGGCGCGGGTGGACTGGCGCAGGATGTCGAGCGGGTGCGGGCCGTGCGCGACGGGCTCGGTGCGGGCGGGGTGATCCGGTGTGACGCCAAGGGGCGGTGGGATCCGGACACCGCGGTCAGCGCGATCGCGGCCCTCGACCGGGCGGCCGGTGGACTGGAGTTCGTCGAGCAACCGTGCCGGACGATCGATGAACTCGCGCAGGTCAGACGTCGGGTCGAAGTGCCCATCGGGGCCGGTGAGTCGATTCGCGACGCCGACGACCCGATGGGCCTGCGCCTGGGAGAGGCAGCTGACATCGCGGTACTCGCCAGCGGACCGCTGGGCGGGGCGCGGCGTGCGTTGCGGGTCGCCGAGTCCTGCGGGCTGCCCTGTGTGGTCAGCTCGACGCTGGAGACGACCATCGGCCTGGCGGCGGGGCTCGCGCTGGCCGGCGCGCTCCCTGAGTTGGCGTTCGCGTGCGAGTTGGGGACCAGAGGATTTCTCGCCGGCGACCTCGTCGCGAATTCCCGTTCTCTCCTTGCGGTCGACGGCTACCTACCGGTGGCTCCGATGCCCCCCGCTCCGCAGCGTGACCGACTCGAGCGGTACGCAGTCACCGACCCCGCGCGACTGACATGGTGGCGCGAGCGCCTGCAGAGCGCCATATCTGCCTCTTGAACAGCCCTGATGCATGTTCCGGGCGGTCGCCGAGCGCCCCGGCCGGGAACGCTCCGCCGAACAGATTCAAGTAGCGCACTACGCATGTGTGCGCCGGCCCGGCAACTCGAGAATCGACTTGGTCAGCTACCGCTGGCGGGAAGATCCAACGGAGGATGCCATGTCGTTGTTCGCCAAGCTCTCGGAACTCCGGGCCGTAAAGACCCAGGACTCCGGTGGGACCGACGAGCTCAGTATCAGCAGAGCTGATGGATTCCAGTTCAAGGCTGTGTCGATGTGCCAGGGGGATGTGGTGGATCTGGACCGACTGCTGCCGTTCGACGGCCGGCTGGAGATCGTGTTGCGGGAGGTGGATGTGCGTACCGACGAGATGGAGGACGTCGGCTCGATATTCATCTGTTCGGACGAGTTGGGACGAGGAGAGCTCACCCAGCAGTTCAGCGGGGCGGGCGCACTGTACGACCTCACCTACAAGGTGATCTGAGAATCTCAGTCCTGCACGGCCTTGGCGATCGCCACACAGGTCGTCAACGAGTCCGCGTCGGGATCGGCCGCCTCGGTCAGCTCCCACATCGCGTTGTGAAGCATGCGCACGATCACCCAGGCCCTGGCCCGGTCCGCATCCAGGCCGGCCGCATCGACCAGGGTCGACAACCGCCGCCGGACCCCGTCGCGGACATAACCGGCCAGCTCGTCCCACCGGTTCCACAGCATCGGCGCGACCTCGTAGTGCGGGTCTCCGCTCATCGGCTTGGGATCGATCACCAGCCACGGCTCGCGGTCGGCGGCGAGGACGTTCTCGTAGTGCAGGTCGCTGTGGATCAGGGTGCCGGTGGTCGCGGGATCGGTGGCCAGATCCTTGCCGAGTGTGATCGCCTGCTCCACCAGCCGACGCGGAACCGGGGCGTTGCGGGGGAGTCGTGTCAGGTCGGCGGTCCACCGTTCGGTGCATTGGGCGAGTGACCGCAACTGCGGCAGGGCCGGCACGTGAAGCCGGGCGTAGAGCTCCGCGACGATCTCGCAGGCCTCAATGTCCCACAGCTCGTTGAGGTTTCGCTGTTGCAACCGTTCCAGCAACATCGTCCGGCGGTGCGGATCGGCCCGCAGCAGCCGGACCGCACCGGTACCCGCCCACCGGCGTAGCGCCAGGTGTTCGTGTTCGGACTCATCGTCGGGGAAGGCGGCCTTGAGGACCGCCAACGCCCCTTCGCCGGTCCGCACCGGCAGCACGATCGAGCAATAGCCGTGAAAGGCAGGCCCGTCGGCGTGCAGGTCCCATTCGTCGAACTGGTCCCGGATCATTCGCGGCAGGCCATCGACCCACGCTTGCCACTGCGGTCCCCGCGCGCCCATCGCGCGCACCGCCTCGGGCAGATCGATCATCGCGATCCATCGTCGCACCCCGGCCTGCCCGCCGAGCACCCGGTTTTGACAGACTGTGCCCCATGGCACAGATAACCTTCAAGGGAAACCCCATCAACACGGTCGGCGACCTGCCGGCAGTCGGTAGCCCGGCCCCCAGCTTCTCGGTCACCGGCACCGATCTCGGTACCGTCACCAACGATCAGTTCCAGGGCAAGTCAGTGCTGCTGAACATCTTCCCGTCGCTGGACACCGGGATATGCGCCGCCAGCGTGCGTACCTTCAACGAGCGCGCCGCTGCCGGCGGCGCCACGGTCCTGTGCGTGTCGAAGGACCTGCCGTTCGCGCTCAGCCGTTTCTGCGGAGCCGAGGGGATCGAGAACGTCATCACCGCGTCGGCGTTCCGCGACAGCTTCGGCGAGGATTACGGAATCACCATGGCCGATGGTCCGATGGCCGGTCTGCTGGGACGCGCCGTCGTCGTCATCGGTGCCGACGGCAACGTGGCCTACACCGAACTGGTGCCCGAGATCGTTCAGGAGCCCAACTACGACGCCGCGCTGGCCGCGCTCTGATCGTCGTAACCCTTCCTCACCGGCGCGCCTCGCGCCGGTGAGGAACCGGCAGGCGATCAGATCGGCCACTGCTCGCGGCGATAGGCCGCATCGAAGAACATCCACTCGTATTTCGCCGTGACCACGAAATGGGCTCGTGCGGCGGCTTCGTCCGCCCCACCCAGAGTCGGTCCGACCCGATCCGTCAGATCGAGCACCTCCGCGACAGTCGCGGCGAACTCCTCACCGCCGTAGCTGTCGATCCAGCGCTGATAGCGCCGATCAGGCGATCCGCGTTCCAGCAATGCCGCGCCGACCTGAGCGTAGATCCAGTAGCAGGGCAGAACCGCCGCCAACCCCTCGGCAAAGGTGCCGCTGTAGGTAGTGGCCAGCAGATAACTCGTGTAGGCGCGCGTGGTCGGGGTGACCGGCGTCGCGTTGAGCGCCGCGATATCCAGCCCCAGCTCGGGCAGAAGTTCGTTGTGCAGACCCAGTTCGACATCGAAGACCTCGGCGGCATGTCGGGAGAACATCGCCGTATCGGCCAGGGCGGGGGCCTTGGCGGCGACGATCGTCAGCGCGCGGGCGTAGTCGCGCAGGTAGTGCACGTCCTGTGCCACGTAGTGGGCGAATGCCGCGTCATCCAGGCTGCCGTCGGTGAGGCCGGTCAGAAACGGGTGCGCGAGGATCGCGGTGTACGTCGGCTCGATCGCCTCCCAGAGCCGGGCCGACCAGGATTGCGGGTTCGCATCGGGGTGCATACCACCATGGTCTCAGGTGATCCGCAAACGTTGTGTGCCCCGTCGGCGTGCCGTGCACCACAACGATTTTCGCGGTGGGGAGGTCAAATCTGACCTGCCCCGCGCACTTTGCCGAAGCAGCCGGCCGGCAACCCGGCGTCTTGCGTGGACGGCAGTGCGGCGGCCACTGTCACGACTGCTGCCCAAAGCCGTTCCGGTAACCGTTGGGTCACGGTACTGCATCTGATCGAGCTTGTGCCCCAATCTAATTGGGAAAATGTATCGTTGGGCGGTACAAATGGTTGACTCGGCTGACAACGACCAGCGGCCGGTGTCGCCTTCTGGTGGTCGAGAGAGTTGATGTTCGATGAGACGTACCTTTGCCCTTCTGTTCGGTCTGGCATTCCTGGTAGCGGCTCCCGGACTAGCCGGCGCCGCACCGATCGAACGCCCGACCGGCAACCAGCGCTTTGTCGATCTCGTGATCTCCCGCGCGCTGTCACAGCGCGGTGTGCCCTTCAGCTATGGCGGCGGGGACATGAACGGGCCCACCCGTGGCGTCGCCCGCAGCCTGCCCGCCCCCGGTCTGGCTCCCGCGACGCCGCCGCTCGCGGGCGGCGGTCTGACACCCGGACTGTCGACTCCCGTGGTGACTGCTCCGGTCGCTCCGGTGCTGACCCCCGGTTTCGGCGTTGCGCCGGATCTGTCGGCGAATGTGGTCGGCTTCGATGCCTCGGGGCTGATCGTCTACGCGTTCGGTGGAGTCGGGGTGAAGATGCCGCGGTCCTCCGGCGAGCAGTACAAGGTGGGGCAGAAGGTGCTGCCCGCCCAGGCTCTGCCCGGTGACTTGATCTTCTACGGACCCGAGGGCACCCAGAGTGTGGCGCTCTACCTCGGGAACAATCAGATGATCCAGGGCACCGAGCCCGCTGTCGCGGTCACTCCGGTGCGCGGCGAGGGCATGACTCCCTATCTGGTCCGCATCATCGCCTGACGCTCGAGATTGTGTGTCTGAGGCGGCTCAACAGTCCGTAGGCTTTGAGCCGTCGACGACGAAGGGCGTATTGCATTGACGGAGCAGACACCTGCGACTACGCGGACCGTTTTTCCCGGCATCAGTTCGCGGGCGTGGGAGCATCCGGCGGACCGGACCGCGCTGACCGCGTTACGCCGGCTCAAGGGATTCGATCAGATCCTCAAGGTGTTGTCCGGGATGCTGCGCGAACGCAAGCACCGGCTGCTGTATCTGGCCAGTTCCGCCCGGGTGGGTCCGCGGCAGTTCGCCGATCTCGACGCGCTGCTCGACGAATGCGTTCAGGTGCTCGACGCCCAGGTGCGCCCGGAGATGTTCATCATCCAGTCGCCGGAAGCCAATGCGTACTGCATCGGCATGGAGGACCCGTTCATCGTCATCACGTCGGGCATGTATGAGCTGATGACGCATGACGAGATGCGGTTCGTCATCGGCCATGAGCTCGGCCACGCCCTCAGCGGTCACGCCGTCTACCGCACGATGCTCCATCACCTGCTGCGGCTGGCGTCGTCGTTCGGCTTCGTCCCGATCGGTGGCTGGGCACTGCGCGCGATCGTCGCCGCCCTGCAGGAATGGCAACGCAAATCCGAACTTTCGGGTGACCGTGCGGGGCTGCTGTGCGGACAGGACTTCGACATGGCGATCCGGGTCGAGCTGAAGTTGGCGGCGGGCCGGCACCTGGACAAGCTCGACTCGCAGGCGTTCCTGGCTCAGGCACGGGACTATGACGCGACCGGAGACATGCGCGACGGGGTGCTCAAGCTGCTCAACCTGGAGCTGCAAACGCACCCCTTCTCGGTGCTTCGCGCGGCGGCGCTGACGAAGTGGGTCGATACCGGTGGATACGGCGCGATCATGGCCGGCACCTATCCGCTGCGGTCCGACGACGCGACGGCGAGCTGGACCGATGACGTCAGCGCGGCGGCACGGCATTACAAGGACGGGTTCGACCAGTCCAACGATCCGTTGATCCGGGGCATCCGGGATGGCTTGGGCGGCGTGGTCGACGGGGTGGGGCAGGCCGCGACGAGTGCGGCCGACTCGATGGGCCGCAAGATCTCCGAGTGGCGTCGCAACACCAAGCCGAGCGAGGAATAGCGCGCCCGTGGGTAGTTGCCGTCGGATCAACGGTAAGCCCCTAGACTAGGCGCTCGTGGGCATCCTGTTTGGCTTCGCGCCGTGGATCATCTATTGGGTACTCGTCGGCAACGTGCCGTTCGTTGTCGCTGTGCTGGTGGCGCTGGCGACGGCCATCGCGACGTTCACGATCAGCCGGATTTCCGGCACGCCGGGACGCACCCTGGAGATCGGTGCACTCGCTACCTTCATCGTGCTCACGATCTTGACCCTGGTGCTCAGCCAGGATGTCATGGAGCGCTGGATCCAACCGCTGAGTACTGCGGGGATCTTCTTGGTCGCCCTCATCGGCCAGCTGATCGGCAAGCCGTTCGTGCTGGAGTTCGCCGCGGCGGGCCAACCGCCCGGAGTCGTGGAAAGTGACCTGTTTCAACGGATCGTGAAGGTCCTGAGCTGGATCTGGGTGGGTGCGTTCGCCGGGATGACGATCTCCTCGGCGATCCCGCCGATCGCGCAGGGTGACGCCACGATTCTGGACACAACGACTCCACTGTCGTTCATCTGTTACTGGGTCATCCCGTTCATCCTGCTGAGCCTGGCCGCGATGGCCTCACGTGTCTTGCCCGACCGAATGACGGCCGGCATGAATGACATCGTGCGCAAGACCACCTTCGTGGCGTTCTCCGAAGCCGAGATCGACCAGCTCTACTACCTGGCCCAGGAACATGCCAACCGCGAGGTCGGCGCCGGACAGGAGGCCTATGACGTCCGGGTCGGCGGTTCGGGAACTCCGTTGGTGGGCGATGAATCCCGCCTGTCGTGGCCCTCGACGTACAAGGTGCGCGACCGCAAGCGGTAGTCGGGCGTGACTCAGCCGGCCGGCATCATCCCGAGTAGGCCGAACATCATCACGATGCCGGGCAGCAGGTTGGTCACCTGGTGCGCGATGATGCCGCCCCACAAACTCCCGGAATAGAGCCGGGCCAACGCAATTGGGATTGCCACCACCAGTAGCAGCGGTGCCCGCTGAGGTTCGAGGTGGGCGAGCGCGAACACCAGGGTGGACACCGTTACCGCCGTGACGCGTCCCCAGCGTTGTTCGAGCGCACCCCACAGCAGGCCGCGGTACACCACCTCTTCGCAGATCGGCGCGATGACCGCGACCAGCAGCAGGACGGTGATCGCCACCGGCCAGGTGGTGCGAACGCCTTCGAACACGCCTCCCACCGCCGACGTCGCGTCGGGCCCGACGATGGATTGGTAGAGCAACGCGGCGGGCAGCGTGACGAACAGTCCGCCGATGCCGAAGGCCAAACCGAGACCGATGGCACGCCAGGACCATTGCCACCGGAAGTCGATGCGGGGACCGTTGCCTCGCCATGTCGCGATCGCGACGGCCAGGGCCGCGGCGACCAGTGTCGGCACTCCGATCGCCAGGGTGATCAACCAGGGCGGTGGTGCGCCGGGAGGTGCGAACAGTCCGAACGATGCCGAGGTGAGCAGATAGACGGCCTCGACGATGACGAACGCACCGAGGCCCCAGCGGTGCGTGGGCCCGGCCGGTACGGTCGGCACTTCCTGAACGGCATCCATGCGGCCAGAGGCTACTGGCCCTGGACGGCCACCGTCACTTGGTCCCGAAGATCCGGTCACCGGCGTCTCCGACCCCGGGAACGATGTACCCGTGCGCGTCGAGTTCCCGGTCCAGTGCCGCAGCGTAGATGGGCACCTCGGGGTGTGCCTGCTGCATCGCCGCGACCCCCTCGGGGCAGGTCAGCAGGCAGACGAACTTGATGGATCGGGGCTCGTATTCCTTGATGCGGTCGATGGCGGCGACGGCTGAATTGCCGGTGGCCAGCATCGGATCGACGACCACCACGTCACGTTCGTGTAGATCGCCGGGAAGCTTGAAGTAGTACTCCACGGCCACACGCGTTTTCGGGTCGCGGTAGAGGCCGATGTGGCCGACCCGGGCGCTCGGAACCACGCTGAGCATGCCTTCCAGAATGCCGCTGCCGGCGCGCAGGATCGACACGAAGACCAGCTTCTTGCCGTCGATCACGGCTCCGGTCGTGGACTCCAGCGGGGTCTCGATGTCGATGTCGTGCACCGGGATGTCACGCAGCACCTCATAGCTCATCAGCATCGAGATCTCGTTGAGCAATTGGCGGAACCCGTTGGTGGACACGTCTTTCTGTCGCATCAGGGTCAGCTTGTGCTGAATCAGCGGGTGGTCGATGACATGCAGGTTGCCCATGGCTGACTCTCCTAGAAGACCGTGCCGTCGCTGATGATGGACAACGGAGGGCGGCCATCGCGCAGGCGTGCGGCGAGTTCCCGCCCGGTCGCCCAGGTTCCGCCCTCCAGTACGCAGGCCAGTGGCAGCTGCGGGGAGTTGAGATGGCGGCGGATCAGCGGCGCCAGCTCGTCGAGCAGTGCAACGGTCAGTGCCCGCCATTCGACCACGATCTCGTCGCCCACCGCCCAGTCTCTCTCGGCGAGTGCAGGATCGCGTAACCGCAGTACGCCGGTATCGAGCAGCAGACCGCCATTGCGGTATTCGGGCAACCCGGTCAGCGTATCGAGATCGGTGACCTGTACACCTGCCCATTCGAACGGCTCCAGGAGCGAGTAGGTCAGCCACTGCGAGAGCTTGTGAAACGGCATCCATCCGCGCGAGAGGCCGGGACCGGGGACCGCCCGATGCCTCCAGCAGTCACCGAGCGGTTGGCCACCGATGGCATTGTCGGTGAGCCACACTCCGGACAACGTGTCCAACACCGTCGAGAGCAGGTCGTCGGCCGCGACGGTCGGACCTGTCACGGTGTCGAACAACCCGCCGGGACGACCCTGCGGGCCGAACACATCGGGGCGAGCCGCCAATTGCGTGCCCAGCCGGTGCAGCAGCTCGACCCGACCGGCCAGCCCCACCAACGGATTTCCGGGACCCACCTGGAAGGCGCCGGCCAGACTGTCGGCGTCGAGGCGGTTCAGCGCGGTGGCATCGGCCCGCAGCGGATCGCTCGCGTCGTCGGAGAACAATCCACCGCAGAACGCATGCCAACTGGCCACCCCCAGCCCTTCCGATCGGGTCAGCCGAAGGCCCGTGCCGGATTCGAGGTAATGCCAGTCGGTTCCGGCCCCGGCATCCAGCAATACGCTGATCACGGCCAGGTCGATCATCGAGCGGGCCTGGGTTGCGCCAACCACACCGGTTGTGCGCGTTGCCAACTCTGCGCGGCGGTCCAGGCCGCCGGCCTCGAAATGGCGCCACCGGCTGTGGTAGGGGATGGCGAGCGTGGGGTAGCGGGTGCGGGTGACTTCGGCGACCTCGACTGCTGCGTGGTCCAGGGCGTCGTCGTCGACCGCGAACCAGGGCGAATCGCCGGCACGAGCGCGCTGCAGAAGATGTTGGGCCCGTTCGCGGATCGCGGCGGTGGTACGAAGGGCGGCGACGGCCGCCGAGCCGTCCAAGGTTGCGGTCATGGGGCAAGTCCGCGGCCCTTGGCGATCTTGAGTTCGTCCGCGCCCGGCACCGGCCCCGGGGTGAAGTAGCCGGCGGCCATCTTGGCGTCGATCTCGACCCGGGCGTCGGCGGGGATCAGGTCGTCGGGGATGTTGACCCGCTCGCCGACCTCGATCCCCGAACCGGTGATCGCGTCGTATTTCATGTTGCTCATCGAGACCAGGCGGTGGATCTTGCGTACCCCCAGCCAGTGCAGGACATCGGGCATGAGCTCCTGGAACCGCATATCCTGCACGCCCGCCACGCATTCGGTGCGGGCGAAGTACTGGTCGGCGGTGTCACCGCCGTCTTGGCGCTTGCGTGCGTTGTAGACCAGGAATTTGGTGACCTCGCCGAGTGCGCGGCCCTCCTTGCGTGAGTAGGCCACCAAACCGACGCCGCCACGCTGGGCCCCGGCGATACACTCCTCGATCGCGTGCGTCAGATAGGGCCTGCACGTACAGATGTCGGAACCGAAGACGTCCGAGCCGTTGCACTCGTCGTGTACCCGGGCGGTCAGTTCCACACTCGGATCGGCCAGATCGCGTGGGGCGCCGAAGATGTACACGGTCTGCCCGCCGATCGGGGGCAGGAACACCTCAAGGTCACCGCGGGTGACGAGTTCGGGGTACATGCCCCCGGTCTCCTCGAACAGCACGCGGCGCAGCGCGGTTTCGGTGCAGCCGAACCGGGCGGCCACCCCGGGAAGGAACCACACCGGCTCGATCGCGGCCTTCGTCACCAGCGCCGCACCATTTTCCAGGAGCACACGGCCATCCGGGTGCAGCCGGCCGGCCGCGATGGCCGTGGCGATCTCCGGCACGATGACATGAGCCTTGGTTACCGCGATGGTCGGCCGGATGTCGTAACCCGCCGCCAGTTCGGTGGTGAACGCGTCGGCGACCATCGCGCCCCAGGGATCCATGCTGACGATCGCATCCGGTTGGCTCCACTGCGGATACGGCCCGATCACGTCGGTGGGGGCGGTGTTGGTGAGATCGGCACGGTGCTCGGGCGAGAGCGCGCCCGCGGCAACGGCCAATGCGCGGTACACGCCATACGAGCCACTGTGGGTGCCGATCACGTTGCGATGCGCACGCGTGGTGGTGGTACCGATCACCGGACCGCGCTCGGCGGCGCTCGGTGCGGCCCACTGGATCGTCGGAGTACCCGCGACAGCACTGTGGGATGTCAGCCGGATATGCCGGGCCTTTGTCGGCTCCGCGGACACACCACCACCTGAGTCGGCGACCATTCCGGTGCTCCTTCCTCCGTGCATGTGCCCGGCTGAGACATTCCAGTCAACTCCGATTCGGCGGGTTCTGCATGCGGTGTGCCCGTACCGTCGGTCGGGTGCGGTGGATCGTGGACGCCATGAATGTGATCGGCTCGAAGCCGGACGGCTGGTGGAAGGACCGTCGAGGCGCGATGGTCGGTTTGGTCGAGCGGCTCGAGCGCTGGGCCTCGGCCGAGGGACACCGGGTGATGGTGGTGTTCGAAGGGCCGACGACGCCGCCGATCGAGTCCGCAGTCGTCGAGGTGGGTCACGCTCCGCGGGCGAGTGCGAACTCCGCCGACGACGAGATCGTGCGGTTGGTCGGGGCTGCTCCTCGACCCGGCGAGATCACCGTCGTGACATCGGACAGCGGGCTGGCCGCGCGCGTCCGCGAGGCTGGCGCGCTCGTGCAGCCGGCCGCCGGATTCCGCGATCTGATCGAGCGATTCTGAGTATCCGGGCGTTACGGTGCACTACCGTCACGACATGCTCGACGATGCGGTCAGCATCAGCGGTGTGGACCTGACCGATCCAGCGGTGTATGAGGCGGGTGTGCCATTCGAGGCATTCCGGGAACTTCGGCGGCGAGCTCCGGTGGCGTGGCATCCGTATTCGGACGGAGCGGGCTTCTGGGCACTCACCGGCTATGACGAGGTCCTCGCGGTGTCTCGGGACAGCGCGACGTGGTCCTCGCAACGAACCGGAGTGCTCTTCGACGTTCCGCTACCGGAGAATTCGTATCAACTCGAACTCATGATGCTGACGATGGACCCGCCGCGGCACAGCGCGCTTCGGACGCTGGTCAGCAAGGGGTTCACCCCGCGACATGTCACCCGGCTGCGCGAGCGGCTGGGCTGCCTGGCCGCCGAGATCGTCGACGGGGTGCTGGACCGCGGTGAGTGTGAATTCGTGTCCGACATCGCCGGCGCATTGCCGTCGTATGTGATCGCCGAACTCCTCGGCATCTCCCACGAGGACGGTCGCCGCTTGTATTTCCTCACCGAGGCCATGAACTCGGAGCACGTCGGCGAAGCCACAGACACGGTGCTGCAGGCGCAGATCGAAATGTTTGAGTACGCGTCGGCGCTGGCGCAACGCAAGCGCGCCGAACCGGGCGATGACATTGCGACCGCGCTGCTCAATGCCGAGGTGGACGGCCAACACCTCACCGACCTCGAATTCAACATGTTCTTCCTGTTGATGATCAATGCCGGGGGAGACACCACCCGCAACCTGGTCTCGGCGGGAACACTGGCGCTATTGGAGCACCCGGACGAACACGCTCGGCTGGCGGCCGACCCTGGGCTGCTGTCCACGGCGGTCGAGGAGATGCTCCGCTATGTCAGTCCGGTGACCGCATTCACCCGCACGGCAACGAAAGACACTGAACTGCACGGCGTTCGTATCGCCGAAGGCGACCGGGTAGCGATGTTCTTCCCGTCGGCCAATCGCGACGAGGCACATTTTACCGATCCCGACCGGTTCGACATCGGACGAAATCCGAATCCGCACCTGGCTTTCGGTGGCGGTGGAACACACTTCTGTCTCGGCGCGAACCTGGCCCGGGTGGAAGCGGCGGCCATCTTCCCCGAAATTCTGCACCGGATGAAGGATCTCGAGGTCACCGGGCCGGTGCAGCGAGTGCGTTCGAACCTGATGAACGGCATCCATTCGATGCCAGTGCGGTTCAGCGCAGCGTGATCAGCTCGCCGGCGGTCGCGCAGGCTGCAGGCGTACCGTCTCGACCTCTTCGTCGATGATCAACTGCCGCAGGGTTTTCCGGTCAAACTTTCCGCTGGACAGGGTCGGGATCCGGTCACCGGTGGTCAGCGCCCACCGGGTCGGCACCTTGTAGGCGGACAATTGCTCCCGCGCATAGTCGGCGAGGGCGCTCAGGTCGAGATCCGCGGTGGGCACCACGACCGCGCAGACCTCCTCGCCGCGTTGCGGATCGTCGATGCCGACGACCACACAGTGCGCCACGCCGGCAGACGCGGCGATGACCGCCTCGACCTCCAAGGGGGAGACGTTGGCCCCGGCGGCCTTGATCAGATCGGTGGTGCGCCCGACATAGAACAGACGGGGGTCGCCGTCGCGCCGGTACACCTTGTCGCCCGTGTGGTACCAGCCGTCGGCGTCGAAGGTCTCCGACCGTTCGCGCTTGTTGTACCCGGCCATGACCCCGATACCGCGGATCATGAGTTCGCCGGTCTCCCCGGACGCGACCGGGGAGCCGTGCTCATCGACGATGGCCATGTCGGTGAAGACGAATCCGCCTGCGGTCTCCGACATGGTGCGGTGCACCGGGAATCCGTCGGGCACATCGGTCATCGCGATATCCAGCGGGCCGTCGCGCAGCATCGGTGCACTGCTCAGGTCGCGGTCGGCGAACGACGGATGGTCGCGCAACCGCTGGGTGAACGCCGGCCAGCCCACAATCCCGGTGATCCGTTCCCGCTCAGCCAGATCCAGTGCGGTTTCCGGATCCAGTTTCGGCATGACCACCAGGGTGACGGGTTCGTGCAGGGCGCCGGTCACCGCGAGCAGTCCGCCGATCCAGAAGAACGGCATGGCGCACAAGATCCGGGACCGGTCCTGTGACCCGGTGATCGCCCGGATGGCGGCGGGCCAGGTCGAGGTCTGGCGCACCAGCGTGCCATGGGTGTGCAGGACGCCTTTGGGATCGGCGGTGGACCCGGATGTGTGCACCATGACGGCGAGGTCGGCGGGGGAGACCTCGGCCTCCGCGGCGGCCAGGACCTCGGCCGGTACCTGGTCGTCGGTCTCGTCGCCCCCGCGCGATGCCCACGGTCGGTTGCTGGCCCCGATCAGCGCGATATGGCGCAGATAGGGGGCGGCGCGCAGGGTCAGTCGGTTCGTGGCGTGGCCCGCCAGTTCGGGTAGGGCTGCCTCCAACCGTTCGGCGACGTCGATGTTGAGCACCGTGCTGGGGGCGACGAGCAGACCGATATCGGCCAGCCGCAACACTTTTGCGATCTCGGCGGGTGTGTACAGCGTGCTCAGCGGCACTGCCACCGCTCCGATCCGCGACACCGCGAGCCACCACGCCACCCACTCGGCACCGTTCGGGAAGAACAGGCCCACGCGACTGCCTTTGCCCACCCCTTCGTGCAACAGCCACCGCGCCAGCCGCGCCGACAATTGCTCGGCCTCGAGGTAGGTGAGCCGGCCGGTGGGGGTGACCAGGTATTCGGACTCACCGAACTCGGTGACACTGTGCCGAAGCAGCGCGGGCACGGTCAGCGGAGATTGCGTCACCCGCCCATCATCTCCAATGGGCGCGGGTAGGTCTGCCCGCGGTGGGTCAGTGACTCTCGCAGGCGGCGCATTCGTCACGTGGCGGGCGTGGGTCGTGGGGATTGTCGGGGTCGGGGTCACCGAACCACCGCGACGCCTCATGCTCGACGTAGGTGTCATGCCAGGACCACCACTCGTAGGGCTTGGTCTGCGGGTAGCCCGGCGGTGAGTCCTCCCAACTCTCCTGGCGGCCGAGCGCGGTCATGTCCAGGAAGTTCCAGGTGTTGACGAATACCTCGTCGCCCCGGCTGTCGATGAAGTAGGTGCGGAAGACCCGGTCGCCGTCGCGAATGAACGCATTGGTGCCGTGCCATTCGTCGACCCCGAAGTCCACGTCGAACTCTGCGCCCGCCCGGGGAACCATGGTGTACCACGGGTGATTCCACCCCATGCGCGCCTTGATCCGGGCGATGTCGGCCTGCGACCCGCGGGAGGCGTAGACGAGGGTGGTGTCGCGGGCGTTGAGATGGGCCAGGTTGCCGATGTGGTCGGCCATCAAAGAACAGCCGACGCAACCGTGCTCGGGCCAGCCGTGCACGCCGGGGTCGAGAAAGGCGCGGTACACGATGAGCTGCCGACGCCCGGCGAACAGGTCGAGCAGGGTGGCGGTGCCGCCGGGACCTTCGAACTCGTAGTCCTTGTCCACCGGCGTCCACGGCATGCGCCGGCGCAGGGCTGCGAGCCGGTCCCGCGCGCGGGTGAGTTCTTTTTCCTTGACCAGCATTTCGTCGAGTGCGGCCTGCCATTCCGTTGCCGGCACGATCGGTGGATTCTTCACGGTTGCTCCCGTCGTCGGTCCCTTGCGGTGCTCATCGAACATTCAACAAATCAGTTGAATAACCTGTCTCGAGGGAACCACGATCCACGGCTATAGTCAACAAGGTGGTTGAAGATCAAGTTCTGGACCGCGCATATTCGGCCTTGGCCGATTCGACCCGGCGCCGGCTGTTGGAGGCCCTGCGTGAGGGCGACGCCCGCATCAGCGACCTGGCCGCCCCGTTGCCCATGACCTTCGCCGGCGTCTCCCGCCATATCGGGGTGCTGGAAGCCGCCGGTCTGGTGCAGCGCGAAGTCCGCGGTCGCGAGCACTGGGTGTCGCTCAAGCAGGACGGGTTGACAATGGCTCAGCAGTGGATGAGCGAGCAGACGGACTTCTGGTCGAGCCGCGCAGATGCGCTGGCCGCACGGTTACGGCGTCAGGCGGATTCCCGATGACCGACGCGCCGACGGTCCGCGTACGACGACTGATGCCCGCGTCCCCTGATGTGGTGTTCGACCAGTGGCTCGACCCGGAGTCGCTGCGGGAGTGGATGTGCCCGCGTCCGGTGCACTGCGTCGAGGTGTTGGTCGAGCCCCGGGTCGGCGGGATCGTACGGTTCGACGTCGACGATTCCGGTACGGGCGTACTGATCACCGGGCAGTTCCTGGCGATCGAGCGGCCCCGCGTGCTGCGCTTCACCTGGAGCAATTCGAACTGGATCGATCCGACCGTGGTCAGCATCGTCAACGTCGAATTCGAGCCGGCCGGTGACGGGCAGACGATGATGTCGATCGAGCATTCCCTTTTGCCGCCAGAGGAATTCGACAGCTTTCACAGTGGATGGACTCTCACGTTCGAACAGCTGGGCGCACGCCTCGAGGGCGCCGCGACCTAGACTGCGGTCATGGACAGCGGCACCCAGGTTCAATACGAGGCTCCGGCAGGCCTGCTCCGCATCGAGGACTGCCTGGACGAGGCAGGCGGCATCGTGCTGCCCCCGGGGACGACCCTGATATCGCTCATCGACCGCAACATCGCTCATGTCGGTGACCTGGTCGCCTACCGCTACCTCGACTACAGCCACGCCGAGGAAGAGATCATCGAGCTGACCTGGACTCAGTTGGGCGTGCGGCTACGGGCCGTCTCTGCGCGACTGCAGCAGGTTGCCGAGCGTGGTGACCGCGTCGCCATCCTCGCACCTCAGGGGCTCGACTATGTCGTCGGCTTCTTCGCCGCGATCAAGGCGGGCAACATCGCGGTGCCACTGTTCGCACCGGAATTGCAGGGCCACGCCGAACGACTCGAAACCGCGCTGCTCGATTCCCGTCCGACGACGGTGCTGACCACCTCCGCCGCCGATACCGCGGTGCAGGCGTTCCTGGCGAAGATGCCGGAGTCCGTGCGTCCCCGGGTGGTGCTCATCGATGAGGTACCCGATCATGAAGGGGACGGCTTCGCTCCGATCCCGGTAGATCCCGACGACATCTCCCACCTGCAGTACACGTCGGGTTCGACGCGTGCCCCGGTCGGAGTGGAGATCACCCACCGTGCGGTCGGCACCAACCTGCTACAGATGATCCTGTCCATCGATCTGCTGAACCGAAACACCCACGGCCTCAGCTGGTTACCGCTCTATCACGACATGGGTCTGTCCATGATCGGATTCCCCGCGGTGTACGGCGGGCACTCGACGCTCATGTCACCGACCGCGTTCGTCCGGCGCCCCCAGCGGTGGGTCCGGGCCATGTCGGAGGCTTCGAAGCACGGCCGCGTCATCACGGCCGCACCGAATTTCGCCTACGAATGGACCGCCCAACGTGGTGTGCCTGAAGCGGGGGAGGACATCGATCTGAGCAATGTGGTGCTCATCATCGGTTCCGAGCCGGTAATCCCCGAGGTGATAACGACATTCAATGAGGTGTTCGCGCCCTACGGGCTGCCGCCGACCGCGTTCAAGCCGTCGTACGGGATCGCCGAGGCGACCCTGCTGATCTCGACGATCGCTCCGGCCGAGCAGTCGTCGGTGGTTTACTTCGACCGTGAGCACCTCGCCGTCGGGCGTGCGGTCCGCGTCGACGCGCACGCCGAAGGTGCCGTCGCCCATGTGTCGTGTGGCCATCCGGCCCGCAGCTTGTGGGCGGTGATCGTCAACCCCGCGACTGCCGACCGACTCTCCGAGGAATTGCCCGACGGTGAGATCGGGGAAATCTGGTTGCACGGCAACAACATCGGTCGGGGCTACTGGGGTCGGCCCGAGGAGACGCGCAAGACATTCGGGGTGTCGCTGCACTCGCGCCTTGCCTCGGGCAGTCACGCCGACGGGCTACCCGGGCACGCCACCTGGCTGCGCACCAGCGATCTCGGGGTGTATTTCGAGGGGCAGTTCTATGTGACCGGGCGGCTGGCTGACCTGGTGCAGATCGACGGTCGCAGCCACTACCCACAGGACATCGAGGCCACCGTCGCGGACGCCTCGCCACTCGTCCGGCGCGGCTATGTCACGGCATTCACCGTGACCACTGATGCCGGCGCCGATGGTGACGGCGCCCGGCTGGTGGTGATCGCCGAACGCGCGGCCGGCACCAGCCGCGCCGACCCTCGGGAGGCTGTTGAGGCCATCAGCGCTGCGGTGGCAGCGCGGCACGGGCTGAGGGTGGCGGATCTGCGTTTCCTTCCGGCAGGTGCGATCCCGCGGACCACGAGCGGCAAGCTGGCCCGGCTGGCCTGTCGCGGTGAGTATCTGGAGGGAACCTTGGGCGTGCGGTGACCGTTCGCCGCAGGCATGCTGCTGGGTATGAGCAGAGACGAGATCACCGCCGCGATCGTGGAAGCCCGCCTGACCAAGGGCCTGACGTGGCAGCAGCTGGCCGATGCCATCGACAAACCCGTGGTGTGGACGGTGTCTGCGCTGCTCGGACAGCATCCGGTTCCGGTCGAATCCGGCAAGATCATCGTGGACCTGCTCGGATTGGACGAGTCGGCGATCCCGGTGCTGGCCGCGGTGCCGATGCGTGGTGGACTGCCGACGGCCGTGCCCACCGACCCGACCATCTACCGCTTCTACGAGGCGCTTCAGGTGTACGGCGGCGCGCTCAAAGAACTCATCCACGAACAGTTCGGTGACGGCATCATGAGCGCCATCAACTTCAGCCTCGACGTGCAGCGCAAATCGCACCCTGCCGGTGATCGGGTGGTGGTGACGTTCGACGGAAAGTTCCTGCCGTACGACTGGACTGCCGCGGAAAAATAGCATCCGCTGCTAGTTGACGTTCGTCCCGGCTGATGTCTGGCTATGGCCAAGTGGGGCGCCGACGGTCGATGATTACCTGATATCAGACGGCGACGGTAAGGATCTCCATGTCTACACATCGAGCTGTTCACGTCCAGTCTTCCGGCGGTGCCCTGGAACTCGTTGACGCACAAACCCTCTCACCAGAGCGGGGGCAGGTACGGGTGGCAGTGGCCGCGTGCGGGGTCTGCGGCACCGATCGGGCCATCGTCAACGGCGGGTTCCCGGGCATGACCTGGCCACTGACTCCCGGCCATGAGATCGCCGGCACCATCGTCGAAGTCGGCCCGGGCGTCACCGATTTCGCGGTGGGCGACCGTGTCGCGATCGGCTGGTTCGGCGGCCACTGTGGCGTCTGCATCCAGTGCCGGAAGGGCCTGTTCATTCATTGTGAGAAGGGGCAGATTCCGAGCCTGCATTACCCGGGCGGTTACGCGGAATCGGTGACGGTGCCGGCCAATGCGCTCGCCCGGATCCCCGACGAACTCTCCTTCGCCGAAGCTGCCCCGATGGGGTGTGCGGGGGTGACCACGTACAACGCCCTTCGCCACACCCGTGCACTTCCGGGTGATCTCGTTGCGGTGCTCGGCGTCGGCGGCTTGGGCCACCTCGGTCTGCAGTTCGCCCACGCGATGGGCTTCGAGACGGTCGCGATCGCCCGTGGCCCCGGCAAAGAGGCGGATGCGCGCTCGCTGGGCGCCAGGCACTACATCGATTCGACCGCCGGGGACGTCAGCGCAGCACTGCGTGACCTGGGCGGTGCGGCCGTGGTTCTGGCTACCGTGGGCAATTCGCAGGCGATGGCCGACACGGTGGGCGGGCTGGCCCCGCGTGGCGAGCTGGTGGCGATCGGGGTGTCGGCGGACCCGTTGCCGATCAGCCCGGTGCAGCTGATCCAGCCTGCCCTGAGCATCTCCGGGCATCCCTCGGGGACCGCTCGTGACGTGGAGGAGACGATGCATTTCGCGGTGTTGTCGGGTGTTCGGGCCCTGATCGAGGAGCGCCCGCTCGACGACGCGGCAGAGGCCTATGCCGCGATGGAGCACGGGCAGGCGCGCTACCGCATGGTCCTGACGATCTGATCTTTCTCACCCCGCCGGTCGCTGCGAGCAGGTAGCGTCGGTACTTCGTTTGCTGGACGACGAATCGGTGGGGGCCGGGGATGACGTGGAAGCGGATGACGACGGTTGCCGGGGGGATCTTCTCCGGTAGGTCACGTGGCGTTGCCCGGAAGTTCGCCCGTGATATCTACTCTGCCCCGGTGCATTTCACCCCGGGACGTCTCAGAGCGCTGGTATCCGCCGCACTTGTCGTGCTCTCCTGGTCCGCGGCCGCACCGGCGTCGGCAGTACCCCTTCCGTCGGCGCAGATCGACTACGGCGGCATGATGCGTACGTATCGGCTCCATCTACCTGCCGGTGGCCCACCCTCCGGGCTGGTCGTCAACCTGCATGCCGCCGGTGCGACCGGAGCCGACCAGGCCGCGCTCACCCATTACGACGCGGTGGCAGACGCCTACGGGTTGGCCGTGGTCTACCCGGACGGCATCGATTACAGCTGGGCCGACGGCCGCGGCGCCTCTGTGCCGGACCGTCAGCGGGTCGACGATGTCGGGTTCATCGCGACCCTCGTCGATCGTCTCGTGGCCGAGAACGCGATCCCGAGGGGCCGGGTATATGCCACCGGTCTGTCGGCCGGCGGATTCATGGCCAACCGGTTGGCCTGTGATCGGGCCGACCTGTTCGCGGCCATCGCCCCGGTGGCGGGCACCCTCGGGACGAATGTCGGTTGCAATCCGTCGAGGCCGGTTTCGGTCCTGGCCACATATGGGACGGCGGACCCCGTTGTGCCGTTCAACGGCGGACCGATGACGGGGCGTGGGGGAGGAAGCACGGTGGTGTCGGGACCCGCGATGGTGGACCGGTGGCGCCAGATCAACGGCTGCCCGGCTCCGTCTGACGAGGTGCTGCCCAGCACCGGCGACGGCACCGAAACCCACCGCATCGCCTCGGATGGGTGTGCCGCCGGAACTTCGGTGGTGTTCATGCGGGTCGACGGGGGCGGGCACACCTGGCCGGGCGTGCCCGAGATACTTCCGGTGCAGTCCGTTGGAGCGGCCAGTCGGGCTTTCGATGCCTCGGACGCCTCGGCGCAGTTCTTCGCCGCTCACGGCAGATAGTCGCCGGCCCTGCGGTTCCAGCGCTGGCCGCCAATATTCATCACGCCGCGATAAACCCGCCACCTGGTCCGATCAGTCGACCAGTGCTGATCGAATAGCGCTCTGCGCCAAATGAATTCACGACGCGGGGGCGACCGTGCGTAGTCAAGTGCGGCCGGGTCGGGCCGACCTGCAACGCCGGGGCGGATCGTCCCCCGGCCATAGGGTTTCTCCCGTGGTGGACTGGCACAGCTGGCATGAAGACTATGACCGACCCGATTCGGCGCTGGCGCACCGGCTTCGCGCCGTGCAGACCTTGATCAGACAATCGCTGGACGACGCTCCGGCCGGCCCGCTTCGGGTCGTCAGCTTGTGCGCCGGCCAAGGCCGCGACCTGCTCGAGGTACTGGCCGGGCATCCGCGGCGCGACGATGTCCGGGCGCGCCTGGTCGAGTTGGATCCCCGCAACGCCGAGGTCGCCGCCGAGAAGGTGAGCAGCTATGGGTTGACCGGCGTCGAGGTGGTGACCGGAGATGCCGCGCTCATCGACCACTACGCGGACCTGGTCCCTGCCGACGTCGTGGTGGCCTGCGGCATCTTCGGCAACATCACCGACGAGGACATCGAACGGGCCATCGGCTTCCTCCCGCAGCTGACGAAGACCGGCGGCACCGTGCTGTGGACCCGGGGGCGCACCGTTCCCGACCGGGTTCCCTTGATCCTCAATTGGTTTGACGAGCGCGGTTTCGACCTGGTCTGGGTGTCGCCACCGGATGTGAGCTATGGCGTGGGAGCGCATCGCTTCACCGGGTCCCCTGAACCGTTGGTGCCGGGCGCGCAGATCTTCACCTTTGTCGGCTCCGATGTGATCCGGGCCGCCGACCGCGCCCGCTGACGACACCGCGGGCCGAGGCGTAGTTCCACCGGGAGCCGACCGTTCATCAGTACGCTTTTCAACGATGGCTGAGGAAGGTCTGAACGGCAGGGACCGCTTGCGCGGCGGGCTGCGCATGGCCCTGCGAGGGCGCCGCGACCCGGCACCGGTCGCCGGCCGACGCAGTCGCGCGTCGGCGGGGATGGGTGACGTGCACACCCGCAAGGTCCTCGACCTGACCATCCGGCTCGCGGAGGTGATGCTGTCGTCGGGCTCGGGTACTGCCGATGTCGTGGCCACCACCCAGGACGTCGCACAGGCCTACCGGCTCACCGACTGTGTCGTCGACATCACCGTCGCGACGATCATCGTGTCGGCACTGCCGACCGCGGACAGCCCGCCGGTAACGATCATGCGGGCGGTACGGACCAGGTCGACGGATTACACCCGGCTCGCTCATCTCGATCGATTGGTTCGGCGCATCACGGCCGGCGGTATCACCGTCGACGAGGCGCACGAGGCCATGGATGAGCTGACCGAGAGCCCGCATCCGTTTCCTCGATGGCTCGCGACCGCCGGGTGGGCGGGTTTCGCGCTCGGCATCGCGATGTTGCTGGGCGGCAACTGGTTGACCTGTCTGCTGGCCAGCCTCACCGCCGCGCTGATCGACCGGGTCGGCCGGCTGCTGAACCGAATCGGTACACCGTTCTTCTTCCAGCATGCGGTCGGGGCGGCGATCGCGACGTTGATCGCTCTGGCTGCCTACCGCTACACCGGTCAGGGTCTCAGCGCCCTGGTCGCCACCGGGATCGTGTTGTTGTTGTCCGGGATGACCCTGGTCGGTGCCGTGCAGGACGCGTTGACCGGTTACATGGTCACTGCAGTCGCGCGGCTCGGTGACGCGGTGTTTCTCACCGCGGGAATCGTCGTCGGCATCACCGGCGCACTGCAGGCCGCCACGCTGCTGGGGGTCGAGATCGAACTGCACGTCAACGCGGCCGGCACCTTCATTACCCCGAGGGGACCGCTGCCGATAATCCTGGCGGTTGTGGGTGCCGCGCTGGCCGGGATCTGCCTGACCATGGCCAGCTATGCACCACTGCGCTCATTGCCCACAGCCGGGCTGGCGGCCGGGCTGGCGGAGCTGACATTGATCGGGCTGGGGACAGCTGGGTTCGGCCAGTGGGCGGCCACCGGGATCGCGGCGGTCGGTGTCGGTTTCCTGGCCACGTTGATCTCCATTCGCCGGCAGTCTCCGGCGCTGGTGACGGCGACGGCCGGCATCATGCCGATGCTCCCCGGCCTCGCGGTGTTCTGGGCGGTGTTCGCCTTCGCCGTGGACGAGAAGTTCGGTGAGGGGCTCGCGCACCTGCTGACCGCGGCAGCGACAGCGCTGGCCCTCGGCAGCGGCGTGGTGTTGGGTGAGCTGCTCGGCTCGCCACTTCGGTACCGTGCCGGACGCATCGGTGAGTACTTCCGTAAAGAAGGACCGCCTGGGCTGCGCCGCGCAGTCGGCCAGGTGGTCCGGCTCCAACCCGCTGACAACACCCCCGCTGTCGGCGCCCAACGCGAAAGTGTCCCGTTGGAAGCGGCACCGGCCGAAGAGTCCGACGCCGATGAGAGCGAAGACCAGGGCCACTGAAATCAGGCGATCAGGGCGATCCCACACCGGGAATGTCGACGCGTGCCTGCAGGATCCGACCCGTCGAGGAGCCGGCCAGAAGACCTTCGTGAGTTGTTTCGTCGACCACGAGATACAGCGTTCGTCCGTCGTGGCCGCCGAGCGCCGGGGCCACCGCCCATCCGCTGTCGATCTCGATGCGATGGGTGATCTCGCCACCGGCGAGCACGCGCAGGAACTCCCCGGTGTCATAGCAGCCGACCCAGACGCCTCCCGCGGTGTCGACGCACAACCCGTCGGGGTGCCGGTGCGGACCGAGGTCGGCGAACACGGTCGGCGAACTGAGGCTGCCGTCGGGACCGGCGGTGAACGCCAGCAGCCGCGAGCCGTGTGTCTCGCTGACCACCAGGGTCGACTCATCGGGTAGGAATGCCAGGCCATTGGGCATCGACAACCCGGTGGCGACCACCTGCACGGTGCCGTCGGGGGCGACCAGGCCGATCCCGCCGGTCAGGCCGCCGCCGTCGGCGATGTATAGGTCGACGTACGCCCGGCCGTCCGGCGCGACCACCAGATCGTTGGTGGACCACGCCAGGTCGCTGACGTCGTAGGTGGCCGTCACGCTCCCGCGCGCGTCGGCATGGTGCAGCTGTGCTGCGAAGAGCGTCGACACCACGAGGGTTCCGTCGGGTAGCCATCCGAGACCGGAAGCACGCGCGAGCTCGACCTCGACTGCGAGGTCACCGGCCGCGCCGGCCGAGTAGACCCGGCCGGCCAGGCCATCGGTGAACCACAGGCGGTCACCGTGCCAACGGGGCCCCTCGCCGTAGACGATCCCGTCGATGAACGGGACTGCGGCGAGGGCCTCGATGGATGTCATCGGGCCCTCAGGTCCGGTTCAACCGATCAGGTGAACGGGAGGAAGTCGCCGTTGACCCAGACGCCCCAGTGGCCGCCGGCAGGCAGGTTCCACCAGACCATCGGCTTGCCCTGCCAGGTCTCAGCCGGCTTCTTCGGCGCGTTCGGCGGTGGCGGCAGGCTCGGGTCCGGTTCCGCGCTCGCGATGGCGGTGCCGAGGCCGAGGGCGGCCCCGATCAGGCCGGTGGCCGCGATGGTGGCCAGGGTTGCCTTGCTTCCGAACATGAATGTCCACCTCGGTGCTTGACTCTGAACTTGGATACCCGAAGCTTAGCCAAACGAAGTGATTGAGTCTGCACTTGAGGTCGGCGACGGGGTCATACGTCATCCTGAACCAGCGCGACATGGGCTGACACCGAGATCAGAAAGATTTCGGTTTTCGATGTCGAGAACGCCGCGATGGCTCCGTCCCAGATGTGAGCGACCAACTAGGGTCGCGAACCTGAAGGGAGAATCACATGGCCAAGTACCTGTTTCTCAAGCACTACCGAGGCGCGCCCGCGTCCGTCAACGACATCCCGATGGACCAGTGGACACCAGACGAGATCCAGGCCCACCTCCAGTACATGAACGACTTAGCGGACCGGCTGAAGGACAGCGGTGAGTACGTCAACAGCCAGGCCCTCGCCCCGGAGGGCGCCTGGGTCCGCTACGACGGCGAGGGCAGGCCACCGGTGACCGACGGCCCGTTCGCCGAGACCAAGGACCTGATCGCGGGCTGGATGATCGTCGACGTCGACTCCTACGAGCGGGCCGTCGCGCTGGCCGGAGAACTGTCGGCGGCGCCCGGCGCCGGCGGCAAGCCGATCCACGAGTGGCTCGAGGTGCGCCCGTTCCTGACGGCCTCGTCGACCGTCACCGAGTAGATGGCCGCCGGCGCGGTGGACGAGCAGCAACTCCGCGATCTGATTCCCGGTGTCCTGGCTGCCCTCGTCCGCCGCGGGGCCGACTTCGCGACGGCCGAGGACGCCGTGCAGGAAGCCCTGGTCCGGGCCTGGGAAACCTGGCCGCGCCGCCAACCCGACGACCCGAAGGGCTGGCTGATCACCACGGCGTGGCGGCGTTTCCTCGACGTCACCCGCTCCGACGCGGCGCGGCGTGACCGTGAGGTCCGGGTCTCGACCGAACCGGCCGCCGGAGCCGCGCCCGCGGCCGACGATACGCTGCAGCTCTACTTCCTGTGCGCGCATCCGAGCCTGACCTCGTCGTCCGCCGTCGCATTGACGCTGCGCGCGGTCGGCGGCCTGACCACACGCCAGATCGCGCAGGCCTATCTCGTGCCGGAATCGACGATGGCGCAACGGATCAGCCGCGCCAAGCGCACTGTGGCCGAGGTGCGGCTGGACAGTCCCGGGGACCTGGGCACCGTGCTGAGCGTGCTGTACCTGGTGTTCAACGAGGGCTACAGCGGCGATGTCGACCTGGCAGCCGAGGCGATCAGGTTGGCCCGTCAATTGGCCAGGACCACCGACGATCCGGAAGTCAGCGGCCTGCTCGCACTGTTCCTGCTGCACCATGCCAGGCGCCCGGCTCGCACCCGCGCCGACGGGAGCCTGGTTCCGCTGGCGGAGCAGGACCGCACGCTGTGGCAGCGCCACCTCATCGCCGAGGGTGTGTTCGTGCTGCAAGCCGCGCTGGCACGCGACCGGCTCGGGCAGTACCAGGCGCAGGCGGCGGTGGCGGCGCTGCATGCCGACGCCCAGTCCGCCGAGGAGACCGACTGGGTGCAGATCGTCGAGTGGTACGACGAACTCGTGGCGCTCACCGACAGTCCGGTGGTGCGACTCAACCGCGCTGTCGCCGTAGGTGAGGCCGACGGGCCGCAGGCGGGGTTGGCCGCGCTCGCCGAACTCGACCCGGCACTGCCGCGCCACACCGCGGCGGCCGCCTATCTGCACGAGCGTGCAGGCGACATCTCGATGGCGGCACGGCTCTACGTGAAGGCGGCGGCCGAGGCGCAATCGCTGGCCGAGCGCAACCATCTCACCCTGCGGGCATCTGTTCTGCACGGTCGCATTTCCAGGGAGGACGGCTAACCTCCTAGTTGTGGGCAGCAGTCGAATGAGGGTGTTGATCATCGGTGGGGGATTCGGCGGTCTGTTCTGTGCGCGCCGACTGGGCGGAACCGACGTTGACGTGACCCTGCTGGACCGGGCGGCGGGACACTTGTTCCAGCCCCTCCTGTACCAGTGCGCCACCGGAACGTTGAGCTTCGGACAGATCAGCCGTCCGCTGCGTGAGGAGTTCGAGCGACACCGCAACGTGACCACGTTGCTCGGCGAGGCGGTCGACGTCGACCCGCAATTGCGGCAGGTGACCGCCCGACGGCCGGATGAGACGACGTTCACCATCGACTACGACGTGCTCGTGGTGGCCGCGGGGATGCAGCAGTCCTACTTCGGCAACGAGCACTTCGCGCAGTGGGCCCCGGGGATGAAGACGCTCGACGATGCGGCCAACATCCGTCAGCGGGTGTTCACCGCCTTCGAAATCGCCGAGACGTTGCCGCCGGGACCTGAGCGTGACGGTTGGCTCACGTTCGCCGTCACCGGTGGTGGCCCCACCGGGGTGGAGCTGGCCGGGCAGATACGAGAGATGGCAACCCGCACTCTGGCGCACGAGTTCCACAGCATCGAGCCCGAGGAAGCCAGAGTGCTGCTGTTCGACGGTGGCGAACGGGTTTTGAAGGCTTTCTGTCCGGAACTGGGCGAGAAGGCGACCCGGTCGCTACAGCGGCTGGGCGTCGAGTTGCACATGGGTGTCCACGTCACCGACGTCGGCCGGGACGGCGTGACCGTCAGCCCGAAGGCCGGCGGTCCCGACGAGCAGTACGTGGCACGCACCGTGTTGTGGACGGCCGGAGTGGAAGCCGTGCCCTTTGCCCGGCATGTCGCCAAGGTGCTGGGGGCGGAGTCCGACCGCAGCGGCAGAATCGCTGTCGGGCCTGATCTTTCGGTTGCCGGCTATCCCGAGATTTTCGTGATCGGAGATCTGGCCGGCCGCGAGAATCTGCCCGGGGTCGCCGAGAACGCGATGCAGGGTGGGCTGCACGTCGCTTCGTGCATCCGTCGGGAACTCGCCGGCAAGCCCCGACGGCCGTTCCGCTACCGGGACCTCGGCTCAGCGGCGTATATCGCTCGGGGACAGGCACTTCTGCAAGTCGGGCCGGTCAAGGTCGCCGGTGTTTTCGGATGGCTGGCATGGGGTTTCCTCCACATCGCGTTTCTGACCGGCATCCGTAACCGGGTCAGCACGGTCGGCACCTGGCTGGTCACCATCGCGCGGGCCCGTCGCGCGCACCGGGCGTTCATGCTCGGAGCGACCGGCCTCCCCGAGCAGCGCTACACGTGGACCACATGGGACGCGCTGACACCGCCGCCGCCCGAAGTGCCTCCGGGCGGAAGCGACGGCTAGTACAGCAACAACAGTTTGTGACCAATATGGCTGTTGCGGTGAGTGATCCGCTGTGCAGTCAGGGGTGCTGGAGTGGTCGACAGGGCACCGCGTTCAGTGCGCGGTTCGTAGCAGGCGGCGAAGAAGAAGGGCGTCTTGATTATGGGTATCTTCTTGAAGATCACTTATGATTCACAAGGAGGGAAAACGGCGGAAAAGGCTACCATAAACCAGGGCATCCTGGACGACGTTCTCAATAGCCTGAATGACTACGCCTGGCAGGATCGAATTGCTCCCCAATTGCGGAACCTTGATGCCCAGTTCAGCCACATTGCGCTCGGCCTGATCCTGCGGTTCTATCACAAGGTCAATGTCGAGAAGGGCGACCTGAGGTCGCTTGTTCGGTATATCAAGAAAGACGACAAGCTTCTGGTCGATCAGATGCTCGTCGTAGACGAGTATGAGGAGCTATCGGAATGGGAGACGAGGACACATCTTTGCGACGATATCGTGAGTCATCTTGAGCAATCCCTCATGAAGTACAGGGACCGCTTCCAAGACTTTGATGCCGTTGCGTTCATTCCGTTCCTCAGAGAGAGATTCGAAGAGATCAAGCAGCAAGGAAATCGCTAGGGCGTGTCTCCTAGATAGGCGTGCCTGCGTTGGCGACACTGGGCATCGTGTCTCGCACCGAACACCTCACCGATGCGCAGTGGTCGCTGATCGAACCGATGTTGCCGTCTTCTGACGGCCTGCGGGGTCGCCCGTTGCGGAACAATCGCCGGGTCGTCGAGGGCATCGTGTACCGGTACCGCGCTGGTATTGCGTGGCGCGACGTGCCTGCGGAATTCGGTCCGTGGCAGACGATCTGGAAGCGTCACCGTCGCTATGCCGGCGACGGAACCTGGGACACGATCTTGGCAGCGCGGACCCGGCCGGACGCGGTGCTCGGCGACAAGGCTTACTCGTCGAAAGCCAACCGGAGGCATCTGCGGGCACGGGGCATCGAGGCGGTGATCACCGAACCCGACGACCAGAAACGCAATCGCGTCCGACGAGGCAGTCGCGCGGGACGTCCGGTCCAGTTCGATGCAGAGAAGTACAAGGGATGCAACGTCGTTGAGCGGTCATTCTGCACCCTCAAGCAGTGGCGGGCATTGGCCACCCGCTACGACAAACTCGCGCTTACCTACCGAGCCGGCGTGATGCTCTCAGCAGTTTGTACCTGGCTCAGGCTCCTTGCCGATTAGGAGACATGCCCTAGATCCTGGACACGCAGACCGGCTGAGGTGCGCTACGCGCCTCGGGCCGGCCGGGCCTGAAGGTCGGGGGCGGCCGCCGCGAGCAGGGCCTGTCGGTCACCGGTCAGCGGCGGGTAGATCCGTTCGGTGTTGATGGTCTTCTTGGTGGCCTTGGCCGCCGCGCCCGTCGCCACGACATCGCGATCCCAGCCCTCGGTGTAGACCGCACCGGCCGGGCCTAGATCGAGAACAGTGACATACCAAGGGATTCGCAGCGCGCGCATGGGCCGACCGAGCAGGTCGCCGATCACGTTGTATCCGGCGTATCGGCCCATCGGCCTGCCGTGTTGACACGACATCACTGACAGGTGGCCATCGTCGACCCGCGCGGCGGCCACGTCGCCGGCCGCGAACACCGCGGGCACGCCCTCGACGCGCAGGTAGTCGTCGACCGGCAGCCGACCGAACCGGTCCAGTGTCACCGGCAGTTGCGCCGTCAGTGCGTTGGCGCGCATTCCCGCGCACCACACCACGGTGGCCGTGGGTATCGTGTCGCCCGATGACAACGTCACTGCGCCGATATCGACGGCGCGCACGCTGACACCGGTCATGACCTGAACTCCGTTGTCGCACAATGCGGTTTCGATCACCGGGCGCGCCGAGGTGCCCATGTCCGAGCCGACCTGCGGGTTGTGGTCGACGAGCAGGACCTTCGGCGCCGGGGAGCCGTCGAAGATCGCGGCCAGCCTCGTGGGCAATTCGCAGGCGGTCTCGATGCCGGTCAGTCCCGCCCCGACCACAACGACCGTGCCGGCACCCGATGTCTGCGGATTTGCAAACAACGTATCCAGATGAGCCGCGAGGCGGCTGGCGCCGGCGAACGTGTCGACGTCGTAACCGAACTCGGCCAGTCCGGGGATATTTGGTCGTGCGACCCGGCTGCCGGCGGCCAACACCAGTCGGTCGTAGCCGAGGGTCAGCGTTCGTCCATCCTGGTGCGCCGTGACATTCCGGGCCCCGGCATCGATTGCGGTGACCTCGGCGAGGACATGGACGATGCCGACGGGATCCAGCAGCTTCTCCAACGGGATTCGGCAGTCGGTGAGATCGGTCTCGTAGTTGCGGACGCGGATGTCGTGGAAGGGACGCTCGCTGACCACCGTGATCTGCACGCCGTCGGCCGCTGGTCCGAGTTCGTCGACGCGCCTGGCCGCACCGAGCGCCGCCCACAACCCGGCGAAACCTGATCCGACGATCAGTACTCGCCCCACTGGTTCAGCCTGCCATGCGAGACAAATCGGGGTCGCCGATCAGCGCGCCGGCTGCCCAGACGCGACCTGTTCGTCGCGCGAGTACAGCGCGTGACCGGTGGGGTGTGCGACGATGCACGGACCGCCCGGTACCCGCCCTGTTTGCCGAACAGGAGTTCTAGCGGGTGAGACAGAGAGGACCGCCGGATAGATGACCGAAGTGCATCGGGCCACGCTCCGCGTCAAAGGGGCGAAGCTCGCGATCGCAGGCTTGACCGTCGTCGGTGCTGTGCTGGCCACCGCCGGTCAGGCGGCAGCAGACCCTGTCGTGCCCGACCCGGCACCGGCACCGTCGGATCCGGCGCTGGCGGCCCCGCCGCCGCCCGCGCCGGTCGGTCCGCCGCAGGTGCCCGAGATCGCGAACCCGGTGTACGGCTCCGGGCAGTACGGATCGGGCCCGGTCGGCACGCTGAGGGATCTCTGGCATCAGGCCCACGACCCGGGCGGCTTCCAGGGCGGCGGGGGAGCGCCCGAGGGTGTCGCACCGCCTCCCGGCGCAGGTCCGGCTCCGCCGCTGCCGCCCGGCTACAAATCGATCAACGCTCCCGGCTCGGAGACACCGGTCACGGCGCCGGCACCCGGCAGCGCTCCGGCCGGCCCGGCGCTGCCACCTGGCTACTACTCGCTGAACGGCCCACCTCCGCCCGGATACGAGTACAACGCACCGGGTCAGCGCCCCCCGGCACCACCTGCGGCCCCTACGCCGTAACCGCGCGTCCCAATACGTGGCGCAGCGCCTGATCCAGGTGGGGATGGCGGAAGCGGTGATCGGCGGCGGTAAGAACCGCAGGAACGGCCCGCTGGCTGGCGCAGGCCAGTTCGCGGGCACCTTGATCGCCCAGCAGTACCCGTGGCCCCAGCGCGGGCACCGGCAGAACTGTCGGGCGGTGCAGGACGCGGCCGAGCGTGTCGGTGTATTCAGCGTTACGCACCGGCTCCGGGGCCACGGCGTTGATCGGGCCGGACAGTCCCTCGTCCCACAACGCGCGGTAGTAGATGTCGACCAGGTCGTCGATGCCGATCCAGGGCAACCATTGTTGTCCGTCGCCGATGCGGCCGCCGAGCCCGACGGCGAACAGCGGACGCAACAGTCGAAGCGTGCCGCCGCTCGGAGATTGCACGATCCCGGTACGGATCCGCACCACGCGCGCCCCGGATTGTTCCGCCGGGGCCAGCGCGTCCTCCCAGTCGGCCACGACATCGGCGAGGAACCCATCGCCGCGCTCACTGGTCTCGGTGAGAACCTCGTCGGCGCGGTCGTACCCGTAGAAACCGACCGCTGACGCGCTGACCACCACCTGCGGCCCGGGATCGGTGTCGGCGATCAGTTCGGCGAGCCGGCGGGTCGGCCCGATGCGGCTGTCGCGAATCGCGCGGCGGTGCCCATCGGTGAACCGACCGGCGATCGAAGCACCGGCAAGGTGGATGACGGCGTCGACCCCGGTGAGCAGGTCCGGGTCGGGATCGGTCGGGTTCCATGGCCGTTCAGCAGGTTTGGTTGCCGCGTGGCGGACCAGCCGGATGACGCGGTGACCGCCGGTGCTCAGGAACGCGGTCAACGCCGACCCGACCAGCCCGGACGCCCCGGTGACCGCGACCGTCAGCGGCGCCAGTCCGTGTGCTCGGGCCTCTTGGTGGGCCGCGAGGTCGTCGGCGAGTTGGCGATGACGGTAGGCGAACATCGGACGCAGGAAACGGCCGGGCACGGGCGTCTCGACCCGGTCGGTCATCCGGGTGTGGGTGGCGTCGACGGCGTCGAATTCGTGAATGTGCTTCCAGCGCACCGCCAGTGCCGCGGGCAGCGAGGCCGGCCCACCGCGGGCTATCTGGTCGACGAAGCGTCGTGGCGGGTCGTACTCGTCGGCCTGGTGCTCAGCCACCCAGCGCAGCCCGCCGGGGAGCGCGAGTTCAGCGCGGCCGTCGCGCAGTGAAGTGGCCTCGGACTTGAGCTGCATCGCCTGCCACGGCGGTGACAGCCTGGCGAACGCGCCCGGTCGGCTGTGCCAGGCGAAGACTTCGTCCTGCGGGGCGTCGACGATGCTGGAGTACACCAATCCCATCGGACGACGTTACCTGCAGGATCCGAGCCGGGGGCGGCTCCGCGACCGCCTTTACGGGGTAGCCCGCCTCGCCCGCATGCCGGCATAGGCGAACAACAGTCCGGTACCGATCTCGGAAAGGGCTGTCACCCAGGAGAACCAGGTGACATTGATGCGGGGCACCTGTGGCAATAGCCGCGAGCAAGGCGGTCGCTACCCGTGGCACCCTTGGCACATGGCGATTGGGCGATCCGATCGAGTGGGCCGGCGGTGATCCTTCCCAAGATCCGCGATCCTCGCTTCATCACCATCCGACGCGGCGGGACCCTGACCGATCCGGATCATCGCCTCCTCGCCTTGTGGGCGGCGTCGTGTGCAGAGCACGTGCTGTATCTTTTCGAGTCGGTTCAACCCGGGGATCCTCGACCGCGTCAGGCCATCGATCACGCCCGGGCCTGGGTCCGCGGCGAGGTCAAGATGATGCAGGCGCGTGCAGCGGGCGGTCACGCCATGGGGGCGGCCCGAGACCTGCGTGGGCCGGCGCGGCACGCGGCGTATGCGGCCGGTCAGGCCGGGGCCGTGGCCCATGTGGCAGCGCACGAACTCGGTGCGGCGGCGTACGCCATCAAAGCCGTGCGCGCCGCGGCCTCGAATGGAGATGCTGACGCCGCGGGTCGGCTCGAATGTCAGTGGCAGCGTGACCAGCTCCCGGATGCGATTCGAGACCTGGTCCTCGACGACCAGCGCCTACGCAATGACATCTGCTGGTCGGTCTTCGCGAACGGGTCGAGCTAGGCGGGGCGCAGGATCGCGACGAGGAAATCCGAGTCTTCGGTGAAGGGGCGCACATCCCACGTCGACAACAACAGGTCCGGGGTGAACCCGGCCGTTGCCGCGTCGTCGAGGAACTGACCGAACTCGTATTCGCGGCCGGCTCCGAATCCGATCACCGCACGGCCGTCGTCGGCGAGATGGGCGCGCAGTCGGGTCAGGACCTGGACCCGGGTGCTCGGGGCGAGGAATGTCATCACGTTGCCTGCCGACACGATGATGTCGAACGCGTCGGCGATGCCCCGTGCCGGCAGGTCGAGCTCGGCAAGGTCGCCGACGAGCCACCGCGGTCCGGGATGGTCCTTCTTGGCTGCTTCGATCAATGCCGGGTCGACGTCGACGCCGACCACCTGGTGTCCGGCCGCGGCCAGATATCCGCCTACCCGGCCGGGACCGCAGCCGGCATCCAGGATGCGGGCATTGCGCGACGCCATCGCGTCGATCAGGCGAGCTTCCCCGGCCAGGTCCTCACCGGCGCGCGCCATGGCACGAAAGCGTTCGATGTACCAGTTCGAATGCCCGGGATCGGCCGCGACCTTTTGCATCCAGATACTCCGCTCGACCATGTGAGCATTGTTGCAAGCGGATGCCGGGCCCGGGCCGGGCGGTGTGGCTCAGCCCTGGGCGTCGAGGATCTTGATCGCGAAGACCAACGAGTCGCCCGGCTGGATACCGGCAGCGGGCTGCCCCTGGGGGTAACCGTCGGCAGAGGTCATCGCCACCGCCACGGTGGAACCGACCTTCTGTCCTGAAATGGCTTTCTGGAAGCCCGGCACGACGCCGTTGAGCGGGAAGTCGACCGGTTCGCCACGTTGGTAGCTGCTGTCGAACACCGATCCGTCGCGTCCGTTGACGCCCATGTAGCAGACGGTGACGTTGGCCGACGGTGCGACGACGGGCCCATCGCCGGCCTTGAGGGTCTGCACCTGCGTCTGGGCCACGCTGAACGGTCCGTCGACCTTGACCACCGGCGCCGCGGTATCGGTGGAGCCGGTGACCGCGACGCTGCCGGTCGCCCCGGACATCGTCCATTCGGGGGCGCCCGCGTTCTGGGGCGCTGCGGTCGGGCACGTGCTGGCCTCGGTTGCGGTCTCGGCGATCGAGGGCGTGAGCACCTCGGCGACCGACGGCGTGCTCGGCGAGGAGGTGGCCGAGGACTTTTCCGTGTCGGAGCCGCACGCGGCGAGCGCCATGGTCAACGACGCGGCACAGGCCACGAGCGCAACGGAGGAAGGCACGCGAAAGGAGTTCATGCCTCGTCACGCTACAGCGACGGGAAGTGGTGCCCGCCGATAGCCGGGCACTCGCCGGTTCCCTCATCGTCGGGATCGGTGAATTCTGTCGGAATTGTGAAAATGCAACAATTCGATACGGGTCGGTCGAGATATTCATCGATAGGCACCGGATGCTGTTTGCCCGTGATAGCGTCGCCGCAGGCAGACCGTTTATCCACACCCGAGGACACGGATTATGGCCAACAATTCCATGGGTGACTTTGTCAGCCAGTTGCGCCCAGCACTACATCGGCTCCAGGACTGGCCTTATCCCGATCAGATAGACCACACCCTCTTCGGTGCCTTCATGAAGAACCCGCACGACGTCGGCGGCGATCCTGACGCCCCGGCGATCTTCGAAGAAAAAGAAGAAGAGGCGTGGGAACTCAATACCTTTGTCACGTGTGAGGTTCTCGGCTGGCGTGGTATTTGGACGTCCGAAGAACGGCGGCGGCTGGGAAACGTCGATGTGGGGCGGACGATCTACCACGGCTTCCCCTATTACGGCCGGTGGGTGTGGGCTATCGCCCGACTCCTGGTCGAGAAGGACCACATCACGCTTCGCGAGTTGTTGGAGCGAGTCGATGAGGTGCGCGCCCGCGTGGCCGCAGGTGCCGTGGACGCGCTGTCGGCCGCACCGCGCAGCGTCGGTGATCCGACGACGGTCTCGAGGAACCACCATCACATCGAGGCGCTGGGGAAGGGCGATCCGCAACGGTTCGCCGGCCAGGCCGGCACTCCTCGGTTCGCCGTCGGTGATCGGGTGCGTGTGCGGGATCTCCCGACGATCTTCTACACCCGGACCCAGGAGTATCTGCGCGGCAAACCGGCGACGGTCGTCGAGGTGTCCTACGAGAGCCTGGTGCCCGAGGACGAGGCGTTCGACCGCGAAGAGCAGAAGCCTCAGTGGTTCTACATCGTGCGCTTCAACATGACAGATGTCTGGGACCCGTACGCGGGCGCCGAAGGCGACACCCTTCAGGCCGAGATCTCCGAATTGTGGTTGCAGCCGCTCGGTTAGACCGCTCATTCGACGGACGAACAGGAATGCGAAATGACGCACGACGACGCCGCACATTCACATCACGATGCTCCTGAGCGGCACGCGGCCCCGATGGTCGAGGAAGTGACCGATTTCGAGGTCCTGGAGATCGCGCTACGCGAATTGGCTATCGAAAAGGGCCTGTTCACCGCAGAAGACCATCGGCACTACACCGAGTTCGTCGAACAGATCGGACCGGCGCCGGGGTCGCGATTCGTCGCGAAGGCCTGGGTCGATCCGGATTTCAAGCAGCTGGCGCTCACGGATCCCATCGCCGCCAGTAAGGAAGTGGGAATCGATTGGCTGCACCCGACCGGATTCGGGACGCCCAGTGACTTCACGGCGCTGGAGGTGCTCGAGAACACGCCGACTTTGCATCACGTGATCGTCTGCACCTTGTGCTCGTGTTATCCGCGGCCGCTTCTCGGCAACTCTCCTGAGTGGTATCGGACGCCCAACTACCGGCGTCGGATCGTGCGCTGGCCGCGTCAGGTACTCGGGGAATTCGGCCTTTTCCTGCCCGATGACGTCGAGATCCGTATCGAGGACTCCAATTCCAAACGCCGATTCCTGGTGATGCCGGTCCGGCCCGCCGGAACCGAGGGCTGGACCGAGGAGCAACTCGCCGAGATCGTCACCCGCGATTGCATGATCGGTGTTGCCCTGCCGAAGCCAGGCGTGACGACGAATGCGCAGCGTCCGGTGCATGCAGCGGTCCGGCCGGCCGAAGGGTACTGAGGGACAGCCGATGGCAGACGACGACGTGACGACAGTCAGGGTGCGGACGCTGGAGGAGCTTGTCGGGCGCGGGCAGGTGTGGCCCCGCATGGCGCAGAAGTATGGCGTCTCCAACCTGGTACCGCCGTGGAAGTCGAGTCTGGACGGGATATGCGACGCACTCGACCACGAGGGAGTGACTCTGCCGTTGCTCACCCGCCGAAACGATGAGGACCGTCTGGTCAACGAGGTGTATGTGACGCTGCCGTACCCGGAGAACCAGCTTGCCGCACTGACGCATTCGCTGATTGCCAGGAACATCATCGATGAGCAGTCACTGGCCGAACGTATGCGGGAGGTCCGGGCCCGACTCGAGGCGGACTGACCGGGAATTCAGTACCGGCGGTGTCCATTTCGGCCACGTGGGTGACCCGACGACGAATCCGCCGGCGATCTGAGCGACGATCCGCGGGCCTCTGATGGTGCTGTTGTCGTAGAACATCGCCGAGTCCACCCGCACCGCGGCGATCGCTACAAGATTCCAAAGTCGTTGGTAGCGTTCACGAATCTTCGTCTCGGGGACGTCGTGGCCGCCGGCCCGCACCCGGTGGTGCACTCGTTGCACAGCCAGGTCTTCGGGGATCAGGACGCAGTGCAGGATCACGGTGTACCCCGCCGCGTGTGCGGTGTCGATGAGCTCGAGCTTGGACGGGTGGGAGAACACCGTCTCGGCGATGAAGGACTCACCGAGCTCGATGAGTTTGGCCCGGGTTTCGGCGGCGACCAGCGCCGCCTCGTAGGAGTGCGGGGCCGGGTCTTCGGGCCAGCGTCGTTTGGCGATTTCGTCTGCGTTGACGAATGCGCTGCCGGGGAGCAGCGGTGAGAGGGTGAGTTCGACGAAGGTGGATTTGCCGGCGCCGTTGCAGCCGACGACGAGGTCGAGGCGCTTCACCGTGCGGCGGTACGGTCCAGATCAGCGCAAGCCACGATCACCGCTGGTGCGCCAGTACCGCAGTGCTGCCGTCGGGGCGGTACTGCACGATCTCGCCATTCTCGTCGAGCGCCACGGTGGTGATCCCGCGTCCGGCCAGCGTCTTGCCGTAGTCGGCGCGCGCCAGGCTCTCCTCGATCGAGGCGGTGATCTCGGCGTCGAACACCGCGCCTTCCTCGGCCGTCAACTCCCGAAGCGGGGTATCGCCTGCCAACGCGGACTCCACCTTGCGGCGTGCCGCACTGTGCTGGCTCGACACGGCCCGGCCCACACGGGCCCAGTGGTCGAGTTGCTGCTTGGCCGACCGGCTCTGACGTGCGCCTTCCGCGGCGGCACTGTCCATCAGGTCGGCGGCGAACCGGGTTACCCGATCTGCGGTTTCGGTCATGATGGACCTCCGTTGTAGCAGTCTGAAACCAGCGTAGCAGAATGCTACAAAGCTGGCTTGTCCTGATGTTATATCGCCGCCAATCGCTTCGCGATCTCGCCGTACCGCTCGAATCGTTCGGGCCCGCCGAGCGCGTTGTAGAGCACGATGCGGGTGGCGATTCCGGCGTATTTGGCCGTCAACGCGTCCGCGAGTCCATCCCAGGTCGATTCGGTGGCAAAGGCGGCGATGTGATCGTCGGTGATCTGGGCCGCCATGCCGGCGATGTCACCGGCTTTCTGCTTTTCGCGCAGGCGTGCGGTGGTGCCGTCGAAACCCGCCTCGTCCCAGATGAAGGCATAGTTCGGCGTGCTGCCGTAGAAGCTCATGCTGGCCCGCACGAACTCGCGCTCGTTGGCGCGTTCTTCGTCGCTGTCGCCGACGATCGTCATCACGGGGATGATCTTGGCGATATCGGCGGGGGAGCGGCCCGCCTTGGCCGCGCCGGCGGCCAGGTTGGGCAGCACGTGGCGGGCGATATAGCCCGGCTCGCCGATCGGATGGACGTGTACGCCGTCGGCAACTTCGCCGGCCATGCGCAGCATCCACGGATTCACGGCGGCGATGTCGACCTTGGGATCGGGTGCGTCGATCGGTCCGGGGCTCCACTGGGCGGTGATGAAATCGAGGTCGTAGAAATCCCCGTGATGATCGAGCTTGCCAGTGCGGAATGCGGCGAAGCAGGCCTTCACGGCCAGCACGTAGTCGCGCAGGCGTGGGCCCGGTCGCTCGAAGGGCATTCCGTAGCGCCGGACCACGTGCGTGCGGACCTGTGTGCCGATGCCGAGCCGAAACCTGCCATCCGTTGCCTCCTGGAGTTCCCAGGCCGACGCTGCGGTGATGAACGGACTGCGCGGAAAGGCAACGGCGACACCGGTCGAGAGCTCCAGGCCGGGAGCGGACTGAGACGCGACCGCCGCATTGAGGTACGCGGTGCGGCCGGTTTCGGTGAGTAGGAGCCCGGAGAATCCGGCGGACTGGGTACGACGGGCAAGGTCGCCGATTTTTGCCAGCGGCTGCGGAACGGTCATCACGTCGACGTACACGTGGGGAGCGTACGTGAGCGTTGGTGCCGCGTACCTGTAATGCCTTTGAAGTCAACCGTTTCACGCCGCTGGGCGCCTAGACTTGTGGGAGATCAGGGCAATCGGACTCGTCGTCAACCAGAGCTCGTTGCAACTGAAGGAGGGGACCCATGGTCAGGATTCATACGGTCGTGGCGGGGGAGACTCTGTCAGCATTGGCGTTGCGGTTCTACGGGGACGCGGACCTGTACCGGCTGATCGCGGCGGCCAGCGCAATTCCCAACCCCAACGTCGTCAACGTCGGACAGAAACTGGTCTTTCCCGACTATGCGCGGTACACCGTGGCACCCGGGGACACGTTGCCGGCCGTGGCCTCGCGTTTCTACGGGCATCCGGAGTTGTCCCGGTTGATCGCAGCCGCCAGCGGGATCGCCGAGGGCGACGCCCTCAATCCGGGGCAGCGGCTCATCGTCCCGGAACTCAAGAGATACATCGTCGCCCCCGGAGATACGTTGTCGGCGTTGGCTTCACGCTTCTACGGTGACGCCTCGTTCTATCCGCCGATCGCCGGCGTCAACGGCATCCCCGACCCTAGCCACATCAACCCGGGGCAGGCGCTGGTCATCTTCAGCGGTCGCAGCGACGGATTCGGCCTGCGAATCGTCGACCGCAACGAGAACGATCCGCGGCTGTGGTACTACCGATTCCAGACCGCCGCCATCGGCTGGAACCCCGGCGTCAACGTTCTGCTTCCCGACGATTACCACACGAGCGGCCGCACCTATCCCGTGCTCTACATGTTCCACGGCGGCAACGACGACTTCCGCTCGTTCGACTTTATGGGTATCCGCGACTGGACGGCCGGCAAGCCGATCATCGTGGTGATGCCCGACGGCGGGCACGCCGGGTGGTATTCCAACCCGGTCACCTCATTCGTCGGACCGCGCAACTGGGAGACGTTCCACATCGCCCAGCTGCTGCCGTGGATCGAAGCGAATTTCCGGACGTATGCCGAGTACGACGGCCGCGCAGTCGGTGGCTTCTCGATGGGCGGTTTCGGTGCGCTGAAGTACGCGGCCAAGTACTACGGTCACTTCGCCTCAGTCAGTGCCCATTCGGGCCCGGCCAGCCTGCGCCGCGATTTCGGCCTCGTGGTGCACTGGGCGAACATCACGTCGGCGGTTCTGGATCTGGCCGGCGGAACCGTTTACGGCGCCCCATTCTGGGACCAGGCCAGGGTCAGTGCCGACAACCCGGTCGAGCGGATCGAGAGCTACCGCAACAAACGGATCTTCCTTGTCGCCGGTACCAGCCCAGACCCGGTCAACTGGTTCGACAGCGCCAACGAGACCGAGGTGCTCGCCGGTCAGCGCGAGTTCCGTGATCTCCTCGGCCGCGCCGGTATCCCCTTCGAAGCACATGAGGTGCCCGGAGGTCACGTCTTCCGTCCCGACATGTTCTTCATCGACCTCGACGGGATCATCGCCCGCCTGCGCCCGGCGAGTGTCGTCAGCAGCGTCTTGTAACTACAATCACATCTATCTCATCTGTCACATCTGCACCAGAATTCATTTCTTTCACTGCCAACGCATCAGAAACTAAATTCACGGCAGTAGCCAATTGTCACAGCGGTCGGCGCCGAAATTTATGAGACGGGCGTCGCGCGCCTCCGGCCTGCCCTGTGTGCGACGTCAGGCCTGTGACCTGTACTTATCACGCTCCAGGGGTGAAGTATCGCCTTCCCCATTGGCCTCAAGAACCGCATAACTATTAAATAAACTCAAAGAAGATAATTAGACTCTCTAGCACGGCTATTTTACTTTCGCCTCATCGGTAAACTCCGTATCACGATGGGCTGAAAATGGCCTTTCGCCCCGCCATTATCGGCGTGCACGGACAGTGCATGCCGCCATGAAGGGATCGACATGCGCGTGCGCAAGGTCGTCACCGTGTTCGGGTTCATCGGTGCGATCGCCTTGGCTCAGACCCTCCTGACAGTCCCGCACGCCGGCGCAGAACCGAACTGGGACGCGATGGCGCAATGCGAATCGGGCGGGAACTGGTCAGCTGACACCGGTAACGGCTTCTATGGTGGGCTGCAGTTCACCCCGGCCACGTGGGCCTCCCATGGGGGAACGGGGTCGCCTGCCGCGGCGAGTCGCGAGGAGCAGATTCGCGTGGCCCGCAACGTGATGCAAACTCAAGGCCTCGGAGCGTGGCCGGTGTGCGGCGGACCGATCGGCCAGGCCACCGGAACCTGCCGGCAGGTGATGGTCTGGATCCCACTGAGAAACCTGCCACGGTTGTGCACCTTGGTGCTCAATCCGCTGGGCTGATCGCCCCTTCGCCCCCCCGGAACTGTTCCAGCGCGAATGGACGACCAGCAGATACTCACCGCTGCCCGCATCGAGGCCGAGCGGGTGCGGCTCAGAAAGGGACGCGACGACGACGCCGAGGGGCTCATCGAGACGCAGACCGATGAGCGGGTGCGCCGTTTCCTCGGCGGTCCCCGTGCCCAGGAGGATGTCCGCGCTGTGGTGACCTCAATCGGGGCGGCAACGTTGTTGGCCGCCGATGGCTGTTACGTCGTGGCCGACCGGGAGTCCGACGACATGCTCGGCATGGTGACACTCGGCCGACGCGATCCGGAATTGCCCGGTCATGTGCAGGACGGTGGCGGTGAGTTGGAGCTCAGCTATGTCTTTCGGGCACATGCGTGGGGCAGGGGCTGTGCGGCCGACGCGGCGCGTGCGTTACTACGCTGCGCCGCACAGCAACTCGTTGACCAGCCGATCGTGATCGTCACCCAGGCGGCAAATGCGTCCGCGCTTCGCCTGGCCGACCGCCTCGGCTTCACACGAGTGGGAACCTTTGAGCAGTTCGGGGCCGAACAGGTGCTCGCGACCGTCCGGCTGGGGACGTTCCTGCCGCAGTAGCGCTTTCGCGTGTCGCCTCTACGCCGTGTGACCGTGCCCACGTGCGGTCAGGCAAAGTCTTGGGCCGCGCCGAACTCACTCTCAGCAAACCCTCAGTACGGGGCGGCAACATCTAGGTAGGCGCCGGCACGGCGCATAAATGTCGGTGTCGCAAGGGAAGAGGCAAGTGGATGAACCAGTGGTCGGGGATGTCGCCGCAAAATAGCAATCGGGAATGGGAAGCGAACCAGGCGGCGGATCAACGGAATCCGAGCCCGTGGAGCCGGAGGGGCTACCAGCAGCCGTACCCGCATTATGGGCTGCATCCTGAGATGACCCAGAAGTTCGACATGCCTGTCGCACAGGAAATTTCACAGCCGAAGAAGAAGTCCCGTGTTGGCGTGCTGGTCGCCGGCACGGCCGCAGTCGCCATGGCTACTGGAGCAGTCGCAGCAGTAGCGGTGGTGGACCATTCCGGAAAGCCCATGCCGGTTGCCCAGGCGCCGACCGCCGACCGCATCGGCAAACAGTCGCCTGCCACAGGAGCCGTTCCGGCGCAGCCGAAGGGTTCGGCACCGGCCGGATCGGTCGAACAGGTCTCGGCCAAGGTGCTGCCCAGCGTGGTGAAACTGCAGATCGAGACCGGACAGGGGCGCGAGGAAGGCTCGGGCATCGTCCTCAGCGAAGACGGGCTGATCCTGACCAACAACCACGTCGTGGCCGCCGCCGCCAGAGGTACCGGCGATCAGGGGCCGATGGCCGCCGAGGCTTCACCCGGTGACCAGGCGCCGGGATTCCCGCGCGGCCTGTTCCCCGGCGGACGGATGCCGGGCGGTCAGTTCCCCGGTGACGAGCAGTATTCGCCGGACGGACCTTCGGCCAACAGCTCCGGACGGACCAGCGGCGCAATGAAGGCGACCGTGACGATGTCCGACGGTCGTACCGTGCCGTTCTCTGTTGTGGGCACCGACCCGGCCGACGACATCGCGGTGGTGAAGGCGCAGAACATCTCTGGGCTCACCCCGATCACGATCGGTTCGTCGAACGATCTGAAGGTGGGGCAGAACGTGGTTGCGGTCGGCTCACCGCTGGGCCTTCAGGGAACGGTGACGACAGGCATCATCAGCGCGTTGGATCGCCCGGTCGCGACCGGCGACGGGCAGACTGGCCAGCAGTCGGTGATGAGTGCCATTCAGACGGACGCGGCGATCAATCCGGGCAACTCCGGGGGCGCACTGGTCGACATGAACGGTGACCTCATCGGGGTCAATTCGGCCATCGCATCGTTGGGTGGCGGCCAAGGTTCGCAGGGCGGCGGGCAGGCCGGGTCGATTGGTCTGGGCTTCGCCATCCCGGTGGATCAGGCCAAACGTATTGCCGACGAGCTGGTTTCGACCGGAACCGTTCAGCACGCCTCGCTGGGTGTTCAACTCTCCGGCACCGACACCAGCGGCGCAGCGGTCGCCGGAGTCGTCAACGGTGGCCCGGCGGCAGCCGCAGGCCTGCCCAAAGGCGCGGTGATCACCAAGCTCGACAACAAGGTGATCGACGGTCCCGATGCGCTGGTCGCTGCTGTGCGCTCCAAGGCACCGGGCGACACCGTGACGCTGACCTATGAGGACCCGTCCGGAGCATCGCGCACCGTGGACGTCACCCTGGGACAGGTGCAGGCGTAACGACCGCGGTGCGAGGCCCCAGCCTGGTGTTTCCGGGCTGGGGCCGCACAGCGAAAATGGGATGACGGTCGCGCGCCACATGTGTGACGATGCCTGGATGCCCAGCACACTCATCGAGGTCAGGCGCCCGTACACCGAATCAGAAGAGGTGGCGATCATCGATGCGGTGCACGATGCGCTGGTGACCGCGTTCCAGATACCTCCCGGCGACAAGCATGTCCGGCTGGTATCCCATGAACCACATCGGTTCTCGTGTTCGCCGGGCCTTACCAGCCCCGAGTTGTACACGCTTGTGGCCATCGACTGCTTCGCCGGCCGCTCGGTGCAGGCCAAGCGAAATCTCTACCGGGAGATCGTCACTCGTCTGGAGACGCTGGACATCCCGGCTGATCACATCACGATCGTCCTGCGTGAAAGCGCACTGGAGAACTGGGGTGTTCGTGGCGGGCGGGCGGCCTGCGATATCGACCTGGGTTTCGACGTCAACGTCTGAACTGGGAGTTCTTCTGACGTCCGACACCGGGCAGAAATCGCCCGACCGTCGCGCAATAGTCGCGATACGCCTGGCCGTGTGTGCGTAGCAGGTAGGGCTCTTCGACGACCCTGACCTGCAGTTCGATCGTGGCCGACAACACGACGAAGGCCAAGAGTGCGACCGGATTGGGCGTCATCAGGGTGATTCCGCCGGCGAAGACGAGCATGGCGGCGAAGATCGGATTGCGCACGGTCCCGAAAACCCCGGTGCGCACCAATGTTGTTGTCTCGCTGGGATCGACACCGATTCGCCAGGAGTCGCCCATGTCCAGTTGGGCATAGACGGTGAAGGCGATTCCGGCAACGGCCAGCAGTGTGCCCAGACCCTGGATCCACGGGGCATGCAGGAGGGCGATCGGTGTGACGAAGCCGAGCTGTTGCGCGACCGGAGCGGCAACGCCGACGATGATCGCAGCGATGAATCCGACACCGGCCAACCATTCGAGCGAGCCGGGATTTCCGTGAATGCCGCGGAATCCCGTCGACCCGGTCTGCCGGTACTGGAGCCAACTTCGCCAGCCGAACCCCAGCACCGCGAAGATCAGGTAGAGAATCAGCGCGGTCACGGCCATGGTCGTCATCTCCTCAGGTGGTCAGTCGCTGCAGTTCGGGCAACAGTCATCTTCGGCCGGGCGCCGTCAACAGCACTCGTCCGAGACTGCACTGGGACAGTGCTCGGCGTCAGCGGCCAGCACCACCTGCAGCAGATCGTTCAATGCGTGGGCGAGCTTGGGATCGGCCAGTTCGTAGCGGGTGCGCCGGCCTTCGGGCACCGCTACCACCAGACCGCAACCCCGTAGGCAGGCAAGGTGATTCGACATGCTCTGCCGGGACACTCCTGCCGCCTCGGCCAGATCGGCCGGGTAGGCGGGAGAATCCTTGAGCGCCAGCAGGATCTTGGACCGCGTCTGATCCGACAGGGCGTGTCCGAACCGAGCCAATACCGTCACGTGAGTCAGCGTCTCCACGCCTTGACTGTACATCGTGATGTGTATTCACAAAAGGATGAATCATCACCGGTGTGAGACGTCAGAGGGGAGTGCGCGCCCCGGGACCGTCAGGGAAAGCAAGCAGTTGTCACAGGCCCGGGACGTTGACCGTCGGTGCGGGCCTCATTGATCTGGTGGACGCGAACGCTGACCTCCAACTGGAAGCGGTCGGCGGGGTCCTTGAGCGACAGGCCCGTGAGTTCCTCGATGAGCTTGATCCGGTAGATCAGGGAGTGCCGATTGAGGTAGAGCGCTCGCGCGGCGGCGCTGATGTTGGTGGCCTCGTTGAGGAGGATCTCCAACGTATGGACGAGTTGCCCTCGGCGCGTCTTGTCGTAGTCGATGAGCGGCTGCAAGGTCTCGAGGATGGTCGCCATGGATTGTGGATCCTGGCGCAGCACCTCAGCGAATTGACGTGAGCCGGCCGGCCGGCCGGGCAGGGCCGGCGGTACCGATGCCGTCACCGGGACGGACTGTCCGTCGACAGGAGGAAGCAACGCCCAATTCACGAGATTCTCGGGAAGCGCACTCAGCCGCTGCGCGGACGCGACCAACACGGAAACGGTGGATGCCGACGGGGCCGAGGAGAAGTGACACATCACGAGGTCATCGGTGACCGAAGAATGCACGGAGACACCGGCTTTGAGCGCCAACTCGTCGAGGGCTTCGCCGAACGCCGCGGCAAGGTCGTTCCAGCCGGCGTCTTCATGTTGGCGCCGTCCGATGGCCATTTCCACCTGTGAGCCGGGAATTGCTGGACTCAACAGTGGGAGCAGGCGTTTCTGAACATCGGCGAAGGCGATCTCCCATGGCAGAAGTACCACCGGGAACTCGTGACGATCGGCGAGCGGAACCAGCGAGTTGAGGAGTTCGCGGACAGTGATCTCGGGGGGAGGGCTCAAGATGAGCCCCGCCGCATGGGAGGACACGAGATAAGCGAGGAACTCCCGGTTGCCCGGCTGCCGGATATCGGCACCGGTGCACAGCACGAGGTCGCCGGGGCGGATGAAGGACTCCGCAGGCGCGTGGATGATGTCCACCCAGGCGACTTCACGGGTAAGGCCGCGATGACCGGCGACCACGGAGCCCCGGTCCAAGGGCGCCACGGTCAAGGCCGCCGCCACGCTCAGCGGCGAGTCCTGGGACATGTCGCGCCTTCTCCTGATCTACCGTTGCGGCCCGCTTGTTCGTTGTTCTTGTCGGCGAGACCGCGGCGGCACACCCACACCCCCCGAGCTCGACGGTACCAGCGAATCGTGGGCGTTCTCGCAGCACGTGACGGGCATGCTCGCGGACCGGAGAGTCCGCGAGCATGCCCTCATCGATCACACCGAGGACAGGTCCACGGTCGACCGTCGGCTGAGAAGCATCCCGACTCCGAAGAACACCAGCGGCATCACGCCGAAGATCACCGCGAGGGTGGAGCTGCCACCGACGATCAGGGTCAGATTCGACACAACCAGCACCAGCGCCCCGGCCAGGGCGAGTGTGGCCGCCGAACCCAACACCACCTGGCGTGTCGAGTCACCGCGGCGGCGGAAGAAGATCACCACGGAGATCGTCGTCAGTAACCACAGGATCGCCAGCGCGAGGATGCCCAGACCACCGAGCGGCCCGAAGATCTGCAGCACCGGGTCCAGCTTGAGCGCGACGAAGATGCCCATCATCACGAACGAGGCCACGGTGATAGCGATCGAAGCGTTCGACGGAGCGCCATGGCGGCCATGGACCTCGCCCAGACGCTTCGGGAAAACACCGCTCTGGCCCAGTGCGAAGGCGTATCGGGACGCGATGTTGTGGAAGGCCAGGGCACACGCGAAGACGCTGATGAACCAGAAGCCTGTGGTCAGGTCGCGCCCCAGCATGCCGAGGTACTGCTGCGCGGTGTTCACCATGAAGTTGTCTGGATCGGCCTCGGCCGCCGCGATGGCGTCCGGGCCACCGTTGCCCTCGATCAGTGCCCAGCTCGAGAAGGCGTAGAAGCTCGCCACGATGCCGACGGCCCAGTAGGTCGCCCGCGGGACGGTCCGGTCCGGGTCCTTGGCCTCGTCGCGGAAGACCGCGGTCGCCTCCACACCGACGAAGCCCCACAGGGCGTACAGCAGGGCGATCCCGAGTCCACCGGCGATGCCCTGGGCGTTGAACGAGTCGCCGGTGATCCCGTGCTCACCGCCCCGCAGAACGATGACCAGGTCGAGGACGACCAGGATGGCCACCTCCGACACCAGGAAGATGCCGAGGACCTTGGCGCTGAGGTCGATGTCGCGGTAACCCAGCCAGGCGACAACCGCGAGTACCAGCGCGGTGAGCAACCACCACGGGATGTCCGGTCCGCCGAACCGGGTGATGAGGCCGTTGAGGATGACCCCGTCATACGCCGAGACACCGAGGAGGGTGGCCATGTAGGCGGGAAGGGCAAGCACGGCGGCGCCGGCTCCGGCCGCACGGCCGAGTGCCATCTGGATGTACGCGTAGAACGCACCGGGATTGGTCACATACTTCGACATCGCGACGAAGGCGGCGGCAAAGAGCAGGAAGATCGCCCCTGCCACCAGGAACGCGACCGGAATACCCGTCGTCTTGCCGAGCACCATCGCGATCGGCACGTTGCCACCGATGGTCGACAGCGGTGCTGCGGCGGCCACAACCATCAGGACAATCGAGGGGACGCCGAGTCTTCCCCGCAATTTTGCGGGGCGACCGTCCGGTGATGGTTCGCTACTTCGTGAGTTGTCAGCGTCGACAACCTGGGTCATGCGCGGATCCCTTCCACTGCCACCGGGGCCGCAGATCGCCGGCTCCGTCGAGTACCGGTGAAGTCTGCGAGACGGACGTCTCGTGGGCCAGGGGTGGGACGGCTCTTTCCAACACCTTGTTGTAGGCCAGGTCACACCACTATCCGGATGTGGTGCCCGCATCACACAACTTGTTGGAAGGACTGCCTACGTCGTTGTTCGCACCCTGACGTTCGGTCAATGCTGTGCCCGTCAGGCAATCAGAGAGGCACGGCGACGGGCATGCACTTGAACAGCACCGACATCGAGCAGGATCATCGGCTGGGACGCATTCGGCTGTTGGACGAGCAGCGCGTCAATCTCGACGGGTTCGCCGAGCCCGACCCGGACCTGGGGATGATCTCGCACCTTTCGCCCTACGACCCGGCACCGTCCTGGGTCGTGGCCGACGACGGCAGCGTGCTGGAGATGGACTCGACCCCGGCCGCGAGCTTCGACACAATCGACGAGTTCATCGTGCGGTACGCCATCGACCACTCCGAGGCGCCGCGGTCGATGGCCATGGACGAGACCGATCTGGCGCGGATGATCGTGGATTCGAGCGTGCCCCGCGAGCAGGTGCTGCGGGTCTGCGCGGGACTGACCCCGGCCAAGATGGCTCGCGTCGTCGCGATGCTGCAACCGGTCGAGATCCAGATGGCGATGATGAAGATGCGCGCGCGCCGGACCCCGGCGAATCAGGCCCACGTCACCAATCGGCTCGACGATCCGTTGCTGATCGCCGCCGACGCGGCTACCGCCGTGGTCTACGGGTTCCGGGAACTGGAGGCGACGGTGCCGGTGCTCGACGATGCCCCGGCCGTCGCAGTGGGGCTGCTGATCGGTTCCCAGGTGCCCGCGCCCGGTGCCCTGACCCAGTGCTCTGTCGAGGAGGCCCGCGAGCTGGAGCTGGGTGTGCGCGGCCTGGTGTCCTACGCCGAGACGGTGTCGGTGTACGGCACCGAGCAGGTCTTCACCGACGGCGACGACACTCCGTGGTCCAAGGCGTTCCTGACCTCGTCGTACGCCTCGCGCGGCATCAAGATGCGGTTGTCCAGTGGGGCCGGGTCCGAGGTGCTCATGGGCCAGGCCGAGCGAAAGTCCATGAACTACTTGGAGTCTCGGTGCGTGGCGCTGGCCAAGGGCATCGGAGCGCAGGGCGTGCAGAACGGCGGTATCGACGGTGCGGGCATCACGGCCTCGGTGCCCGGAGGTGTTCGCGAACTGATAGCCGAGAACCTGATGGTCATGCTGCGCGGGCTGGAGTCGTGCAGCGGCAACGACAGTTTGATGTCCGAGTCGACGATGCGCCGGACCAGCCGGACGTTACCGGTGCTGCTGTCCGGGTCGGATTTCATCTTCTCGGGCTTTGGGTCCGTGTCCGCCTACGACAACATGTTCGGGCCTTCGAACTTCAATGCCGACGATCTCGACGACTACCTGGTGCTGCAGCGGGACTGGGGCGTCGACGGGGGATTGCGGTCCGTCGACCCGACCACGCTGGAGGCGATGCGGCGGCTGGCCGCCGAAGCCACCCGTGCGGTCTTCGAGTATCTCGGCCTCGCCGACTTCGACGACGATCACGTGGAAGCCGTTGTGGGAGCGCAAGGTTCCAAGGATCTGCCGGAGACCGACGGGGTCAAGGTGCTCAGCGCGGCCAGGATGATCGACCAGTCAGGGCTCACCGTGCTCGATATCGTCACCGCGCTCGCCGAGACCGGTTTCACCGACCTCGCCGACCGTGTGCTGGGCATGGCCAAGGCCAGAGTCACCGGCGACTACCTGCAGACTGCCGCCATCTTCGACGAGGAGATGAATGTGCTGTCGGCGCTGCAGGATCCGAACGACTACCGCGGACCCGGGACGGGCTATCGGCCATCACCGGAACGGCAGGCCCAGATCGACGCCGTCCGGCAGGCGAGGTCGGTGGCCGATCTGGTCAAGGAGCAGGCCACCTTCGCCCAGCCGGAGCGGCTCGTTTCGGTCGGCGCCGCGCGGGTGGGCGACGACCCGCGGGACGTCGTCATCGGTGTCTCACCGGCGTTCGGCACCAAGTTGTTTCGGACACTTTCGGGCCTGACCATCTATGACGTGCTGGAACAGATCCTGGCCGGGCTCGAGGAGGAGCAGTGCGTGCCGCGACTGGTCCGGATCACCGACAGCATCGACCTCGGCGCGATCGGGAAGTCCGCGGCTCAGCTGTCCGGATCCGGCATCGCGGTCGGACTCCAGGCCAAGGGCACGACGATCATCCACCGGCGTGACCTCACACCGCTGGCCAATCTCGAATTGCTCAGCGTCGCACCGCTCATCACACCGGAGATGTACCGGCTCATCGGGATCAATGCCGGCCGGCACGCCAAGGGCGCTACTCCCGCCCCGATGCGCAACGCCTACACGGAGGAGGCGATCACCGCGAGATACCACACCAGGGTGGTGTCGATGGTCGCCATCGAGCGGGAGCAGTCCGAACACCGCGACGAGAACCGAAACCCCCACATCGAACTGGAGTTCACGCAATGACCGTCTCCTCACACTCCGGCCGGAGCGTCGCCGAGGTGACCGTCGAGGCTGCCCGCAACGGGGACCTTGCCCTTGACGACATCCGGATCAGCCGAGAGACCCTGCTCGTTCAGGCAGCGACTGCCGAGCGCACCGGGTCGGCACAGCTGGCCATGAATCTGCGGCGAGCGGCCGAGATGACCGCGCTGAGCTCTGACGACATGCTGTCGGCGTACGAGGCCCTTCGACCGGGTCGCTCCACGTTCGCCGAGTTGCAGGATCTTGCACAGAAGTTGGCCGGACAGCAGGCGCACATCTGCGCCGAATTCGTCCGCGAGGCCGCCGAGGTCTACCAACGGCGCGGCCTGCTGCGATGACCATCTGGGCCGGCGTCGACATCGGCAATTCCACCACCGAGGTGGTGCTCTGCCGTGCGGGCACCGAACTCGAGGTGTTGACCAGCGCGCGCACGCCGACGCGCGGCGGCAAGGGGTCGGTGCGGGCGGTCCAGGGAGCCGCACAGCTGGCACGACGGCTGGCCGAAGCGCACGGGCTGGCGATCGAACGGGCCGCGTTCGCCCCCACCGCTCCCGTGCGGTCGTCCGTCGAACGGGTCAAGCTGGAGACCCGGCGCACCGGGCGCCTCACGATCGCCACCCGGTCGGCGGCAACAACCGCGGGCGATGCCGTCGGGGTCGGTGTTCCCGTACCGGTTGACCGTCTCGGCACGGTCGACGGTCGCCCGGTCGTTGCCTGCGCGACCCGGGATTGGGGTTACCGCGAGGTGGCCGGCGCGGTGAATGCGGCAGTCGAGGATGGTCGGAACGTCGTTGCGGTGCTGACGGAGAACGACGAGGCCGTGCTGGTGTCGAACCGGCTCGGGGCCGCACTGCCGGTGGTTGATGATATCGATGTGCGGCAACTGCTTTCGGCAACGCTCATCGCCGTCGAGGTGCGCCAGGGCGTGGCTCCACTGCAGCACCTCACCGACCCGTTCTGGCTGGCCGATGTGTTCGGCCTGCGCGACGACGAACGGGTCGACGCCCGGGTCGTCGCGGATCGGCTCTTCGACAGCGCATGCGCGGTCGTTTCGCTCGACAGTTCTGCACCGGCGCTCGACACAACAACTCTGCGGACGACCGACCCAGCCTCCGAAGCCAGTGAACCGGCCGACCTGGTTCATGCCATCCATCTGGCTGATATTGCGGCACAGGCAAATTCACGACGGGGATCGGTCGCCGTCGACAGTGTGGTGATGGCCACCATGGGTGGTGCGGAGGCCCCGCCGGCCGGCGCAGATGTGCTCGGGGGAGTTCTCGGGGTTGATGTAACCCAAATCGACTCGGAGGCAGCCGCTGCGCGGGTCGGGGCCCTGACCACGCCCGGCGTCACCGACGGCGTCGTGGTGGTGGACGTCGGCGGCGGCACGGTGGACGTCGTCACGAAGGGATCCCGCGTAGTCCTGCCTGGGGCGGGGCAACTGCTCACCACCGCCACCGCCAGCGCCCTCGACATCTCCAGAAGCGCCGCGGAGTACGCAAAACGCGCGGAGGCGGTCACGGCGGTCACCGTCCAACTCGTCGAGGATGAGCATGGCCGTCGCCAGTTTCTCGACAAGCCGATCAGCGGCCGGTGCACGGGGTGGCTGCTGACCTCGGCTCCCAGCGGCCTACTGCCGTTTACGTCGCGGATGTCCGGAACAGAATGGCGCAGTTGGCGACTCGCGGCCAAACGGCTGGTCATCGGCGGCAATGTGATGAGGGGACTGGAACAGGTGTCGGCCGGTGCAACCGGGGTGCTCCTGGTCGGCGGGGGAGCCAGCGACGATGAACTCGTCAGGGCGGTCAGTGAACAACTCGGCCATGAGGTCAGCGTCGGGCGGGGCAACGTGGGTGGACAGCTAGGCCATCGCTTTGCGGTGGCCTACGGGCTCGTCGTCATGGCGACGCGAGAGTAGACGCAAAGTCCCTAGGCATCCTTGTCGGACTGCTCGTAGAGAATGCCGAGTCGGTCGATGCGCCACAGCTGACCGAGGACGATCAACGCGGCACCCGATGCTGTCGGCCACGGCTCGAGGGCAATCAACCCGTACACGAGCATGGCGAATCCGGCGAGCGCGTTCAAGGTCCAAATGCGTTGGACGACCTTGAATCCCTGTGGAATTCGGCTCCGATCGCGCATCCACATCCGCTCGCCGTAGATGCCCTTCGACGACCAGGCGGTCGGCTTGTCGATCGGCGCGAACGCGTGCGGGTTCCACCACAGCCACAGCGCGACCACCGCCAGTGGGACAAGTGCCCACCAGCCGATCCACGTGCGACTCCAGATCGCCAGGATCGCCGGGGGGATGGCCGCGAATCTGGTCCACACGCTCCACGGATTGGCATGGCGCCGCCACGCCTCGTCGCTCATTCCAGCCATGCGGGCGTACCTGTCCAGCAGGCTCATCGGCGCATTCCTCTCGCCAGTGTGCGGATAGTGGCGTCAAGCACGGCGTCGTAGCCGGGCTCGAAGCGGTCGCGGTGCACGACCACCAGGCCGATGGCGCGTATGACTTGGAGCAGTACGGCCGGTTCGATGTCGTCGACAAGGGCGCCCTCACGTTGTCCCGTCGTCAGATAGTCGAGCAGCGGCGTCACGAGATGCGGTGTGACACGAGCGATCTGATCGTTGCCGAGCCGGTCGGTCACGGCGTCGAGTTCCTCGGGTCGGGTAATCAGCCGTCGGTACATGGGATCGTCGGCCAGGGCGTCGGTGACACTGCGCAGGACTTTCACGAGTCCGTCCTCGCTCACCGGGGACTCGAGCGTGGCGGCGATGCGGGCGGCAACGCTCGGCGCCCGCTTCAGCATCACCGCGAGGTAGAGCGACTCCTTCGAGTCGAAGAAGGCATAGAAACTGCCTTTGGCGATGCCCACTGCCGCGACGAGGTCGTCGAGCGACGTCTTCTTCAGGCCCTGCGCGATGAACCGCTGCTCGCCGGCGTCCAGTAGGGCGTCGTTGATTCGTTGTTTCTCGTTCTGCGTGAACGCTGTCGCCATGGCTATGACTCTTTCTAGAATGTAGTCATAGCCTACCTCTGCCTGGCGAGCTGCGCATCCACCTCGCGCCGCGACCGGGTCTCTGACGTCGGCGGATGCGCTACGCAGCAAAAACTGCAACGGCGCTTGAATTTTGACGTGCATGTCAAAAACGAATGGGCCAACCACTATGAACGATCAGTGATTCCAGACAGCGGGTACGCACGGTGTGAGAGAAGTCGGGCGAATCCGGCTCTGGGTGCCTGCATATTCACTGGCCGGAAACGGGTACGCATCGATATGGTCGGATGATGGCCTCGGTCAAGCAGTTCCAAGTCACTTTCGACTGCGCAGATCCGGAGCGTGTCGCTCGGTTCTGGTGTGCCGTCCTGGGATACGTCGTCCCGCCGCCACCACCGGGGTTCGACGCATGGGCGGATTTCGATCGAACGCTGCCCCCTGTGAGTCAGGGTTCGATGTACGCCTGCGTGGATCCCTCAGGCATCGGTCCGAGACTGTTCTTCCAACGCGTTCCCGAAGGCAAGGTCGTGAAGAACCGCGTGCATCTTGACGTGCGGGTGGGCACCGGACTGGTCGGTCAGCAGCGTCTGGAGACGCTTGAGGCCGAGTGCGAGCGGTTGGTCGAGTTGGGCGCGGCGCGTGTGCGATTGCTGGCCGCCGACGGCATCAACGAGTCGTGCATCGTGATGCGGGACGTCGAGGGCAACGAGTTCTGTCTCGACTGACACCTCCAACTCACAGCGGAGCCGATGCCGGCGGGAGAGTATCGACGACGGGCGTGTTCTGCGCCGCGGCGACCCACCATTTCCCACCTTGCCGGACCAAGACGTACATCGCCATCTCGCTGAAACCACCGTCCAGCGCGCTGCGGCGAATCTGGGCAACCACTACGTCCGGTGCGGGATGGCTGACCTGTGCCGGTTCGAAGCGCGAAGCAGGAACGACCGGGGGACCACTCATCATCCGACGATGGATCGGGTTGAGATTCGAATAGCCCTGGAGCACCATCCCTTTTGGTGTGCCCCATAGGATGTCGGCTGCGAACATCTCGTCGTACACGTCAGCGTTTCCGGTTTCACCACCGCGCTGGAGATGGTTGATCAGATCGCGCACCGCCTGATCGCCGTCAACGGTTGGGGCATTCAGGTATGGACGCTGCGTCGTCATGACTCAACCGTAGAATCCCAAGCGTACTTGAGGTCAAGGAGTTTCAAGGCTCGACTACCGTGCGGTGGCGTCGTCGATCTGTTCGCGCAGGATGTCGCCGTGACCTGCGTGCCGGGCGTATTCCTCGCTCATGGCAAGCAGAGTCCATCGCATGCTGACCCGGCCCTCGCGGGGATTGTCCTTGGTGTCATCGAGGTCGAACTGGGAGGCGATCGCGCGTGACCGGCGGCTTGCGCGCTCGAACTCGGCGATGACGTCGGCCAGTGACTCGTTGTCGGCGACGGCGAAGGTGCCCTCGTCGCGGTTCGAGTATCCGTCGCATTGAGATTCGCCGAGTCCTGCCCAGAACCGTTGGAACCAGATCCGTTCCGCGGCGGCGGCATGCTTGATCAACGAGATCGGCGTCGTCAACGACGCAACGAGCCGTCGGCGGGCGTCCGCATCGGACAGGCCGCGTACGGTGTCGACCAGCGCCTCGCGGTTGCGGTCGAGCATGTTCTCGATGATCGCTCGCTCTTCTCCATCGGTGATTCGGTTGGTACTCATGTGATTTCACTCCGTTCTGCAACGTGTTGGGCAGGCGCGGTCGACATCGGTCCGCCGAACGCTGCGGACCGCGGGTACGGCGATCGGTGTCGGAGGGGGAAGAGGTGCCCGCGTCAGGGGACGGCCCAGGAGCGCTCGCCGCGAGGATTGCGGACCGAGCATGGACGATGCGTGCTGCATCGGTATGGCAGCTTCGACCCGTCAGGAAGACCTGCCGTCTAGGTCAGTATGTGGGTCCGCCGGCGTCCTGGCAATGTTCCGAGGCCAGGGCACCTGAGCACCACCGCGAAGTCCGGGGCCGGCCACCATGCTCGTGGTGAGAGGGTATCGGCGACCTGGTGTGGACCGGCCACCGATACCCTCTCACGTCACACCGGAGAAGCGCTGTCCGTCTGTCCGAGGTGTCGGGGGAAGAACCGAGTGTCTATCCGGCCATCAGTTGGCACCTGGTGATGCCCGCCCGGGAAGGCGTGTAACGCCTTGTCCTGCGAGGCGAACGCGTCGAACAACTCGAGACCGAATTCGCGCGGGATTTCCTTGTCGTCCAACGGGAGCAGGTACTCGATGGGGATGGTTACCCGTGCTGCGGCGTCGAGCAGAGCGTCGTGCGCCGACACCCAACCGAAGACCGCCGCGGCGATCCGAGGCTCGGTCGCTGCCAGCGTTATCCCGACCGCACCGGACAGTGACGCTCCGGAGTAGCCGATCGGTGCCTGCACACCGACTTCGGGCAGCGCTTGCACGGCGTCGATGGCTACCTGCCATTCCGGGACAGCGCGCTCGGCCACCGATTGGCAGTAATCGGCGAGGATCCGGCCGAACGCGGGACTGCCTTCGTCACGTGCCTGGCGAAAATCGGTGATCAGGCGCTGGTCTTGTGGGCTTCGCGGCCGATCACCGTGCCCGGGCAAGTCGATGGAGACGACGTGGAAACCGTCAGCGGTCACCGCGGAATGGGCCCGGGCTACGTGCTGCGGGGCTTTCGTGTCCATGCCGCCGGGATGGCCGGCCAGGATCAGGGGAGCGCCCTGAGTATCGGAGTCCGGTGACCAGAGCACACCGGTGACGCCGTCCAGGGTAAAAGTGCGTTCAATGACGCCGTTCGAGGTTGTCTGCGAGGTGAAATGCATGGTGTTGCCTTTCGGGATTGCCGTTGGTCAGGCGCTCCCGGCGACACCTTCGTCGATCCCTCAACCGTGAACACGAGTGGGGAGCACCCACATGGTTGCTGCGTACATGGGTCTCACCTCCTCGCGTCATCTCACGGTTCCGGCGCACGGTATCAACGTGAAGGTGGGCCCGTCCAACGGTTTTTCTCGTCGCTCGGCGCACCGGCTGCGGTCAGGCCGGCGATTGCATCAGCGATCGCCTCGGCCATGGCAGGGCTGCCGGTGTGACCCGCATCGTCGATGATCGTCAGTTTCGCCGCTGGCCAAGCCTGCGCGAGTTCCCACGCCGTGAGCAACGGTCCTGACAGGTCGAGACGTCCGTGAATCAGCACTCCCGGAATCTCGGCCAGCCGGTGGGCGTCCCGCAACAGTTGTCCGTCGTCGAGCCACGCGTTGTGAGCGAAGTAGTGCGCGCAGATACGGACAAACGCCAACTTCGCCGTGCCCGGCTTGTCGCTGTATTGTCCTGGCTTACCGAGGTTTTCGTGTGCTATCACGGCGTCTTCCCACGCACACCAGTTCACGGCGGCCTGCTCGCGGGTAGCGCGATCAGGACTTTCCATGAGCTGTCGATACGCCTCGACGAGGTTGCTGTCGCGCGCTTCGGCAGGCACGCCAGAGCGGAAACGTTCCCATTCGGCAGGCAACAGCAGACGGAGGCCGCCGTAGAGCCAGTCGATCTCCTGTGGCCGGCTCATGGTTACTCCGACCAGGATGATGCCGGTAACGCGTTCGGGATGGCGCTGCGCATAGGCAAGGATCAGCGTGGATGCCCACGATCCGCCGTAGAGCAGCCACCGGTCAACGCCCAGATGCTCACGGAGGAGTTCCATGTCGGCCAGCAGATGTTCGGTGGTGTTGCACCCCATGTCGGTAGTGGGATCGGCAGCGCTGGGGACACTGTCGCCGCATCCTCGCTGGTCGAACGAGATGACGCGAAACTGTTCGGGATCGAATGACTTGTGAGCGTTGCGCGATCGTCCTGACCCCGGCCCACCATGAACAATCAACACCGGGCGGCCGGCCGGATTGCCCCTGCACTGCCAGTACATGCGGTTGCCGTCACCGACATCGAGCAGACCCTCGTCATGGACCGGGAACTCACGGAACGATTCGGCAGCCACAAGTTGTGACGGTACTGCGCCGTCAGCCCCGGGGTGACCTCGCCTGGCTCGCCGACCGGGTCAACCGGTGGTGAGACTGTTCGCCGGCCAGCGGCGGCGATGCGGTGTGAGCCGAGAAAGTAGATGTAGGTCGCTACAAGGCTTTCGGTTGCCGGCAGCCAGGTGTCTCTCAGTCAACGCTCGCATACTGATGCTGTGCCGCCCATCGGTTCAGCGACAACCGAGCCGCCAGTTCCGACCCCGATGCCTCCGATCCCGGATCCCGATTTCAGCCGTTTTGGGCATGGGATCTCGCTGCTTGGCGGTTGGTTGCCGCTGAGCGTCGAGATCGCGACGCTCGTGGTGCTGCTCGTGGCGATCGGATGGCGGACGCGACGTTGGCGGACACTCTGGATACCTATCTGTGTGGCAGTCGCTGCCCTCGCCGCGTTCGCGGCTCGCGCGTATATGAACTCGCAAGGGCTGGCCTCCGACCCGGCACCGATCACACTGTGGGTGTGGACTGCGGTATTCGCCGGTTCCGTGGCGGTGGCGATCGTGGGTTTTCGCGGCACCCGATGGTGGCGGCGGACATTGTCTGCATCGGCCGTCCCGTTGACGTTGATCTGTACGTTGCTCGTGCTCAACGGGTGGGTCGGCTATTACCCGACAGTGCAGCGTGCGTGGGGAGATCTCACTTCGGGCGCCCTTCCGGACGAGACAGATGCAGCCGCGCTTGCCGGCATGCGCAATACCCAGCCCGACACGGGGAAGGTTGTGCCGATTGACATTCCCTCCGACGCAAGCGGATTCACGCACAGACGTGAGTATGTCTACCTGCCACCGGCCTGGTTCAGCGGTGCCACTCCACCGTCCCTACCAGTCGTCATGATGATCGCAGGGGAGTTCAGCAATCCGACGAACTGGATGCGCACCGGAAACGCGATCGGCGTGATCGACAGCTTCGCCAGAGGACATGGGGGAGCGGCGCCGATCTTCGTCTTTGTCGATTCCAGCGGGAGCTTCAACAACGACACAGAGTGCGTCAACGGTCCGCGCGGAAACGCCGCCGACCACTTGACAATGGATGTGCGTCCGTACGTGATCTCGCGCTTCGCCGCTTCATCGGACGCTGCGAACTGGGGCGTGGTCGGGTGGTCGATGGGAGGCACGTGTGCGATCGACCTGACGGTCATGCACTCCGACATGTTCCAGACGTTCGACGACATAGGGGGTGACCGGGGACCGAATTCGGGCACCGAGGAGCAGACGATCAGCCGACTTTACGGTGGCAATGCCGATGCGTGGGCGACATTCGACCCGCGAACGGTCATGGCCAAGCACGGGCCGTACGTGGGAGTGGCGGGGTATTTCGACGACTCGCAGGAGCCGGCCGACGACAAGACGAAAAATCTGCCGAACCGTCCCGATCAACATCGTGCGCCTGTCGGTTTCGGTGGCCACGATGACGCCGACGAGTTCCGAGAGAAGGGGGCCCTACCCGATCTGTGCGTGGCAGCCGTCGCGGTCGGCATTGGTTGTTCGCTGCGCGTGTATCCCGGCTACCACACATGGCAATTCGCGGCCACGGCGTTCGCCAATGCGCTGCCGTGGCTGGCGCATCGCGTGCATGTCCCCGGCGCTTAGACGTTCTCCGGTGCGGGCGACTTCCTCGAACTCGCTCACGGCCCGTCAGCGTCGACGGTAATCTCCCAGCGTGACGGTTAATCGTCGCAAAATCTTGGGCGGAGCGGGCCTGGCAGGCGCCGCGGCCGCAACCGGTGTGGGCGTTGACCGCCTGATCATCTCCACCGGCACCGGCGATGGCCCTGACAAGGAAACCCCAATGTCCGATGATGCTGCGCGCTTTGGCGACCCCCGCCTACCCGCCGAGACGATCACCTCGCAATCACACTTGTTCCATCTTGGCGCTTCGCCCAAAAGCACGCATGACGGCGGCTGGTACCAACAAGCCAACGAGGACAACTTTCCGATCCTCAAGGGGCAGGAGGCCAGCCTCCTGCTGCTCACATTGCAGCCTGGGGGAATCCGCGAGCCGCACTGGCATCCGAGTGCGTGGGAACTCAACATCGTTACCAGCGGAGTGGCGACCTGGATTGTCATCGACGGGAACGGGAACTACGAGCAGTTCGAGCAGCATGTCAATGACATCGTTTTCGCGCCCCAAGGTTCATTTCACTACTTTGAGAACCGCGGCCCCGACGACATGACAATAATCATCATCCAGAACACCAGTGCGCCCGAAGACAAAGACAATATCGGTATCGGTGAGTCCCTCAGCAGGCTTCCACCGCGGGTGCTGTCCGCCGTATTCGGCGTTCCCGCAGAGACATTCAGCTCCTTCAAAAAGATCGACAACGCCATCGTCATCTTGCGATCGCCGTAGCCGAAACTCATCGCGATGGACGCCGGGATCTGTAGCAACTGAAGAACGATCACGTATCGACGGCTGAGAATCAGCAACCCGGTCGATACTCTGAGGCGATGGTCGATGATTGTCCGTGGGAGCCGCCACTGGCGGGAACAGAGGCGGAGCACCTCATCGGTGCGCTGGAGCGGCTGCGAGCCACCTTCCGATGGAAGGTGGGCGGCCTGGACTCCTCGGGATTACAGGTTCGGGTCGGCGTGTCCCCGTTGACTCTTGGGGGGTTGACCAAGCACTTGGCGCGGGCCGAGGCGGAGCGCTTCGGCCCCATGCTCGACGGGTCGCCGATTGGATCACCATGGGATACCGCGGACTGGGATACCGATCCGGACTGGGACTTCAATTCGGCCGCCGATGACACCCCAGAACAGCTCTATGCGTTGTGGGATGGCACCGTGGCACGATCCAGGGACAAACTCCAAACTGTGCTTGTCGCAGATGGTTTGAACCAGCTTGTGGACCTCGCATGGCCTGACGGTCGACGAGCCAGCCTGCGGCGCAGCGTCTGCGACATGATCGAGGAGTACGGGCGCCACACCGGCCATGCAGATTTGATCCGCGAGAGTGTTGACGGTTTGGTGGGCGAAGATCCGCCCGCTGGCTGGCGGCCGGCTGAGTTGGGGTGATCTGATCGAGGTGTCGACGTCGCGTGGCACGTGCGAAAAGGCTGCGGGATGGTGGCGGGAGGCACTGTCTCGACGAACGCGCCTGCCGCGGCGGCGAGTTCGCGGCACATACGCCCTCACCGGTGTGTTTGAACAACCAGCCGCCGTGCCCCTCGATCACGGCGCACGACACCTTCATGAGCGGCGACTCCGCCCGCATCCCCTCCCCATGTGGGCGCACCGGGATCACCCCTTCCAGACCACCTTGTCGGTGCCGCCGGAGTCCCGGTAAACCACGCTGTCGGGAACGGTGCCCCCGCGTACGTCGAAGTAGATCCGCCCGGTTGTCTGGGTGCCCGGCGCGATCGGTTGGTTGGCAAGGCCGTCCGTCTGGCTTCCCTTCATGTCCGCGTAGGTGGAGCTGTTGACAGCTCGCGCGTTGAAATCGGAAATGTTCGGGGTCGGGGAGCCGCTCACGGCTCGGGCCGTCACCTCGGAGTACCAGATGCCGTCGTTGTGACCGCTGGGCTGCAAGCTACTCACGGTGTAGTCGATCGCGCCACCTGAACTGGGAATCTCCGCCGTTTGGCCGAACTGGAGCACCTCCGGGTCGGCGAACGCTAGTGGGGCCGCGAAGACTCCGGCCGCCGCGAATCCAGCGGCAGCTGCCGTTGTTTTCAATGCGATGTGCGAGAACGTCATGTCATGCTCCTTCCGCCAGGTTCCTGCTGTCCAGGAATGACTACGTTCTGTTCCGCTGAGTGCGTATCCGAACTCAGGGATTTCAAACCTGCCCGTTTCCGGCCGGCGGCCAGCTTTCTGTCAGCAAGCCCTCCTTTCATGCCGCGGGAGCACAGGTCGTGCGGGCGGCCGCGGCTTGTCGGGGCGACTGTCCGGGCGACGGCAAATCGTAGAATCGGCTCGTGAGTGAAGTACTCGATGAGGGGCCGTTCTTTCATGGCACCAAGGCAGGACTGCGCCCCGGTGACCACCTGACGGCCGGCTTCAACTCGAACTATCGACCCGAGGTCGTGATGAATCACATCTACTTCACTGCCTTGCGCGACGGCGCCGGACTCGCCGCAGAGGTTGCAGCACTGGAGGAATCGACACCACACGTCTACGAGGTCGTTCGCACCGGGCCCTTTGAGGATGACCCGAATGTCACGGACAAGAAGTTCCCGGGCAACCCGACGCGATCGTTTCGAAGCGAAGCACCACTTCGTGTGGTGCGCGAAGTCACCGACTGGGCGCGGCTGACGCCGGAGGCACTACTGATGTGGAAGGACCGGCTGGCCTCGATCCGTGCCGACGAACGAGGCGAGATCATCAACTGAAAGAGGAAGTCCGCCAGATATTTTGCGAGAAGCGCCGGACAACCTGAGGCGGGGCACGCGGAATGCTGACGCTGGCGATTCGGACTGTCGAGTTCACCCACCGAGTCATCAACCGGGACTCCGGCCTGGATGCCTGAGACGTCGGTGACGCAAACCGTCACGACAAGCCTGTTGGCAAACACAAAACCAATGAACCATCAGGACTGCAGGAGCCTCTGGTGGTCGTGGCTGTACTGGGGTTTTGCCAGATAACGGATGATCCAATAGAGTGCTCGGCTAATTACTATTATGCCGTAGCACCAGGCAAGGTGACGCGCATCACATCGTGGCAAACCGGGGTGGTAGTTGCCACGGATGTGACGGGTCGGCGGCAGGTTAACCCCTGCTTCGCAGCAGCTGTAACTCACGCAGCAAACTCTTGCCGGCACACATCTTGTCGGGCGGTGCTGGTCGCCGCATTGTGACCGGTGTGCAGTTCAACCCTGTTTTTCACGCCGACAGCGGGGTTGGAGGGGGGTGTTCGTGTCCGACGCACGGATCCACAAGTTCAAACCCCCACAGAGGAGAGCACAACCATGCCGAAGGCCGCCCGACCACTGGAGACGTTCGGAAACCCGCGACACGTAAAGAAGATCATCACCACCCTTCTCGTCGCGACCGGCCTCGGTGGTGCCACACTGCTCTCGTCGCCGATGCACCGGCATCCAGCGATCGCCGTTGAGCAACGGCCGGCGGACGACTCCGTCACCAGACCGGCCGCACCCGCAGTCACCATCCCCAGGCCGGTGGTCGTGACCAAGGAATCCAACGCGCAGGACATCGTCAACGCCATCGTGAGCCAGGGCAGGGCCGCCAGCTTGAGTGAAGACCAGATCAAGACCGTCATCGCCACAGCGAACATCGAATCCAGTTTCCGCCCGACCGCGTCCGGTGGCGTGCAGGCCTACGGAGGGCCGGGGGGAGCCGCCGATGAGGTCATCGGCCTGTTCCAGGAGAAAGCCAGCTTCGGCACCCTTGCCGAGCGTCAAGACCCCAACATGGCGATCGCCCGGTTCATTGCCCGATTCACTGAGGCGTTCAACAAATACGGCATTACCGGCGACCCGGTGCTGGCAGCCACGCTCGCGCAGAACCCGCAACTGCTCAAGTACCACGGTGGGGTTGGAACGCACTACTACAACACTGTGAAGTCCGCGATGACCGCAGCGGCAGACATGTACAGCCGGGCGGTCGGTGCCACGCTGCAACCGGTGACCTGACGCCGGATGTGACGGCGGCGTTCCGTCTGATGCGAAAGCCGCCAAGCTGAGCCGGCTCTGGTCACATGGCGGTTGAAAGTTGTTGGGCGGCAGAGTGATGCTCCGCCGATGATTCGCACGGGCCGGTCACGGTGCGGAGGCTTGGTGCGGAAATATCGTGACGGTTTCATTTGAATAAACGTTCTGCAGCGTCCCGGCGACGCGGGCGCCGACATCGCCTGGTTGGCTTTAGCGTCGACTGCCGTGGCCGAACTGGGAAATTTCGTGAAACGTTGGCGCACAGCGCTTCATCTCACCGTGTCGACACTGATAGTGGCCACACTCGGACTCGCGATCACGCCCGTGGCGCATGCGGCTGCGGCCGTGGCGACATTATCGGTGACATCGACATGGCAGACCGGTTTCATCGCCCGCTTCACCATCACCAACTTGAGCTCGATGCCGCTATCCGATTGGACGCTTGAATTCGACTTGCCGGTGGGCGAATCCGTCTCGCGCACGTGGAGTAGCACCCTGACCCAATCTGGCACGCACTATGTTCTCACGCCCGTAAATTGGAATCGCATCATTCCACCTGGCGGTTCAGCCAAAGGTGGTCTAAGAGGCGTGCTGAGCGGTTCTTACACACCACCGTTGAATTGTGTGCTCAACAGGCAGTATTTCTGCACCTAACGTCGACTGCGCACCGATGATCGACACTGAAGCTGTTGTTGCGCAGTGAGTTACGCGTGATCGCATAGTTGGTGCGGTGCGGTGTCGCGCGATTCGAGCGGCGTTCGCCCTAGCCGCCGCGACCGCGGCCTCTACCCAAGTGCTCTGGCTCGCCCTCAATGGACCGCTATCGCCTGCGCCACTTCTGTGGTTCGGTTATAGTCCCGGCCGGGCGAGGGTTCAGTTGTAACTTGACCCACACCACAGGATGACGCGAGAGGAAACCATGAGGACGATCGCAAACCGCCACACGGCAGCAGTCGGCCTGGTCGCTGTCGCGCTGGTCGCTGCGGGATGCAGCAACGGCAACAGCGTCGATACATCGATGTCGCCTCAGGTCGGCTTGATCGCCACCTCCACGACTGAAATCCCGGGGCAGCCCGAGGTCAAGCTCATCGGGGACAGAGACGTCGAGGTGACGCTGACCGGCCCGATCGCGGCGAAATACTCGTCGGCAACCGAGAGCCAGAAGGAGACGCTCGGCAAGCCGCTGACGGGTGATCGCAACGCGGGAACGCGGGATAGCGGAGTGGTGTTCCAGCAGTTCCAGGGCGGCGTGATCGTCGCCAAGAACGACGAGGCAGGCACGCCTGCCTACATCACCTCGGGCAAGATCCGGGAGGCCTGGAACATCCCACGCGACCCGGAGGGCGTGCCTGTGGTCACCGGCGATAACGGCTCGGCAGGTCCACTGGGCGCCCCCACCAGCGACGAGAACGCCGACGGCGATCTCGTCGTGACGACGTTCGAGCACGGCAAGATCGAGTACAACGCGAAGACCGGCCAGGTCGATGTGACGGTCAACGACAAGGTCGTACCGTCCGGGCTGTAGTGCACGAGTGGCGGGTTCCGTTCGTCGGTGGCGCTCCATCTGAAGTGCCAGGCGAATGGGTCGCAGCCCTGGCAGCAGTCGCGCGTGATCTTCGATGTCGGCGACAGGGGAGAGCCGTCAGCCTCGACGGCGTCGAATGGGTGCTCACCGTGCACTCAGACCGTTCGGTAGCGATCGGAATGACGACGTTGACGGCTGACGCAGACCTGGGCGCATTTTCCATCGGCCGCGGTTTCGCACTCGAGACAAGCCCCGCGCAGGCGATGGTATGGGTCGCATCAGTGGTTCAGGATGAGTTGGCCGGCTACGAGTTCGTGCAGTGGCCTTCGGACGGTTGGAAGTTGCTTGCCCCGGACCTCAGGGGCGGTGAGGCTGTTTGGGTCGACCGCAGTGACCGTGTGGTGGCGCCGATCGGTGCATTGTGCGACGAATCCGGGCGACGGTAGTTGGAGGCCGGCCTGGGTGTCAGGCACTAGACGGTGAACGGTGTGACATCGCGATGAGTTTTTCCCTCTGGTGAAGTCCGATCTGCATGGGCAAACTCATCTATGGCTTCAACGTGTCGGTGGACGGGTACATCGCTGATGCACAAGGCAACATCGACTGGGGGGATCCAAGCGAAGAACTGCACGAGTACTGGAACGACTTCGAACGGGAGACCGCCCTGTCGTTCTACGGGCGGCGGCTTTACGAACTGATGTCCGCGTACTGGCCGACTGCCGACAAGGCCCCGGACGCCACCCCTCTGATCGTCGAGTTCGCCCGCATCTGGCGCGACATGCCCAAGGTCGTATTCTCGCAAACCCTGGAGTCTGTCGACTGGAACTCACGACTGGAACGCGGCGACCCGGTCGAGGTGGTGACAAAACTGAAAGCCGAAACCGACGGCAGGCTGGAGGTGGCCGGCGCGACGCTGGCCGCACCGATCGTGCAGGCCGGTCTCGTGGACGAATACCGGATCGTGGTCGCACCTACCGCCGTGGGCGGCGGCATCCCGTTCTTCCCGACACTGCCGTCATGGATCTCGCTGCGACTGTTGGAGAACCGCACCTTCCCGGGTGGCACGGTCCTGCTGCGCTACGAGGCGAAGCGCGACTGATCGGACGCACACAGCCGAGCGAGATCGTGATGGCAACAATTGTGGGTGATGTCAGACTTTGTGGTGTGAGCGCCGATGAGCCGTGGGTTGAGGTGGTCGCGCATGACGGCGGCTGGGCTGAGTCATACCGGGCGGAGGCCGCAGTGATTCGCGCCAAGCTGGGGGATTACGTGCTTGGAGTCGAGCACTTCGGAAGCACTGCAGTGCCCGGGCTTTTCGCTAAACCGATCATCGACATCCTCGTCGGCACCCAGCCCGGCGGAGAACCGCACACGGCGATTGACGCCCTGGGGCACCTCGGGTACGAGTACCTGGGCGAAGACGGTCGCCGTCCGGGACGATACTTCTGGCGGAAACGAGGCGTCACCGCGTTCAATGTGAGCGCGGTCCCGCACCTCGGGGCGTTGTGGGTGAGCAATCTCGCGGTCCGCGACTTTCTTCGTGCCCGTCCGGACTGGGTCGAACGGTATGGGCAGGCCAAGTTGGATGCTGCGGCAGCAGCTGGGACAAGCATGCTGAGATACCAGAACCACAAACGAGATTTCGTCGACGAGCTGCGCGCCTCCGCTTTGGCGTGGGCGGCTGAGCCCCGTTGATTGCGCGTCCGGCAGGTCGTTGATGCCTCATCTGCCCTCAGCTTGGCTACTGCGCGGCCCGAACGCGTGGCTGATGCAAATCCCTTGTTGGCGCCGTCTGAAATTTTGACGGTCCATTGAGGTTGCCGTGCAGGGGAGCGGCCCCGGAGGCGCGTCGGCAACCGTGTCTTGGTGCGTCAGGGTGGGTGCGCTCGAGGTGGAAGATCCCCCCGGATCACTGCCCGGATCCTGCCGCCTGATTGCAAACCTGTTGCATCTTGGCGAGGTCAACCAGTTCAACGTAACCCTTGTGCAGTGCCGCGGGGTCCGCAGCGTTTCTCGCTACCCACGAAAGAAGCTGGTCGGCAATGAGATTCACCATCTCCCCGCGCGATGGATCGCGCAGATCAAGGATCAGCACATTGTGTTCGTTCAGTTCGTGAATCTCCCGTCGCGCCGGGCCGTCCGGCAGCGTGTCCTCAAGAAAATCGAACAAGAAGCTGGTCATGGAGCTGGTCCAGGACCAGTCACCCGCCTGGAAACGAACAAAGCCGCCCATCGCCGTCCTCTCATGTGACCGCGGACCCGCACTCCGCACACGTCGCGACTCGGTCGATTACCCACCCTGCCGCATATTGTTTCAACCATGGGCGCACCCAGTGAGCGGATCATCGAACAACGCGTGCGTAACCGTGTCATGGAAGCAGTGGAGGTCCTCGCCGACGGAGACGGCGGCGTTCGGACGGTCGGCGACTGCTGTTACTACAACTATTTCTTCGACTTCATCGACGACGACATCACCGCGACGTGGCGTGATCTAAGCACTTTGACGCCTGTGGAGGTCCGGCAACTCGAATCCCTCCATGACTTGCTGAAATTGTCCTTGCAGGCGACAAACGCGATGGACGCTGACGAGCTGATCGCATCAGGGTGGCCGGTCCGCATCGCCGCGGTTGCTTGCAGAACCCTCGAGACCATGCAGACGCGGGGACGATATGACGAAGAGAGCGAGGAATTCGACCGGTGATCGGTGTCGGTGAGGGGCTGATTGACTTGTAGCGCTGGGCCGGTTGAATTCCCGGTCGTGCGAGATGATGCGCTGGTAGCGTGGGGTATGAGCGCACAACCATCGGCATTCCATCGCGCCCATTGCGCCCATTGCGCCGACGATCTCATCGACGCCTATCTCGCACACGAAGATCGGTTACTCGCCGAAGCCGCCGGCGACGCTACCGGCGCCGGCGAATACCGCAACCGCGACGATGACGACGTCCTGGCCGCGCTCATCGCCTGGAAGAAGAAGGCCCAAGATCGCGGCAAACCGCTAACCGAGCAGGACTGGATGAGTCTGGTCCTCGAACTTGTGCACCGCGCTGCCGCGCAGCGGCGATGACCCGCCGGTAGTGCACGGCCTGAAAGCCCGGTCGGCGGCAGGTATACACCCGGGTGCTTGCCGAGCAGGCCGCGGCGCTCGAACCGCGCCGCCCGCGACATCGGACGAAAGTAATTGGTGGGCAGTGCAATACAGCGCGACTTCTACTGGTAGCCAACCATATCTGGAGTGATCGCCGGGGTGCAGTTAGCAGGTGTCGCCGTAGGTGCTGATCTTGTATTCCGTCGCGGCGAAATCAACCAGGCCGGGGGACCGCTCAGTGTTGGCCGGCTTATCCCAGGATCGCCCGAGCTGCGCGCTCTGCGATGAGCATGACCGGTGCGTTGGTGTTGCCGGAAGTGATAGTCGGCATCGCGGAAGCATCGGCCACTCGAAGGCCGGCGACGCGGTACACGCGGCAATCGGTGTCGAGCACCGTAGCGGCTGACGTCGGGATACCTTGTGCATCAAAGGATCCCATCGCGCAGGTGCCCACCGGGTGGAAAATAGTCGTACCCAGTTCTCCAGCCGCTTTCTGCAGCTCGTCATCACTCACCAGTTGTGGGCCGGGAAGCAATTCCTGCGGGTGGTAGCGGGCCAGAGCCGGCGCCGCCATGATCTGCCGAGTCATCTGGAGGCCGGTCACCGCGGCTTGACGATCGCCGTCGGTGGACAGGTAGTTGCAGAGAATCTTCGGGCTGGTCAGCGGATCTGCATCGGCCATGCGCACATGGCCACGCGAACTGGGTCGCAGATTGCAGACCGAGGGAGTGATCGCCCCGAATGGGTGCAGGGGTTCGCCGAATTTGGGCAACGACAAGGGCTGTACATGCCACTCCAAATCGGGACTGGCCAGCGCGGCGTCGCTCTTGGCGAAGGCTCCCAGTGTGGAAGGCGGCATGGTCATGGGCCCAGACCGCAGCGTCAAGTACTGAAGTCCCATGCCCGCCCGAGTGATCCAATTGCGGTACAGCGTGTTGACGGTCGGGGCGCCCTGGATTCGGTAGACCGTTCGTAGCTGCAAGTGATCCTGGAGGTTTTCGCCGACTCCTGGCAGGTCGACGGCGACCGGTACGTGATGTTGAGTAAGCAGCCCGGCTGGGCCCAGACCCGAGACCTGCATTAGATGCGGCGAGCCAATCGATCCAGCGCTCAGGATCACCTCGCGGCGGGCATGGACGTCGATGATCTGGCCGTCTTTGAGCAGCCGCAGGCCGGTGACGCGGTGCTGAGCCGTGGTCCAGGCACCGCGACGCTGAACCTCGTGGACCTGGTCATCCATCAGCAGCTGCAGGGCCTGGGTGTGGGTGTAGACGGTGAGATTGGGGCGGTGGGCGATCGGATGCAGGAATGCATCGGCCATCGACCAGCGCCGGCCGCGCCGTTGGTTGACATGAAAGTACGCACTGCCTGCGTTGTCGCCGCGGTTGAACTCGTCGATCGGGGCAATGCCCACCTGGGCGGCGGCGTCCTGCCAGGCGTCCAAGATCTTCCAGCGCACCCTTGGCCGCTCGACGCGGATCTCACCACCGGCGCCGTGCCAATCGTCGGCTCCGCCGAAGTAGTCTTCCAACTCTTTGTAGATCGCCAGCGTCTCACCGGGAGAGTCCGGGCCACCCCAATGCCATCGGTCGTCACCGGTGGCTTGTGCCCATAGGTCGTAATCGCTTGCCTGTCCGCGCATGTGGATCATGGCGTTGATCGATGAGCACCCGCCGATCACGCGGCCCCGCGCGTAGTGAATGCTGCGGCCGGCCAGACCTGGGTCGGCCTCGGTCGTGAAGCACCAGTCGGTGCGAGGATTGGCGATTGTGTACAGGTAGCCCACCGGCACCTTGATCCAGAACCAGTCGTCTTTGCCGCCGGCCTCAATCAGAAGCACACGGTGGTCAGGGTTGGCGCTCAGCCGATTGGCGAGCAGGCAGCCCGCACTGCCTGCTCCCACGATGACGAAGTCGAACTCGGCGACGGGGCTCATTCCGGAATCGTTCCTCCATGGCGTCGGATGCGTGTCCTAGTGTGCGCGATGACCGCCAGGTAGGAGGACATTCCCGCGCGTGCTGTCGCGGTTCACCGTGTCACCAGTGGCTGTTCGACGACAAACGTGCCCGGGCCGCAAACAGAATGCGGGCACCGAATGGAGCCCGTCGGCCGCACAATGAAGTGCGGTCGGCAGTGAGGCGGTGTGTACTCTCAGATGCGGATTTTGGTGCTGGGGGCCGGTGTGATCGGCAGTGTGTATGCCGCGCGCCTGCTGGAGGCTGGGCATACGGTTACGTTGTGCGCCAGGGGGAGCCGGCTTGCCCAATTGCGCGACTGCGGCCTGATTCTGCAGGACGTCGAAACCGGCTGTCGCACCGCTTGTGAGGTGGCTGCGGTTGCGACACCGGACGGTGTTGCATGTGACCTCGTACTGGTCGCGGTGCGCCGCGACCAGATGGTCGGCACGTTGCCTCTGCTGGCGAACGTGGATGCGGATGTGATGTTCTTCGGCAACGCTGCTGGCCTGACCGATACCCTGGCGAGGGCAATCGGCAAGCGGACACTGTTCGGTTTTCCCGCCGTCGGCGGGGTGCGCGAGGATGCGGGAGTGCGGTTCGTGTTGATCCGCGCGCAGAAGACGATGGTGGCTGACTCCGATCGCCGGCGATCCGCGCGGATGTACAGCATCGCCCAGATGTTCGAGTCCTCCGGATTTCCGGTGACTATCAGCACCGATCCCGAGGGGTGGCTGACCGCTCACGCCGCGTTCGTCGTGCCGATTCAGCTGGCCCTGCGCCGTGTCGACATCCAGCCGCGGCGGCTGGCCACTGACCAGGCGCTGCTAACGACGATGGTGCGGGCCACCCGGCAGGCCTTTCGCGCCCTGGAGGCAGGCGGCAACACCGAGATTCCCCGCAACCTGCGTGCGCTGTATCTCCTCATGCCTGAACGCTTCGCTGCGTGGTATTGGCGCAAGACGTTCGCCAGCCAGCGCGGCGAGTTGTGGTTCGCCGCCCATACCCGCGCCGCGCCAGAGGAATTGGATTCACTCGCCGGGGCCCTGCACGCCGCCGTCGGGGCGAGCGGCTGGTGCGCACCGGATCTGGAGGCGTTGGCCAGCGGCTCGGGGGGAACATAATCCGCAACACGGCGCCATGTGCTGGTAACCCTCAGCATTCGATTCCGCCGTATCTGTGGTGCGAGGGTTTGTTCCACCCGCCGACGGTCGACCAGATTCGGCGGCAACCCGTGGCGAAGGCTGCGTCCATCACCGCGCGGGCGGCTACAGTCCCGTAGCCCTGACCGTGGAAGCGTTTGAATATCTCGTAGGCGATTTCAGGCTCATCGAGAGTGCAACGGCCGACGATGAGACCCCAATAGCCCAGCGGTTCATTGTCTGTGCGCCGGCGAATCGTGAGCAGCCCGATGCCGTTCTGTTCGGCCAGGATCCGTTGCGCGATCGTCCGAGGCTGATGCCGAGGAGAGAGATCAAGTCTTGGTCATAGTCACCCGTTGTCTCGCCATGCGACCACCTGCTTGAGAGGCGTGAGGTCGTATCCGTCGTCGGAGGTGAGCTCGGTCTGGAACAGCGTGACGCCTGCCTCGCGGAAGGCATCGGCGCTATCGGCGTTCTCCCAGAGCGTGGAGCGTTCGATATCGGCACCGTTGCGGCCGAAGGTTGCTGCCAGCTCGTCGACGCGATCACTGGACCTGCGGAAAGCGTCGAGGTCCTGAAACGCATGCCAGATGTCGGCATGCCTGGCAACGGCGGGCAGCGAGCGCTTGGGCCCCGTGCCGCCGATGAGGATCGGTAGCTTGCGCACTGGCGGCGGAATCAGTGCGGCGAGCCGGTTCTCGATGCGGATCAGGCTCTCGTCGAACAGGTCGAAGCGGGAGCCGAAGGTGCCGAAGTCGTAACCGTAGGTGGTGTAGTCCTTTTCGTACCAACCCGCGCCGAGGCCCAGGATGAGCCGGCCGCCGCTGATGTGGTCGACGGTGCGCGCCATGTCAGCGAGTAGGTCCGCGTTGCGGTAGCCGACGCCGGTAACGAGGAGCCCGATCTCGGCGTGTGAGGTGATCTCGCCCCACGACGCGAGCGCGGTCCAGCCCTCAAAGTTGGCGACGTCGGGCTGTTCATCGTTCAGGACGGGCTTGCCGTCGATGATGGCCTCCATCGCCGGGCGGTGGAAGTGGTCGTAGCCGAAGATTACGTCGACGCCGAGGTCGTCGGCGGCCAGGACGGCCTCGCGCCACGTGGCGTAGTCGGGCGTGCCGCCGGGCTGGATCTGCACGGCAACGCGGACGGGACGGGTCATGGTGCTCCCTGGGTCGGGGAAAGGAGGTGACTCCAGAGCCAAGTTCACCCGGGTGCGGGTTTATTCCGGAGCGGCACATCAATGCCGGTAGAGCGTCCGTCGAGCTAACGACCGGGATGGAGCGCCGGGCGTGTCAGTTGCGTCGCGGTGTCACAGCGCGTCGTACACCGCGGCGATGAGCCGATAGGCACGGCGATCGCCGGCGAGCCAGTCGCGGCGCAGATTGGGCACGAAGGCGAAAGCGACCTTGTGTTCGAGATCCGCCAGTCCCACCGAGCCGCCGGCTCCAGGGTGGCCGAAAACAGTCGATTGCGCAGGTTCGGGCACCACGAAGTTCTGCGACGGCAGCATGTAGCCGAGCCCGAATGCACTTTCCAAGCGCAGCACCCGGTCGCGGCCGCGTACGCGTTCTGTGATCGCTTCCCGCAGAGGACCCGGCGCGACCAGGGTTCCGCTGATCAGGTCGCCATAGAATTTGGCCAGATCACGAGCGGTGGTGACTAGGCCGGCCGCGGGCCAGCCGGCCGCCAATACTTCTGGATCATTATAGGCTGCAACGGGATTCGATGCTGCCCGGATGAACAGCGATTCCGGATCGGACATCGCGGCCACCATCTCGGCGACTGTGTCGTCCGGTATCGGCGGCGCGTTCTCGGCGCTCCAGGCACGCTGCTCGGGCGGTGGCGAACTGATCCGGGCGGCCTCGCGCACCGCCGCTCCGGAAGCGCCGATGAACAGCCGATCGCCCAAGTGTCGCCGGGTGAACTCGCCAACCGTCATACCGGTGTGGCGGCGCACGAATTCGCCGACCAGCCATCCGAAAGTCAAAGCGTGATAACCATGTTCGGTCCCGGGCTGCCAGAGCGGGCATTGGCGCGCCAACAGGTCGGCCATCGCCGCGGGATCTGAGGCTTGGGCCACCGAAACCGGGCGCTCCAAGACGGGCAACCCGGCGCGGTGGGCCATCAGGTCGCTCAGTGTGGTCTCGTGCTTGTCGTGTTGTGCGAATTCCGGCCACCAGGCGCTCACCGGTTCGTCGGCGCTGCGGCCGCATTGCTGGGCGACCATGAGGGCCGCGGTCGCCGTCACACCCTTGGTGCAGGAAAAGGTCGGACAAGCCGTATCGCGCGTCCATGGGCGTCCGGTCCGTCGGTCGGCGATGCCTCCCCACAGATCCACCACCGCACGACCGTCGACGAATACCGCAACCGCGGCGCCGAGATCGTCGCCGTTGGCTAAACCTGCTTCAAAGACGGCTTTCACTTCCGCAAAAGCGGGGTCAGCGTGCCCCGCCGCTGAACTGGACATACGCCGAATTAGAACACGTTCTAGTCTTGGTCGAGTGTTGATCGCGCACACCAGCCGCGAATCGGCGCGCCGTGGCCGCCCTCAACGAACAGCTCAACGACAAACTCGGGCTCACGCCAAATCGATCGTTGGACGTCGATTGGGAAACCTACCGGGCGTGCCGACCAGTCACACCGGACGGCGTAGCGGATTCGGTCGAGCGGGACAACAAATGCAGTGGGCCAACGACTTTCGTCCGGAAGAGTCGAAGTGGCCGCGCCTGCGCCGATCGGGGGGGGCGACCACCAGGCTGGAGATGATTCATCTGATGAAAACGGCGACATCTGCTGGTTTCCCGCCATATTCGAATCCGCCGTATTAGTGGTGGCAACGTGACGTGTAGCGGCATCTCTTAGCGGAGGCTGGGGAAGACTACTTGGGTCCTGCTGTTCGGGTCTGTGGGTTGCATGTCTCGGCACCGCTGAAGGTGTCGATAGTTTGCTGGAGCTTTTGTTCAAGTGACGGCCCTGCGGAGCAAGCCTCGGTTGCGTGCCGACGTTGCCAACTGAAACTGGATTGCCCACCAGCGGACGGTGCGCTTACCGTCGAACCTATGCCCGCGGATGCGCCCACCATTCTGGCGACCAGTGGCGGAATTGGCATGGGCCAGCGCACGCGGTTCGAGTTCACCGCCATGACCGATTACGCGGTCGAGCTATCCGGTGTCACCGGGCGGCCTCCGCGCGTCTGCCTGTTGGCGACGGCGATGGGTGACGACAAAGCGGTGCTGCACTATCTCACCGAGGCGGCGCAGGTCCGTGGCTTTGTCCCGTCGCACGTGGCGTTGTTCCCGATGCCCACGGTCGACGATGTCACCACGCATCTACTGGAGCAGGATGTGGTGTGGGTGTTCGGCGGCAGCGTCGCGGGGCTGCTGGCGATGTGGCGGCTGCATGGCGTGGATGAGGCGCTCCGCATTGCGTGGCACGCCGGGGTGGTATTGACCGGCATCTCGGCCGGCTCCATCTGCTGGCATGCTGGCGGCACCACCGATTCGTTCGGCCCGCAACTACAGCCTGTTACCAACGGGCTGGGGTTCCTGCCTTACGCCAACGGCGTGCACTACGATTCTGAGGATCAGCGCCGGCCGCTACTGCATGAGCTAGTTGGTACCGGAGTTCTGCCGTCAGCGTTTGCCACCGATGACGGCGCGGGCCTTGTTTACCGCGGTACTCAGTTCGTGGAAGCCGTCGCCGAAAAAGACACAGCGGGAGCGTATTTCGTCGAACGACGTGGCGCTGCGGTGATCGAGACCGCCCTCGATGTCCGGCGGTTGCAGTGCTGAACATGATCGGTTTCCGGCCCGCCATCGATGAGGACTTCGAGTTCATTTTCGAGCTGCACAAGGCCACTTTGGGACCTTATGTCGATGCCGTTTGGGGGTGGGTGGACGAGGAGCAGCGTGACTACCTGGGTCGCGCCCTCAGCGTACAGAACAGTCAGGTCATCGTCATCGATGGCGTGGACGCCGGCAGGCTAACCGTCCAGCATCGCGACCGGGAGGTGTATGTCGGCCTAATCGAGATCAACCGCCCCATGCAGGGCCTCGGTATTGGCAGCCACATCCTGCGCAACGTTCTCAAGGACGCATTTGCTGAAGGAAAGTGCGTGCGGCTCAACGTGCTGGGAGTGAACGCCGGCGCCTATCGCCTCTACAGTCGGCTGGGCTTCATCGAAGTCGCGAGAGAGGAAGTCGCCGGCGTGAGCGGCACATCGCATCAACGCATCGAAATGCTGGCGCATCCAACGGCACCCGGTTAACAGATGCCCTCCAGTCAGCATTATCAAGGTCCAGGTTGTTCAGTAGCGTCCCGACTTTGAGGTTGTACCGGACGTACTGCGCCCAGGTGTTGCCAGCGGCGTCGGGCTGCCTGTGGGCGACTTCGTAGCTGTAGCCCAGCATTTCGGTGACTAGGGGAGGGGAGCGGGCAACTCCGAGACACGTTCCTGCAGAGCCGTGTTGCGTGTTCCCTGTTATCCACGGTTTCTGAAAATTGACCCTTTAAGGGTTTCTGAAAGTTGACCTGCCCAGAGTAGCGGGCGTGGGCCACCTTAACCCGGTGCGCCTCGGCCGATGACCCGCAGCACCTGATCTGGTCGATGGCCGGGCCAAAAGGCGTGCAATGCCCAGGTAGCACCCGCAGCGGTCAACCCGTCAAGATCGTCACCCGGTCGCGCCGCTACCGCGATATCGAAGCCTTCACGGCTTCCCCGTACCTGCTCGATGGCTTCTGCAATGCCCGCGACTCTCGCGGCGTCAGCTCCGAGCGGGAAGATGCCGTCGTAGCGGGCGGCCCGGTCGATCGGCCTACCGGCCGTGCGTGCGGTGCCAAACCACAGCGGGATCCGAGGCCGTTGAACCGGGGCGGGAATCGCCGCTACATCTTCAACGACCACTGCTCCCTGGGAGGTCACCGTTTCGCCCGCCCACAGGGCCGTCAGCACAGCGGTACCGTCATCGAGCACCCGGCTGAGCCGGTGTGCGTCGCAGTCCTCTCCGAACGCCGAGTACTCCCGCGCGATGTCACCGCCAGTGCCCAACCCCAAAATTAGACGTCCTCGGCTCAGTCGATCCAGGGTGACCGTCTCACGCGCCAGCTTGAGCACGCGTCGCCGCGGCAGCGGAGTCACCATGGGGCCCAAACGAATCCGGTCCGTCACCATCGCCGCCGCGGCCAGTGCGATCCACGGATCAGCGATCTCCCACCGCCCCTCGACCGGACTCAACACGTGATCCCACACAAACAGCCCGTCCCATCCGGACTGCTCGGCTGCAGCAGCGATGTCAGCGATCGCAGACGGATCGGACAACGCTCCGAACAACGGCACATAGATCGCGTGATGCATCAACCCACCGTAACGGTGGGCCTATTGCCCTCCACGCCAACATCACCGACCACTATGGCGGGCCAAAATTCATGACGACGACGGGCCCGATCAATTGACGAAACGCAGCCCGTCGACCGAGATGGATGCAGCGATCCAGGTCATTTCGCCGAGCCAGCCGAAGTCCGAGCGGGAGGAGAGTCCCTCGCGGTGCCGGTGATTCATCAGATGAAAACGGAGCCTTCTACTGGTAACCCGCCCTATTCGATCCCGCCGCATTCCTGACGAGCGTGGGACGTGACAGGGGATGGTTGATGGTGGCTTGCGGCGGGAAGTTGGTCGTGGCTCTCGGCGCCGGCGGATCTTTTCAGCGAGTCGCTCGGGACTGCTTCGAGCGGTTTCCGGACGCGATGTTCGCCGATTTGTTCATCGACGCGGGGAGCGCACGGGGCACGGCTGATGCCCGTTCATCTACTGGCCCAGGGCGCATATCCTGATATTGGGACCACAATTCCGGCCCAAATGGCTGCCGCTACAACATCCCAAAGCGACGGCCAGCCATGAACGACGACGCGCTATGCGACGCCCGGACATCCGGAGGCAGCGATGTTCGAAGAAGTTCGGCTCTATGCACCGGTGACGCGCTCCGGAGATGACGTCACCGTCCACCTGGCTGCCGACCACCCGGGTGCGGTGGACCCGGAATACCGCGCCCGCCGCAACGCGTTGGCCGCCCTCGCGATGGATTGGCAGCCTGGCACACCACCACCAATCGCGACCTATACCGACGCCGAGCAGGAGGTCTGGCGCATCGTCTGCACCGAGCTTCACAGGCTGCACCAGCGGCTGGCCTGCGCCGTGTACCTGCAGGGCCGGGAACGGCTCCAGCTTCCCGAGAACCGGATCCCACAACTGGTCGAGGTCAACGAGATGCTCAGGCCGCTCACCGGCTTTCAGTACGTGCCAGCGGCCGGGCTGGTACCCCTACGTGAGTTCTACGGATTCCTGGCAGACGGAATTTTCCACTCCACTCAGTACATCCGGCACCACTCCGTGCCGCTCTACACGCCAGAGCCCGATCTGATCCACGAGGTGGTCGGCCACGGCAATTGCTTGGCTCATGATCGTTTCGCGACTCTGTACCGGCTGGCCGGACAGGCGGCTCGGCGTGTGCAAACGACTGAGGCGCTGGAATTCTTCTCGAAGGTCTTCTGGTTCTCCTTGGAATTCGGGGTGGTACGTGAGCATGGCGAAGTGCGCGCCTACGGCGCCGGCCTGCTTTCCTCATACGGGGAGATCCAGCAGATCGAAGCGGCCGAACTCCGGCCGCTGAACGTCGGCCGGATGGGTGTTCAGCCATACGACATCACGCACTACCAGCCGGTGCTCTTCTGCGCCGACGGATTCAACGAGATCGAAGACGTGGTCGGGGCGTTTTTCGCCGACGCTGATGACGACATTGTGGAGCGCTTGGTGCATGACGCTTCGACACCAGCGTAAGCAAGCCCGTAGCCAGATCATGGGTAGGTGATCGCTGGTTGTACGACGGCGACGCACTCGCCGAATCCGATGGTGGCCGCGTCCGGGCGATGGGCTTTGGCGGTCAGGATGACTTCGTCACCGTCTTCGAGAAACGTGCGGGTTTCACCGTTGGGCAGTGTGACCGGGTCTTTTCCGTCATGGCTAAGTTCCATCAGGCTGCCTTCGGAGCCCACGGTGGGTCCGGAGATGGTGCCGCTGCCGAGCAAGTCGCCGGGCTGGAGGTCGCATCCGTTGCTGGTGTGGTGGGTGATCATTTGCGCAACGCTCCAGTACATGTGGCGGCTGGACGAGCGGGAGATCGGGTGCGGCGCCTCGCCGTCTTTGCGCATCTGCGCCGTGCTGATAAGTACGTACAGCTCAAGGTCGAGTCCGCCATGCGCGCGGTGCAGGGGACTGTCGAGGTACGGCAGGGGGTCGGGATCTTCCTCGGGTCGATCAACCGGAATCCGAAACGGCGCCAACGCTTCTGGGGTGATGACCCAGGGGGAGATCGTGGTGCCGAAGTTCTTGGCCAGGAAGGGACCGAGCGGCTGGTATTCCCAGGCTTGCACGTCGCGGGCAGACCAGTCGTTGAGCAGGCAGTAACCGGCAATGTGGGATTCGGCGTGATCGAGACTCACTGGCTCGCCGAGGCGATTCTCGGGGCCGATCCAGACACCGAGCTCCAGCTCGAAATCCATCCGCCGAGTTGGTGCCAGCACGGGTGCCGGCGCATCGCCGGACTTCAGTTGCCCGTGCGGGCGGGTGATCGGAGTGCCGCTGACACGCACGCTGGAGGCACGTCCGTGATAGCCGATCGGAACCCATTTGTAGTTGGGCAGCAGGGGGTCGTTCGGCCGGAACAGAGCACCGATATTGCGGGCATGGTGGATACCGACATAGAAATCGGTGTAGTCACCGATTCGGGCGGGCAGCAGAACGTCGACCTCCGACAGTGGGGTGAGGAACCTGGCAATGGTCTGCTGGTGCTGTGCTCCCTCGGCGAGCAGCGAATGCAGTGCCCTGCGCAGCGCGATCCGCGGGCCGGATCCCAAGGCGAACAGGGCGTTAAGCGTTCCGTGCGCGGCAGCTTCCGCCGCCGCCTGTGCCTCACCGGTGAGCAACCCCGATGTGGCGAGTTCTCGCAGGTCCAGGACCGCATCTCCGATACGGACGGCGCCATGGGGCGCGTCGTGTTTTGTGACGCCGGTCGTGCCGGTCACCACGCCGAACGGCAGGTTTTGCAGCGGGAAGTCGCTGGTGGCATCGGCGGAGGTAACCCAGCTGCGCGAGCGCGGGTCATGCGTGATGTCCAATGCAGGCATTGGCGAGGTCATGGCTTGTCCGGGTGGAATCGCTTGGTCAGACCGCTCCAGCAGTCCGCGTAGTCCTGCTGCCGCTGTGGAAGATTCGCGGCGTAGGTGGTGACCTTCTGCGGGAACCGGGTTTCGAACATGAAGGCCAGGGTGTCTTCCTGTTTGACCGGTTTCAATTCTTCGGTGCTGGCGGCTTCGAATGCGTTGGCGTCGGGGCCGTGTGGGGTCATGCAGTTGTGCAGGCTGAAGCCGCCCGGCACGAAGCCGCCTGGTTTGGCGTCGTAGACGCCGTGCACGAGTCCCATGAACTCGCTCATGATGTTCATGTGGTACCACGGCGGCCGGAAGGTGTCCTCGGCGACCATCCACCGCTCGGGGAAGCACACAAAGTCGACGTTGGCGGTTCCCGGTGTCTCGCTGGGCGAGGTGAGCACCGTGAAGATGGACGGGTCGGCATGATCGAACAACAGTGGGCCCACGGGGGAGAAGCGCCGCATATCGTACTTGTACGGCGCGTAATTTCCGTGCCAGGCAACAACATCCAGCGGTGAATGGCCCACCTCGGCCTGCCACAGCGTGCCACCCCACTTCACATACATCGTGGACGGGACTTCGTGGTCCTCGTAGGCCGCGACCGGGGTGAGGAAGTCGCGCGGATTGGCCAGGCAGTTGGCGCCGATCGGGCCGCGTTCGGGGAGAGTGAAAGAGCCACCGTAGTTTTCGCAGAGGTAGCCGCGGGCCGGACCGCCGGGCACTTCGACGCGAAGTTTCACGCCACGGGGGATGACGACGATCTCGCTGGGTTCGGCGTCGATGATCCCGAACTCGGTCCAGAACCGAACGTCGCCGCGCTCCAGGACGAACAGCATCTCGGCGTCGCCGTTGTAGAAGTAGGCATCCACCATCGACGATGTGATGGTGTAGATGCTGCAGGCAAACCCGGTGCGGGTCCCGACGTCCCCGCCGGTCGTGATCGTGCGAACGCCGGTGATGAACGTGGTGTCCTCGACCGCGGGATTCGGCATCGACAATGGGTTCCACCGCATTTGGGCGATCGGCACGGGCAGGGCGTCGTCGGGGGCCGAGCGCCAGTACGCAACTCCCTCGGCGTCAACGGGAGTGAAGTGGCCCCAATGGGCCACGCTCGGCCGAATCCGGTACAGCCACGACCGTTCATTGCTGGCGCGGGGCGCGGTGAACGGTGAACCGCTGAGCTGTTCGGCGTAGAGGCCGTAGGCGCACTGTTGAGGGGAGTTCCGGCCGACCGGCAACGCGCCGGCCAGAGCCTCGCTTTCGAAGCTGTTGCCAAAGCCGGACAGATAATCGGTCATCACGTTCTTCTCCTCCTTCGTCGTTGAGGTCAGGTGGGGGTCGGTGATGAGGCCGAGCCGCCGCAGATCGTCGATGGGCACTTTGGTGCTGCAGCTACCCACCGAATGAAAGGCGGCCCTGATCTGACGTGCGTCGCTTGTGGTCAGGCCGGTGATGTGTTGCAGCACAACGTTCGGATCACGCTCAGCGATGATGTGCTCGACTTCGTTTGTGCCGGCGCCTTTCTGGGCGGCGGCAACGGCCAGAAGTAGATTGAGGAAACCAAAGTGATCGAACCCGGTGTACCCGTCGTGGTGGGCGATCGCGTGGTGCAAGCCTGCCGTCGCTTTGAACGGAACTTCCCGGGCTATGGCGTGGTGGACGAACCGGGCGAGATCGAACGGGCGCGGAAACAGCTCACGGCGCACCCCGCCGCAGCGCACCTTGGCGGCGAGACCGTGGCGCCGCAGCAGATCCAGGTCAACTTCCATGGCCGGGCCAAGCCCCACCTCGACGAAAACACCGAGGTGGGGTCTGGTGGCAGCGATCTGGTCGATGACCTCGAGCGCCTGCTTTTTGCGGTGGTTATCAACCGGCAGGGACGTCTCCAGTGCCACAACCGGGGTCCGGTCATCGGCCTCCAGCGACCCCACGTCAGCCTCGGTCTGCGGCACGGCAGGTCCCAGGGCTATCACCTGGATCCGATCGCCGTCGTCGAGCTGCTGGTGCAGTTCGGCAAATCGGGCGGCCGGGCACACGAACCGTTGGGACAACACGGGATTCAAGATTGCTTGGTCACTGCGGTGCCGAGCTAGCGCGGAAGCCATATCGAGTGCCTCCGGCGGAAACAGACCCGCGTCGTCGACGATGCGGTCGGTAAGGATCCGCGCCGCCGGTAGCCGGGTTTCCGCGTGCATCACAGGTTGCCGCGCTTTTCCTGCTCACGCTCGATCGACTCGAACAGGGCCTTGAAGTTGCCCTTGCCGAAACCGAGCGAACCGTGGCGCTCGATGAGTTCGAAAAAGACCGTCGGCCGATCTCCCAACGGCTTGGTGAAGATCTGCAGCAGATACCCGTCCTCGTCGCGGTCGACAAGGATGCCGCACTGTTGCAGTTCCTCCACCGATACTCGCACCTCGCCTATACGGGCACGGAGTTTCGGGTCCTCGTAGTAGGCATCCGGGGTATCGAGGAACTGCACGCCCTCTTTGCGTAGCTCGTCGACGGCGCGCAGGATGTCGTTGGTTGCCAGCGCCAGGTGCTGAACGCCGGGACCGCGGTAGAACTCCAGGTACTCGTCGATCTGAGACTTGCGCTTGGCGGCCGCCGGTTCGTTGAGCGGAAACTTCACCCGGTGGTTGCCGTTGGCCACAACCTTCGACATCAGCGCCGAGTAGTCGGTGGCAATGTCATCGCCGATGAACTCAGCCATGTTCACGAACCCCATGACCCGGTTGTAGAAACCGACCCATTCGTCCATCTTGCCGAGTTCGACATTGCCGACGACGTGATCCAAAGCTTCGAATAGACGCTTGGGGGCACCCTCGCGTTTGAGGTAGCCGCTCGTCGCCGGCTGATAGCCCGGCAGGTAGGGACCGTCGTAGCGGGTGCCGTTGACCGACCGCTGAACGAGCGTATGTCGCGTTTGCCCATAGGTTGCGATGGCCGCTACTCGCACGGTGCCGTGCTCATCAGACAGGTTGTGAGGTTCGTCTAGGACCGTAGCGCCGGCCAGCTTGGCCTGCGAGATGCACTTGTCGACGTCGGGAACCCCCAACGAGATATCGACAACGCCGTCACCGTGTCTGGCGTGGTGAGCCACAAGCAGGCTGTCGGGACTCACCGCGCCCTTCAGGACGAACCGGACGGAGCCCGAACGCAACACGAACGCCTTGTGGTCGCGGTTGCCGTTCTCCGGTCCCGAGTACGCGACCAGTTCCATGCCCCACGTGGATTGGAAATAACTCGCGGCCTCGGTGGCATTTCCGACCACAAAAACAATGGAATCCCAGCCGGTTACGGGAAACGGGTCGTTTGTCAGGTCGTAATCCACCAGGCCCACTAGCTGCTTGAGCTGATTGACGTCCAGGCGGGCCTGCTTCTCCTCGTCAGTCAGGGCGATCTGGTTCGTCATGTTGACATTCTTCTCTCTTGTTCATGATCCCGATGTCGGGATTGCTCGACGACTTCGCTTTGCGCGAGCACACCGCCGTGCACCCCGACGATCTCCACCAAGTGGTCAGCGACCGCGCGGTCAACGGCAAACCCCCGCCGGGCGGTCCGGCGGCCGCGCTTCATCACGCGTGGGGGTGGAGGGGACAGACTCATTGGCCGTGGTGCCAGGTCAGTTGCATCCTCGGTCGCGTGTGGGACATTGCGATAAATGCCCTGGTAGCGTGGGGTATGAGCGCACAACCATCAACATTCACCCCGGCCCATTGCGCCGACGACCTCATCGACGCCTATCTCGAACACGAAGATCGGCTACTCGCCGAAGCCGCAGGCGATGCCACCGGCGCTGGCGAGTACCGCAACCGCGGAGATGACGACGTCCTTGCGACGCTCATCGCCTGGAAATTGAAGGCGGAAGATCGCGGCAAACCGCTCAACGAACAGGACTGGACAAGTCTGGTCCTAGAGCTTGTGCACCGCGCTGCCGCACAGCGACGATGACCCACGTGTAGTACACGGTCTCGCAGCAGCAACCTGATCGCCGGCTGCTCGAATATCGTGAGGACGCCGAAGCGAGGATGGACCTCATGCATGGCCTGAACAGGCCGCGTCGTTCAAGCCTCCAAAGTCGAGTGTCCGTAGGGGCTGAGGGCAGAGCTGCGGTCGCTCCAATCGTCAGCGCGTCATGCGGTCGAACTCGCTAATGCAGATAAGTGCGACCATACCGATCAGTGACGCCCTGCGTCGGGTCAGTAGCGGTCGAAACACGTTGGCCCACAGGAAGAAACACACTCGCCTAAGCGGCAATTCCGGGCCGCAGCAGCCGACGGTCCACCGTCGCTTATGGGTTTCGTAGCGGTCCGTACAACCGTCATGCGTCATGCGTCATCGTGCAGCGGCGAACGGACCGATCTGTTCGCTGGGTTTCAGGCCAAACACCGATGCCTCGGCGCACTGCGGCGTCCTCACCCCGTCGCCGTAGGCGAAGTGCTACACGGCGGCCTGTCCGGTGCTGCCTAGAGTGTGCGCAGCCATGCGCGGATTCGGCGACGCGCGTTGGCGTAGGGCGAGGATGTGTTTAGCGAGATCATGCGTCCCATAGTCCATTTGCCGTACCAGGGAGAGCCGTAGAGTTCGGCGTCGGAGCACTTCTGGATTATGGCGACAACGTGCTCGTTGGAATCGGTGAGCTGAGTACGAAGTTGTGACCAGGTGTCGGCCCGATGTTCGGCGTAGTAGCGCTGCGCGAGCCTTCCCAGCTTGTTCCACTTAATCCCAGGAGCAGGAAATTCATCAGGCTGTCCGGCGGCCCGACGTTGATGCCAGGTCAGCACCTGCTGGTTCCACCCGATGAGATAGGCGACTAGATCGGCTGGGCTGATCATATTGTTCTTGACGTGACCTGTGAGAAGCGGTTCCCGGGCTAATTCGGGCGGAACCCGGTCGAGGTCGGCGCTGAGTTGCATAAAGGTCTTGTTTAGTGCGTGAAGCAGTTCGGCTTTTGACGTAGGAACGCCCATTGACCACTCCTTCGCCCGGCGATGCAATGACGAACCGGGCCGTGTGTGTTTTCGGTTGTGATTCTACGAATGTGACGCTGGGGCGGTGTGAGCTGGCGGCCTGTGGCGAGGAAGGGGAAATCGAAATCGTCGGGGAGTTACGCAGGGTCGAGCTGCTCCAGCAGCAGGAAGCCGGTGGTGTGACTGCGAGACTGTCGTGATCGTGCGCAACGCGAGCGCCGTGCATGCTTGCCGGCCGGGCCTGTACCGGTGTTGCTCATGGGAGACGAGGCCATGAGACTTGCTGCGTGGTCAGCTTGAGTCGGACACAGCATGGTGAGGAAGCGGGAGTCCGGTGGGAAGCTGCCAGGGCTAATCCCGATGCCCGGTTGGCCGGATTGGTCACCGGCTACGGAGGATTCTTCGAGGCAGCGCCCTGGCCGGTTATCCGGGAAGAGTTGCCCGCAGCGCGCCTTGTCCTGCTGCTCAGCCTCGGCGAACCGCTCTGTCTTTCTCGTTCAGGCGAGGGATCGGGACCCACTCGGGCGCAGGCGGCCCTGATCGGCGTCAGCCGGACAGGCGTGGTCGCGACGCATTCCGGCAGCCAACGCGTGCTGGAGGTTGAGCTCTCTCCGTTGGCAGCGATGGCCGTGTTCGACGTGACGGCAGCAGAACTCACCGGCCAGATCGTCGAGTTGGCTGAGCTCTGGTCGCACACGTCGCAGCTGCTCGACCAGCTGCGGGCGGTCGTGAGCTGGGCGGATCGCTTCCAGCTGATCGAGGCGGCCGTGACCGCCCGGACGGACGAGGGGCCGGGCCTCAACCCCGTGTTGGCGGGGGCGTGGCGGGAGATCGTTGATTCCCGGGGGTACCTCGGTATGCAAGTCCTGCGCGAGCAGACTGGATGGAGCCGCAAACGCCTGGCCGAGAACTTCCGCGCCGAGGTCGGGCTCCCACCCAAGGCGATGTCGGGCCTGGCGCGGTTTCAGCATGCGGTGGACCTGCTGCGGCGCCCTGGGCGTAGATCCTTGGCGGCGGTAGCACTGACCTGCGGCTACTACGACCAGGCTCACTTCAACCGCGAGTTCCGCGAACTCGCGGGCTGCACGCCGACCGAGTTCCTTATCAGCCAGGACATCGACGTCGCCGGCACGGCCATGGCCGGCAACTGACTGTCAACGCCACCGGGTTCGGCGGCACAAACGTCCAAGACCATGACCAGCGGCTGCCCCTAACGTCGAAATCGTCCGCTCACCCATCGACACTCAGGAGCAACCATGCACGGCGAATTGACCTTCTTCGAAATCGGAGTCCCAGACTCCGCTCGCGCGCAAATCTTCTACGGCCGCCTCTTCGGCTGGGAGTTCCCGCCGACTGGTGAGGGCGATCAGGTCTGGATCAAGACGCCCAGTACGAAGGGCGGCCTTCACGACCAGGACGCGGAAGCCCGCATCGCCATGTATTTCTCCGTCGACGACATCGACGCCGCCGTGCGATCAGTTCGGGCACTCGGTGGTACAGCGGAGGACGCCCGACCCGAAGAACCCGGCTTCGGACGATTCACTGCCTGCACCGACGACCAAGGCGTGCAGTTCGGGCTCCATCAAGCAGCAAGCTAGCCAAGACTGGGGGAAGGTGTCCGTCAGCAGACGGGATTTCGGTAGTGGAACCTCAGTGAATCACCTGGCCGGGCAACAGGTTGCGTCCGCAGTTAGCGCGCGGTGCGCTCATAGCGGCCCGACGGTGGTGGTTTGGCACGCCACGAGTGCGTGAAAGAACTTGGTGCTGCAATGAAAACGGCGACCCTTTGCTGGTAACCCGCCATATTCGATTTCGGCGTATCGCGGCGTTTGTTGGCATCGAAACGGTCGGCGCTGTTAGGAGAGCGGACCTAGCAGTCCTTCAGCCGGTTTGGCCGTAGGAGTACCGCCTCGAGACGGTCTGATTGTTTTCTGGCTGGCCAACCTGCCGGTTCACCCATCGGTCGGCTGCGACAGGGTGTTGGCCTGTCGCATGAGATAGATCAGCGGACGGCCGCGATCGTCGATGGTTTCGTGGTGGCGTTCAAATCCGATCTTCTCCAAGACGCGCAGCGAAGGTGTGTTCCACCCACCGACGGTCGACCAGATCCGGCGGCGACCTGTGGCGAAGGCCGCGTCCATCACGGCGCGGGCGGCCTCGGTCCCGTAGCCCTGACTGTGGAAGCGTTTGAATATCTCGCAGGCGATTTCAGGCTCATCGAGAGTGCAACGGCCGACGATGAGACCGCAATAGCCCAGCGGTTCATCGTCCGCCCGCCGGCGAATCGTGAGCAGCCCGATGCCGTTCTGTTCGGCCAGGATCCGTTGCGCGATCATCCGGTCGCGGACACTCTGCAGAGACTCGGATACTCCGCCTTCATGCTCTCCGAGTAGTTCGTAATTCCATCCGGCGTCGCGCTCGTCACGAAGCTCCATATTCAAGCGCGCGGTGGAAAGTGAGGTCTGCATGGCGGCATAGCGCATTGCTCAGCTCCCGCCTTCTTGGTTGCCCTTCACCCTAGTGACAACTGAACACTCAACTCTTGCCAGTTTTGATGACGGCGGACCTGTGCCTAACCCGCGTCCACGATGGAGTTCGATGCAGAGCGATCCAAGCCATTTCGCCGAGTCAGCCGAGGTCCGAGGTGGAGGAGAGTCTCTTCGTACCAGTGGACGAAGGCGGCTGCGGAAGCCCAGAACAGAACGCCATAAACGGCTAGGCCGGCACTGCCGAACAAGACGGCTTGCCCCAGGATGATCAACAGGGCTCCGACGTACATCGGGTTACAGACGCGCACCCCTGGGGAAACCGAGGCCGATTAGTCCTTGGCTAGCGAGTTTGCGCCGACGCCCAACTCAAGCGAAAGCGATTGCAGCGCAGATGATTGCGATCCAGGCTAAGCCGAGTACCTGCAACACGCGGTCTTGCAGGACGATGTCTTCCGGCTCGCCGGCTATGCCACCGTCGACGTCAACGGCATAGCGCAGGACTGCGATCGTGATCGGGACCATCGAGACGGCAAACCACGAACCGGAATGCCCATCGCGCTCGAACGCCCACAGCCCGTAGCACACGACGACGGCCGTGGCGGACATCGTCCACACAAACCGCAGGTACGTGCTGGTATAGCTCTCCAGCGATTTGCGGATCTTCGCGCCGGTTCGCTCAGCGAGCTGCAGTTCGGCACAGCGCTTGCCGGCAACCATGAACAGCGATGCGAACGCCATCACCAGCAAGAACCACTGCGACAGCGGGATGCCGGTTGCCGCACCACCAGCAATCGCTCTCATCAGGTAAGCCGAGGAGACGACACAGATATCAAGCACGGCTTGATGTTTGAGGCCGAAGCAGTAGCTGAGCTGGATCGCCAGATAGACCCCGATCACGAGCGCAAGGGTTGGGGCAATCACCGCCGAGATCGCCAGCGCGGTCGCAGCGAGCGCGATTGCCAATGCATAGGCGAGGGCAGGGGAGGCCCCCCGGCGGCGATAGGCCGGAAGCGTTTGGTGGGATGCTGGCGGTCGGCATCCACATCACGGGCGTCGTTGACTAGATAGATCGAGGATGCAGCCAAACTGAACGCCACGAACGCGACACCTACGTTGAAGAAGAGTTCACGGTAGTCGTATTGGACATTGCCGCCGAGAGTCGCCAAAGGTGCAGCCACCACCAGGACGTTCTTGATCCATTGCCTAGGTCGCAGCGCTTTCACAATGCCGACGGCCAGGTTGGGAGGCGGCCCGACGTGGGTCAATGCTTCTTCGCTCACAAGTCGTGATTAGCGATTTCAGCGCACGTCGTACCGGCGCGCCCGACAATCATGTGGAATTGACACTGGTTGTCTCGACGGCGCGAGCGTTGTTTCGTTGACAACCGCGCCTCGTGTCGGTAGTAAACGTGGGTGAACACGCGGGGGCGGACACAACAAGTTTGTTCGATCGAAAGTGGTGTCGGGGGGTACGAGATGGATCTCGTCTGTCCGGTCTCAATTGACTTGGCAGGTACCACCGTCGGTTATGCCAGGGGTATGAGACGGTCGTGGCGTGGGTCGTTTCACTTGTTGTGGCATTTCCAGTGGGCCTGGGGTTCGTCAACTCGCTGACGCACAAGCAAGGGGGCTCGACGACTGCCACCGGGCTTTGTTCTTCGCTGTGCGACCTTTGGAGTTCGCGTGGCGTTGAGGTGCGGTTTTCGGTTCCTCGCTGTTCTAATCGTTTGTACGTAGCTTGATTTCGGCGCGATCAGTTCTTGAGGACCGGACGTCTAGATTGAATGTTGGGTGTCGAGCAGGCGTTCGGCGGCCTTTCGGGCGCGGTGCGCGTTCTCGGGGTTACCGTCGATACCGGCCGTAACGATGGCGCCTTCTGCGAGCAGGTAGATGGCGGTTGCGATGTCGGCCGCCGGGTTGGATCCCATTATCGCGGCGATCTGCTGGCGGAATGCTTCCTTATGTGCGCGGACTTCGTCGAGCACTGCTGGGGAGGTTGGGCCGAGTTCGCCGTGGATGTTGATCCACGCGCATCCCCGGAACTGTGGTTCGCTGAACCAGTTGTGTAGCCAGTCGAACATTGCAAGGACTCGCCGGGTTGGGTTGTCGAACCCATCGGTGTATGCGGCCAGGTTGGCGCGCCAACGCTGATCGCGCCGGCGGAGCATCGCGACGACCAGGTCTTCCTTGGTGGGGAACATCGAGTAGATCCGCTTCAGCGGTAGGCCCGATGCCTCGCGAATTTCGTCCATTCCGACGGTCTGGACACCCTTGGCGTAGATGAGGGCTTCAGCTGCATCCAGCAGCGTTTCGCGGTTGTCGGCCTTCTGTTCGACGGTGAGCGCTGCAGGCAAGTGGACTCCCATTGACATCGAGAACAGGCGTTCTCTACGCTACCCCATTAGATGGAGAACGTTGGTTCTCTACATTGAGAGGAATCGCCATGCCTGAAGGTCGCCCGCCCTATCCGCCGTTTACTGCGCTGACTGCGGCGCAGAAAGTCCAAGCTGCAGAGGATGCCTGGAACACCCGCGATCCGGAGCTGGTGTCGTTGGCCTATACGCCCGACTCGGTCTGGCGAAATCGAGGAGTCTTCATCCGCGGTCGGGCCGAGATCGTGGAGTTCTTGGCTGCGAAGTGGCGGCGCGAGCGTGACTATGCGCTGCGCAAGAGCCTGTGGGACTTCCATGAGAATCGGATCGCTGTGCGCTTTCAGTATGAGTGGCGCGACGATGCCGGGGAGTGGTGGCGCAGCTACGGCAACGAATTGTGGGAGTTCACCGACGAAGGACTCATGGCACGCCGCGAAGCGAGCATCAATGACGTGGCTATCACGGAGGCGGACCGACGTATCGTCGGCCGGCGTCCGCTGCGGGAACACGGCGTGGACTTCCCGATTCAGTAACCCGAGTTGGTTTCGTTAGCCCAGCAGCGGCAGTGCGGTTATGCCGCCCACTGCTGGATTGCTGGTAACCCGCCGCATGCAATTCCGCGGTATTACTGGGGCCCGTGGCAGCGAGGATCAGTAACCCTCGGAAGCGGTGAAAGGCTTGCGGCGGGCTCACGCCAAATCAATCGTCGGCACCGGTTGGAAAACCTACCGGGCGTGCCGAAACTAGTGCGATACGTCGAGTCGACCAGTCGCACCGGCCGGCGTAACGACTTCGGTCGAGCGGGACAACAAATGCACTGGGCCAACGACTTTCGTCTGGAAGCGTCGAAGTGGCTGCGCCTGCGCCGATCGGGGGCGACCACCATAGCTGGAGATGATTCATTTGATGGAAACGGAGCCCCCCTCTACTGGTAACCCGCCATATTCGATCCCGCCGTTTTTGTCCGTTGTCGGATGTTGGTGTGACCGGATGCCGGGGGAGCGGTCCTGGCAACAGGATCGATACCCATAGGACGCCTGGCCGGCCAGGCGGCTGTTCGCCCGCTGATGACTGCGGTCAATGGCAACTGCCGGTCCGAGTCCGGGGGAGCTTCAATGATCCATATATTCCAGAACGGGCCCTACCGCCATCGCCTAGCACCTCGGGGTTCAGCCGTTCACTGCAATGGCTCGGGCGTGAAGGTGACGTCGACTCCGCCTACGGTCATCGTCACCTGACCTTCGATCACCATCACCTGCGCCGAGACTCGTCGATCGACAGTCTGGGCCAGTTGCTGCACGGGTGCGTGCGGTATCTGCACCACCGACAGGTTCGGCAGCCCCGCCACTTTGGGGCCGACGGTGCGCCACCAGGTGGCCACGCCGGCGGCAAACGGGAACAGCAGCACCTGGTCGGCCTGGCTGGCCGCCTTGGCCAAGGCGCGTTCGTCGGGCTGGCCGACGTTGATCCACTCCAGGATCCGGCCGGTGTAGTCGGCGAGCCGCAAGTCCGGTACGCCTGGAGTGGACAGGCCCGCCCCGAACGCCAACTCGCCGTCGACGTTGCTGAGTCGGTGTGCGCGCAGCCCAAACGCCAACAACCGCACCACCATCCGCTCATCGGTCTCACTGGGATGACGGGCCACGGTCAGCGTGTGATCGGCGTAGTAACCGTGATCGACATCGGAGACGCCAAGTTCGACTTTGAACACTGTTGCAGAAAGGGCCACGTCATAGTGTCCACCCAGGGGGAGTACCCCGAGCAATCGGGCCGCTTTGAGTGGTCAGGCCGCCGCGCTATCCGTCGGCGTGGAGCACAGCGTGTGCGAGGTCCGCTGCGGCTGCGGCGACGGCCCGTGCCCGTGTGGCAACGTCCGCCGCGTCATCAAGGGTGTCGACGAGAGCCTGAGCGGGACTGGCTGGGGAGGCGCCGTCGTCGATGTCGTCATCGGCGATGGCTAAGGTCAGTTGATCACCGGTGTCGGCGGGCGCAGTGTCAAGGACACGAGGCCCCTGCGGTGTGTCTGGCAACAGCGCGAACACGATGGAGGAATACAGCGAGGTGAGTCAGGCTTTGCATAGAGGCTCGCAATGGTAGCTGTGTCGGCGCTGGTGCTTTCGGGTAAGGGCGGCACAGCGAAAACGCTATGGCAGATGATGCTGGCGGGGGAGGCCTCGCGGGCCGGGATCTCCGCGTTGTTGGTCGACGCAGACCCAGAGCGAAATCTGTCTAACCACTTCGGAGTGTCGCAGCATTCGACCGGCTTGGGTTCAGTGCTTGAGGATGCCGATATCAGTTTTTGGGGGAATCCCGACAAGGGCGCGAAGCGAATCGATGAGGAGATCATTGAAACTAGATGGCCCGGTATCGATTTGCTGCCTGCAGGTGCTTCCTTAGGCCGTGTTGCGGGCTTCGGCGTACCGGACACCGGATTGTTGCGGGCCATCTTTGACGCTGCCGGCATCTTTGGCCGTTATGACATTGTTTTGATCGACACAGGCGGCCGCACTGGCTCTCTGGAAGCCCTGGCAATGCATCTAGGTGATGTTGCGTACGCGCCGATCACTCCGACCCTTGATGCGGTACGCAAAGCCCGCGAGGCCCGTGACAGAGTCGAGCGTATCCAACGAACGCATCCACTCAAGTGGTGTGGCGTGGTTTTATCCGGTTTCGACAGTAGAAACGGCATCGACCAGTCGATCAGGGAACGGGTACAGACGGAATTTGGCGATGACGTCCGTGCTGAACTGCCACGGCGGGCCGTCATTAATGAAGCCTTTCAACTCGGAAACCGACTCGGTGACTACTCCGACGCAACCGAGAAGAATCTCGCGCGAATCTTCCGAGATTTCCTGGAACACGACCTGCTGGGTCGGAACACGAGCGACCAGTGACGGCGGCGAAATATGTTGGGGAACAACGTGATAACGAGTGTTGTATGCCGTGCGTGACTGGTAACCCACCATATTCGATTCCGCCGTATTTCACCCGGTAAGAGATGCACCGACGGGGTTCGGGCACAGCCACGTGTCATGTGCGAGATCGCAACAAGTTGTTGCGAGGGGCCGTCATTGCCGGCGTCCGACCAGAGCAACTCACGGACCCGACGCCATGCACAGACATGGACGTGCGAGCACTGCTCGCCCACCTCATCGGCGTGCTTGACCGAGTAGCCGCACTCGGCAACGGCGAGGATCCCTTCGCAGTCATCGACACACCTGTCGCCGACGATCGCTGGCCCGACGCGTGGCGGGAGTCGGGGAGACGAGCCGCGGATGCCTGGAGCGACGACGCCGTGCTCGAACGACCCATGGCGCTGCCGTGGATCGAAGGCAGCGGCGCCCAGGTGCTGGTGTCCTACTTCTCCGAGCTGACCGTCCACACGTGGGACCTTGCGACGGCGGCCGGTCAGCAGCCCGACTGGGACGACACAGTCGTCGCCACGGCGTTCGACGGGGCGCGGCAGATCCTCCCGGCCGCGAACCGCCGAGCTCTCTACGAAGAGATCTCGGCCGCGAGGGGTTTCGACGAAGTCGCCGTCCCGTTCGCCGAGGCTGTTCCGATCTCCGACGACGCGCCCGCCATCGACCGCCTCGTCGCCTGGAATGGCCGGGATCCGCTCCGCCGATCCTGACGGAGCGGATAGATGCGGTTCGACATCGCGGCTGGCCCGCGACGCCACGGGCGGGCGAGCGGACTTTCAAAACCTTTGGGCCACAATCTAAAACGGAGCACTTTACTTGACATAATGTAGCTTATCGGCACTTAGTCAACTTGGGGATATGCTTCCGAGTGACGCGCACGGTCGATTTCTTGTCCGATCCGGAACTAGTTGAGAGTAATTCCGGACTGCCCTGTTTTCCGGCACCATCTGACAGGGTTCGATGGTTTTGACCCGCAGTGTCCGCTTGGCCGCCCGTGCTCGCCAGCTGAATCCGCGATGATCGGAACTGTTGGACTGAGCGTTCCGGACCGTCTGCGACTACCTGAGAAGTGCCGGATATGTCCTCCCGCAACGGGTTCCGACGCTCGGCGATACCCTGCATAATCGTCACAGTGACGTATCTATGTGGTCTGGCCGGATGCGGCAGATCGAGGTTACTGGCCGAATTGTCTTCCCGCGCGGGGTTTTCCAGATTTGGAAGCCGGTCGTCGAAGCTGTCTGATAGGACGCGGTCAGGCATCTGGCCGAACCGGCGATGCGGTCAGCCGCCTTGAGTACTTCGCTTCTGTATTCGACGATGGCGATCCGCCCGGTGTCGAGTTCGATAAGCCGGTGTACGAGGTCTCGGTCAGGTGCCGCGCCTTCGGTCATGCTGTCGACGACGGCGGCATGCACAACTTGTTGATTCCTTGCTGGACAAGCCACTGCTGCGCAGCGACTTGGCTAGGTGGCCAAGTCGCCGGGTTCATCGTCGGCGGCATCGCCACTCAGTCCGAGAGTCTATGTCGCGTGTGGCCCAGCGCGTGGTTTTGTCACTGTGACACTTCTCCCCCGGGGTTGCGGCCTTACGGGAAAATCACTGATGCACTTCGGTTTTGGACACATTTTGTACCTCCGAGCGAATCGGCGCACCCCCCAGCGTCGATAAAGTGCGGCACAATCGGTTGGTGTGAGGCTTATCGACGCGAGGAAAACACTCAGGGTAGCGGGCGTTTTCATCGGCGCATTGGTGATCGGACTCCCCCTCGGGTGCGTCAGTCCGCCATCCCCTCCCGACCTCACTCAGCAAGCAGCCACCCAGAACAAGGCCTGCGGAATGTCAGACCCCACGATCGCCGACCTGGCTGCCGACCGCGGAAAGACGTTCGGCACCGCGTATCGAAGCACCTACGCCGCCAACGATCCGTGTTACGAGCAAGTCGCCGCCACCGAGTTCAACTCTCTGACAACTGAAATCGGCACGATGATGAATACGGTGCAGCCAGACCCGAAGCGGTTCGACTTCCGAGAAGCCGATGCCGTCGCAGCACTGGCCGAACGCACCGGACGCGACTTCCAGCTCCATTCGCTGATCTGGGATCCACTCGACCAGCAGCAGTGGAAAATCGTGCCGGACACTATCAAAGGGCTCCCGCTGGCCCAGCGGCACGAGCTGATGCTCGACTCAATCTCGACCGTCATGGGCCGCTACGCCGGCAAGTCAAGCACGGTCACTGTGGTCAACGAGGCGTTCGACCAGATGGGCAACCTCCAACCCACCGTGTGGTGGGACACAACCCGCAGCGACCAGTACATCTTCGACGCCTACCGCGCGGCCCGGCTCGTCGATCCAAAAGCGTTGTTGTACTACAACGACCACAGTGCCGAGACCCACAGCGATAAATCCAACGCCATCTACGACCTGGTGAAACGACTGCGCGAAACGACAGTCGACGTCGACATCGACGGACAGCCCACCACCAGGCCGCTCATCGACGGCATGGGATTTCAAGGCCACATGCTCGGCGGCAAAGACCAGCGACCCAGCACCGAAGACATGGCGAGCAACCTGCAACGGTTCGCCGAACTCGGACTCGACATCCGGTTCACCGAACTAGACGTCCGCATTCCCGTCGTCAACGGCAAGGCTGATCCCGCCGATCAGGAACGTCAACGCCAGGTCTACAAGACCATGACCGACCTCTGCTTAGACCAGCCCAAATGCACCGGTATCACGCTCTGGGGTTTCACCGACAAACGGTCGTGGATCACCGACTACCCCGAGTCATTCTCCGGCTACGGGGCCGCGCTGCCCCTCTCGCAGAGATATGAGCGCAAACCTGCCTGGGCAGGAATCATCGACGCTCTGGAGAACCGCTAGGCCCCTGGCCAAGCCGCTTGTTGACAATGTCGACGAACAATATGGCGCTGCTGTGCGCCCCACTCTCAACTAATTGCGGATCGGACACCTGCGGCAACGGCGGCGACTGTCCAATGTTGCCGTCATCGGTACCCGCGCGGTTGTGTCTCCAGACGATCGTTGACGTCGGCGACGGATAGACCGCCGCTGCCGAATCCTTACTCGCGCCAGCGACGGCCTGAGTCAACACGGTCGTGGTCAACGCTTGCACATGAGGTCCACGTAGACGGTTTTGTAGCGAACCAGAGGATTAGCGTTTCCTGCGGGTCCACGCTGTATCCACGAGTGCTTGACCGAAGTCCCCTGACGCACTGCGGTGACGCTGCACTTGTCCATGGACCCATTGCCGACCTTGTTGAGGATGACACGATATCCATCAGCTTCGAGTTCGGCGATCGTCGCCTGGGCCGACGCTTGCGCTGTCGGCGCGGCGACGGCCGGTGCTGCCAGACCGAGACCGGACGCACCGATCAGTGTCGTGACGGCTAAAGCCTTCACAGTAGTTACCGATATACGCGGCACTTTGAAATCCCTCACAAGAACACGTCGGTGTGCATTTTTGTTTTTCCGCTTATTCGGCGGCTGATTCCAGGCTAAGAAGCCGCACGGACATCGGCAAGATATTCACACCGGATGCATACGAATCAGGAACTATTCAACACATAGAATTCACATGTATCAGATGAAAGCGGCCCCATGTTTAACGCACAGAATTCACATAAATCCACTCATATCGAACACCAATAAATTTGTGCGCTTCATTCAGTCAGGCCTGATCAGAGGTAGTTTTAGCCGGAACGCTGTCTGACCACGCTCCGATCGGCGCTCACTGAACCGTGATGCGCTTCGGCAATCGATGCGACGATAGCTGCGTTTCGTGCAGACCACGATCCACCGGATTCCCGGAAGCGGTGTTCGTTACTACTACCTGCGAACCGATAAACTTCCGCGAAGCGGTATTCCGAGCTGACAATGATGGCCGGACTGCAGCATCCTCGCTGGCGTAGCGATCGATTTCGTAAGTTCGGAAGCCGTGCCGGTGGCAGTCAGCTCAGCTGCGACGCTCCCTGTCGAGCCCGTACGGTGTGGGCCGTGTGGGCAAGCCCCGCCGGTACCTCAGCAAGCGCACCCAAGGCGACCACCGGGACGGTCGGCATACGCGCCCGGTCGCGAGTTCCTCGACAGTGTCGAAGATTTCTTCAACAACGACGTTGTGAGTGGGCTCGACAAACACTCGAAACCACCATGCCGTGATGCGACCGGGCACCTCAGCGTCGACCGTGTGACGCACGAGTGTGCCGCCGCTGCGCGACAGGAATTCGAATGCATGATGGCCATCAACCTGTCGGCCAGCAACTTCGTCGAAGGTGAATTCGATCAATCGTTGGGGCACGAACTGGGTGCAGTGATACTTCACCGCGCCGTGCCCTCCCACCGCACCGACCGCCAGGGCTGTCTCCAGACGCATCCGAGGCCAGTCGTGTGCCGGCCATACTCGGTCCGCGTCGCTGCCTAGCGACTCGAAGTACGACCAGATCTCGCTGGGCGCAACGCCCACCCATCGCTCGTGCACATTCCTGATCGATCGTCCCGGCCCGAGGCATCGTCCAGTTGGTTTCGCAGGTTTGTGGGCCAAATCGAACTCCCTCGCGTCCACCGTCATTCACGATCTTGGCCAAATCTCGAGTCGACCGGTCAGCAGGTGAACTCGGCTGGCCTTGGCGCAGTTTCAATCCCGACTCAGTACAAGCGAACGTACCGCACCCCAGGACTGACACCTGGTCTCATCCCTTCAGTTGGCGCGCCGGAGGACGTGGCCCAGACTCTGAACCATCGTCGCCAGAGCAGCTCCGCAACACTTCGATGGCAAGCTCACGCCACAGCTGCTCCCCGAGCGCGGCCACTCGCACTTCCAGGAGCGCGGACTCGCGTCGGCTAAACTACGTCGAGGTGCGTTGTAGCACAACAAGTTTCATTTCACTCAGGTCTTGTTACCGGACATGCGCGCTCAATCAGCGAACGCAAGCCAGTCGCCGACCACGGCGAGATCAGCTTCGGTCAACCCCGACCTCGGATCGACACGATGAAGCAAAGCCGACCCTCCGTGATGTGCGCCCACCCATGCACGATCGATGTCGGAGATCTCGTCGTCGAGCCAGACGAAGCGGCGCCCCGCTGCAGCTTCGACCAGCGCCGCCGTCTTCCAGTGCAGCGCACCGATCGGATTTTCCAGGGGCGCATCGGGCAGATCAGCGACTGGCAACGGTGGGAGCCCGAGCAGTGGGGCGATCACCTCGTTGGCGTCGTGCATCCAGGCCGTGGCCCAGACCAGATCGCAGGCAAGGGCCAGCAGACGTCGACCATGCGCGCGGTCCATTCGCGCCAGCTGCGGGTTGCGGTGACTCTGCCATTCCTGCCAATCGACTAGCGTCGCATCGAGTTTCGCTCCGCCGCTTGGCAGCAGGGTGCCATCCACGTCCAGGAACAACATCGCACTGCCCACCACCACGACAACCTATCAAGCTCGGCCAGCTCACCTAGCCGGGGAATTGCATCTAGGTGCGCCACGCCGCCGGCGTCTCCCCCGAGAGGTCTAGGGGCTTAGAGCAACTCGGGTACGGCGACATCGCCCTGCTGCTGGATGATCAGCTCCTCGGCCAAGTCATAGGACATATAGAAGCGGCCATTGCCGTTGCCGAATCCGTGTGGGTGCTGACCCCAACTCTGCTCGAAGCCAAGCAGTTTCTTGGATGGGATGATCTCGGTGGCGAGGTACTCGTGCCCTCCGGATTCACCGGAAGCGGCGCTTTGCACGATGCCGTCCGGTCCGGTGGACGACATGTCGTCGTACCAGTTGGTCCCACACAGGACCGGTTGGCGGGACAGGGCGCCTAGGAAATCGTCGAATGTGAATGTCCAGGAGTAGCTGGAGATCACCCCGACCGCTTTCCACCATTTCATCAACCCGATCGCGCTCGAACCTTCGTCGTCGGGCGGATAATGGCCGGGGTACGGGTCACGCAAGGTGGCCTCATGATAGTTGCGGATGCCGTCGTCGTTTCCGAGGTAACTCGTCCCTGCATTACCGATCGGAACCGCGGCATTGAACTTGCGACGGCTGCGAATCGCGTGGGCGGTGTTGAGCATGTTCGTCCCGCTGAAGCCGACGCAGCCCGACAGAAAGAACTGGTCGACGTGTGGGGCGTTCATTGCGTGTCGGACATGCCGGGTCGGCAACCCCGCGGCTCGGATGAATGCGTGGTCTCGCGACTTGGGGTCGTGATGAACGATGCGGCCGAGGTGCCCTGATGCGCTCATTGGAAGCCTCCATGGTTGTCATGATCGCGTGCCGGAATTGATGTGATGGGCCCGCCTCCCCCACATCTGCGCGACTGACAACAAAATACGACTGGAGCGACCGACATGAGTGAGTAGTCGACTACTCGACCCTGATTGCCCGACACGCCTCAAATAGTCGCCTGGCCACATGGATAGGGGACTGCCCCGACTTCAGTTGAGTCGCATTTCAGGCCGCGGTTGCGACAGGTGTCCGGAGCATTTCGAACTCTATCGGGGTGAGCTTGCCCAGGGCGCGTTGCCTGCGGCGTCGGTGGTAGGTGCGCTCGATCCAGGTCACTGTTGCCAGGCGTAGTTGGGCTCGGGTGGACTGTCACGGACAGGTGGACCAGCGCCGTCGGTCGAGGACGTTGCGTGTTGGAGAAGTGCGGAGAAACATTCCATGGGCGCGTTGTCCGCACAGGCGCCAACGCAGCCCATCGATCCTCGTAACCCATTGCGCGACAGTGCTCGGACAAATTTCTGTGACCTGAATCGGCTTCCGCGTCGGAATGAACGATCGTCGCGGCCGGTACGCGCAGGGCCACGGCATGATCAAGCGCGGCCACCGCCAGCGAGGACTTCATGCGCGAGTCGATCGAGTAGCCCACGGTTGGAGTAGACGTCTTTGATCGCGCAGAGGAAGTTCCGGAAGAAACTGCTCAAAATTCGACCGGAGCCGACAGCCGTGACGCTGACGAAGCCAGGGCCGGCACCGGGCAACAACCGCTGACAGCCCGACACTCTCAAGCCTTTCCGGATTCCGTCCGACACTCTCATGTCTTCGCGGACAGATCTGCTCAGGGCCGTCCGCAACTACTTGAGAGCGCCCACGTCAGCGCATTGCCCTACTGTCAACTAGTTCCGGATCGGACATTAGTCCGGGAAAACGTGCGAGTAATCCCGATTACGGCCCTGTTTTCCGGAACTATCTGAAGAGTGCTGTTGTTGCAGCGTAGTCCGCGATTTCGATCTGCGGTGGTCGCGTTGCCGCCGTGCTTGCCGGCCGAATCCGCGATGATCTGAACCGTGTCGGACTGAGCGCTTCGGGATCGTCCGCGACTACCTGAGAGTGCCAGACGTGCGCCCCCGCAACAGGATCGGCAATACCCTGCATAATCGTCACTGTGACGCACCTGTGTGGTGGCTGGATGCGGTAGTTCGGAGCTAGGTGGCCGAATTGCCTTCCTGTGTAGGGTTTTCCAAGCCAGGAAGCGGATCATCGAAGTTGTTGGGTTACGACGAGGTCGGGCAGCTGGCCGAACCGGCGATGAGGCGGGATCGCTGAGGCGACCGTGTTGCCGGCGGCGTAGTCGGCGTCAGCCGCTTTAGGAACTCGGCTTGTGTATTCGTCGATGGTGATTTCGGCCGGCGGCGAGTTCGATGAGCCGTTGTGTGGATTCGCGATCAGGTATCGCGCCTGCGAGCACGCTGCCTTCCTCACGATGCAAGACCTCGAATCCGCGCTCCAGGCATGCTCTAGAAACGACCATGTGTGTGCATGATTATTCGATAGCCCCAATCAGGTTGTAGGCCGAGCGGAACGCGGCCTGGCCGGTCAGCGCCTTGCCGATCGCGAGTATGTGCACGCGCCCACCACCCCGACACCCGTCACACACCGTCCTCACACAGCGACGACGAACTCCTCCAACAGCTCCTGGCCGCCTACACCCTGCTGCGCGACCCCGCCCACCGCGCCGACTACGACCGCGCCACCGGTCACACCGCCACACCAGCACAATCCGTACAGCGCCATCGGGTCACGGCCGACCGCCTCGCCGAGCCGCCGCATCGACAGCGCGTCGACCTCCTCACGGTCGATGATGCCCAGCGCACTTGCCAGCACTGCTGCGCGGGTGATTGGCCTGCCGTCGCCGTCCTCCTCGCTGGAGTCGGCTGCCTCGGCAACATGCCCAGAATCTGATGGCCCTGTTGGCGGTTGGGTCACGGGGTTAAACGCCACCTTCTGAGCGCGAATCTCTGACCATGCGTCTCCAATGTAGACCTACGGTGTAGACATAGCAATCGTGTGCGGATGTTTTGCAGGCGTAACGACGGTGTCCAGCACACCTCAACATCATAGATCTATGCTGTAGATATACATCGTTGACATTGGTGTCCATGGGGCGTGTAATGAACATCTAGCACCGGATTGAGGCGCCGCCATGATCGTCATCGTTGGATTGGTCGTTCTACTAGTCGCGGCGGTCGTGGGGTTCGCCGGGGTACTCACCAATTCGGGGCCGGCTCACCCGTTGACCGACGGTTTCTCGGTATTCGGTTACCACATCACCGGGTCGACCGGCACGCTGTTCGTCTTGGGAATCATGGTCGGCGCGGCCGCGATGTTGGGTTTGAGCGTGCTGCTGGCTGGTGCCCGGCGCACCGCGGGACGCGGGCGAGATGCCCGGAACGAACTCGCCAGATCCCGACGCGAGGCGGCGTTTCTGAACCAGGAGCGCGCGCAGCGGCTCGAACACCACCAGGACGGCGCACCCGCGGGCACACAGCGCGCCATCGCGGATCCGAAGAGAGATTCTCTGTTCAGCCGCTGGTCGCACAATCGGCAACCGACGCCCACCACGAATGTCGACACGGCTAGTCGGCCAAACCGGGTCGATACCTTCAGCCCGCGCTCGCGGGCCATGAACACCGAAAACCAAGGAGTCCGCAATGAGCGTCGGTAAGAAGATCGCCCACAAAGCCGAAGCTACCAAGGGCAGCGTGAAGAAACTCTTCGGCCGCGCCACGGGCAACACCCGTCTGCGTACCGAGGGACGCATCGACCAGGCCACGGGCAACACCAAACAAGCAGGGGCCAAGTTGAAAGATGCGTTCAAACACTGACCGGGGACCCTGCCCAAAACCATCGACACCAAAACTAGGTAAACGCCATGATCGTCCTCGGAATCATCCTGATCGTTCTGGGGCTGCTGCTCCCCAGCCTCGTCCCTACGTTCGCCTTCGCCCATGTTGTCTTGGTCATCGGCGTCATCCTGTTAGTGGTCGGCCTGCTGCTGATGCTGATGGGACGAGCGGGTCACGCCATCGGCGGCCGTCGCCATTACTACTGAGCCCCTCACAGCCAAACCTCGACGACACAACTCGACCGACTTGACCGCCGGGCGAATACAACACCCGTGGCGCGGGAGGGCCGGCATCGCCGGCGTGCACTGTGAGTCTTCGGGTGCGCCGGCGCCCCAGCATCGACTCGGGCACGGGGCCGCCGCCCCGATAGTGCTGAATGTCAAGGAGATTCCGCGTGCGGCACTGAGGGGAAGTCGACCGCGATCGCCGAGCCTGTCAACTATGGAGGTGTCCACCACACAGTGACGAACGGCAATGTGGCTGCACCCCAGTGCCACACCCACGTCGCCAGAAGCACTGCAATAGCCTCTGGCGCGATCAAAATCCAGGTTCAACCAATCCCAAGGAGTCGACATGTCCACCAGCAGTATCGTTTTCATCCTCCTCATCGTGTTCGCGGCCGCTTTGCTGATCGCCGCAATCGCGTGGGTGGCGCGCAATAAACGCAACCAACATCGCCACGTGGCAGCCGAAGAAATTCGCGAGTCCGCCAGGGACGAAACGCGGCAAGTTCGCCAGCGCGAAGCACAGGCCGACGAGACTGCCGCCCGGGCCCGTGCTGCTCAAGCCGAGTCCGACGTCAAGGCGGCCCAAGCGTCCGGTCTGCAGCAGCAGGCCGCCACCCACCGCAGCCAAGCGGCGACCTCCCGTCAGGAGCTCAACGAACAATGGGACCGCGCGGACACGCTGGACCCGGCCTCTCAGACACCCGAAACACCCACGGCTGCAGATCGCAAGGAACACCAAGACCACTGACGTCTCCAACAAACCTCACAGCGCACTGCTCAACCGTTGATCGACCTCATACTTCGTGTCGGGGTGCCATCAGCCGTCAGCGCAGCGCAGCGCTTAACAGTCGTTAGATCCCCGCCTGACGCAATCAACCCGGTGGTGTAACACGATTCGCAAAGACGTCGGCCACCGGGACAACCCACACGGCCGCGCTGCCCGGCGGGCAATTCAGGATGGGCACGGTTGCTCGGTTGACCCCCCACGATTTCGGCAATGTCGGCTTGATGTAGTCCGGCTCGACGCGCAGGGCAGCTAGCGTCGCCGCACTATGGATGGCCGAGAGATATTGGTACATAGACCATTTGAGAGCGTGCAGTCATCGACGATGAGAATCCTCGCGTCATGGAGCATGCCGACGCCGTCGACACCATCCCAGTACGGCGCGGCCTTGCTCCCGGCGACGGGCGGCATGTATCGGTCGAATGTTCGGTCAAGCCCGGCCGAGAACGCCCACGCTGTGGGCGTTCGGTGACCGTTCCCAGACAGACCGCATACCTGTTCGGGCGAGTCGCCTGACGAGCTCATCGATGGTCGGTCCCCCCGCTTCGACAGCTACCGCACCAGGTAGTGAGGCGGGGATCGGGTCGTCAGCGAATTCGTCCATGCGAGCACTTCATGTCGTCGCCTGCCCTGGACCATGGATCCGTCCCGGGATCGAGATTAGGATCGGTGCGGTACCAGCTCGCACATGTCGACGTCGCGGCGATAACGCGCTCGAAGACCAGCGCGCAACAAGCGCGCACCAATGCGGATTCAGTTGCCATTTCCCACCCCACTTGCTCGACAACGAGCCTGCCACGGGGTCTCGGCGACAAACGAATTAGGTTAGCTATAGCTAATACTGTTCAACGAAATAGCTACGGCTGATGCGAATCTAGCACATTGTTCAATAGTTGCCAATCGCTCGCGGAACGAGCGCCAGTGACAGTCCTTCGATGCCCAAAGGAACATTGGTCCAATGCGCCAGGGCGGCCACCAACTCAGAGTTTCGCGCCACGAACCGGCCACCAATTCCGCTGCAGAGCAAGGGGCATAGCAGGTCAAATAGCATCCAGTTGACAGCGCCACCTGGAGTACCCGGGGGGCCGCCGCTGCGCCGTTCGCGGTCAGCACCCACCCGGGGATCGCCAGCCGCGAAGTATGCGACGCCTTGCCTGTCGCCTTTTCCATACGGTCATGTAGCTAACACTATTCTTGCCTGCGAAATATTTTACATCGGCGTTAGCTAATTAGCTGTACTGACAACTATCGTGAGTCGTCAATTTCGGTGCACGACACAGTGCAATGGTCAATTGCACGTCGCTGCGGGCGGTACTGTTCAGGGTGTAGGACACCGTCCGTGTTCGGGCGCGCGCGGCCAGGCCCGACCATGGATAGAGCGGAGCTCCCGTGAACCCATCGGATCCGGTGAGTGTGGGCGCACGGTTTCTCGAAGCCTTCCGGGGAACCTCGACCCACAAGGATGAACCGTCGCGGCTGTGCGAGGCGTGCGTAGCCGTCCTCCCGGTGACACGATCGGGCATCTCGGTAAGCGTGGAGGGTGTCGGCATCGAAGTACTGTGTGCGAGCGATCGCATCGCAGAACGAGTGGAATGGACTCAGGTCACCCTGGGCGAGGGGCCAGGCATGGAAGCTATCGCCTCAGGCGCACCCGTGATAGTGGCGGACATCGCCGCCGCGCACGATCGCTGGCCGATGTTCGCCAATGACGCCGTCGACGCCGGCGTAGCGGCGATGTATGCATTGCCGCTACAGGTGGGCGCGATCCAAGTGGGTGTTCTCGACCTGTACCGCGATGGTGCGGCCGAATTGGCGGCTGTCGACTTCGCCAATGCGATTGCAATAGCAGAGATCGTGACCGCCATTCTGCTGGGCTCAGGTCGAGGAGACCTGCCCCTCGAGTCGCTCGGGTCTCTATGGGACCAACCCCTGGGCACTCGCGAAGTTCACCAGGCAACCGGAATGGTCGTCGTGCAACTTGGAGTCAGCGCCCGCGAGGCCTACGTGCGCCTGCAGGCGTATGCCTTTTCGCACGGGATGTTGCTGAGCCAAGTAGCCCACGCCATCGTTCACCGCCAACTGCGGTTCAATCCCGACCCAGACCCCGACCCAGAGGCTGGCGCGAATCCGAACCCATCCGTGACGACGTGAGCAAACGTTGACCAGCATGGGTCGAGACGGAAGAATTCATATCGCGGAGAGGAGAAAGGGATCGTGATGGACCGCTACGAACAACTTGCCAAGGCATTCGTTGGATTAGCGGACACGCTCGTTGCAGACTATGACGTAGTCGAGTTTGCACAACGGCTCGTTGACAGCGTCATGGCGTTGCTGCCCGTCTCTGCCGCAGGGATCATGCTCGGTGACGCAACAGGCCGCCTGCACGTGTTCGCCTCCAGCAGCGAGCACACCCGGCTACTTGAACTACTGCAGGTTGAAGCCAACGCCGGCCCCTGCCTGGAGGCCTACCTCACCCGGGAACCCGTGCTGGTACCTGATATCCACCAGGAGCGGCAACGGTGGCCAGCGTTCGCCGAGCGCGCCGCCGAATACGGGTTCGCAGCGGCCTTCGCGCTGCCGCTACGGTTACGAAACGAGTGTGTCGGCGCCGTGAATCTGTTCCGCGCCGAACCCGGTGGGATGTCGGAGACCGACATCGCAGTCGGACAAGGGCTGTCAGACGTCGCTGCGGTTGGGATACTGCACCAACGGATTCTCACCCGCTCTGAGGTCATCAATCAGCAGCTGCAAAATGCTCTCAACACCCGAACGGTCATCGAGCAGGCAAAAGGTGTGCTCGCCGAACGGGGGGCAATCGGGATGGACCAGGCTTTCACCCTGCTACGTGGGCACGCCAGGCGCACCAACCAGAGATTGGCCGACCTGGCGCGTGGAATAGTTGGCGGCGCAGACACCACGGTGATTCTCAGCCCTGGGCCTGCACAATAACCGCCGCTGGAAGCGTCGTAATTCCAGATCCCGAGGAGTCGGCCAAATGCCCATCGAGACGGAACGGACGCGGCGCCGAACCGTGACGCTCTTGTCGGCGGTGGCCGTACTGACGACGATTGTCAGCTGCAACGCCCACTCGGACCAGCCCGCCGCATCCGACGATCCCACGGCGACACTGCCGATGCCGGCCAATGTTCCGCCGTTTCCGTTGCCCAGCGACATCCCACCAGTGCCGTTGCCGAGTGCCGTCCCTGTTGTGCAGCTGCCGAACGAGATTCCGCGGGCGCAACTTCCAGCTGACGTGCCGCAAGTTGAGATGCCGGCCGCGATTCCCCAGATTCAATTGCCTTCCGCGATCCCGCCTATCCCCTTTCCGTGAACAGCCAGAGGCCAGACAATCGTCACCGTGACGTATTATGTTGAGCTGGAACGGATTTCGCGATGAGTTGTCACACGATATTGCCGATACCCGGAATGAAGGACTCAGCAACCGGGTGGTCACGTTTGCGTCCGGCCATTCCTTCACAATCCCTCGCAGGAAGCCGATCTGGGAGAGCGAGCTTGAAAATGGTTCGCACGGTCCCTAGGTATTGGCGTGCGAATGGACCGGTCGTGTACGGCAGGTCGAAGCGGGCGCATATCGACCGAACTTGAGGGGCGATCTGCGCGTAGCGGTTGCTCGGGAGATCCGGAAAGAGGTGGTGTTCAATTTGGTAGCAGAGGTTTCCGCTGAGGAACGCCAACACCGGCCCGGCACGAAAGTTCGCGGTGCCAAGCATTTGTCGTAGATACCATTCGGATTTGGACTCATCCTCCAGTGCGGCGGGCGCGAACTTCTGCGTACCGTCGACGAGGTGTCCGCAGCAGATCACCACATAGGCCCACACATTTCGCAGCACGTTGGCGGCCGCGTTCGCGGTGAGCGTGCGGCGCCATCGTCGAAGACTTAGCGCGGGAAAGATCAAATAGTCCTTGCCGGCCTGCCGCGCTACCTTGCGGACCAAAGCTCGGGTGAGCGCGGATTTGTCGATGCGAGTCGCCGCGCGCTTCTGCTGCGACTCCCACCCCTGCAGGGCGATTCCCCATTCGAACATGATGGCCAGCAATATGCTTCGTAGCGGCTGCAGCAGATTGCCCAACCGCCACTGCTGGTCGCGGGTGACCCGCATGATGCCGTATCCGAGGTCGTCGTCGATGCCGATGACGTTCGCAAATACGTGGTGGCGGTAGTTGTGGGCGTACCGCCACTGTGAGGAGACGCCGGCCATGTCCCACTCCCAGGTGCTGGAGTGGATTTCCGGATCGTTCATCCAATCCCATTGACCGTGGCAGATGTTGTGACCGAGTTCCATGTTCTCGATGCTTTTCGCGGTGGCCAGCGCGGCGGTTCCGAGTGCCCAGCCGGGTCTGCTTCGGCTGGCGGCGATCATGAGGCGTGCCGTGATGTCGAGGCAGCGCTGAAACGCGATGGCCCGCTGAATGTATGCCCGATCTCGTTCACCGCGCGAATTCTCGATGTCGCGACGGATTGCCTCGAGTTCGACACCAAGCAGCTCGACGTCGGCCTCGCAAAGGTGGGCGTATTCGGCTGCGTCCGTTATTGCCATCGTCGTCTTACCAAGTCCGTAGAGAGCCTGTGAGTCCATACCTATTCGCACAGGACGAAGGTGAGTTTGGAAAGCTCCGAGTGCGGTATCGAGGTCACGTCCGTCCGCCGTCGTTCTATGGGGTAGGCGCGGGAGCGGCGCTGGGGACGGCGAGTCGAGCGGCCAGTCCGCTGAGCAGAATGTCGAGTCCGCGGTCGAGTTCGGCCAGGCCGTCGTAGGACGCCCAGGTTGGCGCGAGCTCACGAAGGTGCCGAAACTGGTCGATCGGAAGTCGGTGCAGTCCCAGCCGCAGTACATGGTCGGTTTCCTCAGGCCGCTCGACGATTTCCTGCAGTTCGGTAAGTACGTGCCCGTACAGGAACCCGAACAACGCCCGGTAGACGTGCAGCGCATCCGCTCCGGTGAACCCGGCACCGATGAGCAGAGTGAGAACCTCTTCGAGGTGCCGCAGGATTCCTGGTGGCCGCATCCCAAGCGGTGTCGCCAGCGGACGAGTGACCAACAACGGCACCACATTGGGATGCGCGCGCGCCAGATCGCGGAACTCGTGGCCGAGCTTGCGCAATGCTGTGGCCCAATCCGGCGTTGTGGTGTCCAGCGGAAGCTGTTCGAAGACCATCTCGACGACCCCGTCGAGCACCGCTGCTTTGTTGGGCACATGCCGATAGAGAGCCATCGGGTCGCGCCCGACCGCCTCGCCGAGCCGCCGCATCGATAGCTTGTCGACGCCGTCGCGGTCGATAATCGCGAGGGCGCTGGCTAGGACCGCTGCGCGGGTGATCGGCCCGCTGTCACCGTTTGCGTCGATATTTCGAGCGGCGGGCGCGGGACCTGACGGACCCGCTGTCGGTTGGGTCATGGAAAACTGCCACCTTCCGTATGTCTTCAGTGTGGACCTCCACTGTAGTCCTACGCTGTAGACATAACAATGGCGAAGCACTCGCGCTGTCAACAGAGTAGGACTATGCCGTAGATATACGCTGTTGACAACCTCGTTGATCGAGCGTGTACTGAACTTCTAAGCATCAGTAGAGGCGCCGCCATGATCGTGATCGTTGGATCGGTTGTTTTGCTCGCCGCGGTGGTCGTGGGGTTCACCGGGGTGCTGACAAGCACGGGGCCCACTCACCTATCGACCGCAAATCTCTCCGTATGCGGCGCTGACATAACCGGGCCGACGCACACCGCTTCTCTTCGACGTCTTCGTCGGCGCGTTCCGATGCTCGGCTTGAGCGCGTTGTCGGCCGGTGTACGGCGCACCGCCCACAAAGCCGAAGCCGCCATGGGCGGCGCGAAGAAAGTCTTTGGCCGCATGACCGGCAACACCCGCCGAAGGGCTGAGGGACGCGCCGACCAAATCAAAGGCAACACCAAACAGGCAGGCGACAAGCTCAAAGACGCTTTCAAACACTGATCCCGGGCAAACCCGCCCCCAAACATCTATACCGAAACTAGGTAAATACCATGATCATCCTCGGAATCATCATGATCGTTCTGGGGCTCCTCCTCCCCAGCCTCGTCCCCACATTCGCTTTCGCCCACGTTGTCCTGGTCATCGGGGTCATCCTGCTGGTCGTCGGTCTGCTCATGATGCTGATGGGGCGAACGGGTCACGCCATCGGCGGCCGGCGTCACTACTACTGACCGGCCCGTGGGTCATAGCCGACGACATTGGGCCGACGGCCGTGATCGGCCACATGCCCCGATGGTCGAGGGCATGTCCACTTCGAGGCTGCGTGCAGTACTCACGTCTCACTAATCCCAAGGAGCCGATATGGCTACCAGCAGTATCGTTTTCGTCGCCCTCGTAGTGTTCGCGACGATGGTGCCCATCGCTGTCTTCGCGTGGGTGGCGGGCAACAAACGCGACAAAGATCAATCTGCGACGCCCGACAACATCGACCAATCCGTCGAACAGGGCCCACCGCAATTTCGACAGCGCGAGGGGTGGGCTGACGAGGCCACCGCCGCCCGTAACGCTCCGCGCCGTCCGAAGCCAACGTCTGGGCGGCCCCAGCACGAGGTCTGTCACGGCGGGACGGTCTCCAGCGCAACGAGGCACCGAACTCCCCTCAGCAGCTCAACGACCCAGTGGGACCGGGCGGACACGATGGATACCGTCCCCCAGGCATCGCACGCGCATATGAATGCCGACAGCAAGGAACGCCAAGACAATTGAGAGTCTCCGGCCCCGGGCCTCGCATGAAACAAGCGTCGAACTCCGGGCCCTGGCCGCGCAGCGACTGGCTGATCCCCCGGCCTGAGCCTGCCGCCTGCCGCGGCCCGATATTGGTTTATCGCCGCGCGCAACGGCTATCCCATGGGATGTCATCAACGTCATTTCCGTTGCGTAGGCAGGAGCGGCGATGCCCCGGACGGTCGGCATAGAGGAAGAGTTCCACCTTGTCGACCTCACAACCCGACGGCTGGCAACGCGGGCACCAGAGGTGCTGCACCTGTTGCCTGACGGTTATGTGGCCGAATTGCAGAGCTGTGTCGTGGAGGCGAACGGCAGTGTTGTCCGTACTCTTCCGGACCTGCGGGCCGATCTGACAGCGCGGCGCCGAGTCCTCGTCGGTACCGCCGCCACTCTCGGGTTGGGAGTGGTTGCCGCAGGCGCGGTTCCGTTGTCGGTGCCCAGCGAGATGCAGGTGACCCAGACTTCCCGTTATCAGCAGATGCTTGCCGACTATCAGCTGTTGGCACGCGAACAACTGATCTGTGGGACCCAGATACACGTTGGAATCGACGACCGTGACGAGTCTGTCCTGGTGGCCGGCCGGGTGGCCGCCTATGTTCCCACTCTGCTTGCGCTGAGCGCGAGTTCGCCATTCTGGTCCGACGGATCTGATACCGGCTACAGCAGTGTTCGCACACTGGTATGGCAGCGATGGCCCACCACTGGTTTGGCGCCTCCGGCCACGTCAGCCGCGGAGTACGACACGTTGATCTCCAATCTGGTTGCGACCGGAGTGATCAGCGATGCGGGGATGTCATACTTTGACGTTCGCCCGGCCCTGCGAACGCCCACCTTGGAGCTGCGCGTGTGTGATAGCTGTCCGCGCGCCGACACCATCGTGCTCATCGCGGCTCTCTTCCGCGCGCTCGTCGAACGCGAAATCGAGGGACTACGCGCCGGGGTGCCTGCCGCCATAGTGGTGCCCCCGCTCGGCCGCGCCGCGCTGTGGCGAGCTGCCCGATCGGGATTGGAAGGCGACCTGGTGGACTTGATAAATCCGGCCAGTCGCCCCGCGGGCGATGTGGTTACCGACTTGGTGCAGATGCTCCGACCACAGCTGCAGGCATCCGGAGACTGGCAAGCCGTTGAGGAGTTGGCGCGCCAGGCGCTGGCAGACGGCAGCTCGGCGGCCCGCCAACGTCGCGTCATGCGCATGAGCAACAGCCTGTTCGACGTCGTGGATCACCTCATCGCTGAGACGGCAGACATCGCGCCCCGTGCCCAAGGTGCGTTGGGCAACACGGCATGACAGGACTGACAGTGGTGAGAGTCTTCGGCTCGCCTTTCCCAACGATCGCTTGACCGCGGCCCGCATTCAGACTGGATCAGCGTAGGATCACAACTATCGGCGGTACTTCGTACACGCAACCATTTCGAGTGTGTCATCGCTGATTTGAAGGACAGGGCCGCGCCACGCGGTCCAGACGGGAGCGTCTCCATGACGCCACAGCAGACACGCAGAAATGATCAGAACTCCATCGTGCCGGCGCGTACGCCGCGCCTACGGTTGAAGCCCAAAGCACCACAAAGTGGCTATGTCGACGGGGCGTGGTGGCCGCACACAGATGACCTCAGCGCAGAGCTGCCAGACCTGCTGGCCGTGCTCTCGGTGCGCCTGGGCCGCATCGACCGGGTGCTGTATCACCTGAGCGCATGGGCGAAAGCACCACGAAAGCTCATCACCGGAGGGCGGGCGGTACGCCTGGATGGGTATCGGCGACAGCCGATCAACACCGTTGAAGTTCTCGGGCTCGACGGTGACCGGCTCACGCTACTGGTGATCCCGCCCCACACCGACGCCGACGACGCACACCGCACCATGATGACCGCGGCGCAACCCCACAACGCCGCAACCGTCGACGGATTGCTCATGATCAGCCAACGAGACCGGGACAGACGCACCCAAGCTTCCACTGCTCAAGAACGCTGGGAATCAGAAGGTGGAACTACGGTTCCCCCAAAGTTAGCGCAGCTACGCGGCTGACACCGAAACTTCCCAGCGGCCGGCATTCACCTGATGGCAAATTGCCTCCGGCGACGGATGCGTTGTGACGCATCGGGTTTGGTGGTCGAAACTCTGACCAGGATCAGGGTCGGTCAAAGGAGCGAGCGAATCTCGAACCTGACTCAAGGCTCACCTGGTAGTGATTGCACTATGAGCGGTGATGAAATAGCCGGTGGGGCTTGCGCTTTTCGTCTCCGGACACCTCAGTCCAGCCGCCCACCGGATAGGTCGTGGCCGGCATTGTTTCGGCTCGGATAACTTCTAATGACCCGTCGTTGTGTTTGACATAGCGGTCGCCGAAGCGTGCAAACTCATCAGTGACGCCGTCGTTGCGGGTTACTTGTACAGTCATGGTCAAATCCGATCCCTGACGATATCGCCAGCGTCTTGTTCTTCAGAAGCCGTCACCGGATGGGCATCCGGTGAACGCGCGGCGTGGTTTGGATATCTCTGAATCCCAGCGCTGCTGGGCAACGCTGGCTCGGTCCAAGCTGATCCGGACGCGCGGTTCGATCCCGAGAAGGCGGTCCACACGGGTCTCGTCGCTGGGATGTGCAGCCCTCATCATCGTCGCGTGCGCATCGGAGGCGTCCGCGTGCACAGCTACGACCAGCAAATCGAGTCGACGGAAACCAGCGCCTATCAGACTGATTGTTGAAATCGGTTGGCGTTCATACCCGTCCAGCTTGACTGGAACGCCACCGGTGTCGAGCTTTCGAGGCGCGGGCCGCCAGTCAGACAATCGGTAGAGTACCCGTTCGACGTGTCCCAGCCTGACGGACAGCACCGCTAGTAGGTCGGGAAGCTCATCGCTGAGGTCATCGCCGCGAGGCCACCACGCCCCATCGACGAACCCATTGCGTGGCGCCTTCGGTTTCAACCGCAATCTCGGAGTATGGGACGGGCCTTGCACCCGGTGCGAATTCTCAACCGCTTGTAGCGTCATGTTGACGCTCCCATCTATGGCCGAGCCAAGCGGCCTATTGAACCGATGCTCCAAACCCGGACGGGCAATCTGTATGACGGAACACCAACACGTTTAACGATACTCGCAGTTACACAAAAAAGCGACCGCCATGACCGCGTTCAGCTGGCGCACTGGCATCCCTCGATGCCTGCAGCGAAAGCGCGTCGATCATAAAGTGATCGAACAAGTTTGGTGGCCACATCAGACCGATTGGGCGCCTGGTTCGAGGAGCCGCTTGGGGTGCATGCCATCGACCTGGCCGATGAACGGCGGGTGGATGCTGTAGCCCAGCATGCGCCGAATGTCCTCGGACACCGCCCGCACGGTGTCGCGGGTCATGGACAAGGTGAATGCTTCCTGCGGGCGCAACCACGGCTCGCAATACTGCGCCGTAAGGGCCAGGCGCGCGTTCGCGGATCGATTGGCGCCACCGCCGTGCCACAACGTCCCGAGAAAGAAGGCGCACGACCCGGCACTCATCACCACCGGTTCGCGTTCGGCGGGCTCAGGCTTCCGATCACCCCATTCATGGCTGCCAGCGACGATGTCGGTCGCACCGTTGTCGGCGGTGAAATCATCGATCGCCCAGATAGTGGCTGCACCCAGCGCTTTTCGCGGTCGGGGCAGCGGATAGAAGCTGTCGTCGGTATGCAGCATCTGCGCCTGCTCCCCCGGCAGGATCTTGATCACCTGCAACATCGACAACAGGTAGTTCGGCATGAACAGTCGATCCAGCAGCGCCAGCACGCGTGGATGGTCGGCGATCCGGTCACAGCTGCGGGTCTTGTTCAACACGCTGTACACCCGCTGGGTGGCGTGACCTTCGAACCCGTTGCGGCCCAGCCGATCCAACAGTGGCCCAACAGAATCCCGAATCGCGTCGAGTTCGGCCGCGGTGAGCAGATCAGGCAGGATCACGTATCCGTCGCGAAGTAGTGCCGCGAGGTCTGCCTCGGCCACCGCCGGGTCAACCCGCTCACCGCGGCTGCGGGTGCGCCGATAGGTACCGGCCAGGTCGCCGGCCAACTCCGCCAACGATGTCACTTCAGTGCTCATATCGCCCTCACCGAAACATAACTGACTTCTGTTATTCTTCGGACTATGGCACGGGCCCCGGTCGGACGTCAACAGCTGATCGATGCAGCCCGCGACGAACTCGTGCACGGAAACGGCGCCTTCGAACTCAGCGGGCTGACGCGCCGGGCCGGACTCAGCACCGGCGCGCTCTACCACCATTTCGGATCGAAGAGTGGTCTGCTGACAGCGATCTACGACGGCTTCTACGACGGACTGCGCCACGCGATCGCCGATGCCCACCTACCCACCGGCGACTGGGCCACTCGCGAACGCGACCGCACTCACCGTTTCGTCGCCTATCACCTCGCCGACCCACTGGCGCCGATCCTGCTCAACCGCACCGCCAGCGACCCGCAGCTAACCGAACTCGAAGCCGCCTACATTCACGACCTCATCGACAACGCCGCCGCCAACATCCGCCACGGCCAGCAACTCGGCGAACTGCCGGCCGACCTCGACCCCGACAGCGCAGGCGCCTACGTCATCGGCGGCCTGCGCCACGGCATCGCACAACAGCTCCGAATAACCCCGACACCGAATTCTGACCAAGCCACACAGACACTCTGGCGCTTCACCGCTGCCGTCCTCGGCATCAGATAGCCCGACAGGTCGTCACTGTTTCGCCATGGCGATCTTGAAGCGGTCGGCAGCGGTGATCAGGTGGTCGTGGCTGTCGTCGCCGATGTCGATCTGCACCCAATCGATCTCCCCGTTGAACTTGTTTCCGGTCGGCCCGTAGTCCGGGGAGGCGGGTGAGCCGGTGTCGGCTCCGACATCGCATGCCTCGTCTGCGGAGTAGGCCATCGGCTGGGTCTGTTCGACCCGACCGTTGCCCACCTGTTTGCCGTCGTAGAACAACGAGACGGTGCCGCCCTTGGCCAATCCGCCTCCGTCGTAGGCGAATTCCATTCGCACCTGGTGGCTTCCCGTGGGTATCGGCTCGTCGGCCGTGGTCATGTAGTGCTCCATGCCGAAGAAGCAATAGCAGTACTTGAGCCTGCCCTCATGTACGTACAACGTCCAGCCACCGGCGCTGCCGCCCTGGGTGATGATCACGCCCGACGCACCGGATTCCGGCACAGTGATGTTGGCCGTCACCGAATGCGATTTGTTCTTCAGTGTCAACACCGCGGCCTCACTGATCCGCATCCCGGAGAACAACAGTTGCGAATTACCGGTGATCAGCTGCGGGCGGCCCGAGATATCGGGGTTGATCCGCTCGAACCCGCGATCATCGAGCGGGACGACGTTGTATTTGACCGCCTCGATCAGCCAAAGCCGTTGTAGTTCAGCTAGTTTCTGCGGATTCTGATCCGCCAGATCATGCGCCTGGGTCCAGTCACCGGGGGCGTACAGCTCCCACACGTCGGCGTCGAACGGCGGCGGGGTATCGGCCTTCCATGGTGTTCGGTGCTTGGTGACGGCAGTCCAGCCCTGGTGGTATATGCCGCGGTTGCCCATCATCTCGAAATACTGCAGGTCATGCGTTTCGGGCGTGGCCGCCTCGCGCAGGGTGGCAAGCATGCTGACCCCTTCCAGCGGCGCCTGCTGAATACCGTTGACCGACAACGGCGCCGGCAACCCCGCGGCCTCCAGGATGGTCGGCGCGATGTCGATGACGTGGTGGAACTGGTTGCGGATCTGCCCCTTGTCGGAGATGCCGTTGGGCCAATGCACGATCGTTCCGTTGCGGGTCCCGCCCCAGTGCGAGGCCACCTGCTTGGTCCACTGGTAAGGCGCGCACAACGCATGTGCCCAACCGACGGCGTAGTGGTTGTAGGCGTCGGGCGTGCCGAAGTCATCGATCTTGGACAGCAGGAACTCGGTGGTCTCGATGCCGGGCATTCCGTTGAGTGTGCTCAGCTCGTTGAAGCAGCCGTTGACGGTCCCTTCGGCGGATGCGCCGTTATCGCCGAGGATGTAGTAGATCAACGTGTCGTCGAGGACACCGAGATCGGCAATGGCGTCGACCACTCGGCCGACCGCATCATCGGCCTGCTCCAAGAAGCCAGCGTAGATCTCCATCTGGCGGGCCAGGACCGGCTTCAGTTCCGCAGGCATGTCGTCCCAGCCAGGGATCTCGGCGTGCCGCGTGGTGAGCGCCGCGTCGTCGGGCACCACACCCAGGTCTTTCTGGCGGGAGATCGTCTTGTCCCGCAGGGCATCCCAACCGTCGTCGAACTTGCCCCGGTACTTGTCCGACCATTCCTTCGGCACGTGGTGTGGTGCATGGGTAGCGCCCGGCGCGAAGTACATGAAGAACGGCTTATCCGGCATCAACGCCTTCTGCTGACGGACCCATGTGATGGCGCGATCGGCCAGATTGTCGGTGAGGGTATAGCCCTCATCCGGCGTCCTGGGCGGTTCTACAGCGGTGGTGCCCTCGTACAGGCCGGGAAAGTACTGGTTGGCTTCGCCGCCGATGAACCCGTAGAAATGCTCGAATCCGGATCCGGTAGGCCACTGATGGAACGGCCCCACCGGGGTGATCTCCCACAGCGGAACCTCGTGGCACTTACCGAACTGGGCGGTCGAATAGCCGTTGAGCCACAACGTCTCGGCGATCGTGGCCTTGTCTTTGGGACGGATGCTGTTGTTACCTGGCGCCGAGGTTGCCATCTCCGTGATTGCACCCATCCCCACCGAGTGATGGTTGCGCCCGGTCAGCAGCGCCTGGCGGGTCGGCGCGCACAATGCCGTGGTGTGGAATCGGTTGAGCTTGAGGCCACCAGCCGCCAAGCGCTCGGCTACCGGGGTGCTACAAGGGCCACCGAACGCCGAGGATGCTCCGAACCCGACGTCGTCGAGCAGGACAATCAGCACATTGGGCGCACCTGCGGGCGGACGCAACGGAACGATCGGCGGGTACTTGGTATTGGGATCTTTCGCATCGTATGTCGTCAGGCCGACGTGTTTCGCATCAGGAATCGGAAGCACCTGACGCCCTTGCTGCACTTGGTCCACGACCATCCTCCTCGCTGAACGTCCGACCAATGGCATGCGCTCTGGTCCAGAATGCTACGAGGTTGGCAAGTGTCGAGGTCGCTTATGGCGGTGGCGCGGATTGTCTTCGTGTGAACCGGGAATCGGTGCACCCACCGCAGTCAGCCCCGGTCGTCCTGACCGCGGCCGGTAAGTCGGTTCAGGGTGGAGATGCCCGGGATGTTGGTCAACATCCGGAAGACATCATTGCCCGTGTTGATCAACGATTCGAGTTGTGGCAGGAGGCGGTCCACCGTACGGAACATCGGGTCGGCCATGGCCATATACCGTTCGGTCCGATCGATCGTGGTGTTGAGCCGTTCGGTCGCGACGGCGAGATTCTCCAGCAAATCGGGCAACTGCGCGGCGAGCTGAGCCGACGCGGGTGGAATGCGCAGCGCACCGCTCGCCACGGCCTGTGCGGCTTCCACGGCGGACTGGGCCGTCCCGACCGCCGCCTGAGCGGCTGATTTCAGATCGCTGGGTTTGGGAACTTTCGAGCTACTCATACTGGCAACTGTCCCCCACATCGGCCACGCAGTGGCCAGTAACCAGCAACATTGAGCACTGTTGTCACCCTGCGCTCGCCGCAGGGCAAACTTGACCAATGGCACCGCGGGGCTGACAGCGCCAGCGGCCGCATATCGCCCGGATGTCCGAACGGAAGGAACCCCCATGAGCACACCCCGGACCCCGATCGACCCGGACGCACCGGTGCTCGTGACAGGCGCCAGTGGTTACATCGGCAGCTGGATCGTCCGGTATCTCCTGGAGGCCGGCCACACGGTGCACGGCACAGTGCGCAACCCGCAGAAGACGTCCGGACTCGAGCACCTACACAAGCTTTCGGCTGACCATCCCGGCCGGCTGAAGTTGTTCAAGGCGGACCTGCTCGAGCCCGGCAGCTTCGACGAGGCCATGGCCGGATGTCAGCTCGTCATGCACACCGCGTCGCCGTTCCTGCTCTCCGGCTACAAGGACGCGCAGGAAGCACTGATCCGCCCGGCGCTCGAAGGCACCCGCAACGTGCTGGACGCGGTCAACCGCACGGACAGCGTCAAACGTGTGGTGCTGACCAGCAGCGTGGTCGCGATCTACGGAGATGCCCGTGAGACACGGGACGTCCCCGGCGGTGTCTTCACCGATGAACACTGGAACACCACCAGCAGTGTCGACCACCAGCCGTACCCCTATTCCAAGACCGTGGCGGAGCAGGAGGCCTGGCGGTATCAAAAGGCGCAGGACCGCTGGGACATGGTCACCATCCACCCGGGCCTGGTGCTCGGTCCTTCCCTCACCACCGCCAGCGATTCGGCCAGCCTGAGCACGATGAAACAGTTCACCGATGGCACCCTGCTCGCCGGCGCTCCCGCGTTGACCATGGGCGTGGTGGACGTGCGTGACGTCGCCGATGCCCACCTGCGCGCCGGGTTCACCCCCGAGGCCCACGACCGCTATATCGTCAACGCCGATTCGCTGAGCCTCCTGGAGATCGGCAAGGTGCTGCGCCGCCGGTTCGGACCGTTCTATCCGTTCCCGAGGATGACCGCACCCAAGCTGCTCGTGAAAGCCATTGCCCCGGCAGCCGGGCTGACTCGACAGTTCGTCGATCGCAACATCGGATACCCGTTGGCATTCGACAACAGTCGTAGCCGCGACGAGCTGGGATTGGCCTACCGGCCGGCCGAACAGACCGTGACCGAGCACTTCCAGCAGATGCTCGACGACGGGCTGGTCCGCCGCATGCCCGGTGGCCAGTGACACATCAGTAGCGATCGATCTCGATCAGTCGTTTGTCGCTGATTCCGAAGTGATGTGCGATCTCGTGGAGCACGACGTGCCTGATCTCGAGGCGTAGACGATCCGCGTCGCCGGCGGCGAGTCGCGTGATCGGCCCCGCGAAGACGCTGATCTTGTCGGGGAGCGCTCCGCTGTAGGTGCTGGTCCTTTGTGACAGCGGTACGCCGCGGTACAGGCCGAGCAGCGGCTGGCCGTCGGGAGGCTCGTCCTCGACGACGATCTCGACGTTGCTGATTGCCGCACGCAGATCGGCCGGAAGCGACCTCAGCGCGGCGTTGATCGCCTCATCGAACAGGTCATTGAGACCCAGTCTCGAATCCGCGTCCATCTCTCCAATGGTGCCAGAATCGCGGCAACCATCACATCAGACGGGCTGGGCTCCCGGTTCGGGCAGTCGGTTGGGGTACATGCCGTCGACCTGGCCGATGAACGGCGGCTGGATGCTGTAACCCAGATGCTCGACGACGGGCCGGTCCGCCGGATGCCTGGTAGCTAGCCCGCGGGCTCCGGCGGTAGTCCATATTGCACTGCAATGCCGTTGAGCAACATGGTCATTCGCTGCTGGAAGGTGACTTCGCTGAACGGGTCATAACCGGACTGGGCGACCGCGCGCAACGTCGGATAATCGGTGGCGGGACGCTTGGCGAGAAGTTTGAAGATCCGGGCCAGCCATGGCTGTCCGCTTTCGGCGTGAAGGTGTTCGCGATGCGCCTCGGTGACACTGCCGATCGCCATCGCGCTCACCGCGGCCCACACAGCCATCGCGTCATCGGGCGCCAGTCCGTGCCCGGCGAGCGCCTCGACCGCATCGCCGTTGCATTCCATCTCCATTTCGTCGCGCACCCCGCCCGTGACGAACTTCTCCACCAATGCCGGCTCCGACGCCAGCACAGTCCGGATGTAGGACGCGTAACTGCGCATCCAGGTTGCCCAGTGCTCGCCGGCGTACCGCGGCGGCGGTGACATGACGAGTGCGCTCTCGGCGGCGAGGCGCAGCAGATCGTCCTGGTTCTTCACGTGGTGGTACAGCCCGGGAAGGCTGATGCCCAGATGCTCGGCGACCCGGCGCATGGTGACGTTCTCGCTACCGATCTCCAACACCGCCGCCACGATGGCGCTCTGGTCGATTCGAGGCGGCCGGCCACGCCGCGGCGTTAGGTCGTTGGAGGTCACGGAATCCTCCTACCAGGCGGGACACTCTCGATCTGGGGGTTGACGTTAATCCATATGAGTTCTAAGAATCAATATGAAAATTCAGTCGACCACCTTGATCTGTCACAGAAATGAGCAGCAACATGACTGACGCCGCGCACCGCCAGAACCGTCAGGTCCTGTTGCGCCGCCGCCCCAATGGCCTGGTGTCTCCCGATGACACCGAGATGGTGACGGTGCCCGCTCCAGTACCCGCGGAGGGCGAGGCGCTGCTGCGTACCACCTATGTCGGCATCGACGCCGCCGCTCGCACGTGGCTGGACGGCGAGCCCGGCTATCTTCCACCCCTCGAGCTGGGCGAGGTGGTACGGGTGGCAGGTATCGGCGAGGTCGTCGAATCACGTTGTGATGCCTACAAAGTCGGTGATCTCGTGACCACCCTGACCGGACTGCAGGATTACGCGATCATCCGCGATGACCTGTTCAGCACGCTGGTGGTCGGATACACCGATCCGCTGGCCGTGATGTCGATCTACGGACCGACCGGCGCGACGGCCTACTTCGGCATGAAGGGTGTCGGCAATCCGCAGGCGGGCGAGACCGTCGTCGTTTCGGCGGCCGCGGGTGCCACCGGGTCGGTGGCCGGCCAGATCGCCAAGATCGCTGGTGCTCGGGTGGTCGGTATCGCCGGAGGCCCGGAGAAATGCCGGGTCGTGGTCGAGGATTTCGGCTTCGATGCCTGCGTCGACTACAAGGCCGGCAACCTGACTGCCGCGCTGAAGGAAGCGTGCCCCAACGGGATCAACGTCTACTTCGACAATGTGGGCGGGGATGTTCTCAATGCGGTGCTGGCCAACCTTGCGCACAAGGCGCGCGTGGTGATGTGCGGCCTCATCTCCAGCTATCTCAACGGCGATCACCCCGGGCCGTCCAACTACGTGAACCTGCTCGCCACGGCCTCGACGATGCAGGGCTTCATCGCACTCGAAGAGTGGGCGCGCTTCGACGAGGCGTTCGCCGCGCTGCAGGGTTGGGAACAAGCGGGGCTGCTGGTGCACCGCGAAACCGTTTACGAGGGGCTGGAATCCAGCGTCGAGGCCCTCAACGGCCTGTTCAACGGCGCCAACATCGGCAAGATGCTGGTGAAGATCAACGAACCGGGCCAAGCGTGACGACGACGGATCCCGACCGGAGCGCGGTACCTGCACCGGGAGTTGTCGATACTGCCGACGAGGTCGACACGCACTGGCTCACCGCGGCACTGAACTCGTCCGGCATCGCTGCGACCGTGCGGCAGGTGACCGCGGAACGCGTTGGGACCGGTCAGATGGGTTCCTGCTCAAGACTGTTCATCGACTACTCCGACGGGACCGGGCCCGACCGGCTGATCATCAAGCTGCCGGCTACCGACGCCAACAGCCGGGCAGCCGGCACGCTCAGCTATCGCTGCGAAACCAGCTTCTACCGCGACTACGCACACCGGGTCGGTGCGCGGCTCCCCCGCTGCTACTACGTGGCCTCCGACGCGGAGGCCAACGGCTTCACGCTGTTGTTGGAAGATCTGGCCCCGGCCGAGCAGGGTGATCAGATCGCCGGCTGCACAGTGGATGAAGCCCTGGCCGCGGCGGTCAACGCCGCCGGATTGCACGCCTCCACCTGGAACGACCCCGCGGTGCGCGAGCTGGACTGGTTGATCCCCGACCTGACGGCGATGCCCGAGTTCGCAGCCGAGCTGCTGGCCAACGCCACCGACCAGTTCCTGCAGCGGTACACCCTGCAGCCCGAGACCGCCACGGTACTGCGGCGGTATTCCGACGAGTTCATGTCCTGGGCGGCCGGACGCCGGGAACCGTTCGCACTGCTGCATGGTGACTATCGCCTGGACAACCTGCTGTTCGCCAAGGCGGGTGCCGCCGATCCCGTGGTGGCGGTGGACTGGCAGGTCATGTCGACCGGCCTACCCCTGCGGGATGTCGCGCTGCTCGTCGCGCCGGGGCTGTCAGTACCCGACCGCCGCGCCGGCGAGCGTTCGATCATCGAGGCCTACCACCGACGGTTGGTCGAACTCGGCGTCACCGGATACAGCCTCGAAAGTTGCTGGGACGATTATCGTTACGCGCAGTTCCAGGGGCCTTTCGTCACGGTGCTCGGTGCGCTGGTAGGCCAGCCCTCCGAGCGCGGCGACCGGATGTTCACGGTCATGGCCGAACGGTCGGCCACCGCGATCACCGACCTCGACGCGTTCTCCCTGCTGGGCAACTGAACAGAAACAGGACCGATGCTCACACCGTTTGACGACTTCCCCATCCATTCCTCGGCTGAGCCGGTCGCGACGCCGGCCAGCGCCGACCCCAACCACTACGACCGCTACTGGTTCAACGGTCATCAGCGCGACGGCGAGTTCTACTTCGGTGCGGCGATGGGACACTATCCGGTTCGTGGGGTCATCGACGCGGCGTTCAGTCTGGTCAAAGACGGCGTGGAACACTCGATCTTCGCCTCCGGGGCCATGCCGCTGGACAGGTCGGCAACCGTCGGCCCGTTCCGCATCGAGGTGGCCGAACCGCTGCGGACCATCCGGTACATCGTCGACTCGAATGAACACAACATCGCCTGTGACCTGACGTTCCGCGCCACCACGGTCGCTATCGAGGAACCACGACAAACGCGCCGAACCGCCGAGGGCATCATCCTGACCGACCACACCCGCCTGACCCAATGGGGTACCTGGGAGGGGACGATCAGCGTCGACGGTGAGGACACCGCCGTCAACGCGGGTTCGGTGCCCGGGACCCGGGACCGTTCCTGGGGAGTTCGGCCGGTCGGCGAGCAGGTGCCGGTGCTCCGGCAACCGATGCCGTTCCAGGTGTTCTGGCTTTGGGCACCACTGCATTTCGAAGATCGCTTCACCCACTACGCCTTCCACGAGCACGAGGACGGGCGCCGATGGTTGGAGACCGCGCAGATCCTGGATCCGCTGCCGGCGGGGGCTTCACCGTGCAGTCGGGTCGGTGTGCGGGAGTGCTACGACATCGGCTACGAACTCGACTGGGAGCCGGGGCGACGCGAAATCCGGCGGGCGCACCTGTGGTTCACCGATCCCGTCGAGGGCGAGACGCATATCGAGGTGGAGAAGCTGTTCACCTTCCGGATGCGCGGCATCGGCTATTGGCATCCGCACTGGGGACACGGTTCCAACCACGGACAACTCGAAATCGGCCGGGAATCCATCCGTCTCGACGACTTCGACCCGACCGACTTCGCCTCGATCCACCTACAGAACGTCGTCAAAGCAACGATGGGCGAGCGCACCGGAATCGGCGTCGTCGAGCAGATCGCCATCGGCCCGCACGCGCCATCCGGGCTCACCGGATTCCTGGACGGCCACCGATCCTGAGGCACCTACTGTCGTCGCGGAACTTCGCTAGCTGATTCGCGGATCGGTCACCTCGTCGACCAGTTCATTCGTCGCGGGGTCGAGCCGCTGCAACCGAGACACAACATCGGCATCCGTCGTCACTTTCATGATCAGCTCGGCGGGGTCGAGACCGAGCGATTTCAGTGTCGCCGTTGCGGTCTCGACAGCTTCGTGCTCGCTGATGTCGCGCCCACCGGAATAGACCTTGGTCGTGTGCGCGTACGCAGTTGTTCCGTTCACCGGGCGGTGAAATGAGATCCTCCGGACACTGACGGCCGGAAGTGGCGGGCCGGAGAAGGTCCCGCTGGTATCGAACTGATTGACGACCGACACCGATGCGCCGTTGTCCGTCATGAGGTCGAAATGCAGCTCGGTCACGCCGACCGCGACAAGAGACGGTCCGTTCACGGTGACGGTTGATCCACCGACAACGGCAGTACGAAAGAACCCGAAGCTCCGGAAAATCGGTTTGGGCGGAAGATCTACGTTGAACTCCATGTGCAACGCAAGGTTCGATTGAGCGACGACGGAGCGCGGCGCGTGCGAGTAGTGAACGGTGGCCGTATGGCCCCAGGTTTGGACGGTATCCGTCAAGACGATCATCACCGGCGTCCCTTCTGCATCCCGATGTCCACAAGCGTATGGACCGGCGGTGCAGGTGCCATGAGTATTCCGCTACCTGTTCTGGGGCACCCGGTCATCGGGGACTGTCCACCTGGCCCCGGTGCATCAGGAACGCGGCCGGCTCGAGTTCGGCCGCCCCGTGAAAGAACTTGAGCTGAAGCGGCTCCCCACTCTGCAAGATCCGCAGCAGCGATTCCAGCAACTCGGGGACCACATCCATCACCACGTAGCGATCGAGCCCCAGGTAGCAGCTTTGCACGGGCCGCCGGATGTAGATGTAGCCCGCAGTGCGGTCCTCATTCACCAGTTCGATCCAGCCGAGGAAATCCACGTCGGTACCAGATCGGTACAGCACGGTGCGGTATCCGGTGACGGGATTGACCTGCCTGATCGGGTAGTCGGCTTCCTCGGCACGCAGCCGGCGATCATCCCGCAAGTCTTCGGGCAATAGATCGGGATTCATCGCTCCCCCTTGAATGGTGTCGCCTCCTCTCCAATTCTGATTGGCCAAAACCGCGGCGTACCGCGTAGTCGACTACGCCATTCGGGGACCCGGCCGTCGCCGGGCTCGATACCAAACCGCAACCTCTACAAGGAATTACAGAAGTGCAATTTTGTTGCGAGTGGGACTCACGTGATTATTGTGATGTAGAGTACGTACGTACGTAGTTACTACGTAGTTATTGAATGGTCCGATACCGGATCGGCCACGGCCGACCCAGGGCGGAAAGGAACTGCGGGACCATGCCTTCCAATCCGCGCTCGGACCAGATCTCCTGCGAACGTCGAACACTTTTGCGCACAGGGGTTTTGGCTGCAGCCTCGCTGGCGTTGATAGGGTCGCCGCTCGCCCACGCCGAACCCAACGCCGGACAGTGGGATCCCACTCTGCCCAACCTGCTCAGCGCGGGTGCGCCCGGCGATCCGGTGGCCATCGCCAATGCGTCGTTACAGGCAAGCGCTTTTGCGGCGCAGACAACCTTTGACATGGGGCGAAAATTCTTGGGGAGCCTGGGACTCGCACCGGCTGACACCGGTGCGGCGGCTCCCGTACTCCGCGGCAACCGTGTGTATGGCAGACAGGCTGTCGAGTACGTCATCCGGAGGGCCGGCACCCAACTCGGAGTGCCCTATTCCTGGGGAGGCGGCAGCTTGACCGGGCCCAGCCGAGGGGTCGATTCTGGAGCCGGCACCGTCGGGTTCGACTGTTCTGGACTGACCCGTTACGCGTTCGCCGGTGTCGGCGTGCTGCTACCCCGCTATTCGGGCGACCAATACACCGCGGGACGCCAACTCGCGCCGTCACAGGCCAAGCGGGGCGACCTCCTGTTCTGGGGACCCGGCGGTGGACAACACGAGGCGCTCTACCTCGGCAACGGTCAAATGATCGAGGCCCAGCAGACAGGTGTCCCGGTCAAGATCTCGCCGGTCCGCAAATCGGGGATGACACCCAATGTCACCCGCATCATTGAATACTGACGCGATAATCGCCAGGTGAGCATGACCGGTCGACGAGTCCCGTTGTGGCTACTGGCGTGTGCACTCATTTTGGGCGTCGTCGCTGTGATCGCCGTGAGAACACATGGCTTTGGTCTCGTGGACGCGGCGGGTCGCGAGGCTCAGGATCGTTGCGAGACCGATGTGCGCGGCAAGCTGGTGACGCCCGCGACCGCACAGCTCACCGACGTGGAGTCGAAGCTCAGTGACCTCGAGCCCGACAGTCGGGACTTGTTCCCGTTGACCACCGACGAGCCGCTGAAGGGCGTCGAGCACTCACGTATCACCGTATGGAACGTGTCAGGAACGGTCGACGCGCAGACCGAGGCCGGCAGTGCGATTTCGGATCCCTTCACCTGCCGGGCGTATTTCGTCGACGGCCACCTGGCGGACACGCTCGTTGTGTTCGAGCGCGAGCACTGACGTCAGCGACAGAACTGGCCCGATGCCCCCAGCGCGAACGTTGCGATCGGGGCGAGAGCGATCACCGTCATCGCCCCGAAAAGACCCGCACGCGAACCGAGCCGGGTCCACGGTGCGGGTGGCAGCGCAAGACGTTCAGCGCGGTTCAGCAACGCCACATCGGCGGCCCCGAGTGCCTGGGCAGGTGTGGCTCCGGCGAGAGCCATCAGTCCGGTCAGCAGGGTGTGCTCCCCAAAGCGGCGCGCCGCGGCATCGTCTGCGCACATCTCCAACAGCCGAGCGACATCAAGCGCGCCTCGGGTTATCAGCTTGACCCTTGGGAACACCATCGCCAACCCGCGCAGCGCCGTCACGATCTTCAGATGATGCCCATCCAGGTGCGCTCGCTCATGGGCGAGCACGGCAGCCAGCTCATCGCTGCCGAGCGCGGCAATTGCGCCGGTCGTGACCACGATCGCGGGCGGCGCGCCGGCCACACAGTACGCGGTGCACTCATCGGCGTCGACGATGAAGACATCACGCGGGCCTGCCGGACGTCCCACGAGCCGAACAGCTTGAGCGTGACCATGGGCATGGGCGCGCAGCCGCCGGATGGTCCGTAGCGCCTGCGTCCCGAAACCACCAACCGCCACGATCAGCGCAACGGCGACGACGACCACCGTCGCCTGCGCCACGATGCCGGCGCGGCCGGCCGCGATATCGCAGAGCAACTCCACACAGGACGCCAACAGAGATCTGCGCTGGCCTCCGTGGAACACCACGTCGCCGATGACCAGTATCGGAATCAAGATCCAGGTCGCCAATACGCTCGCGATGGCGGTCAACCACGCCGCCACACCGAATCTCGGGGCTGAACCGCCGCGGGTGAGGGCGCTGAGCAGCATCGGTGCCAGCAGCACCACCGCCACGCTGTAGATCAGCAGGCCCGCGGCGACGTTCACCGCTTCTTCGCCCTGGCGGACCGGCGCGCCAATGAACGTAGCGCGGCACGCAATCGATCGGAATCCTCCGGGTCGATCTGCTCGATGAAGTAGCCGAGCACCAAATCGGAACGGCCACCGCCGTCGAGTGCCGCACGCATCAACTGAGCCGAGTGCTGCTCGCGGTTCAACGTCGGCCAGTACCGATAGGCACGCCCGTCGCGGTCGCGCTCCAGCCAGCCCTTTGTGTGCAGGTTGTCCATCGTCGACATCACTGTGGTGTAGGCGATCCGGCGCTCCTCGGCGAGCTCGTCGAAGACCTCGCGGACCGTGACCGCAGCGTCACCGCGATTCCAGATGCGATCCATGATGTCGGCTTCGAGTTCGCCGAACCCTCGTACGCGCACTGCACCCCTCCACGATCGGTGAACTGAGCGTACCTCGCGTCGAGGCGCGTGACGCGCCTCGACGCGAGCTCCGTAACTACTACTTAGGCTAGTACGTAGTACTCCCCCGGCTTCAACACCGGTCAGGTGGCGTAGGAGAGGCTCGTCATCATCCCGCCCTCCTGGTGATAGGTGTTGTGGCAGTGCAACATCCAAATTCCCGGGTTGTCAGCGGCGAATATCACGCGTTGTCGCTGCATCGGCAGCACGATGAGCGTGTCCTTGCGGGCACCCGGGCGCCCGTCGTCACCCAGAACCTGAAAAGTGTGCCCGTGCAGATGCATCGGATGCCACATCATCGAAGAGTTCCGGAATGTCATTGCGACACGTTGCCCTTCGCGCACGGTCAGGGGCTGAGCGTTCACGAACGTGCGGCCATTGATCGTCCAGTCATAGGTGGCCATCGAGCCGCCCAGTTCGACGGGCAGTTCGGCATCAGCGGCTGCCGAGTCGAAGGTGGCGTCCGGGGTGGCGGTGAAGGAACTGACCGTACCGAGCCGGCCCTGCAATTCCGGCGGCGCATAGTCGGGCGGCGGAGTCGAACCTTCGGCGGTCACCAACAGCGCCCGCGTCGACGCATCCTTCCCCTCGGCGACCGCGACCAGTGGGAATACCCCGTCTCGCGCCGTGACCACCACGTCATAGCGCTCGCCCATCCCGATCAGCAGGGCGTCCACCTCAGCGGGAACCACGGCGAATCCATCGGTGTGGGTGACGGTCATTTGGTGCCCGGCCAGCGCGACCCGGAACGCGGTGTCGGAGCCGGCGTTGATCAGCCGGATCCGCACCCGCTGGCCAGGGCGCACCCGGACGCTGGTGGGGTTCTTGGCATTACGGCCATTGACCACGTACATCGGGTAGTCGACGTCACCCGCGTCGCCGCCGAGCGGTGAACGGTCGTGGGCACCCATCGAGCCCATCCCCGCCTCACCGTCCATACCCGGCATCGCGTGCCCTTCTCCCGACGGCATGCGTAGCCGGTCATAGATCTGAGCGGGGCTCAGACCGACGCCATCCGTCCAATCATCAAGCGTCACCACCCATTCGGCGTCATATCGGCCCGGGTCATTCGGGTCGTCGACGATCACCGGGAAGTACAGGCCGGTGTCCGCATCAAGCCCGGTGTGTGGATGGGCCCAATACGTCCCGGGATGTGACACCGAGAACCGGTAGGTGAAGTCGCGGCCGTCGGCAATATCGGGAGTGGCCGGCGACGCGCCGTCCATGTCGTTGCGTAGCGCGAGGCCGTGCCAGTGCACCGAGGACGCATGGCCGAGCCTGTTGCGTACCGTGACCTCCAGTTCATCACCGACCGATGCTCGCAGGAGCGGCCCCGGCACCATGTCGTTGTATGCGATGGTGTCGGCGATCGTGCCGCCGAGATCCACCCGCGTGCGCTGGGCGGTCAATGTGGTGGAGACGGTGCGTCCGCTGTGCGGACGACGGGCTTCGGCCACGGCGATCGCATCTCGGGCACCCGCACTGGCTGATGTGGCACCGGTGTCGCGCTGACACCCCGCGATAGCTGTGGCGCTCAGAGTGGCGGTCGCCACGAAAAATCCCCGGCGACTGAGCCGGGGCGGATTGGCGATGTCAGGCATGTCCTCCACCCTGACCACAGAGCTCAGTGAATCGGTATGGGTCTTGTGAAGGTTCGTTGAAGAAAACCGCCCATCGCGTTTGTGGTGCGGGAGCCGAAACTCATATCGAACACACAACAACCTACGCATAAGCCCCGTATTGGATAACTACGTACGCTCTGATCTAGCAGGTCAGAGCCGTGGCGGTTACGTGCAGAGCTTTACGGATTCTTCACAAATGCTATGGCAAACAAATATTTTCGGCGGACAGGCTCGACGGCGAGCAATCGCCCCCGGCCCACGCTATCTACTATCCCCGTACGTAGCTAGTAGACTGGGCGGCGTCATGAATCCGCCCAACCGGGCGCGGTCATCAAGGACACATCGTCGATGGAGGCCTAGTGCAGCACCGCACCAGACACCTGTGGATCACCGCGATCGCGGCGACCGTGATGGTCACCGCGTCAACGGTCGCCGGCACTTCTGCCCTGGCAGAGCCCGCGGGCCCGCCCCAGCCCGTCGAACCGGCACCACAACTCGACCCGGCTCCGATGCCCTGGCTCAACCCGTTCGGCGCGGCGGCCAATGTCGGCACCCCGGCCGGACAGAACCCCATGCCGTTCAGCGGCGAGCCGCCGTTTCTGCCACCGGCGTTCAACCCTGCCAACGGGTCGACGGTCGGTGTCGCAAAACCGATCTCCATCACGTTCCAGCGGCCGATCGCCGACCGCCAGATGGCCGAGGATGCGATTCACATCTCTTCCAACCCTCCGGTGCCCGGCAAGTTCTACTGGATGAGCGACACTCAAGTACGTTGGCGGCCAATCGATTTCTGGCCCTCGGGCACCGTCGTAAACATTGATGCCGCAGGCACGAAGTCCAGTTTCCGGGTCGGCGATGCACTTGTGGCCACCATCGATGACGACACTCATCAGATGCAGATCCACCGTAACGGCGTTCTGGAAAAGACGTTTCCCGTCTCCCTGGGAAAGCCAGGCTATGAAACCCCCAACGGCACCTACTATGTGTTGGAGAAGTTCGCCGACATCATCATGGATTCGTCAACGTACGGAGTTCCGGTGAACTCGGCCGAAGGTTACAAGCTCAAAGTCGAGAATGCTGTCCGCCTCAGCAACACAGGGATTTTCGCGCACAGCGCCCCCTGGTCGGTCGGCGCTCAGGGCAAACGCAATGTCAGCCACGGCTGCCCCAATCTCAGCCCTGCGAACGCGCAATGGTTCTTCGACCACTTCGGCAGTGGCGACCCTGTCGTCGTCAAGAATTCCGTCGGCCTCTACAACCAGCCGGACGGCGCGCAAGACTGGCAGATCTGATCCATGTGCCGGACCCCAGGGCGGCAGCCCATTATCGGGTGGCCGAACTCGGATGGTGTACGAACCTGGAGGCTCGGCGTTCGACGCGATGAAGACGCCCGCGGGTACGAACCGGCGCACCCGCAAGATGCAGCGGATCGGCATAGAACACCTTCTTGGTGAACTCGACCAAGATCAGGTAGCCCACGGTCAGTAGCACGAGTGCAGCAAAGAACTGCCACGGCAGGGGTGCGAAACCCAAGCGAGATGCCAATGGCGACAAGGTCAGCGCGATCCCGATCGCGATTGCACCAAAGGTCGTCGCAACCAGCGGACCGCTCGGCACGCTGCGGAAGAACGGAATGCGCCGGGTTCGGATGACGAAGATGATCAGCGTCTGGGTGGCCAATGACTCCACGAACCACCCGGTGCGAAACTCGGCGGGAGCCGCGTGCAGCACGCCGAGCATCAAGCCGAAGGTCAGGAAGTCGAACAACGAACTGATCGGCCCGAATGTCAGCATGAAACGCCTGATGAACGCGATGTTCCAGTGTGACGGAGCGTGCAGTTGCTCCGGATCCGCGTGGTCGGTGGGGATGGCCAGCTGGGAACTGTCGTAGAGCAGGTTGTTCAGCAGGATCTGCCCGGGCAGCATCGGGAGAAACGGCAGCACTGCGGAGGCCGCGGCGGCGCTGAACATGTTGCCGAAATTGCTTGATGTGCCCATCAATACGTACTTGATCGTGTTGGCGAAGATGCGTCGTCCTTCCGACACACCATCGGCGAGAACGCCGAGATCCTTCTCCAGGAGCACGACATCGGCGGCGTCCTTGGCGACGTCGGTCGCTGAGTCCACCGAGATGCCGACATCGGCCGCGTGAAGGGCCAGCGCGTCGTTCACACCATCACCGAGGAAACCGACCGAACGTCCCTGTTTGCGCGCCGAGGCGATCACCCGTGCCTTCTGCTCCGGGGTGACGCGGGCGAAAATGGTTGCCTGGGTGACCATCCGATCGAATTCGCGGTCGTCGAGTTTGTCCATCTCGACGCCGGTGATCGTGCCTTTCGACGCCAAACCGAGTTCGGCACAGACTTTTTCGGCGACCAGCGGATTGTCTCCGGTGGCGACTTTCACATCGATTTCCAGTTCGGCCAATTTGGCCAGCGACTCTCGCGCGGCCGACTTGGGGTTGTCGGCAAAGGACAGAAACCCGGCCAGGCGGAGGTCGGTTTCATCGGATGGGGTCACCGTCTCCAGTCCGGACGCAGGCTTGACCGCGACTGCGACTACCCGTCGGCCTTGGGCGAACAGTCGGTCGAGCGTTTCGTGAGCCGACTCCGGCACCTGGGCGCACCTGGCCAGCACCTGCTCGGGTGCCCCCTTGGTGATCAGTGTCCGCTGGTCGCGCTCGGGGTCGTCGACAAGCGTCGTGGTGGACCGTCGCGTGTGATCGAAGGGAAGAACCGCGATCTGGCGGACGCCCGCAGTCAACGCCCCGGCGTCGACACCGTTCGCCTGCCACAGTGCGGCATCCATCTCGTTGCCGCTGGCTCCCCCGGTCGCCGGGTCCACGTCGGTCGCCAGCAACCCATAACGCAGGCCATCTTCGGAATGGGCACCCGCGGCGTCAACGGCATCGATGAAGCTGATGCGGCCGTCGGTCAAAGTTCCGGTCTTGTCGGTGATCAGGACATCGATGTCACCCAGATCCTCGATGCTCACCAAACGCTTGACCAAGACCTTGCGTTTGGCCAGTTCCCGCGACCCGGCGGCGAGGCCGCTGCTGACCACGGCCGGCAACAGTTGCGGAGTGATGCCGACCGCGATCGCCAGCGCGAACAGTACCGAGTCGATGACCGGCCGGCGCAGCATCACGTTGGCCAGCACGATGAACACGGTCAGCGTCAACGCCACGTAGAGCAGCAGATAGGAGAACTTCCGCAGACCCGCTTGGAAGTCGGTCTCGGGCGCATTCTGGCTCAGTCCGACCGCGATCCGGCCGAACTCAGCGTCAGCGCCGGTCGCGTACACGACACCCATGCCGGTGCCCTCGCTGACGATGGTGCCCATGAAGGCGAGATCCGTCGCATCGGCCAGCGCGGTGTCCATCGCCACCACATCGGCCGACTTCTGTGCGGTCATCGACTCACCGGTCAGAATGCCCTCGTTGCACTCGAGACCGTTGACATCGAACAGCCTGACATCAGCGGGCACCGCCTCGCCCAGCGTGAGTTGGATGACGTCCCCGGGCACCAACTCGGTCACATCAACCTTGACGGCCTTCCCGTCACGGCGCGCGACTGCGGTGTGCTGCACCCGTGAATGCAGGGCTTCAGTGGCCCGTTCTGCCCGGTACTCGTTGACGAATCCGAGCCCGATGCTGATCACCAGGATGATTCCGATGATGATCGACTGCGTGGCGTCGCCGAGAAAGGCCGAGGCCACGGCGGTCACGGCCAACAGGATCAGCACAGCATTGTTCAGTTGTCGTCTGAGCACTGCCCAGGCACTGACGTGATGCGTGCGAATGATGTTCGGCCCATGCTCGGACAGACGTGCGGCTGCCTCCGCCGACGACAGACCCTCAGATTGCGTATGCAGCGTCGACATCAGCTCCGACAACGGGGCTGATGCGGCCTGGCCCGCGGTCACCGTATCGATGGTGCCCCCACAGTTCGTCACCAGTGGATGCTCGGAGCCTAATCCGCCACACCGGTTTGCTGCACCGGTTTTGACGTGAGCGCAACGCAACAAGTCAGTGGTCACACCGCCTGGTCGCGTAGCCGACTACTCGTGTGTCTGCCGGCCACGTCGTGTCTCCGAGCTTCGGCCATCCGGCCGGGACCCTCGGCGGCACCGGTTGGCACCTCGAGCTCAAAGGTGCGGCGGCCTATGGGAATCCGTTCGCCCGACGGTCAAGACCCCTCGGGCAGGCTCAGAAATTCCCGTCCAAGAACTCCGCATACGCCGGCAGATCGAGTTGGCCGTGACCCGAAAGCCCGATCACGACCACCTGCTCGGCCGGATCATCGGCCACGTGTGCGGCGGCGGCGGCGATCGCGTGCGTGGCCTCGGGTGCGGGCACGATGCCCTGGGTCCGCGCGAACAGCACCCCCGCAGAGAACGCATCATGCTGCCCGACAGCGACGCCTTCGACCAGACCCAGCTCGACGGTATGGCTCAGCGCCGGCGCCATCCCGTGGTAGCGCAGCCCACCCGCATGGATCGGGTCGGGTACGAAATCCATTCCGAGCGTGTGCATCTTGAGTAGCGGGGTCAGGCCTGCCACGTCGCCGTGGTCGTAGCGGTACTCGCCCTGTGTGATCGACGGACACGCGGCCGGCTCCGCGGCGATCACCTTCGGGTTCGACCGGCCATGGATCTTCTCGCGCAGGAACGGGAATGCCAGGCCGGCGAGGTTGGATCCGCCACCGGCGCAGCCGAAGACGACGTCGGCCCCGTCCGGCTCGACGGCGGCGAGCTGCGCAACGGCCTCCAGCCCGATCACGCTCTGATGCAGGACCACGTGGTTCAGCACGCTGCCGAGGGCATAGCGGGTGTCGGCGTTGGCTGCCGCCACCTCGACCGCCTCGCTCACCGCCATCCCGAGACTGCCGGTGGTGTCGGGCGTCGCCGCGAGGATCGCGCGACCCGACTCGGTGAGATTCGACGGGCTCGAGTGCACGGTGCCGCCGTACGTGCGAATCAGATGACCGCGGTAGGGCTTCGACTCATAGGATGCACGGACCTGCCATACCTCGACCTCGAGGCCGAACTGGGCTCCGGCGAACGACAGGGCGCTACCCCACTGCCCGGCACCTGTCTCGGTGGTCAGCTTCCGGACTCCGTCGATGCTGTTGTAATAGGCCTGCGCCACCGCAGAATTGGTCTTGTGGCTGCCGACCGGGCTGACACCCTCGTACTTGACGTAGATGTGGGCGCCGGTGTTCAGCGCCTGCTCGAACCGACGGGCCCGGATCAGCGGCGAGGGACGCCACATCGAGTAGATGTCGCGCACCACCTCCGGGATCTCGATGTACGGCTCGGTGGATACTTCCTGGGCGATCAATCCGCTCGGGAAGAGCGCCGCGAGGTCATCGGGGCCGACCGGTTCCTTGGTGCCCGGATGCAGATGGGGCGGGATCGGCTGGTCCAGCTCGGCGGCCAGGTTGTACCAGTGCGTCGGCACCCCGACGGAAACCAGATCCGGATGAGTAGCGTCGGCGTGCAAAGTCATGCGGACACTGTAATCAGGCGCGCGTCGCCGGGCTTCGACGCACCGAGCCACCGCCACCAAGCCCATGTCGCGATCGCGGCGACCACAACACCCGCGGGCAGCGCGATCGGCGCCACCGAAAAGGACACTCCAACCAGAAGCAGCAGTCCGAACCCGACACCGATGGCCAGCAGCACCAGCCGGGCCGGTGTCCAGGTCGAGTCAGAGCTGAACCGGGTCGACAACACGATCCCGAGAATCAACGCGATGGCGTGTCCGACCGCAGTGAAATCTGTCCCCGATACCGCGATCACCAGGGCAATTGTCACCCAGCCGGCAATCCACGCCGCGCGCCACCGCATCGGTATCGCCGCGGTCAGGGTGCCGAGGACGGCGATCGCGCCGTAGCTCAGCCCCACGTCTTGGGCGTGGGCAACCGAGATCGGCAGCCAGCCGAGCTTGATCGCGGCGGCCAAACCGGCCGCGACGATCAGGGTGGCTCCGACATGACCGAGCGCGAACGCTTGGATCAACCGCCTGCTGCACCACACCAGCTCTGCCAGCGCCAGCAGGCACACCAGTCCTGGCAGCAGCAGGTACGTGTATCCCTCGGCGGTGACGAAGGCACTTCCCAGGAGTGTTCCCAGGTGGCCCTGCCCCAGGTTCTCCAGATTGGTGCTCAGATGACTGACCACGCGGTCCTGCACCTTGGGCCCCAAGATGAGCAGCAGGGACGCGATCGTGAACAGTGCCGCCGCGTAGGCCAGGGTGACACGCACCCGGACCAAACTGGAGAACACTCGCGACAACATCCCGATCCAGCATACCGACCTGGTGGGCACCGAAAAATGCTGGTCAATCGGCTGCTGAGGTGCGGTGCGGAGCTAGTTCAAGTATCAAGAACACGGCAGCCGCCGGAAGCGCGTCGACCACCGGCAATAACACGTACCGATGCTCAGCCATCGCACCGAACTTGCGCACATATCGATACAACGACTCCAGCTTGATGAGCCGATCCCCGACATGAGCGAGTGTCCGCAGCACTCGGACAAGAACCTCCCCGCTGCGGTCATTCCCGAAGAGATCGGGAAATGGGGCGAATGCCAGCGAGACCCGCTCTCCCCCGTGCGATCGTGCCCAGCCGATCATGTCCACGGTGAGCCGCTCGTCGATCCCATTCGGGGCGCTCAGCCGGCGCCACGGGAGATCAAGACTCAGTTCGGTCCCGCCACCCGCGCCGGCAAAACGCTGGAACGCCTGTATCCGTCCCCCACGGTCCCGTCCGACGATCAGCCACACACCGGGATAGCGGCCGGACAAGGTGTCACCGAGCATCATCGAGAACCCGCGCTCGGCGCCGACCGCCTTACCCGACTGCCGCATCACATCGACAAGTTCAGCCCGAAGCGTCTCATCGACGTCCGACTCAGCGATCACTTCGCTAGTGACGCCCGCATTGCGAGTTCGCTGGACAGCCTGCCTGAGATTGCGCTTGGACCGGCCGGCCAAGTCGAAACGGTCGACCTCCACCACGACGTCACGTCCGATGGGGATGCCCCGCAGCGCGGTGCCGATCACCGCACGATCGCGCCACAACGTCAGGCTGCGCTCCGAAGCGCCCAGCACCAGGATGCGCCAGCCCTGCGTCCGACACAGGGCAGCGAATGTGGCGACAACCTCCGGGTAACGGGCCTGGTCTCCGATCGGATCGCCGCTGGCCACCGCAAAACCGGCCACCGTCCGATAGGCCAGCGCAGCCGTGCCGTCCGCTGAGAACACGTAGCTTTTGCCCGCAGCCATTGCGAAGGGCGCCAGTGGGTCGCCCTGTGTGTTGTCGACCAGAGCGGCCACCGAACGTAAGGCATCTGGTTGAGCCGTCGACCTCCGCGGTCTGATCAACATCGCGGCGGAGAGGACGAGGCAGATCCACGCGTCTGCCGGATGCCCAAGCATCACGGCGAATGTCGCCAGCAACAGTGCCGCCGCGGCGGTAGCCCCATGAGCCAAGGTCAGCGGGCGTCCGAGGAGAAGACCGTGCAGCAGAATCGTCGCGGCCAATGACACCGCGACCAGACTCGTCAGCACCGACTCGTGGCCGACCCGGCCGGTGTTGTGCTCGAGAACCAGTGCCGTCGCACTGCCCGCGAGGGTCACTACCACCACGCACAGCAGGATTCGCAACCGGAACCTGCGGTACGTGTCGGTCCCGGCAGGATCGGTCGTCACGCCGGAACGTGGGCGTGATGAGGGTGCCGGTGACGTAGTCACATCTGCGGTCTTCCCAGTGTTGACCGGAACGCACGGATCGTTCGCTCTACCACCCAATATACGAACCTGGCATGCCGCGTGCTGACAAGCCGCTGACGGGCGAACCCGACAGAGCTCAGACCGAGTGCGCCCTCGGCCCGGCGCCGGGGTCGCTATCCGATCGTCAAACGGCGCGGCCCTGCCTGCGAGGAGGTTTCAGCGGCGCGCCGCGGGCGGGATTGGCTCGGTGTCTCCTGACCGCATCGCGATTGGCGCAGCCGTGACTGCAGTACTTCTGTGTGCCGGGTCGGGTGAAGTCGACGAATGCCGTGGTGCATCCTTCGCGGGCGCAACGCCGGATACGTTGCATCCCGCGTTCGGTGAGGAACTGAGCCGCCGCAGCGCTCGTGGCCCCGGCCAGCGTTGCGGCGAAGCCGGCGTCGGCATCGCGGTAGTGCAGATGCCAGCCACTGCCATCGTGATTGGTGATCGACGGACTGGTGGCGAATCGAGCCAGTAGCTGGTTGAGAAGCGTGACCCGGCTCTCTTCAGTGTCGGCGTCGACGACATCCGCCCAGATTGCCAGGAAATCCCTCACCTGTCGTACGTCGGCGCGCGTGACGCGACAGTGGATGGGCATGTGACGAGCCGTCCAGCGCTGTTCCAGGTCGGCCGGTGTGGAGGCGGGCCGATTGACCAGATCGGTCACGTTCCGCAGCAAGGGCTCCATGTAATGGTTTACATGCACAAGACCATTACATCAGGGTCAGACCATGCCCACGAGCTCCCCCAATTCCGCCCCCGTTCACGACGTTGCACCCGATCGACACCGGGATTGGCGCCCGTTGGTGGCCTGTTGCCTGGCGACCTTCCTCTTACTCGCGTTCACCACCGTCGTGACGGTCAGCGCCGGGAACATCGCAGGCCGGCTCGGTGCCGGATTCGCAACAGCCCAATGGATCATCGACGGGTACACCCTCGCACTCGCCGCGCTCGTGATGGCCATGGGAACCCTCGGAGATCGGTGGGGACACCGGCGGCTGTTCTTGGTCGGGCTGATCGTTTTCGGGGTGGCATCGGTGGGATGTGCGGCCGCCACGAACGGTGGCGTTCTGGTTGCGGCGCGCGTCATCCAGGGGACGGGCGGCGCGGCGATCTTCGGAACGGTCGTTCCGCTCTTGACCGAGCATTACCGCGGTCGGACGCGCGGAATCGCGTTCGCTGTATGGGGTGCGGTCGCGGGAATCGGCAGCACCATGGGAACGATCGCCGGTGGAGCCGTGACCCAATTCATCACGTGGCGCTGGTTGTTTCTCGGTGCGGTGCCGATATGTGTGTTCGCCGTGATCATCGGCGTGCAATCGCTGTCACGGGAGCACCCGGTGCACGCACGACTCGACGTCGTGGGAATGGCCCTCATCACCACGGCGATGACAGGGACCACATTCGCGGTGATCAATGCCGGTGAGTCCGGTTGGACGTCGGCCGGGACCCTGGGGGCGGCCGCGGTGAGCCTCGCCGCGGTCTGCTTGTTCGTCTCGGTCCAACGCCGCGCCGCCCATCCGCTACTACCGCCGGACCTTTTCGCGACACGAGGATTCATCGCCGTGCTCGTTGCCGGATTCGCTTACTACTTCGCAGCTTTCGCCGCACTACCGGTCCTGTCGTGGTGGTTGCAGACCAACCGTGGCATGCAGCCCCTGCAAGCCGCTCTGGTGCTGACGGTACAACTTGCCGCGTTCATCCTGGTGTCGCTGACCTTGAGCGCGCGGTTGCACCATGCACCGCGCAGCTGGGTGCTCGGCGGCGGAACGTTGCTCACCGGACTGGCCTGTCTGCCCGGTGCGACATTGATGTTGCACCCGGATTGGACTTCACTGATCGCGATGCTCATCGGGACCGGCATCGGTGCCGCGATCGTGTCCCCCGTGCTGCCCGCCGTCGCGGCGACGTCGGTCCCGCCGGCACGGGCGGGAGTGGCCGCCGCAGCGGCCAATGCCGCCCGGCAACTCGGGCTGACCATCGGCATCGCATTGTGCGGCACCATCAGTCAGGCAGCGAATGTGCGCGACGGAGCGTCAACATTCGCGGTGGTGGTCGCCGTCCTTACTTGTGGCGCCGTTGCCCTCTGCGGCGGGGCGATCAGCACCGTGCTGTTCCACCGCGAAAGATCCTGCAACGTCGTTAGATAAGGCGGTGACGGATTCCGATCTACTCCCACGGCAAACCGGCGGAGCAGTGACGGACGCCTCACGAGATCGTGTTCCACGGGGCGGGACCGCCGACCAGCCGGTGGCCAGACACCCGTAGGTTGGTCGGCATGACCGAGCTGGAACTGAGGGAGATCGAGACATCCGCAGGCGTCTTGCGGTATTACGACACCGGTGATGGACCGGCGCTGTTGTTCCTGCACGGCTCCGGGCCCGGAGTGACCGGCTGGCGCAATTTCCGGGGAATCCTGCCCACCTTCGCCCAGCAATTCCGTTGCCTGATACTGGAATTCCCGGGATTCGGCGTCACCGACGATATCGGCGGCCACCCGATGGTGACCGCGCAGGGCGTCGTGGCCCCCTTCGTCGACGCCCTCGGCATCGACCGTGTGCACATCGTCGGCAACTCGATGGGCGGCGGTGTGGGCATCAACTTCGCCATCCGGCAGCCGGACCGCATTGGCAGGCTCGTCACCATCGGTGGCATTGGAACCAACGTATTCAGCCCGGGCCCCAGCGAAGGCATCCGGCTGCTGCAGGAATTCACCGAAGACCCGACCCGCCAGCGCCTGATCGATTGGTTGAACTCGATGGTGTTCGACCCGGCACTGGTCACCGACGAACTCATCGAACAGCGGTGGGAACTGGCAACCGACCCCACGACGCTGGCCGCGGCCAAGCGGATGTACGGCAAAGCGGCTTTTGCGGGAATGATGGCCGCCATGCGCTCGTCCGATGCGCCGATGCCGTGGGCACAGATGCACAGGGTGGCCGCCCCCACGCTGCTGACCTGGGGCCGCGATGACCGGGTCAGCCCGCTCGATATGGCACTGATCCCGATGCGGACGATCCCGAACGCCGAACTGCACGTGTTCCCGAACTGTGGACACTGGGCCATGATCGAGGCCAAGGAGGCCTTCGAGCAGACCGTGCTGGGGTTCTTGACCCGGGCCTAGGTCTCCAGCACGGTCGATTCCGCGGACTCGACGTTTACCACCACCATCTCCACGAGCGGCCGGTAGAGGTCCTCGGAATCGATGGGGCTGCCCAGCGTGATTCCCACGTTGGCGGCGATCAGCGCCTTGGCCGGCAGTTCGGCCTGCACCCGCTGCCGGGTCCACCGTTCAGCCACGACCGCATCCACCCAGGGCGGACACAGGTTCTCGGCAACCCCCACCAGCCAGAAAATTCATCGTTGTATCTTTGATACAGGTATGTATATTACTTGTGTGGGCCACGCCACATGAGCCGTTTGACTGGCCCTACCGCTCCCCCAACGGATAAGGACCGCAATGGATCTGGTCGATCGAATCGCCAAACACCGCCGCATGGCGGAGAGCTACCGCGACAAGTACGTGCTGCGGAAAGTGCAGGAAGGCGAGTCATACGACGAGTGGGAGTTCACCGACGACGCCGTGTACACCTCGCCCTACTTCGTGGCAGGGCAGGAACTCGTGCTCAAGGACGTGGCGACCTCCTTCGACGTCGCGGCCACCGTTGAGGCCAAGGCCTATTCGGTGGTCTTCCCCGACTGGAAACCCGTCGACCACAAGTTCTGGCCTGCCGAGAACGGCCTCGTCATGCGCTACCGCTGGGAGGGCACGACAGCCGACGGCGAGACGATGGGCTTCTACTCGATCAGCTTCATCGATACCAACGACGACGGGCAGATCACCCACTGGTCGACCTACGTCAATGACGAGGAGTACGGCCCGTTCCTGGAAAAGGCGATCGGTGCCCGCGGACCCTTCCACGGCGACGAGTACATGGAGGCGTTGGCCCGTCACTTCGAGAAGCACAACCTGACCTGGTGAATGTGGGTTTCCGCGCGCAGGGCCGGCATTACTGTTGGCAGCTCGGTCTCTTCCTGGGAAGTGCCTTGGCGCATCACGAATGCACCTTCGCCGTTGCTGAGAACCTCAGCCGCCGGCCCGGCTGAGGGGTTGACCTCGAAAAAAGGCCGTCGTCTCGCCCGCATTGGCAGCGCTCGGCCGGGTCGGGTCTGGGAGTTGGCTGTCAGCATTCAATATCATTGATTCCAAGCAGTTTTCATCCCGTTACCGACCACACAGCACGTGCCAACCGTCAGCACAGGGCAAACACAATCCACCGAAATAGCTTTGCTCTCCGTGCGGCACCGTCGTCGCACTGGTCAGAAACGGAGTAAAGCAATGCCTTTCAAAAAATCCGTGGGCATATCGGCGATGGCGGCAGGAATCGGCATGGCCGGGTTGCTGGGCATCGGCACCGCCAACGCCGACCCGGGCCCTGGTTGCGACCGTCCGGGTGCGCCTCAGTGCGACCGCCATGACGACCGTGGCTTTCGGCCCGACGACTGGCACGGTCGTAACATCGACGCCGCGCGCCGCGATCATCAACCGTTCGAGTGGAATGGCCAGCGGGTGACCCCGATGCCTGCCGGTGATGGCCGCGGTTGGGGCTTCTGGTTCCTCGATCGCTGGATGCCGATGTAACCAAGCCCGATTTCTGGTGGGGCACTCATCCCCAAGTGCCCCACCAGATACCGGGCCGAAACGCTCAACGTGGCGTTGAGCAAACCGCTTTCACCGCAGCGTCCATCGCGGTGGCTGCTGTCCAGTTAGCATGCTGTGCCGGTTCGAACTTCGGCAGCTTGGCGGCGTAGCTGTCCACGTACCGGGACTGAGCCCGCAGCAATCCCGCCAGAAGCGGATCCGCGGCCTTGTCGGCCAATGCGCGCAATTCAGCGGCCTCCTCGCGCATGACCGGGACGACAGCCAGTGTCACCGACCGTTGCTTGGCTGACCAGCGCGAGGCCGGAACCCGATGATCGGTCTTGACCCAGGCCTGTTGCTTGCCGTCGTACCCAGCGCTGGCCCGCTGCCACTGAACGCAGACCGGATCCGGTTTGGCCGCGGAAAAAGCCTGGGCGGGCTTGGCGCCCGGCTCGTCACGTACGGCTGACGCAACCACCTCGGCAGGAACGGGTTTCGCCGCGGCGGCACGTGTCGGTCCTGCAGCGGTCGCCTCATCCTCGTGCCCTGGCAGCGTGACCGCCACGACGCCGCCGACGAGTAACGCGGCGGCGGTCGTCGCACCGATCGCCTTCCACACTCGGGTCCGGTTACCGGTCAGCTTCGGACTCATAGGCCACCGACCGGCACTGCCGCCGCCCCGAAGAGCCACATTGAACGCCGCGTCCGGGCGGGCCCGCAATTCGGCCACAGCCACTTCGACGGCAGCGGTCGGTGTTCCCAGATCGGTGAGCACCTTGACGAACCGGGCGACCGACACGAGATCGCGTCCGTAGAGATTCTCCTGCGGTTGTCCGGCCGGCAGGAATCGCTCGACCAAGTCCTCGCGCAGCTGCGATGCCCGGGCGACTTCTGCCGCGGTCAGCCAGTGCCCTGGAACGTCTTCTGCCCCAATCCCGCTCATTCAGATGATCCTTCCCGCGCACACCTGATGATTGGTACAACAATCCGTGCACGCGCTGCAACCGGGCAGGCACCCGACCGCCGCCACGTTGCCGTTACAAGTTGGCCACCGAAAGGTCACGGCCGATGAAGTCAGCGGCTAGACGGGATCGCCTGGCAAACAACCACTCTCGTCAATGCCGACGTACTCGCGACGGGAAGTACACATCTGACCGGAGAAAGCTTGTGCCGACGGCCGATGTAGTTGGCCGTACCGGCAACGGCCGCGCGGGTCGGCACATCGCGATCGCCGGGCCTCCGGACGCCCACCGTCGCGAAGCGCTCCCCTCCGCCGGCATCGCCGGGGACGGGGTCAGCCACACCCCAACGCCCACGTGTCCACCGAACGGCTTGGCATGATGCACGTATGGATCAATACCGCCGCGGGGAGTTCGTCTTCGATGTCATCGATCACGGTCCCGCCAACGGTCCGGTGGTCGTGCTGCTTCACGGCTTTCCGCAGCAGAACATCAGCTGGGAGCCGGTCATCTCTCTGCTGACCGCCAAGGGGTTCCGGTGCCTGGCGCCCAATCAGCGGGGGTACTCGCCCGGCGCCCGGCCGACTCGTCGCCGCGACTACCGCGCGACGGAATTGGTGAAGGACACCCTCGCTCTGATCGATGCCAGCGGCGCCGACCGTGTCCATCTCGTGGGTCATGACTGGGGCGCCGCAGTGGCCTGGAGCGTGGCCGGCCACGCACCTGAGAAGCTGGCGTCGTTGTCGGCGCTGTCGGTGCCCCACCCGATGGCGTTCCTGCGGTCCCTCCTGACCAGCCGACAGGGACTCGCGTCGTGGTACATGTACGTCAATCAACTGCCGTGGGTGTCCGAGCGGTTGATGCTCGGGCGCGACGGCGAAGGCGCAGCCATTGCCCGATCTTTGATCCACAGCGGGCTACCGCCCGAGGCCGCCGAACGCGACGCTCGGGCCATGGCTGAGCCCGGGGCCCTGACCGCCGCGCTGAACTGGTACCGCGCCATGCCGTTGAGCCGGTCCGGCCCCGGCCTGGGCGCAGCAGACAAGATCTCCGTGCCGACGCTATATGTCTGGAGTGACCGCGACATCGCGATCACCGCCAAACCGGCGCACGACACCGCGAATTACGTCGGTGGTCCTTACCGGTTCGAAACGCTCCACGGGGCCTCGCACTGGCTTCCGGAAGAGAAACCTGCGGAAATCGCGGAAATGTTGCTGCAGTGGTTCGCAGCCCATCCGGTTTGAGCGGAGGATGACAGTGTGCTGACCCTGGGAGTGCTTCTCGGCGACGGTATCGGGCCTGAGATCGTGGATTCGGCCACCAGCGTCGCTGAACGGGCCTTGGCCGGTGTGTCGATCGGCGTGCACTGGCGCGAACTGCCGTTCGGCCTCGAAGCGATCGGTGAATTCGGAACCCCACTGCCAGAACCGACGCTGGCCGAACTCGACGGGCTGCCCGGCTGGATCCTCGGTCCGCACGACAACGCCGGCTACCCCGAGCAGTTCCGCGGCACACTGTCCCCCGGCGGGGCAATCCGCAAGCGCTACAACTTGTTCGCCAACATCCGGCCGGCCCGCACCCTGAGTGCATCTGTCCACGCCGTATGTCCCGATCTCGACGTGGTCATCGTCCGGGAGAACACCGAAGGGTTCTACGCCGACCGCAACATGTACGACGGCGCAGGCGAATTCATGCCCACACCCGATGTCGCGCTGGCCGTCGCCGTTTTCACCCGGACCGCCTGTGAGCGGATCGCTCATCAGGCATTCCAGTTGGCGACCGCTCGGCGCAAGTCGGTCACCATCGCCCACAAGACGAATGTCCTGGCCAAAACCACCGGGCTGTTCCGGGACGTGTGCCTGGCGGTCGCAGAAAGTTACCCGGACGTCGAAGTCCGTGGGGAGCACATCGACGCACTCGCCGCTCGATTGGTGAGCCACCCCCGCGACTTCGATGTGATCGTCGCCGAAAACATGTTCGGCGACATCCTGTCCGACCTCGCGGGCCAGTTGAGTGGCTCACTCGGGATGGCGCCCTCCATCAACGCCTCGCACACTCACGCGATGGCGCAGGCAGCCCACGGGTCCGCGCCCGACATCGCCGGACGCGACATCGCCAACCCGGTCGCGATGATCCTGTCCACCGCGATGCTGCTGCGGTGGCTGGCGGGCCGCGACGGCGGCACACCGGCGCTCGGTGTTGCCGCAGATCGCATCGAGGACGCCGTGCGGCGGACCCTCGATGCCGGTGTGGGTACCGCCGACGTCGGGGGCAGCGCGTCCACGTCAGCGTTCACCGAGCATGTCCTGGCCGCACTGCCCTGACCGAGCCACCCGCCGTGTCAGCAGTCGGTAACCACCGTAAAGAAGCAGCGCCACAAGAAAATTGACGAAGTAGGCGAGGTCGGCCCCGTGCCATGCGGTGGCCACCGCACCCTGGATCAGGGTGGTATTCATGAACGGTACGGCGATTACGTAAGCCACCAGGAAGGTGACCAGGGCCGCCACCGCATCGCGGCGCCCGGTGAGTTCGGCGCTTGGATCGATACTGCTGCGTCCACGGGTACGGATCGCCCAATCCACCACGATCACGGCGACAAACGCCGGAATCCAATAGCTGACCAACAGCAGGACATCGGTGAACCTGGTCGCGGTGTCCGCGGCGTGCAACCACAGGATCAAGCCGAAGGCCAGTGCCGTCACGATGATCGCCGAAACCGGCCGACGCACCCGCACACCGATGGTCTGTAATGCCAAGGAGCCGCTGTAGTCGTTCATCACGCCCGAGCCGATCGCCGCGAGCGCGATCACCAACAAGGCCAGGCCGCCGAGCAGGCCCCCGCCCATGACGGCGTGAACACCGTCGGCGGTGTGCTCGCCGATCACCGACGCGGCCGCGATCCCGATGCCCTGAACGAATATGTAGCCCAACACGATCCCGGCGAACGAGTATCCGAACACCTGCCGCCGCGGCGAGTCGCTCGGGAGATAGCGACTGAAATCGGCGGCGTAGCTGGCCCACGAGATCGCCAGGCTCAGTGCAATGGTGACCTCGAAAACGAAAGCTCCGGCCAGATCGGCACCTGCCGCGGACGGCGCCACGACGATGTCATGTCCGCCGACCAGTTTGACGGTGAAGACCGCGAAGGTGATGAAGAGGATGACGGTCAACACCGCCTGCAGCCGGTGGATCAACTCGTAGCCGAAGAATCCGACGACGCCCTGGACGGCGAGGACGATCAACACCGCGCTCCAGAACGGGATGCCCAGCAGCGCCGCGAGCGCCTCCCCGCCGAACAACCCGACAAGTGCGTCCCAGGCGATCGACGATCCCCACTGCAAGATGCCCGGCACCACGACCAGCCCGCCGAATGCCATGCGCGCGTTGGGAAGTTGACCCGCCCCGGTGCGGGGCCCCCACGTCGAGAGGTATGCGACCACGGCGGAACCCAGAACCGTGCCGATCACCATGGCCAGCAGTCCCAGCCAGAAGCCCAACCCGAGGGTGATCGCCAATGTCCCGGTGAATACTCCGGTCATGTTCACCTGCGGCGCGAACCACACCGTGAACAGCCGGGCGGGGTGTCCGTACCGTTGGTCGGCGGCCAGGGGTGCGATCCCATGGGTTTCCACGGTCAGATCACCCGCGCCGGTCGGGCGGCGCCCGCTGAACGTGGACGCGTTGAGCGCACTGACTCCGAAAGCCATTCGTCTATTCGACCACGGTCCCGACGGTGTGGCACTGAGCGATCACCCCGGTGGGCAGGCCCGTGACAACCCAAGGCCATAATCGAGAAACACAAAGATTAGCTATGGATCGGAGCGGTAAGTGGCGAGGACCGAAACCGACCGGTCCGCCTCCCCCGCTGTGCCCGGGGCGCCCCGCCGCCCCGGTGTCCTGATCGCCGGCCTGAGCCTGGTGGCACTTACCGTCGCCATCCTCCAGACCGCGGTAGTCCCGATCCTGGGCATCATCGCCCGCCAGCTGAACACCTCCGGGGTGGCGGTCAGCTGGGCCGTCACCGCCAACCTGCTGGCGGCAGCGGCCTCGACCCCGCTGATCGGCCGGCTCGCCGATCTCTACAGCAAGAAACGCGTCCTGCTCGGTGTGCTGGTGGTGGTGCTGGCAGGTTCAGTGCTGGCCGCGGTGACCGCGTCGGTGCCGCTGCTGGTGGCGGCACGCATCCTGCAGGGCGCCTCCTACGCGCTCTACCCGATCAGCATCGCGATCCTGCGGGAAGAACTCGCCGAGGATCGTCTGGTCGGCGCGATGTCGGTGTTGTCCGGAACGCTCGGTTTCGGCGGCGGTGTCGGCCTCGTCGTCACCGGCCTGCTGATGTCGGGCGACGCCGGGTATCACCGCGTCTTCTGGCTCACCACCGCTTTCACCGCCGTCGTCATCGTGGTGGCGGTCGCGATTGTGCCCAACCGCAAGCCTGAGGCCGGCGGCACAATCGACTGGCTGGGCGCCGCGGGCCTGGCGGTCGGCCTGTCGTCGGTGCTGCTGGCGATCACCCAGGGCAACTCGTGGGGGTGGACGCATCCGGGGACGATCGGCTTTCTGGCCGGCGGTGTCGGCGTGCTGGTCGGCTGGTGGTGGTGGGAACGACGGACCGCCGATCCTCTGGTCTCGACCACGATGCTGGCCCGGCGACCCATCCTGCTGACCAACCTGGCCACGATCCTGGTCGGCATGGGGCTGTACTTCGCTTTCCTCGGCCTCACCCAGTTCGTGCAGATGTCCCGTCAGGCCGCCGGCTACGGATTCGGGGCCAGCGTGCTGCAAGCCAGCGTGTATTTCCTGCTCCCCGGAGCGTTGACCGGTTTTGTGGTGGCGCTGGTCAGCGGCCGGTACATCGACCGGTACGGCGCGCGTCGAGTGCTGGTGGTGGCCGCGGTCGCCGGTATCGCCGGATTCGTCATGCTCGCCGTCGCCCATGACCGGCCCTGGCAGGTGGTCCTGGCCGGCGTGCTGGCCAACGCCTACATCAGCCTGGGATACGGCGCGTTGCCCGCGCTGGTCGTCAGTGAGGTGGACGCCGGCGAGACAGGCATCGCCACGAGCATGAACGCGATCGCGCGGACCATCGGCAGCTCCGTCGCGGCGGCGGTCGTCGCGGTGCTGCTCGGGCATCGCATGGTGCCATCGGAGGGCAGCTTCGTGACGATCTTCGTCGCCGGAGCGGTCACAGCCGCCCTCGCGATGGCTCTCATCGCGGTGTCGCGCGCACCCGACCGCCACGGCGAGTCTGTGCGCACCATGTCCGAGTCCCGCGCGATGAACCACGAGTGGGGCTGATTCCTCCAGTCGCCGGATTCCCGTCGTGCCAGCCCGCTGAGCTGCGAAACTTGAGCCCAGCCAGTCACTGACCATCCGGACCATGGACCGACCGCACCCGCCGTGGCCGCTCGCTGCCATGCTATGGAATCGCGCTGTCAACCCGGTTCTGACGAAGGATTCCATTGAAAAATTGTTAATTCATTGCGGAAACGGTTGCGAAGGTCGGCTCCATCGGCGATTGTTTACCGACAGCTTCCCGGCTGTACTGGAGGAGGATTCCGCTGACCGGCCCAGATATCACCGCCGTCGACAAGTCGACGGGACACGACGGCTCGCCACGCAGTGGCGAGCCGGTCATAGAGATCGACCACGTCACGAAACGGTTCGGCGACTACGTAGCCGTAGCCGAGGCGGACTTCACCATCGCATCGGGTGAGTTCTTCTCGATGCTGGGCCCCTCGGGCTGCGGGAAGACCACCACGCTGCGCATGATCGCCGGCTTCGAAAGCCCGACCGCGGGCGCCATCCGGCTCGAGGGCGTCGACGTCTCTCGCGTGCCACCGCACAAGCGCAACGTCAACACGGTCTTCCAGCACTACGCGCTGTTCCCGCACATGACAGTGTGGGACAACGTTGCCTACGGGCCGCGGAGCATGAAGAAGGAAAAGGCCGAGATCAAGCGCAGCGTCGACGAGCTGCTGGAGATCGTCCGGCTCACCGACTTCGCCAAGCGCAAGCCGGGCCAGCTCTCGGGCGGCCAGCAGCAGCGGGTCGCATTGGCCCGCGCCCTGGTCAACTACCCCAGCGCACTTCTGCTCGACGAGCCGCTCGGCGCCCTCGATCTCAAACTGCGCCATGCGATGCAGTTCGAACTGAAACGTATCCAGCGCGAGGTCGGCATCACGTTCATCTACGTCACCCACGATCAGGAAGAGGCGCTCACCATGAGCGACCGGATCGCGGTGATGAACAACGGAAACGTTGAGCAGATCGGCAGCCCCACCGAGATCTACGACCGCCCGGCGACCGTGTTCGTCGCCAGCTTCATCGGTCAGGCCAACCTGTGGCCGGGCCGGCAGACGGGGCGGACCAACCGGGACTTCGTCGAGGTGGACGTGCTCGGAACGACGCTCAAGGCCAAACCTGGCGATACCACCATCGAACCCGGCGGTCAGGCGACCCTGATGATCCGTCCCGAGCGGGTCCGCGTCTCCATGGATATTCCGACCGGGGATGTGGCCACCGTGCCCGCCACCGTCAAGGACCTGACCTTCCAGGGTCCGGTGCTCCGGCTTTCCCTTGCCGCGCCGGATGATTCGACGATCATCGCCCATGTCGGGCCCGAGCAGGACCTACCCCTGCTGCGCCCGGGTGACGCGGTGCATGTCAGTTGGTCGCCGGAAGCTTCGCGCGTACTGCCTGCCGCGGACATACCCACCGCCGAAGACCTCGAAGAGATGCTCGACGACACGTAGACACTCGCCAGCCGCCACCCCTCATTCACGGAAGCGCCCGAATTCCCCGAAAGGTCGCCCATGCCCGACAACCTCGATCCCCGACTGCTCGCCCGGCTTACCGCGAACCGCACGTCACGCCGTCGATTCCTGGGCGGCGGTGCAGCTGCCGCGGCGGCACTGGCGCTGGGGCCCTCGGTCCTGGCCGCCTGTAGCTCGGGCGAGAAATCCAGCGCCCCGGCCACCTCGGCTGCACCCGACGACGGCTCACCGGCCACCGGCACCCTCCGCGTCTCGAACTGGCCGCTGTACATGGCCGACGGGTTCGTCGCCGGATTCCAGACCAAGACCGGTCTGACGGTGGACTACAAAGAAGATTTCAACGACAACGAGCAGTGGTTCGCCAAGGTCAAGGAACCATTGTCCCGTCAGCAGGACATCGGCTCCGACCTCGTCGTGCCCACCGAGTTCATGGCGGTGCGGCTCGCCGGACTCAAGTGGCTCAACGAGATCAGCGAGACACGGGTCCCCAACAAGAAGAACCTGCGCCAAGACCTCCTCAATTCGAAGGCCGATCCGGGACGCAACTACACCGCGCCGTACATGACCGGCATGGTCGGCCTGGCGTACAACCGCGCCGCCACCGGACGTGACATCACCAAGATCGACGATCTGTGGGATCCCGCGTTCAAGGGTCGGGTCAGCCTGCTGTCCGACACCCAGGACGGGCTCGGCATGATCATGCAGTGGCAGGGCAACTCCGTTGAGGAACCGACCACCGAGGCGATCAAGAAAGCCGTCGATTTCATCCGCGAACAGAAGGACAAGGGCCAGATCCGCCGGTTCACCGGCAACGACTACGCCGACGACCTCGCGGCCGGCAATATCGCTGTCGCCCAGGCGTATTCGGGTGACGTGGTCCAGCTGCAGGCCGACAACCCGGACCTGAAGTTCATCGTGCCCGAGACCGGCGGCGACTGGTTCATCGACACCATGGTGATCCCCTACACCACACAGAACCAGAAGGCCGCCGAAGCGTGGATCGACTACGTCTATGACCGGGCGAACTACGCCAAGCTCATCGCGTTCACCCAGTTCGTTCCGGTGTTGTCGGACATGACAGACGAACTGGCCAAGATCGACCCCAAGCTGGCCAGCAACCCGCTGATCAACCCGCCGGCCGACATCCTTGCCAAGCTCAAGTCGTGGCCGGCCCTCACTGACGAGCAGACTCAGGAGTTCAACAGTCTGTACGCCGCAGTGACCGGAGGCTGACGCCGATGGCGGGAGTAGCCACCAGTAGCCGGCAGCGGAGCAAGATCGCCCCGTATCTGATGATCCTGCCGGCCCTGGTGTACCTCGGGATCTTCTTCGTGGTGCCCTTCTTCTCGTTGGCACGCACCTCGTTGTCGACGTCGGGCGGTTCGGTGTATCTGCCGACGCTCGAGTTCGACTGGAATTTCGGCAATTACCTGCATGCATTCAGCGAGTATCAGGACCAGATCCTGCGGACGTTCGGCTACGCATTTGTCGCCACCGTGCTGTGTGCGCTGCTGGCGTTTCCGCTGGCCTACGTCATCGCCTTCAAGGCCGGCCGGTACAAGAACCTGATCTTGGGCCTGGTGATCCTGCCGTTCTTCGTCACCTTCCTGATCCGCACCATCGCGTGGAAGACGATCCTGGCCGACGACGGGGTGGTGGTCAACGCGCTCGGGGCCATCGGATTGCTGCCGAGCGAAGGTCGGCTGCTCTCGACGAGCTGGGCGGTGATCGGCGGCCTCACCTACAACTGGATCATCTTCATGATCCTGCCGCTCTACGTGAGTCTGGAGAAGATCGATCCACGCCTGATCGAGGCGTCCAAAGACCTGTACTCGTCGAACACCCGCAGCTTCACCAAAGTCATTCTGCCGCTGTCGATGCCGGGCGTGCTGGCCGGAAGCATGCTGGTGTTCATCCCCGCGGCCGGCGATTTCATCAATGCCGATTACCTCGGCAGCACTCAGACCACCATGATCGGCAACGTGATCCAGAAGCAGTTCCTGGTGGTCAAGGACTACCCGGCAGCAGCAGCCCTCAGCATGGTGCTGATGGCGATCATCCTGGTCGGGGTGCTGCTCTATACGCGGGCGCTGGGCACGGAGGACTTGGTATGACATCGACCGCGATGGCGGAAGCCACGAGCCCGGCCGTACCGACGGTGGTCAAGGGATCACCGAGGTGGGGTGATTGGACCCTGCGGATCGTCGCCGGTCTGGTCTTGCTGTACCTGTTCCTGCCGATCTTCGTCATCGTGCTGTTCTCGTTTAACAAGCCGGCGGGCAAGTTCAACTACACCTGGCAGGGATTCACGCTCGACAACTGGGCCCACCCGTTCAAGTACCCGGCACTCACCGAGGCGCTGAAGCTCAGCCTCAATGTCGCCGCAGTGTCGACCGCCATCGCCTTGGTGCTGGGCACACTGGTGGCAATCGCTCTGGTGCGCCAACGATTCCGCGGCCAGAAAGCGGTCGACACCTTTCTCGTGCTACCGCTGACCGCGCCCGAGGTGGTCATGGGTGCGTCGCTGCTGACCCTGTTCCTCGATCTGCACTGGGCCACCGGCTACGCCACGATCGTGCTGGCCCACATAGCCTTTCAGATCAGCTTCATCGCGATGACGGTGCGCGCCCGGGTACGCGGCTTCGACTGGACGCTCGAGGACGCGTCGATGGATCTCGGGGCGAGCCCGACCAGAACGTTCTTCAAAGTGACGCTGCCGCTGATCGTTCCGGGCATCGTCGCCGCGGCGATGTTGTCGTTCGCGTTGTCCCTGGACGACTTCATCATCACGTATTTCGTCAGCGGCTCCACGGTCACCTATCCGCTGTATGTCAACGCGGCGGTCAAGGCCGCGGTGCCCCCGCAGATCAACGTGCTGGCCACGGCGATCCTGGTGGTGAGCCTGTTGTTGCTCATGGTCGGAACGCTGTACCGGCGCAAGCGCGTCGACGCCTGAGCTCAGGGTGCGTCGAGTTGCACCGTGACGGTCACTTTGCCGTGGCCGTCACGGTGGGCAACGGCGTGCCCCGCACGGTCACTGCCATCCAGGTTCAGCAAGGTGAGCCGGCCGCCCCCGCCGAGGAAGTTGCGCCACCAGTTCTTGCTGTCCGGCGTCATCACATTGATGGTCACCTGGTTGCCGTCGCGCGTCACGGAAACCGGAGTCTCGAACGTGCGGCCCGACCTTCGGCCGGTGTACCGGATGACCACCACACCGTGGCCGATCCATCGGCCGAGCACCGGGACTCGGGTGAGGCCCACGGCGGCCGCATTGAACCACCGAGCGACTGGGGAATTGAAGATTCCACGTGACATTGGCGCCAGCGTAACCTGATCAGCCGATCTCGGCAGGGACCGGAGTGGCACGCGCCCCGGTACGCGCCGCGCCGACGCCTGCAGCCACCACGAGGCAGATGCCGATCACGGCGGCCGGAGCCGGGACCTGGTGGAGCAGAACGAAACCGACCAGCATCGCGAATGCCGGCTCCAGGGCCATCAGCGTGCCGAACGCGGCGGTGCTCAGATACCGGAGCGCAGACATCTCGAGGGTGAAAGGGATCACCGGCAGTAGGATCGCGAGCCCCACTCCGATCAAGAGCAACTGCGGTGTCAACTGAGGAAATACCGACGGCCCGACAACCGCGGTGCCGACCAGGCCGGCGACCGGCATGGACACCGCCAAGCCCTGGATACCGGCCACCTCGTCGCCGACGCGTTGCGTGAGCAGGATGTAGCAGGCCCAGCACAATGCGGCGCACAGCGCGTAGAGCACACCGATGAGGTCGACGTCGCCCGTCCAGGGTTCGGTGAGTAGCACCACGCCGGCCGCGGCCAGCCCGGGCCACAGAATCCGATTGCGCCCCTTCCCGTGGGCGACGGCGACCCCGAGCGGGCCGAGGAATTCCAGTGCGCTGGCTGTGCCGAGCGGGATCCGGGACAGGGCCGCCATGAAGAGCATCGTCACTCCGGCCGTGACCACACCGAGCGCGACGCAGGTCCAGAATGCGGATTTGGTGAAGGCCGACGGGCGCGGCCGCACGATCACGAGCATCAGAACGCCGGCCCACGCCAGGCGCAGCCACGCGGCACCCTCGGCTCCGATGTCATCGATCAGGCCGACTGCCACCGCCAGCCCGATCTGCACGCACAGCATGGACGCCATGGCCATCAGCGCGCCGGTGTGCGCCGGATGTCCGGTCTTGGTCACAAGTTGTTCCCCTTGGGGACAACGATATTGGCCAGAACCATGCGAAGGAACGGACGGTAGACCGCCTGGTCGTCGAGCAGGCTGTTGAGGGTGACGCCGTCGTTGGCGGCCAGAATGACCCGGGCCAGGTCCAGCGCCGGGATACTCAGGTGGCCGCCCAGGCGCGCGGCGCCCTTGGAGATGTAGTCGGCGAGGGCGCGAGCGGTCTCCTCTCGCTGTGCTGCCACTCGTTCCCGCGCGTCGGGATTGCGCAGCAGGAACAGGGTGTACTCGCATCCGAGGACGGCGCGGTCGGGCCCCTCGGCGGCGACCAGATCCCGCCAGCGGTCACCGAGTTCATCGGCATCGAGATCGTCGAGTCTGTGAAATGTGGCGATGACGTCGGCGAAGCCGTCGAGGAACTGTTGGCGCTGTCGTTCGACCACTGCCAGGAACAACTCCGCCTTGCTCCCGAAGTGGGAGTAGATGGCGCCGCGGGTGTAGCCCCCGACCTCGGCGATGTCCTCTAACGCGGCCCCGTCAAACCCCTTGCGCGCAAATACCTCTTCGGCAGCGTCCAGCAGGACGTTGCGCGTGTGTTCCAAGCGGCGTTGCTTCGTCCAGCGTTCGGCCATGGCCCCATCCTGTCAAACGTTAGCCAACGGGTGTGGCGGCGACCGCCGGCCGCGCCGCCCACCCCCGGTCGGCATGTCGGAAGGCTTCCGTCTTTCCGACATCCGCGGGACTTCCGCAGGCGTTCAGTGCCTGCGCTTTGAAGGCGCGCGCGGCACCGCTGAGTCGATGCTGAAATGCGCTGTCGGCGCTCACCAGGCAAATCCCTTCACTCGGCGGGCAATCCGAGGCCGGCACGTCGCAGACATACGTCTGGATCGGCGGAGCCCCAGCCTGTGAAATCCGCACCAGCGGCGCCCCGGCGCCGGTCATCTCGGCATCCAGGGCGCAAACCCGCGTCTGGGCGCCGACGATCTCCAGCGCCGGCGTCGCGGCCAGTTCAGGCAGCCAGACGACCACCGCCCAACCCTCAAGTGCTCGGTCACAGATGAGTCCGCCGGCCCAGATCACCGCTTGCTCCGCACTTTCGGCCATGACCTCCAACAGAGACCGCACCAGAACACCTCCCCGATCGCCATGACTCGATCCGATATATGCACAGTTGTATTAGATATACATAAATGTATAGTAGTGATCGCAGTCACAAACTACTTCCTGGCGCCGACAAGGCCGGGCACACCGGCCGTCAGCACCTCACCGCCCAGTGATCGATAGAGGAGGTCCGCCCGTGCAGACAGCACGCCCCGGAAATTGGGTCGAGAACGCCACCGGCCTGGATGACATCGCGCCCGATGCCTATCGGATGCAGATTCCGACTAGTCGCTATGTCGCACCGGAATTCGTTGCTCAGGAACGTGATTCGATCTGGAAGAGAGTCTGGCAGGTGGTCGGCCGGGTGGACGAGTTGACCAAGGCCGGCGACTGGAAGCAGTACCAGATCTTCGATCAGTCCTACATCGTCGTGCGCGGCAAGGACGACACCATCCGAGGCTTCGTGAACGCATGCCGGCACCGGGGCAACGTGCTGTGCCGTGACGCCCGCGGAAACGCCAAGCGCGGCTTCCTGTGCCAGTACCACTTGTGGTCGTATGACCTCGACGGGCGGCTCAAAGGAATGTTGCGGGAGGCCCTGGCCGGACCGATCGACAAGGACACCCACGGGCTGATCGAGGTTTCGGTGGGCACATTCGCCGGGTTCATCTTCCTCAACCCTGATCCGACCGCCGAACCCCTGGCGGACTTCATCGGCGAGGAGGTCGCGACCATGCTGGCGCCGTATCACCTCGACGAGATGGTCACCGTGATGGACGTGACCGAGGCCATCGACTGCAACTGGAAAGTGGTCCTGGACGCCTTCCAGGAGGGCTACCACATCGACGGCATCCACCCGCAGCTGCTGCGGGTGATCAACATCGACCCGGCCACGAGCCGGTACCGGTTCTTCGACCAGCACAGCGTGTCGATGGCCCCGTTCGACGTCGTCGGCGCCACCCCGGAGCAACAGGTCGACGGCATCATGGACCTACCTGAGACGTTCCCGTCCACCGTCGCGGTGCTCCCCCGCTTCTCCGAACTCGTCGCCGGGTACCGCGCCGACGACGGATCGCTGACATTTCCCGACGGGGTCACCGCCCGCACACTGCTGCAGACAGCGACACGAGACACGTTGACCGGCATGGGGCTTGACGTCAGCGGGCTGACCGACGCCCAGATGAGCGACAACCACGGCTGGGTATGGTTCCCGAACTTCTTCATGACCATCCGCGCCGGAGAGGCGACGATCATCATGTCTCTGCCCCACCCGGACGGTGACCCCAACCGATGCATCTGGCACGTCGCCAGCTACATGTGGTTGCCCGACGAGCTGAAGGCGGCTTTCACCGCCGAGGCGATAGTGGTCGACGAGGCCGGCAGCTACAAGTATTTCGAAGCGCTACAACAGGATTACGAACAGATGCCGCGCCAGCAGATCGGGTTGCGCAACACCGCGCTGAAGCACATGGCCTTGGTCAAGGAAGAGGTCGTGATCGCGCACTTCCATTCGGTCGTCGACAAGTACCTCGCTGCCGCAGGCGCCGGGTCCTGATCTACCAGATCTCGAAAACCACCACAGAGAAGGAACTTTGCGTGAAACACGTCCATGAGGTTGTCGACGACTACACCGGCCGCTGTCGCGCAGTGGTGCAGTACGCGGTCACCACCAAGCAGTTGGTAAACGCCGCAAAACAGCCAGGGTTCGGGATCGACGGCTGGGCGCCGCTGGCGGCCCTGGTCGCGGTCGACGAGTTCGAACGGATCGGCAACTTCAAAGAGGTGATGAACTGGGACGAGTACACCGATTTCATGACCAATTGGGCCTCGGCCTCGGAGTGGGACGGCCTGTTCAAGCGAGTCAGCGAAGTCGACGGTGTGGTGTACCTCGAACTCGAGGAACACACGAAGATGGGCGATTTCGAGTCGGTGGTCAACTCGATCTCGGTATACGAGTTCACCGCCGAGGACAAGATCCGTCATATCGATCTGTACCTGCAGATGGCGCTGCCCAACACCGAGATGTTGACCAGCTATGAGGGAGTTGAGATCTCGGAGTGAGTATCGAAATCACTCGCGGCGATGTCGATGCGATCGACTTCTTCACCGACAACACCCTGCTGCACGATCCCTACGCCTACCTTGCACAGCTCCGCGCTGAAGGCCCGCTGTACCAGGAGGCACACCACGGCGTCGTCATGGTGACCGGATACGACGAGGGCGTGGCGATCTACAACGACAGTGAACGCTTCTCCTCGTGCCTGTCGGTCACCGGCCCGTTTCCCGGCTTTCCGGTTCCACTCGACGGATCGGGTGCTACCGACATCTCGAGCCTGATCGAGACCCACCGCGACGACCTGCCGTTCAACGACCAGCTGCCCACGTTCGATCCGCCGAAACACACGGATCATCGCGCCCTGCTGTCGAGGATGATCACACCCAAGCGCCTCAAGGAGAACGAACAGTTCATCTGGCGGATCGCCGACCGGCAGTACGACACCGCCCTGACCGGCGGCGGCTGCGAGTTCATCGATGATTTCGCGGGCCCGTTCGCGATGCTGGTGATCGCGGACCTGCTCGGAGTCCCCGAATCCGACCATCCCGAGTTTCAGGAAGCGCTGCTGCACGGCGGCCACACGGGCACCATCGGCAGCAGCAAGGGCGAGTCGTTACAGCAGACCCCCCTCGAGTACCTCTACGGGAAGTTCACCGAGTACATCGGTGACCGGCGTGCCCGACCACGTGACGACGTTCTGACGGGCGTGGCCTCCGCGACCTTCCCCGACGGGAGCACCCCGGAGGTGATCGACGCGGTCCGGGTGGCCGCCAACCTGTTCGCGGCGGGACAGGAGACCACTGTGCGATTGTTGTCGGCCGCCGTGATGATCTTGGCCGAAGATCAGCAGCTGCAAGGCCGACTCCGTGCTGACCGTACGCTGATCCCGCGCTTCATCGAAGAGTCACTGCGGTACGAGAGCCCGGTGCGCGGAGACTTCCGGCTCACCAGGGTCCCCGTGACGATCGGCGGCAAAGACGTTGCGGCCGGGACCATCGTCATGCTGGTGAACGCGGCAATGAACCGGGATCCGGCCAAGTTCGACGATCCAGACCGCTTCGATGCGGACCGCGTCAACGCCCGCAACCACGTGGCATTCGGTCGCGGACCGCACAGTTGTCCGGGTGCCCCGCTGGCCCGCACCGAAGGCCTGGTCAGCCTGAACCGATTGCTCGACCGGACCGAGCGCATCTGGATCGACGAGGAGGTGCACGGTCCTGCGGACGCCCGCAAGTACCGCTATCTGCCCACATTCATCCTGCGGGGGCTGACCCGCCTGAACATCAGGTTCACCCCGGCCCGGACCGAGACATGATGCGCGGGATCGCCGGGGCTCCATCGGAGTTCGCTCGGCGCTCACGCACCTGACATCTTCCGATGCCACGGTGTCCATGTGCGAGACGAACTAAGCCGGGTATCTGCCGCCGAGCGGTTCCACCGGTTGTGCGTCCTGGTGGTGCACGCCCTGCCGGCGCTACTGAATTCTGTTGTGGCCCCGACATTCCTCGGCTTTGTGGTGATCAACACCTTCACCTTCGGCGTCGATCTCACGATTCTGACGGTCCTGCACGGCGTCTTCCGGGTTCCGCTACCGCTCGCGGTGACCGTGGGATACGCCGGTGCCTTCGGCCTCGCGTACTACTTGAACCGGACACTGAACTTCCGCTCACACGCCGCTGTCGGTCCTCAACTGACGGTGTACGTGGTGGTCGTCGTGATCAACTACCTGGCGTTCATCCTGGGTGTATCCAGCGGGCTGGCGGCCGTGGGTGTCGAGTACCACCTGGCCCGGATCGTTGCCGGCGGCTGCGAGGCGGTCTACATGTACAGCGCGATGCGGTGGGTGGTGTTTCGTGCTGATCCCGCCGGACCGCGGGCCCGGTCGGATTAGAAGTAGCCACTGCCCGGCAGGCGAGTGCCGCGGACGTGAAGGGCACCGAGCGCCTGCGCTTTGTATGACGACGGGTTGTGTGAGGCCAGCGTCCGGATGTTGCGCCAATGCCGATCGAGCAGATGCGACTGCCGCACCACCGATGCCCCGCCGACGTCGAAGATCTGCCCCGCCGCCTTCTGCGCCAGGGCATCGACCACGATCTTGGCGGCCGCGGCCTGCGCGGACGCCTCATGGGCGAGTTCGAGGCCCGGGTCGGTCCCGTCGGTGTCGGCTTCGAACGCCAGGGCCAGGGCGTCGGCGGCGGCCAGCACCGTGGCCTGCCCGGCGTACGCGGCGGCCGCGATCTCACCGATCTCGCGCTGCAACAGTGGATCATCGGCGGCCGTGGGGGTCGGCGCCCAGGCGAAGCTGCGTGGGCGCTGAAGCACATGCGCCACCGCATCATTGCGAAGTGCGTGCACCACACCGACTTCCAGTGCCGTCACGTACAGCTGGAAGAACGCGCCGGACAGGTACAGCGACTGCTCCTCGTCGTCGGCGTTCGGCGGGGCGAACTCCAGCACCTCGTCAGCGGATACCACGATGTCCTCGAAAGTGGCAGTACCGGTTCCGGTGGCGCGCTGCCCCATGCCGTCCCAGTCGTCGACCACCGTGAATCCGGGCCGGTCGGTGGGAACGAGGGCGATCACCGACGCCCCCTCGGGATTGCTGGCCAGCACCTCGGCGTAGTCGGCGTACAGCGTGCCGGTGGTGAAGAACTTCTTTCCGTTGAGCCGATATCCGTCGCCGTCGCGGGTGAGCTTGGTCTGCCAGGTGAACCCACCGGCCGGGGTCGAGCCCAGTTCGGTCGAGGCATTACCGACGATCGCGCCGGACAGCGCCAACTCGGTCACCCGGCGGCGCTGCTCGGCATCGAGCCGCAGCCGCTCCTCGACGTGGGAGAAATGTCCGCGCAGGATGTGTGCGACGTTCACGTCGGCGGTGGCCAATTCGATGACCAGGGCGAACAGTTCACGCAGGCTCGCCCCGCCGCCACCGTCGGCGCTGGGCACCCGCAGCGCGCCGAGCCGCTCGGCGCGAACGAGATCGATTGCGGCGAAGGGTCGTTCGCCGGTCCGCTCGCGCTCCAGCGCGCCCTCTCCGATCGCGGCGATCAGGTTGGCGAGCCGATCGGATCCGTAGGTGACGGGCTGAGCAGTGGTGGATGTCATCGGATTGCCTCCTGGTTGGCGTGGCGGTAGTTGGCGGCGCGGTGGGTTTCTGGCAGGCGGGGGCCGCGGCCGAACAGCTTGTGGCGCAGGGTTCCCTCGTCATACGAGGTCTTGTACAGGCCGCGTCGTTGCAGCTCCGGCACCACATGGTCGACGAAGTCGACGAACGAACCCGGGGTGATCACGTTGGTCAGGTTGAACCCGTCGACATCGGTTTCCTCGACCCACTCCTGCAGCTCGTCGGCCACCTGCGTCGGGGAGCCGACGGTGAATCCGCCCTCGGCGTCGATGGCTTTCGCGTCGATGAAGTCCCGCAGCGTCCACTGGCCCTGGCCGAACATCTCCACCGAGGACTTGAGGAACTCGTTGTCGGTGACCGCAACCGGGTCGTCGAGGTCGAAACGCGACAGGTCGGTTCCGAGCCACCCGGACCACAGGGCAAGGGCGCCTTCGGGATCGGTATAGCGGCGGAACTCGTCATAGCGGGCCTGGGCGGCCCGTTCGGTTGCCCCGGTCACCACCACATGGCCGTTGACGATCTTCACGTCATAGGGGTCACGCCCGGCCGCGGCAGCGCGGGCCCTGATGTCGGCCACCGCCTCACGCAGTATTTCCTTGGTCGGTGCGCCGATGAAGATCACCTCGGCGTTCTCAGCCCCGAACTGTCGGCCCCGGTTGGATGCACCGGCCTGGTAGAGCACCGGTGTGCGTTGAGGCGACGGCTCGCACAGGTGGATGCCCGGAACTCGAAAATGCTTGCCGTCATGGGCGATCGGATGCACCTTGTCCGGGTCTGCATAGGTGGCCCGGCCCGGATCGACGCCGACGGCGTCGTCCTCCCACGAGCCCTCCCACAGTTTGTACAGCACCTCGGTGTACTCGTCGGCGATGTCGTAACGATCGGCGTGCGGGGTGATGGTGTCCAGGCCGTGATTCCGCGCGGCGCTCTCCAGGTACCCGGTGACGATGTTCCAGCCGACCCTCCCCTTGGTGAGGTGGTCCAGGGTCGACATCCGGCGGGCGAACGAATACGGATGCTCGAACGATGTGGCTGCGGTGATGCCGAACCCCAGATTTTTCGTAACAGTGGCCATGGCGGGTACCACGAGCAGCGGATCGTTCACCGGTACCTGGGCACCGGAGCGCAGCGCGGCCGCCGGACCACCGCCGTAGACGTCATAGATGCCCAGTACATCGGCGATGAACAGCCCGTCGAACAGACCACGCTCGAGCACCTTGGCAAGATCCAGCCAGTAGTCGATGTCCTTGTAGCGCACCGCCTGCGACTCCGGATGCCGCCATGTTCCGGCGACAATATGGGCGACGCAGTTCATGTCGAACGCGTTGAGCACGATCTGGCGGGTCATGGTAAACCTCCGGCAACGGATTCGGGCTCGCCCGTCGGGAGACTCGCGAGCAGCTCAAGGGTGTAGGGATCCTGCGGATTGTCGAAAATGTCTGCAGCCGGTCCTGACTCGACGACACGCCCTTGACGCATCACCAGAACCCGGTCGGCCATGTGGTGGATGACACCGAGGTCGTGCGAGATGAACAGGTAGGACAACTTGAGCCGGTCCTGCAGGTCGGTCAGCAGGTCGAGCACCTGAGCCTGGATGGTGACGTCGAGCGCCGACACCGGTTCGTCGCAGACGATCACGTCCGGCTCGGCAGCAAGCGCTCGGGCGATGGCGACCCGCTGACGCTGGCCGCCCGAGAGCAGGAGCGGCCGACGGTCCAGGTGTTCCGGGCTGAGCCCGACATCGGCGAGGAGATCCTCGGTGCGACGGCGGCGGGCGTCGGCATCCGGGAACCGATCGGCGGGCAGGGCATCCTCGATGATCCGGCGCACCGTCCAACGTGGATCGAAAGATCCGAGCGGGTCTTGGTAGATCACCGAGATACGGCGGCGCCGGGGCCGCCGTTGAGCTTCGGTCGCCTCGCTCCACGGTTCACCGGCCAACTCCACTGTGCCGTCATCGGGATCCAGCAGGGCCAGGGCCAACCGTGCCGTGGTGGTCTTGCCCGATCCGGATTCTCCGACGATGCCGAGTGTCTCGCCGACCCCGAGGCTGAACGAGACACCGTCGACGGCGGTGCGGGCCACGCCGTCGGGGCCGGCGAACTTCTTCACCAAACCGTCGGCGCGCAGCAGGATCCCGTCAGCGGGCGGTGCGCTGCGAGGCACGGGATGCACGGGCCGCGGCGGCATATCCGACAGCCGGGTGCCCTTACGATGCGCGGCGGGCACCGCGTCGAGCAATGACCGGGTGTAGGGATGCGAGGGCGTCGAGAGCACCGCGGCCACTGGCCCCTGTTCCACCACTCGTCCGTTGCGCATCACTGCCACCCGGTCGGCCAGCCGGCTCACCACAGCCAGGTCATGGCTGATCACGATGAGGCCGGTGCCGCGTTCCTTCATCTCTGCCAGCAGGCCGAGGATCTGGACTTGCACCGTGACATCCAGTGCGGTGGTCGGCTCGTCCGCGATGAGCAGCGGCGGGTCCAACGCGATCGCCGATGCGATCAGCGCCCGCTGGCGTTGACCGCCCGACAGCTCATGCGGGAGCTGCCGGGCCCGCAGCTGCGGCTCCGGAATGCCTACCGCGGTGAGTAATTCGATGACCCGGGCGGCACGCCGCGCGCGGTTGCCGAAGCGATGCAGCCGCAATGTCTCGGCGATCTCCCTGCCGACGCTGCGCAGCGGATCCAGGGACACCAGGGCGTCCTGCAACACGAAACCGACCTTCTTGCCGCGGACGGCCCGCCAGTCCCGGTCGCGGTATCCCAGTACCGATTCGCCCACGACCTCAAGCCGGTTCGCCGTCACCTGCAGCGAAGCATTCGAGCCTGAGCCGGTCAAGCCCAACAGGGTGCGCGCGGTGACGCTTTTGCCCGAGCCGGATTCTCCGACGATGGCCAGGCATTCCCCCGCGTCGACATGCAGGGATACGCCGTGGACCACCTGGCGGCGACTCCCCCCGGTGCCGAAGCTGACCTCGAGATCTGAGACGTCCACCAACCGGGCCACCCTCCGATCAGTCCGCTCGGCCCGTTCCGGCAATACCTCGGTCATGTCGGCCGTCCTTCCAGACGTTGCTGTAGATAGCGGCCGACGACGGTGACCGCCAGCGTGCAGCCGACGATCGCCAGTCCCGGAAACACTTCCAGCCACCAGGCGGTGGAAACGAAATCTCGCCCGGCGTTGAGCATGGCGCCCCACTCCGGCGCCGGCGGCGCGACACCGAGCCCGAGAAAGCTCAGCGACGACGCCCACACGATCGACTGGCCGACCCCCATGGTTCCCAGCACCACCAATGGGCGCATTGCGTTCGGGAAGATGTGGCGGGTGATGATGCGATGTTGGGAGTGTCCCAGAGCGATCGCTGCACTGACATATCCGGAATCCTTGACGGCCAGTACCTGTCCCCGAATCATCCGCGCATAGCCGGCGGCCGAGCCGATCGCCACCGCCAGAATCTGGGTGGCCGCGCCCGGGCCGAGCATCGCGATGAACAACAACGCGACGAGCATGCCCGGCAGCGCGAGCACGACCTCCAGGAACCGGCTGATCGCACCGTCGGTGAACCGGCCGCCCAGCCCCGAGGCGAGGCCGAACACGATGGCAACGCTCAGCGCCAGCGCGGTCGCCCCCACGCCGATCGCGAGTGAACTCTGGGCACCATAGACGACGCGGGTGTAGATATCGCGCCCGGAGGCATCGGTGCCGAACCAGTGGTCCCATGACGGAACCTGCAGCGGTGCTTCGATATCGGTGTCATACGGCGACTCGCTGGTGAACAGCGATGGCGCCGCCGCCCAGGCCAGCATCAGCGCGAGGTAGAGCCCTGCGATCCACACCCCGGGCCGAATCCGCCTGCCGCTCCAGCCGCGCAGGCTCGCTCCGGCTGTGAGCCCATCGGTGATCCGCACCGCCATCTCATGTCCTCCTGAGCCGCGGATCGACACGGACGAAGGCGATGTCCACCAACAGGTTGGCCACCACGTACGTCAACGCGACCAACAGCGTCACACCCACCACCACCGGCATGTCCTGTTTGGAGACAGCATCGACCAGGACGCGGCCCAAACCGGGACGCACGAAAACGATCTCGACGATGACGGCCGTGGAGAACAGCGACCCCAGAGCCCAACCCGACAACGACAAACCGGGCAACACCGCGTGGCGCAACGCATGTCGCCAGCGCACACCCCAGTCGCTCATGCCGCGTGCCCGCGCCGACACCGCGAACGGTTGCTCCATCGCCGAGGAGAACTCGTCGCGGGTCACCTGGCCGAGGAAACCGGCCAGTGGCAGCGCCAGGGTCAGGGCCGGCAGTACCAGCCCGGCCACGCCATCGTCGCCGACCACCGGAAACAGGTGCAGCTGGAACGCGAAGATCACCAACAGCACTATGCCCAGCCAATATTGGGGCAAGGCCGCCAGGAAGATCTCCAGGCCGGAACCGATCGTGGCCAGCGCCCGACTGCGATGGGCGGTGAGCAGGGTGACCACCACCGCAATCGCCCAGGAGGCCGCCAAAGCAGTGATCGTCAGTACCAGTGTCGGGCCCACCTGCTGCCCGATGATGTCGGCCACCGGCTGCTTGAGCACATATGACGTCCCGTGATCACCGTGGAGCAATCCACCGAGATAGTCCAGGTACTGCACCGGCAGCGGCCGGTTGAATCCGTACTGCTCGTTGACCGCCGCCAGTTGCTCGGGGCTGGGTTTGGAGCCGGCACCGCCGAGGATCGTCTGAGCCGGGTCGCCCGGCATCAGGTGCTGAGCCAGGAATGTCAATGTCGCTGCGCCCCAGAGCACTCCGATCATCCCGGCGATCCGGGTCAGGATGCGTCTCATGGCGCCAGCCACGCGTCGTGCAGTATCGGCTCACCCTCCGAGGGCTCGATCCAGACGTCCTTGAGCCGCTTCTTGGTGACCAGGCGGGTGGTCTGGGGGTACAGCCCGAGGTGATAGGCATTCTCAGCGACGATCTGCTGGACCTCGCCGTAGAGCTTCTTCTGCTGCTCGACGTCGTTCGAGGCTGCCGCCTGGTGCAGCAGGTCATCGATCTTGGGGTCCGAGACCCAGGACATGTTGTTGCCCGGAGCAGCCTTGAGGGAGTCGGTGGAATACACGATCGACAACACGGCGGGCGTGGGGCTGTTCCAGTACGCGCCGGTCAGGCCGTCATAGGCATCCTTGTCGGTGAACGCCGCGTAGTACTGGTCGGCCGGAAGCGGTTTGAGCACCACATCGAAGCCGATCTGTTTCTCGGCGGCCTGGATGTTCTGGAACAGCGTCACATCAGCGGGCGGGGTGTCCCCCGGATCCGACGAGTAGACCAACTGAGCGGTCAACCGCTTGCCGTCCTTGGTCCGGTAGCCCTCGGCGTCACGCTGGTTCCACCCCGCGGAATCCAGCAGGGCGTTCGCCTTGTCCGGGTCGTGCGCGTAGTGATCGCGCAAGTCCGGACGCAAGTAGGGCGTTGTCGACGACAGCGGGCCCGGCTCCCAATCGAACACTCCGAGATACGCGCTGCGGACGGCTGCCTCGGCGTTGGCGCCGTGGATGAAGGCCTGCCGAACAGCCTTGTCGTCGAACGGCTTATGGCTGGTGTTCAGCGCGATGCCGTTGGGCAGCCCGGTATGGGTGAACGCCTGCAGGACCAGGTTGCGGTCGGCTTCCAGCGCGGCCTTCTGCTGGGGCGGCGGGTTGAAGATGATGTCGGCATCGCGACCCTGCACCGCGGCGAACCGGACCGATCCGTCTTCGAGGAACTTCCAACTGACGTGGTCGAGATAGGCCGGACCCTGGTGCTTGGCATCCTGCGGGGCCGAGTTGTAGTCAGGATTGCGGTCCAGTTCGACGCTCTGGCCGCGGTTCCACTGCTTGACGATGAATGGCCCGGTGCCGACCGGGGATTGGCAGTTGGCCTCGAGCCCACGGGCCATCGCCGTGGGCGACTCGATTCCGAAGAATGCCTGCGAAAGCACCGGGAGCAGAGCCGAATACGGCGAGGACAGCGTGAGTTCGAAGGTAGAGGGGTTCACCGCGCGCGAGGATTTGTAGTACGGCCGCAGGTAACCCGTATCGGTCTGCGACTGCGTCGCCGGATCCAGGATCTGCTCGAAGTTGGCCTTCACCGCAGCGGCATCCAAGGGGGTGCCGTCGTGGAACTTCACGCCGGAACGGATCGTGAAGGTGTAAACCAGGCCGTCCGGTGACACCGTCCATGAATCGGCCAGCCACGGCACCACCGATCCATCGGGGCGTTCGGACACCAATGAGTCGAGGTACTGCCGGGCAACGTAGGTCTGCGGCATGTCACCGAAGTTGTGCGGATCCAGGCAGGTGGGCTCACGATCGGCGCCGTACACGATGGAGCCACCGCGCACGGGCGTACCGCCGTCACCCGAGGACGCGGTCTCGGACCCACCACCGCAACCGGCACCAACCAGCGCAACTGAAAGGGCTGCGGCAGACGTCATCAGGGCATGGCGAAGCGCGGTACGAGGCATGTGATGCGTACTTTCGGTCGGTCGGAGAGCGTCGAGTACCGGGCAGCCGAGCACGGTGGAGATGACCGTGCCGATCGGTGATGTAGCGAGCGCTGCTCAGGGGTCAAAGGGTGGTACAGAAGCTCCGCCACGATGCCCAACCAGAAAGCCGGATACAAGAGATCAAATCCGGCCGATCAAAAAGGACTACGAAATCGACCAACACGATCTGTCACCGCGATGATCGCGGTTCGGGAAAACTCCTCGTAGACGTGGGTCCGCGGGACGGCCGGTCAGCCCGATCCAGCCTGCGGCTTGTGGCCCAGATCGCACGCGTCAGCGCACAACCGAACCGGTGCCGGTGGCGGAGAGCCGAGGACCTCGTCCCGATTGGGCTACGCCGCTCACACGGTCATCTCGGCGCGGTGCGCTCCGGAAATGGGTCGGCGGAGAAATCGATCTGAGCCGCCGGGTTGCTGATGGCCGTGATCAGGCCGGTGCCGAACGCCCCGGCACTGTCGATCAGCGTCGATGTGCCCACCGCGACACCATCGGCGGCCAGATGCGAATCGGCCTGCACGCCGATCCACTCGTCACCGGGCAAGCGCGACAAGGCGACCGTCAGATCACCGTTGATGTAGCCGACGCCGGCGGTGCCCAGGTTCGTCACCAGGCTGGTGCCCTCCGCTGCCATTGCCGCCCGCACGAACGGCGAGTTCGGCTGCCCCTGCACCACGGTGATGGTGCGGTTCATGAACCGCTTGCGGGACGCATTCTGGTGCTCGGCGATGGCGCGACTCCAACCACCCGCATCACTGCCCATATACGTCGTCCGGTCCCCATCGAGTGCGGCCGGCGGTTCGAACCACCGGGCGGGCGCCGTCCACTCTTCACCCCGCGGGGGCGCGCTCAACCGGTACTGCACCAACGTCGCGCGCGCCACGGTCACGCCGTCCTGCACCAGCTCGCATTCGGAGTTGCGGACCCGCCGACCGTCCCGGATCAACGCCACCTTCGTCGTCGTCGGCAGTCCACGCGCGGCTTTGAACAGGTCGACGGTCAGCCGGGCCGGCAGAAACTCGGGCAGTCCGAAGGCTGATTCCAGCGCCCGGGCAGCGAGCCCCACCAGCGCCGGGCCGTTGAGATGATCTTCACCCCAGTGGCTCTGTGCAAAGCGGGTCGGCTGGAACCTGTCCTGCTCGGACTGCACGAAATGGGCGTCAACCTCGGTCATCGGCGAATCGTCGCATATGGGCTAACTAAATTTGTCGGCGGGGATCACGAAGTGGACCAGGCGCTCAGCCAGCGCTGCTGGAGCCGGATGAAATGCGCGTCGACCACTGCGCCGTGGCCGGGGACGAACACCCCGTCTTGCCCGCCCGCGGCCAGCACCGCCTCCAGGGTGGCCGGCCAGGCTTCGAGGTCGGAGTCGGCGTCGATAACCGGGTCACCTGACTGCTCGACGAGGTCACCGCAGAACACCACCGTGTGCCGGTCCGGCACTGTGACGATCAGGTCGTGGCTGGTGTGGCCCCGGCCCGGACGACTGATGCTCACGGTCCGGCCGCCGAGATCGATATCGCCGCCCGACACTTGGTGCACAGGAACCGGCATCGATGCGATGGCCGCGTCGACATCGCCGGCGTCGGCACCGTAGCGGATCGCATCCTCGCGCAGGTGCGCCCGGCCGGAGTCCATGGCGGCGGCAACCTCTGGCGTGCAATGGATTTCGACGTCCTTGAACCATGAACAGCCCAGGACATGGTCAAAATGGTTGTGTGTCAGGACGATATGGCCGACTCGTTGTCCTGTCAGCTCCGCAACGTCGGCCTCGATCCCCCGGGCCTCGGCCAATGTGGTGCCGGAATCGACCAACAGGGCTTGCGCGCTGCCACTGACGAGTCCGACCGTCACATCCAGAAAAGGAAGGCGGGTGCGCCACACACCCCCGCCCAACTCTTCCCAGTCGTAATTCATCGCCCACCGTCGATGCCGACCATGCGACGCACGCCTGCGAAGCTACTCCTATGCGCCGCCTCCTGTTCTGTCTTTGTGTACTCGTCGTCATCGCCTGCGGCAGCACCGTCCCGTCGGCGAATGCGGCCTGCACGACCGGAACGGATTGCGACTTCGCCGAGCGCATCGCAGGCGCTGACGCCTATCTGGCGACCCGCCCCGGCACGGTCGGCTACGTTCTGCGCGACCGCACCACGGGTGGCGTCTACCGGAATGCCCACGCCGGCGAACAAGTGTGGACGGCGTCCACGATCAAGCTCGGGATGGTCGTCGACCTGCTGACCAGACAACGTGCCGGCACCGTGACGCTGACCGATTCGGACCGGGCACTCATTGCGGCGATGCTGCGCTCTTCGGACGACGATGCCGCCGACACCCTGTGGGCCCGGTACAGCGGCACCGACCACCAGGCGTTCAACGCCGATTTCCCGGCCTACGGGCTGACCGGGCTGCAACCGCAGCGGGGGTTCAGCCGGATTTACCCGTACTGGGGCTTCCAGAAGGCCACGCCCGAGGATCTGGACCGGTTGATGAGCTACACCCTCACCAGCCTCACACCGGCCGAGACGGCGGGCATCGTGGATGCGCTGCAGCACGTCGACGCCAACCAACAGTGGGGCGTCTGGGGCGCCGGCCCGGCGATGAACCCCGGCAACAAGGACGGCTGGTCACTCGAACAGGGCGGCTGGGTGGTCAACAGCGTCGGTTTCGCCGGGCCGCAGCAGCGCTACACGCTGGCGATCATGAACGCGCTCGGCGATCAGGGCGGCTACGACGACGGAGTACAGACCACCACCCACCTCAGCGAACTGCTGCTGACCGGGCGGCACTGACCTGACCCGACAGGTTTGCCATGGCCGGCGAGGGGAACTCCTAGCCCATGTTGATCAGACGAATCGCCCGTCCCATGCTGTCTGCGACGTTCATCGCCCGAGGTGTCGACACCCTGCGCGATCCGAGTACCTCCGCCGAGACGACACGCAGAACACTCGGCGCGCTGAGTGCACTACCTGGCCCGGTGGGGGCCGGGGTTCCGAACAACGCCGACGCGGTTACCCGGGTCAACGCGGCGGTGCAGGTGGCCGGTGGGTTGCTCCTGGCCCTCGGCCGGGCCCCCCGGCTGACCGCGGCGGCGCTTGCCGTCACGATGATTCCAAGAAGCATTGGCTCACAGGCATTGCTGAAAGATTCCGATCCGCAACACGCTGCGGCGCAACGCCGCGAGTTTCTCACCGACGTGAGCCTGCTGGGCGGCCTGATCATCGCGGCCGCCGACACCGCGGGCAAGCCGTCGCTGGCATGGCGTGGACGCCGTGCCGCGCGGCAGGTCTCAGCCAGTGTCGCTGCCGCCGTTCCCGGTGTGGCGGCAGGCGGTGACGCGATCGCCGACAGCGCGATCGCCGAGAAGATCGGACATGGTCTGGCCGTCGGTGCCGAACGTGGCCGCGAACTCGCCGACGCGGCCGTGGAACGGGCGACGGAATTGGCCGCCGAGTTGGCCCAACTCGCGCGCGAACATGGACCCGAAGTGGCCGACGCCGCCCGCGCGCGGGCCGGCGAGCTCGCCCTTGTTGCCCGCGAACGCGCACCCGAACTGGCTGAGGCGGCCCGGGAACGCTCCGCCGCTCTTGCCGATCTCGCACGAACCCAACTCGACCAGCGCCGCGATCGGTAGCGTTGTGTCATGAGCACGGGTGACTATCAACCGGAATTCGGGCAGTACGGACAACCCGGCGGCTACCCACCGCCCTACGGCACGCAAACCCCGGGCGGCCTGGGCCGGCGCTGGTTTGCCCGGGTGATCGACGGCATCCTCGTCATGATCGTGGCGTTCTTCCTGTCGTTCGTCACCGACTCGCTGTCGAACTACTGGGTGACCGGCCTGTTCACCGGACTGCTGATGTTCGTCTATTACGTGGCTTTCGAGGTGGCCACGGGCGCGACGCCGGGCAAGAAGATGCTCGGGCTCGCCGTGCACGGTCCGGGCAACGCGCCGAAGCCGACGGCCGCGCAGTCGGCGATTCGCAACGCCTTCACCCTGCTGACGATCATCCCGTTCGTGGGCGGCTTCCTGGCCATCGTCGCGATGATCATCATCGCGGTGACCATCAGCAGCAGCCCGACCAAACAGGGCAAGCACGACGAACTCGCCGGCGGAACACAGGTGGTCCGGGGCTGAGAACCGTTGCGTGGGGCGCCCGTTCGCACGGGCACCCCACGTGGGGGGCTCGGGTTGCCGGCTCAGATCACCAGACCCAGCAGCAGGACGAAAACCAGACCCGCTACCGACAGTGTGGTCTCCATCAGTGACCAGGATTTGATGGTCTGGCCCACGGTCATCCCGAAATACTCCTTCACGAGCCAGAATCCGGCGTCGTTGACGTGGGAGAAGAACAACGAGCCGGCACCCACCGCGAGCACGACCAGGGACACCTCCCCGGTACTCATCCCCTCGACCAGGCCCAGCATGAGCGACGACGCGGTGATGGTGGCCACCGTGGCCGACCCCGTGGCCAACCGGATCAGCACAGCCAGCACCCACGCCAGCAGAACCACCGAGAAGTTGGCGCCCTTGGCCCATTCGGCGAGCAGGGTGCCGATGCCGGTGTCGACGAGGACCTGCTTGAACCCGCCACCGGCGGCGACGATCAGAATGATCCCGGCCACCGGAGGCAGCGACGACTCAATGCATTTCACGATTTGGTCTCGAGTCATCTTGGCGCCGCCACCGAGGGTGAACATGCCGACCACCACCGCGATCAGCAACGCCATCAAGGGCTGGCCGAGGATGTCGAACGTCTGACGCAGCAGGTGCGACTTGTCGTCCACGAAGATGTCGACGAGGGCCTTGCCCATCATCAGTGCCACCGGCAGCAGAACGCTGAACATGGTGATGCCGAAGGTCGGTCGCGCCTTGGTGGCGGTGGTCGTCGTCGTGGTCGTGCCGGCCGCGGCACCGCCGCCGGCGTCCGGGCCCGGAGCGTCCGAGGCGTCGAACCGGTCGGGGACCTCAAGGACCACCCATCGTCCGGCCAACTTGCCGAACAGCGGACCTGCCACCACGATCGTTGGGATTGCCACCAGCACACCCAGCGCCAGCGTGACACCGAGGTCGGCGTTGAGCAATGAGATCGCGGCGACGGGTCCCGGGTGTGGTGGTACGAATCCGTGCATGGCCGACAGGCCCGCCAGCGCGGGGATGCCGACCGTGATCAAGGACAGTTGAGAACGACGGGCCACCAGGTAGATCACCGGCATCAACAACACCAGTCCGATCTCGAAGAACATCGGCAGACCGATAACCGCGCCCACCAACGCCATTGCCCACGGCAGCGCGCGCGGTGACGCGTGCCCGACGATGGTGTCCACGATCTCGTCCGCTCCCCCGGAGTCGGCCAACAGCTTGGCGAACATCGCACCGAGAGCGATCAATATCCCGACGCTGGCAGCGGTGGAACCGAAGCCGCTGGAGAACGAGGCGAGCACGTCGCTGACGTTCTCACCCGCAGCCATGCCCACGGTCAGCGCGCCGAAGATCAGGGCCAGGAACGGATGCAGTTTGACGACGGTGATGAGAACGACGATCAGGGCGATGCCGGCCAATGCGGCCAGGACCAGCTGCGCGCCGCCCGCCACCGGTTCAACCAGTTCCGTCCCGGCCGCGAGCGGAGTGAGCGCCGAGGTCATCGGTTCCCCTGTTCTGTTGTCGCAGTGGCGGATCGGGCCACATATTCATCGACGATGGCGTCGATGCCCTGATCCACGTCGATGGCGATACCGGCCTCGTCGGGACCGAGCGGCTCCAGCGTCGCGAATTGGGAGTCCAGCAGCGCGGCCGGCATGAAATGCCCGGGTCGGCTGGCCTGGCGCCGGCGGATCACCTCGGCGGATCCGCTCAGATACAGAAACACCACATCGGCGCAGCGTCGCCGCAATTGGTCGCGGTACTTGTGTTTGAGCGCCGAGCAACCCATCACACCGCCGTCGTGGTGCTCGGCGAGCCACTCACCGATCGATTCCAGCCAGGGGTAGCGATCGTCGTCGTCGAGGGCGTGGCCGGCAGACATCTTGGCGATGTTGGCGGCGGGGTGAAAGTCGTCGGCGTCGGCGAACGGTACCCGCATCCGCTGCGCCAGCGCGGCGCCGACGGTCGACTTGCCCGACCCCGATACGCCCATGACCACGACTGGTGAACCCATACATCCGCCTCCACAATATGTGTCTGCCGTCACACATCCTGGCTTAAAAAGCATACGTTTGCAAGCGCATCTCGATTACATCTGTTTATTAACCTCCCGGTGCCGGATATGACAGGATGTAACCGTGTCCTCGCCCTCAAACGTCGGCGCGCTGCACGCCAGCGTGCTCACCGCGCTCGGCACCGGAATCGTCTCCGGCGAGCTGGCGGCTGACCAGGTGCTGACCCTGGACCGGCTCAGCACCGAGCACGAGGTATCCCGCAGCGTCGCCCGCGAGGTGATCCGGGTGCTGGAGTCGATGGGCATGGTGGAATCGCGGCGCCGGGTCGGGATCACCGTCCAGCCCTCGCGCAAGTGGAATGTGTTCGACCCCAGACTGATCCGCTGGCGCCTGCAGGCCGGCGACCGCGCCGCGCTGCTGGCATCACTGTCGGAACTTCGGCGGGGTTTTGAACCTGCCGCCGCAGCGCTCGCCGCGCGGCGGGCCAACCCGGATCAATGCCGAATCCTGGCCGCTGCGGTCTCGGACATGGTGGTGCACGGCCGTTCCGGCAATCTCGACGCATACCTGTTGGCCGACAAGGTTTTCCACCAGACACTCCTGGATGCCAGCGGCAACGAGATGTTCCGTGCACTCAACGACGTCGTGGCCGAGGTCCTGGCCGGACGTACCCAACGCGGGCTGATGCCGGACTCCCCCAACCCGGCGGCCATCGCGTTGCACGACGAGGTGGCCCGGGCCATACGGCTGCGCGACGAGGACTCCGCCGAACGGGCGATGCGGGCCATCATCGACGAGGCCGCCACCGCGGTGATCGACGGCGACGGACCCGATGCTTAACTAGCTGTATGGGTCGTTCTCCGGCATTGGCACGTCGTTTCTTCGACCGGCTGGAGCCGGTACACGGGGTCACCTACTTCGCCCCGGAATCGCTCGCGGCATTCGCGGACTTGGGCTACCCCGGCTTCTGGATGGGGTACTTCGGCGCCCGCTCAGCCCCGCTGGGCATCGTGCCGCCCGAAGTCGTCGCCGCGGCCTTCTACAACTTCACCACCGAACGGGTGTCCAGGGCCCTGCCCGCGGCCTGGGACAAGGCAAGTCCGGCAAGGCTTCTGCAGGTGCGGTCGGACTCGGCGGTCGCGGCGCTGCGGCGCTCCGGGGTGATCGACTCAGAGTCCACGCGCCTCGCGGCCGAGCTGACCGCCAAGGCCGCCCGCACCGCGCCGTTGGATGGCCGGCCGCTCTACGCCGCCAACCGGGCCCTGCCGTGGCCGGACGAGCCGGTCGCCAAACTCTGGCACGCGGTCACCCTGCTGCGTGAGCAACGCGGCGACGGCCATATCGCGGTGCTGGTCGCCGAGGGCATCAGCGGCCGGGAATGCAATGTGCTGCACGCCGCGGCCGGGCGGGTGCCGCGCGAGATGATCATGCGCGGCCGCGACTACGACGACGAGCAGTGGGCGGAATACGTCGAGCGATTGCGGTCGCGTGGCTGGTTGGACGACGGGGGCGACCTCACCGACGCCGGCCGAGACATCAAGCAGGCCATCGAGGACCGCACCGATGCCCTGGCCCTCGGTGCGCTGGATGCGTTGACCGACGACGAGATCACCACCCTGTTCCGGGTGCTGACACCGATCACCCGGCAGGTGGTGGCCGCCGGGGACGTTCCGGCCGCCACACCGATGGGTCTGAACCGCGACGACCTCGAGGACGACAGCGCCCATCTGGGCTGACGGTCAGCGCGGGGCGTACATGATCAGACCGACGCCCGCCAGGGCCACGAGTGCACCGGTGACGTCCCAGCGGTCGGGCCGGAAACCGTCGGCGGCCATGCCCCACAACAACGAACCGGCGATGAACACCCCGCCGTAGGCGGCCAGCACCCGACCGAAATGGGCGTCGGGCTGGAACGCCGCGACGAAGCCGTAGGCGCCGAGCGCGATCACCCCGGCGCCCATCCACATCCAACCGCGATGCTCGCGGACGCCCTGCCACACCAGCCAGGCCCCGCCGATCTCCAATACCGCGGCGAGGACGAACAGTGCGATCGATTTGGCTACCATCACCACCCCAGCGTGCCGTGAGCGTGCGCAAAAATCGAAACCAGCGCGGCGTGTCGCCGGCATACCCGCACGCTCGCGGCGTCTGGGTTTCGAGCGCTGGGGCTATGCGACGCCTAAGTACGCGGCGCGAATGCTGTCGTCTGCCAACAATTCCCGCGCATCACCGGTACGGGTGACGTTGCCGGTCTCCAGGATGTAGGCGCGGTCGGACCGGCTCAGCGCCTGCTGGGCGTTCTGCTCGACCAGCAACACCGTGGTGCCCTGGGCGTTGATCTCGGAAATGATCTTGAAGATCTGCGAGATCACCATCGGCGCCAGCCCCATCGACGGCTCGTCGAGCAACAGCACCCTGGGCCGGGCCATCAGCGCCCGGCCGATGGCCAGCATCTGCTGTTCCCCGCCGGAGAGGGTGCCGCCCACCTGCGAGCGCCGCTCGGCCAGCCTGGGGAACGTTTCGAACACCCAGTCCAACCGTTCGTCATGCTCCGCGCGGGACGCGAATTTGCGTCCATAGCAACCCATCTCGAGGTTCTCCAGCACGGTCATGCCGGGGAACACCCCGCGACCCTCGGGAGCCTGGATCAGCCCGTCGATCACGCGCTGATGTGCTTTCACCCGGGAGATGTCGCGACCCTCGAACCAGACCGAGCCCGAGGTCAGCGGCCGGAGGCCCGAGATCGCCCGCATCACGGTCGTCTTGCCGGCTCCGTTGGAGCCCAGCAGGGTCACCAACTCCCCCTCGTGCACCACCAGCGAAACCCCGTGCAACGCCTTGATCCGGCCGTAGTGCACCACCGCATCGCGCACCTCGAGCAGCACCGGCGGGCTGGTCTCAGCCGAGCTCGTCATCGGGTACCCCCAGATACGCGGCGATGACCTTCGGGTCCTCGCGGATTTCGTGTGGCAATCCGTCGGCGATCTTGCGGCCGAATTCGAGCACCACGATGCGGTCGGTCACGCCCATCACCAGACGCATGTCGTGCTCGATCAACAGCACGGTGTAGCCGTCGTCGCGGATCTTGCGGATCAGCTCGATCAGTGACGCCTTCTCGGCCGGGTTGAACCCGGCGGCCGGCTCGTCCAGGCACAACAGCTTGGGCTCGGTGGCCAGTGCGCGGGCGATCTCAAGGCGGCGTTGGTCACCGTAGGGCAGATTCTTGGCCTTCTCCTCGCCACGATGGGCGATCCCGACAAAGTGAAGTAATGCAGCCGCTCGCTCGATCGCCGACCGCTCCTCGCGGCGATGGCGTGGGGAACGCACCAGAGCTCCGGGCACCGAGGTCTTGTGCCGCGCATCGGTTCCCACCATCACGTTCTCCAGCGCGGTCATCTCGCCGAAGAGCCGGATGTTCTGGAACGTACGGGCGATTCCACGACGCGTGATCTGGTGGCGCTTGATCCGGCCCAGCGGGGCGCCGTCGAAGATGACCGATCCCGAGCTGGGCCGGTAGACGCCGGTGATCGCGTTGAAGCAGGTGGTCTTGCCCGCACCGTTGGGGCCGATCAGACCGAGGATCTCACCGCGGCGGATGTTGAAGCTGACCGAGTCCAGGGCGACCAGGCCACCGAACTTGACCGTGAGATCCTGTGTCTCCAACAGGATCTCACCCTCGGCTGCCTGGATTTCCCGGTGTACCCCGGCCAGTTCTTCGACGCTCCCGGTCAGGCCGGGCATGGGCTCGGTCACAGCGCCGGCTCCTTGTCCGTATTGCCGCGCAACAACTGTCGAGCCGATCTGCCATAGGTCAACAGCTGCTGGCGCACGGGGAACAGCCCCTGCGGCCGGAAGATCATCAGCACCACCAGCGCGAGGCCGAAGAACAGGTACTTCAGATCGCCGAGGTTGATCCCGAGGAACTCGACCCCCAAAAGCCGGTTGGGCAGATACACGATGATGAACGCGCCGAAGATGACGCCGAGTTTGTTGCCCTGACCGCCCAGTACCACCGCGCACAGGAACAACATCGAGTTGATGATGTTGAACGTCGGCGGCGCGACGTACTGGACCTGGCCGGCATAGAGCGCACCCGAGAGGCCACCGATCGCGGCGCCGATCACGAAAGCCCACAGCTTGAACCGGAAGGTGTTGACGCCCATCACCTCTGCGGCATCCTCGTCCTCGCGGACCGCCACCCAGGCGCGCCCCACGCGGCTGCGCTCCAGGTTGCCGACCAACAGCAGGATGCCGATCATCAGGATCAGCCCCAGCCAGAACCACCAGGTGCCGTAGTTCGCCTCACCGGCCGAGTTACCGCTGGAGAACACGCCGTTGGGCAGCTTCTCGCTTTCCCCCAGCCGTGGGTACGCGACCTGATTGAGCCCTCGCGAACCGTTGGTGACGTCGGACAGGTTGTCGGCGAGCAGGCGAATGATCTCACCGAATCCGAGGGTGACGATGGCCAGATAGTCTCCGCGCAACCGCAGGGTGGGCGTTCCCAGGATGAGCCCGGCCAGCGCGGTGACCGCCATGGCCAGCGGCACACAGGACAGCCACGCCCAGTCCTTGCTGAGAAACCCGTTGGGACCCACCTTGTTCCACGGGCTGTCGGGGCTGGTCAGCAGCGCGACGGTGTAGGCGCCGACCGCGTAGAAGCCGACATAACCGAGGTCGAGCAGGCCCGCCTGCCCGACGACGACGTTGAGCCCGATCGCGATGATGGCGACCATCGCGAACTGGGCCATGGTGCCGCCGAAACTGATGCCCGTGGTGTTGAGGAAGCTCGGGGTGAACAACGGCAGCAGCGCCAGCAATCCGAAACCCAGCACCCCGACAAGCCATTTGGCCATCCGGGGCAGCGTGGACCACCAGTCGCGAATGGCGTCGCCGGGAGCCAGCAGCGTCCTGGTCACCGACCCGGCGGACTCTGAACCGTGATGCTCGCTCATACCCGCGCCCTCCCGAGGCTTTCACCGAGTATGCCGGTCGGCCGGAATAGCAGGACCAGCACCAGCAGAACGAATGCCACGACGTCGCGCCACTGCGTTCCGAAGACCGCCTGCCCGTAGTTCTCCATGATGCCCAGGAGCAGACCGCCCAGCAGGGCGCCGCGGAGATTACCGATGCCGCCCAGCACCGCCGCCGAGAATGCCTTGATACCGAGCAGAAATCCGCCCGAGTAGATGATGCCCTGCGGCACCTTCAACGTATAGAGCAGCGCCGCGGCACCCGCCAGCAGACCGCCGATGAGGAAGGTCCGCATGATGATGCGTTCCCGGGAGACCCCCATCAGTGTCGCCGTGGTCGGGTCCTGCGCGACGGCCCGGATACCGCGGCCGAACTTCGTGCGATTGATCGCGATGTCGGTCAGCACCGCGAGCACCAGCGCCGCGCCCACGATCACCAGCGTCACGTTCGACACCGTGGCGCCGAAAATCGTGAATTGAGCCTTCGGCTGGACCAGGACGATGGGCTGTTGCGCGTTACTCCCGCCGTAGCCCTTCATCAGCTTCGGCAACACGAAGTGCACGAACTCCTGCAGCACGAACGACATTCCGATGGCCGTGATCAGGAAGGTCAGGGCGCGGGCATTGCGTTTTCGGAGCGGCCGGTAGGCGATGAGTTCCAGCCCGACCGCAGCCGATCCCGAGACCAGCATCGCGAACAGCATGGCGATGGCCAGATACAACACCGTCAGCGCCACGCCTTTGTTGTAGGCATTACCGCTCGGGGTGAACCCGAGGATCACATCCAGACAGAAATACGCGCCGAACATGCCCAGCATGAAGATCTCGGAGTGCGCGAAGTTGATCAGGCGCAGCACGCCGAACACCAGCGTGTAGCCGACTGCCACCAGTGCGTAGATCGCACCCCATGAGAGGCCGTCGATCGTCAACTGCCAGAAGCCGTCTCGCAGGCCATCCAGGTTGAAGCTGATGTTGGATGCCAGGCAGGCGGACTGCTCGACGCACTGGTGGATCATCCGGCGGCGGCTCCTGACTTCGTGATGTGAAACGAAACGCGTCCGAGTCCGGGCTACGGTCTCGGACGCGTTCCGTCAGAGGGACTACTTGACTTCGTACATCCAGATCAAGGTGGTGGTCAGCTCGCCCTTGTCGGTCCACTGGTACTTGCGTGCCACACCCTGGCCCTCGTACTTGCGGACGAAGTCCAACAGGGCCGGCCGGGTGATGGCACCGGAGTCGATGCCCTTGAGCAGGATGGTGCCCAGGTCATAGCCCTCGGTGCTGTACGTGCCCGGTGCCTGGCCGAACTTCTGGGTGTATTCGTCGGCGAACGCACCGGTCGCCGGGCCGCACGGGCAGGACAGCAACGAACCCTTTGACGATTCGCCTGCCTGCTTGACGAACTGTGGGTCCTTGGTGCCGTCGGCGCTGACGAACGTCGCCGTCACACCGCCGTCCTTGAGCTGCTGCACGAACGGTGCGGCCTCAGAGTAGTAACCGCTGTAGAACACGGAATCCGGCGCGGCACCCTTGATCTGGGTGACCGCAGCCGAGAACTCCTTGTCGCCCTTCTTCACCGAGATGTTGCACGACGAATCGGCAACCGGGCCAAGGGTTTCACGCACCGCTTCGGCCAGTCCGAGCCCATAGTCGGTGCTGTCGTCGACAACGCACACCTTCTTGTTGCCGAGCGTGTTCTTGAGGTAGTTGGCCACCGAGGGACCCTGCACGCCGTCGTTGGCCAGGCCGCGGAAGAAGGTCCGCCACCCGTTCTCACTCAACGTCACGTTGGTGGCCGATGCCGTCGCGGCGACCAGGCCCGCCTGGTTGAACACGTCGCCGGTGGCCTTGGTCTCGCCCGAGAACGCAGGGCCGATCAAGCCGATGATGAACGCCTCGTCGACGATCTGCGGCGCGACGCCGCTCGCCTTCTGCGGATCACCCTCGGTGTCAAAGCTCTTGAGCTGCACCTGGCAGCCGGCGTTGGCGGCGTTGTGCTTGTCGATCGCCAACTGCACGCCGTTCTTGATGTTGATGCCCAGCGCGGCATCCGGGCCGTTGAGCGCGCCCATCATGCCGATCATCACCGGCGGGCAGTTGGCCTTGCCGTCGCCGGCAGGGTCGGCGGGGCTGACACCCTCGGCGGCCTTGATCTCGGCACCGTTCTCGTCGATCTGAACCTTCTCGACGATGTTCAAATTGGTCTGCGATGCCTCGCCTTCCGGCGAGGATTGGTTACAGCCGGCAATCGCCAGGGCAACCACACCCGCACTTCCGAGAGCAAATGCTTTCCGTGCCACGCGACCGCGCACGCTTCACCTCCGGGTCAGAGTTGTCAGCGGCACCGGCGCCCTGACCTTGTGAGGGCTGGGCGCCGGAGCTTCGGGTAGAACATAGCCAACCACCGGCCCGAGTGCGGGATGTTGAGTGAATGGTTCTTCCGTGGATCCTGGGTGAACGTGGAATTTCGGCCCGGCGGAAACCCACAATTAACAACCGGGCCCGCCGATCAGCTCTCCTGAACGGGCGAGTCCTCGGAATCCTCGAGGGTCTCCAGCACCACCTCGGCCACGCGTTTCATGGTGGTACGACGGTCCATCGCGGCCCGCTGAATCCACTTGAAGGCCTCGGGCTCGCTCATCTGGTGTTTGGTCTGCAGCAAACCCTTGGCCCGCTCGACCAGCTTGCGGGTCTCCAGACGATCCCCCAGCGTCGCCACTTCGTTTTCCAGCGCGGCGATCTCGCTGAACCGGCTGACCGCGACCTCGATGGCCGGGACCAGGTCGGTGATGCTGAAGGGCTTGACGAGGTACGCCATCGCCCCGGCATCACGGGCGCGCTCGACGAGCTCCCGCTGGCTGAACGCGGTCAGGATGACGATCGGGGCGATGCGCTTACTGGCGATCTCGGAGGCCGCGTCGATCCCGTCACGACGCGGCATCTTGACGTCCATGATCACCAGGTCCGGGCGGAGTGCCTCGGCGAGTTCGACGGCCTCCTGCCCGTCGCCGGCCTCGCCGACGACCTCGTAGCCCTCTTCACGGAGCATCTCGGCGAGGTCGAGGCGGATGAGCGCCTCATCCTCGGCGATCAGCACTCGGCGGGGGCTATCAGCGTCATTCGGTGACCCGGTCATGGGAAACATTGTGTCGTGGAGGCCGCCGTTCGGCGACCGCGGGGCCATCCTCTATGGTGGTAGGCCGCAGCACTGATCGGCACGCCCTCGTATCCCAACTGGCAGAGGAAACGGATTCAAAACCCGTACAGTGTGAGTTCGAATCTCACCGAGGGCACCAGAGAAGTCATTGGAAGGCAGTAGCGCAGACGAAGAGCGCGGCGGGTAGGTACCCGATCAGCGCGACGCCGAACACCCCGCTCAGAACTTTCACCGTCGTGGTTTTGCTTATCACCGCGGCCCGGATCAGTCCGCCATAGCCGACTATCGCCAAAGCAACACTCAGTACCGCTCCCCCGCGCGCCTGCACCATCTCTGTGGTCGACGGATAGGCGCCGCTCATCAGATTTGATGTCAGCGCATCGCTGCTCAAGACGAGAAAGAGTGCCACGAAAGAAACCGCCAGGATGATTGCCGAGGCCACGGCAACCGTGGTGGCCGTCTTCCGTCTGCCGTCGGGAACTTCATACATACGAGCGGACGCTACGGCAGCAAGTCTTCGAAACGTGGCTGCACCGCCCGGATCGCGCCATGAGGCCAAACGCACCCGTCTTCCGACTGACCGACGGTAGGTTGAGCCCTGCGCTGCATTGTGCCCGCGGGCAGTCGATGCTGCGACGGACGACAGGAGGATTGTGAAAGCCGTTGCGAGAGTTGTGGGATTCGGGCTCGTCGAGCTCGCCGTGTTCGGCTTGGTGCTGTTCGCCCTCGCCGGAACTTTCGACTTCTGGCAAGCCTGGGCCTTCCTCGTGGTGTTCGCCCTTTCGACGTGGATCCCCACCATCTACCTGCAACGCGCAAACCCTGATGCGCACCAACGGCGCAAGCACGCCGGGCCGGGTGCGGAGACTCGGACCCTGCAGAAAGTCCTCATCGCCGGCTGGTACGCCTCACTGGCGGCAATGGTGGTGGTCAGCGCCCTCGACCATCGCTTCAGCTGGTCGTCGGTGCCGGCAGCGATCTGCGTGGCCGGTGATGTCTTGGTAGCCGTCGGGCTGGGCGTCACGAGCCTGGTGGTCATCCAGAACAGCTTCGCGGCCTCCACCGTCCAGGTGGAGTCGGATCAGAAGCTCGTCTCCACGGGCCTGTACGGGCTCGTGCGGCACCCCATGTACACCGGCAACGTGCTGACGATCATCGGCTTCCCCCTGGCACTCGGCTCCTACTGGGGTCTCCTGCCCGTCATACCGGGCGTCGTCATGCTCATCGTCCGCATCCGGGATGAAGAGAAGCTACTGGTCGAAGAGTTGGACGGATACCGCGAGTACGCGCAGAAAGCCCGCTACCGCCTGGTGCCCTATATGTGGTGATCGCCGCGCCGGTCCCCCGCGGTCGGCGCGGCGACCGTTCACTGCGCCGGCGCGTTTGCCAACTCCTGGGCCAGGCGCCGCACCGACGGGGCATCGAACAGTGTGAGCATCGTGAGTTCGACGTCGAGAGCTCCGTTGATCGCGGCGATAGCACGCATCGCAGAAATCGAATCACCGCCCAAATCGAAGAACGACTCCTCCACCCCGACCCGGTCCACACCGAGCACCTCGGCATAGATGCTGGCCAGGATCTGCTCAATCAAGGTGGCCGGGGGGCGATAGGCGCCGTCGGTCCCAGATGTTGCGGGCTCAGGTGCCCCTGTCGTCGCCAACGGAGCCAACGCCGCTGTGCGGCCCCACCTATCCAGGAGCGACTTCTCTGTCCTCTTGAGCAGATCCAGGGACGACAACCGGCGGCCCGGATGAGCGGTCATCTCCACCAATGCCTTCTTGAACCGCTCCATGAGCGCTTCGATGGTCTCCGCGTCGAACACATCGGTGTCATATTGGACGCGAAGCTCCAACTCGCGGCCCGGCCCGGCTTGCACCGCGATCGGATAGTGGTAGTAGTCGCGGCTGCTGAAACCAGTGATGGCCAATCCGTCCCCGCCCGGTTGCGTTCCGACGTCAGTCGGGTAGTTCTCGTAGACGAAGACGGTGTCGAACAACTTGTCCTGGCCGGTCATGCGATGGATGTCGCTGAGCGCCACGTGCTGGTGTTCGAGCGTGTCGTTGTGGGCACTTTGCAGCTGGTCCAGCAGGTCCGCCGTGGTCGTGTCCGGGGTGAAGGTGGCCCGCACCGGCACCGTGTTGATCAGCAGGCCCACCATCGAATCCGCGCCGTCCACCTCCGGCGACCTACCGGAGACGACAGTTCCGAAGGCGACGTCATGTTCTCCGGTCAGCGAGCTGAGCAAAAGTGCCCAGGCCCCCTGCAATACGACGTTGACGGTGGTGTGATGCGAGCGCGCCAGCTTGGTGAGGGCCCTCGTCGTCTTCGCAGGCAGCCGATACGAGCCGACGCTTCGCTGCCCGAACCGCAGCTGTTGCGGCGGTCCCACGAGAATCGGAGTGTCGAAACCGGCCAACACCTCACGCCACGCCGCATGGGCGGCATGGTGATCGCGCTCGGCCAGCCATGTCATGAAACTGCGATACGGCGAGGCCGCGGGCAGCCGCAGTCCCTGGTAGCAGGCGAAGACCTCCTGCATCAGGATCGGCATCGACCAGCCGTCGAGCACGATGTGGTGATTGGTCAGTACAAACCGGTGCCGGTCGTTCGCGATGCGGATGAGCGCGGTTCGGAAGGCGGGCTGGTTCTCGAGGTCGCACACTGCGGCACGTTCGGCCGCGCAGATCTCCTCGATCTGCTCGTCGACGCCAATGCTGTTGGCATCCAACTCGATATACCGCCAGGGCGTCACCGGATCGGTGGGAATTACCTGCACGGGTTGCTCGAATTGTGGACAGAAGCGGGCCGCCAGATGCGGATGTCGGCTGACCACTGTCTGCACGGCGTCATGGAGCCGGTGCACATCGAGCGGACCACTCAATGCCAGGTCGAGTTGCACCGCGTAGACGTCATCACCGGACGAGTTCGCAATGCCGGCGTGGTACAGGAGTCCCTGCTGCAAGGGCGTCAGCAGAAGCACGTCGGCAATGGGGAATTCGCTGTGCAGCGCATCGATCTGCTGCTGCCCCAGCCGTGCTGGTGCGATGTCCGACGGGGTCAACCCGCCTCCACCCCGCCTGACATGGGCACAGATACCCGCCAGGGCGTCGAACCACAACCGGCTGATCCGGGTGACAGCTTCGCGATCCAGCGCGGTGGGCGCCCACGTCCAGGTGGCGTTCAGATGGGGGCCACTGTCGGTGTCGATGGTGACCGCGTTGAGTTCCACCGAGTGCGCCAGCGCGATGGGCATCGCCCCAGCGGCGCCGGTCAACGACAAGCCTTCCTGGCTGAAGCGCCACACGTCACCCGACGCATACGCCGCCGGGGAGCCCAGCCGGCCCAGGTAGTTGAACCCGATCACCGGATCGGATCCGGCCAGATCGACGTCGGGGTTGAGGTAGCGCAGTAGGCCGTAGGTCAGGCCGTCGGGCAGCGCCCGGAGCTGCTCTTTGGCATCCTTGATGACCGCACCGAGCGCCGCGTCGCCAGCTACCACCTGCGTCCAGCGCAGCCCGCCACCGCGGCCCCCGAAGTGCAACGACACCGGGTACTTGGTGGTGAACCAGCCGACCGTGCGCGACAGGTCGATATCTCGGTCGTCAGGGCCGCTCAGACCGGCCAACTCCTCTTGACGCCCGTGACCTTCCACATCGATCGCGATCGGCGCGCCGCCAGTGCCCAGGTACTGCGCCCACGCCAAGGCAAACGCGATCAGCAGGATCTCCTGCACTCCGGCGTGAAATGCCGCCGGCACGTCGCCGAGCAGCATGTGGGTGGTCTCGGCGTCCAGGAATTCCGACAGGTATCCGGCGGTCGCGAACGTATCCTCAGCGGGCCGCGGGGCGGGCAACGCGGGCGGGATGCCTGTCACCTGCCGCCACGCCTCCGCCTGGCCGACCACCTCGGGGTCGCGCGCATACTCGGCCAGCACTTCGGCCCATCCCTTGAACGACGTCCCCGCCGGCGGCAGCAGCACGGGCTGCTCGCCGCGATGCTGAGTCCAGGCGATATTGAGGTCCTCCAACACAATTCGCCATGACACGCCGTCGACCGCCATATGGTGTACGACCAACGCCAGCTGTCCCGTGGCCGAACTCCACAACGCGCTCAACATCGCCCCGGCGGCAGGATTCAACCGCGACCGCGCCGCTGCCAGCGCGTCTTCCGTCAACAGGTCGACCGTGTGCAGGTAACCTCGCGCGTCCACCATGTCCGCTTCTGGCACCGTCAACGACCATCCGCCGGCGCCGTCATCCTCGGCGCGTAACCGGAGCATGCCGTGCCGATCGAGCAAGGCCTGCAACAGAATTACGACGTCGTCCTCGGAGGCACCAGCGGGCGCCTGCAGCACCACGGTCTGATTGAACTCGTCGATCGGGCCGTCGGCGCGTTCCAGGCTCTTCAACCACCGCATGATCGGGGTCGCCACCACCGGGCCGAGCCCTTCGTCGATCACACCGCCGGTGCTGTCGGCCATCCTGACCACCCGCGCGAGCCGGGCCACGGTCTGCTGGACGAAGATGTCGCGTGGTCGACCGGTCAGGCCGGCGCCGTGCGCGCGCCAGATCACCTGAATGGCCGAAATGCTGTCTCCACCAAGGTCGAAGAACGAGTCGTCGACTCCGACCTGCTCCAGCCCGAGGACCTCGGCGAAGATGCCGGCCAGAAGTTCCTCGACACGAGTGGCCGGAGCACGGTAACGATCGATGTCCTGGTATTCCGGTGCCGGCAGCGCACGAACATCGAGTTTGCCGTTGACCGTCAATGGCAGAGCCTCGATCTCTACCACCGCGGTCGGGACCATGTAGGACGGGAGCTTTGTCGCGAGTTCGGCACGCAGCTCATCGGGATCGGCGGTTCCCGTGACGTAACCGACCAGACGCTTGTCTCCCGGACGGTCTTCACGGGCGATCACCACCGCCTGCTCGACCCCATCCAAAGCCCTCAACGCCGACTGGATCTCACCGAGTTCGATGCGGTACCCGCGGATCTTGACCTGCTCATCCGCACGCCCGAGGTACTGCAGCTCCCCGTCCGGGCGCCAACAGACCAGATCCCCGGTGCGATACATCCGCTGTCCCGGCACTCCGAACGGACACGCCACAAACCGCGTCGCACTCAACCCGGCCCGGCCCACGTAGCCGGCACCCAAACCCGCACCGGCCACATACAACTCACCCACCACGCCGACCGGCACCGGCCGCAACCAGCGATCCAGGACGACAAAGGCCAGGTGCTTCAGCGGAACACCGATCGGGCTGACCGCGACCTCGGTATCGGCGGCGGTGATCTCCCGGAACGACGCGTGCACCGTCGTCTCGGTGATCCCGTACATATTGATCAACCGCGGAAGCACCGGATGGTCCTGCAACCACTCCCCCAGCCGTGTCGGGTCCAGCGCCTCGCCGCCGAACACGACCAACTCGAGTTGGAGCTCAGAACCTGCTCCCGGGGAAAGCTCGTCCACCGTTTGCAGCGCATAGAACGCAGACGGCGTCTGACTCAACACACTGACGCGCTCGGCGACCAGCAAGGCATGGAACTCTTCAGGCGATCGGGCCACCGAATCGGACACCACCACCAGCCGGCCGCCGTGCAGCAGCGCGCCGAAAATCTCCCACACCGAAAAGTCGAAAGCCAACGAATGACACTGCGTCCACACCTGACCCGCAGACAACTCGAGATCGGCGTCCAGCGCCTGTAGCAACCGGGTCACATTGTGGTGCGGGATCGCGACGCCTTTCGGCGTGCCCGTGGTACCGGAGGTGTAGATCAGATAAGCGATATCGTCCGGGCGGGGTCCCACCTGCGGTGCGCTGTACGGCCGTTCGGCGACCGCGGCGTCGTCGATGGTAATCACACGCAACCGATGCCCGCTCAGGCGGTCGACCAGATCAGCGGTGGTTACCGCGGCCACCGCGGCGGAGTCGGTCACCACGAACTCCAGTCGGGAGTCGGGTACCGCTGGGTCGATCGGCACATACGCCGCACCGGTCTTGAGCACCGCGAAAATCGCCACGATCGCCTCGACTGACCGCGAACACAGCAGGACCACTCGCTGCCCCGGGCCCACACCCTGCTCGATAAGCCTGTGCGCCAAGCGATTCGCGGCGCGATCGAGCTCTCCATATGTGATGTGTCTGCCGTCGGAAATGACCGCCGTCGCATCAGAATCGCGGGCCACCTGTGCCTCGAACAACGCGGGAATCGACACCGGGTCGGGTGCCGGGCGCGTCAGTGTCGCCAGATTGCCAACCGTATTCAGACGTGCCTGCTCATCGGCATCGAGCACATCGATCGCGGACAGTCGCCGGGTCGGGTCGAGGGCCATCGCCTCGAGCACCCGCTGCAACCGATCGATCAACGCTTCGACGCTTGCTGCGTCGAACACGTCAGTGCGGAACTCCACGGTCCCGGAAATCCCTGCGGCCTCGCCGGTTTCAGTCCAGCACTCGGCCAACGAGAAGGACAGATCCATGCGCGCGGTGTGGGTGTCCAGCGGAAGCTGGGTGGCTTCCAGATCTCCCAGCACCAAACCGCCACCGGCAGCATCGGCCTGTCCCGGAACGTTCTGCCAGGCCAACATCACCTGCACCAGAGGGTGATGGGTCAACGAACGGGTTGGATTGAGTCGTTCGACGAGTACCTCGAAAGGCACATCCTGGTGCTCGAAGGCGCCGAGGCTGCGGGCTCGCACTTGAGCCAGCACCTCGGTAATGCTGGGATCTCCAGCCAGATCCGCGCGTAGCACCAACGTGTTGACGAAAAACCCGACCAGCTCATCGAGGGCTGGATCACGACGTCCGGCGATCGGGAAGCCAACGGCCACATCGGAACTTGAGCTCAGCTTCGAGAGCAGGGTCAGCAGCGCCGCCTGGATCACCATGAACTTGGTCGCGTTGTGATCGCGAGCCAGGCGAGCAACCTGCTGCTGCAGTTCGGCCGGCCACGCCACATCAACCCTGTCGCCATGATGGTCAGCCACCAGGGGATACGGGCGGTCGGTCGGCAACGCCACCCGTTCAGGCATCCCGGCAAGTGATTCCGCCCAGAAACTCAGTTGCTGAGAGATACGGCTGGCACTGTCCTCCAGATCGCCGAGCTGCCTGCGCTGCCACAGGGTGTAATCGGCATATTGGACCGCCAGCGGTTCCCAGCCGGGCGCGTTCCCTGCGCGCCGACTGACATATGCCGTCCCCAGATCGGCCACCAGCGGCGTGATCGACCAGCCGTCGGCGGCGATGTGGTGCACTACCGTGACCAGCACATGCTTGTCCTCGGCAACGCGGAAAATCGTTGCCCGGAAGGGGATCTCGGCAGCCAGGTCGAAACTGTGCCGCGCCGCTACCTCGACGGCGTCCTGCAACCGGCTGGCGGACCATCCGGCGGCGTCGACGACGTCCCAGGAGAACCTGGTCTGCTCGGCGGGAACAACCAACTGCTGAGGCGTCCCGTCGACCGTCGGGAATAACGTGCGCAGGCTCTCGTGGCGACCGAGCAGGTCCGCGAAGGCCGCGCCCAGCGCATCGGCATCGACCCGACCGTCAAGCTGCAACCCTGCCACCAAGTTGTAAACCGGTGAGGGGCCCTGCAATTGGTCGATGAACCACAACCGGCTCTGCGCGAACGACAGGGGCATCACCTCTGGCCGCTCGACGGCCAGCAACGGCTGCCGCCGAGCCTCATCACCACCGATGCGATGGACCAACTGGGCTACCGTTGGGGCATCGAATACGACGCGCTCTTCGAGGCCGGCGTCCAAGGTTCTGTTGAGCGCGGCGACCAGGCGCATGGCCTGTAGAGAATCCCCGCCGAGATCGAAGAAGGAGTCGTCCACGCCGACACGGTCCAGTCCGAGGATCTGGGCGTAGATCCCGGCCAGGATCTCCTCGGTCGGAGTCGACGGGGCCCGATAGTCATCGATGTGCTGATATTCCGGTGCAGGCAAAGCCTTCTTGTCGAGCTTGCCGTTGACCGTCAACGGCAACGCATCAATCACCACAACCGCGGTGGGCACCATATAGGCCGGCAGCTTCTCCCCCAGCGCGGCACGGGCTGCCGACGGATCGGCGGTCCCGGTGATGTAGCCGACCAGACGCTTGTCGCCGGGACGGTCCTCACGGGCGATCACCACCGCCTGCTCGACCCCAGCCAAAGCCCTCAACGCCGACTCGATCTCACCCAACTCGATGCGATAGCCACGAATCTTGACCTGCTCATCGGCCCGCCCGAGGTACTGCAGCTCCCCTTCCGGGTTCCAAGACACCAGATCCCCGGTGCGATACATCCGCAACCCCGGCGTGTCGGCCTCACCGAACGGACACGCGACGAACCGCGACGCGCTCAGTCCAGAACGACCGACATAGCCATAGCTCAAACCCGCACCGGCCACGTACAACTCGCCCACCACACCCGCAGGCATGGGCCGCAACCAGCGATCCAGCACGAAGAACGCGAGATCGTCCAGAGGTACACCGATCGGACTGACCGCGTTCACCACATCGGCCGCGGTGATCTCCCGGAACGACGCATGCACCGTCGTCTCGGTGATCCCGTACATATTGATCAACCGCGGCGACACCGCATGCCGGTCCAACCACGATGCAAGCCGCTGCGGTTCCAGCGCCTCACCGCCGAACACCACGAGCTCGAGTGAGAGCTGACTGTCAGGCCGGGCGACATCTGCGGCGGCCAGCGCATAGAACGCCGACGGCGTCTGACTCAACACATTCACATGTTCATCGACCAACAACGCGTGGAACTCTTCGGCCGAACGCGTCACCTCTTCGGGCACCACCACGAGCCGGCCGCCGTGCAGCAGTGCGCCGAAAATCTCCCACACCGAAAAGTCGAAAGCCAACGAATGACACTGCGTCCACACCTGACCCGCAGACAACTCGACATCGGCGTCCACCGCCCGCAGCAACCGCGCCACATTCCGATGCGCAACCGCCACACCTTTGGGCACACCCGTAGTACCCGACGTGTAGATCAGATACGCGACATCCTCGCCGGTTGGTTCGACCGGCGGTGGAGTACTCGGCCGACCGGCCGTAGCGGAGTCGTTGACATCGATCACCGTCAACCCACGTCCGCCCAACCGATCCACCAGATCAGCGGTGGTCACCACAGCCATCGGCGCGGAGTCAGAGAGCA
>NZ_JBSGAQ010000010.1:157292-223663 GCF_053600815.1 Mycobacterium sp. NPDC004974 | reverse complement strand
CCGGTCCCATCCCGAACCCGGAAGCTAAGCCTGCCAGCGCCGATGATACTACCCTTTCGGGTGGAAAAGTAGGACACCGCCGAACACAAATTAAGAATCGCCCCCCACTTTTTAGTGGGGGGCGATTCGCTTTTAACAATCAATTCCCATTGTCGATTTTCAGTCGATATTCAGGGGGATATTCGCTGCGTCGAGGCTCACATGATTATGTCGGCCGTGGCTGCTACCAGTATCCTTTGCGGGAAGGGCGGGTAGAAAGGCACACGTGGTCGGAGACAGACAAGGCGACGCAGAGCGGCGCCCGCGGCGTGCATCCAACGACCGCACATCGAACAACTCGGGTCCTCGGCGGCACTACGACCAGCGTGGGCGGGATCAACGTTCCGGCGCGCCCCGGACTTCCGGGCCGGGACGGGCGCGTGCGGCGCAGCCGACCGAAGATGGCGATCCCAGACACGACGGCCCGAAGTTGCCGGCCGATGTCGAGGCCAAGGAGCTGGCGCCCGATGTGCGCCGGGAATTGGTGACGCTGGACAAGACCACCGCTGATTTCGTGGCCCGGCATCTGGTGATGGCCGGCAAGTTGCTCGATGACGATCCTGATGCCGCGCTCGCCCACGCCCGTGCCGCCCGCAATCGGGCCGGCCGGATCGCGGTTGTGCGTGAGGCTGTTGGCATCGCGGCCTATCACAGCGGTGACTGGGCACAGGCTCTCGCCGAATTGCGCGCGGCTCGGCGTATGGGCAGCAAATCGGCCTTGCTTCCGATGATCGCCGATTGCGAACGCGGTGTGGGACGGCCCGAGCGGGCATTGGAGTTGGCCCGCAGTGACGAGGCAGCCGCCCTCACCGGTGAGGATGCCGACGAGTTGCGCATCGTCACTGCCGGCGCCCGCTCGGATCTCGGGCAGTTCGAGCAGGCATTGGCGATCCTGTCCACGCCGCAGCTCGACCCGACCAGTGTGGGGCCGACTGCAGCCCGGCTGTTCTACGTGTACGCCGACACCCTCCTGGCGCTCGGACGAACCGACGAAGCGCTGCAGTGGTTCCTCCATGCCGAGCAGGCCGACACCGACGGCATCACCGACGCGGAAGACCGGATCACGGAGCTTTCCTGACGTGACCACGCTTGCGCGGCAACATGATTGCCTGCTGCTCGATCTCGATGGCACGGTGTTTCGAGGCCACGAGCCGACCGCAGGTGCAATTGAGAGCCTGGCCGGCCTCGACGCGCGGGTGCTCTATGTCACCAACAATGCGTCACGTGCCCCCGAGCAGGTTGCCGAGCACTTGCGTGAACTCGGATTCGCGGCCGCGTCTGGCGACGTGGTGACCAGCGCTCAGAGCGCTGCGCATCTGCTGGCCGCCCATGTGCCGCCGAATTCTGCGGTTCTCGTCGTCGGGACGGACGCGCTTGCCGGTGAGGTGAGCAATGTCGGGCTGCGCCCAGTTCGGACGTTCGACGAGGGCCCGGTCGCGGTGGTGCAGGGTCACTCGCCGGATACCGCGTGGCCGAATCTGGCCGAGGCGGCGCTGGCCATCCGTTCCGGAGCGTTGTGGGTGGCGGCGAATGTGGACCTGACGTTGCCTTCCGAACGGGGGCTTCTGCCGGGTAACGGCTCGATGGTGGCGGCATTGCGGGTGGCGACCGGGCAGGATCCGCTGGTGGCCGGTAAGCCTCAGCCGACACTGATGAACGATGCATTGAGCCGCGGGACCTTCGGGACTCCGCTCGTGGTGGGAGATCGGCTCGATACCGATATCGCCGGTGCCGTCGCGGCCGGGCTGCCGAGCCTCATGGTGCTCACCGGCGTCAGCACCGCGAGCGAGGCGGTGCACGCGGCTTCCGCCGAACGTCCCGGATACCTCGCCGCTGACCTGCGCGGACTGCACGCCGACGCCGACGTGTTGCGCATCGGGCCCAACGCGGCCTGGCGGATCGACATCGACACCAACACGGTCACGGTGCACGCCACCGGGCAGGAACCCGTAGACGACCTGTCGGTGGTGCGGGCCACCGCACACGCGGTGTGGGGTGCGGATCTGGACCAGGCCGCGTTCACGGTGTCGGCCGGCGACGACACAGCGCGACGGGCGCTGCAACGTTGGTCGTTGCTGTCGGCACCGATCGACTAGCGTGAGTGTCGCTATGACTACCGATCCCGACCAGCTGCGTGCGCAGGTTGCCGCAGTGCTGGCAGACGTGCCGGATCCGGCGGTGGACCCGTCCGCCCTCGACGGCATGGACATCGACGTGGTGGCTGCCCGGCTCGAGCAGGCCCACGACCTGCTCGTGCAGGCCCTGGAATCCGTCGACAGGGGGCAGCCGAGCGGACCGCAGGCGACCGGAAGGTGAGCGCCGGTGGCGCGGCGCGCTCGCGTTGATGCCGAGCTGGTGCGACGGGGTCTGGCCCGGTCCCGCCAGCAGGCAGCTGAACTGATCGAGGCCGGCCGGGTGCGGATCGACGGCATGCCCGCGGCCAAGCCGGCTACCGCGGTCGCGCCGGACACCAACATCATCGTTATCGCCTCCGAAGAACGCACCTGGGTGTCGCGGGGCGCGCACAAACTGATCGGTGCGCTCGACGCGTTCGACGTCACTGTGGAGGGCAAGCGCTGCCTCGATGCAGGTGCTTCGACCGGGGGCTTCACCGAGGTCCTGCTCGACCGTGGCGCCGCCGAGGTGGTGGCCGCCGACGTCGGTTACGGCCAGCTGGCCTGGCCGTTGCGCTCCGACGAGCGGGTACACGTACTCGAACGCACCAATGTGCGGGAGCTGACCCCCGAAGCGATCGGCGGGCCGGTGCAGCTGATCGTGGCCGACCTGTCGTTCATCTCGCTGGCCACCGTTCTTCCCGCGCTGACGGCCTGCGCAGCTGCCGACGCCGATATCGTTCCGATGGTGAAACCGCAGTTCGAGGTCGGCAAGGATCGCGTGGGCGCGGGCGGCGTGGTGTCCGATCCAGAGTTGCGCATCGACGCGGTGTGCACGGTCGCCCGCAAGGCGGCCGCATTGCAGTGGCATGCTGTCGATGTGACGGCCAGCCCGCTCCCCGGACCATCGGGCAATGTCGAGTACTTCCTGCACCTGCGTGCTCAGAGCGACCGTCCGCTGGACGGCGAGTCGTTGGCGCAGGCAGTGCGGCGGGCTGTCGAGGAGGGGCCGCAATGACGGCTGAACGCACGATTCTGCTGGTGGTGCACACTGGCCGAGACGAGGCGACCGAAGTTGCCCGCCGGGTGGAAAAGGTGCTCGGCGACAACGGCATTGGTCTGAAGGTGCTCTCGGCGGAGGCCGTTGACCGCGGCCCGCTGCATCTGGCGCCGGACGACATGCGAGCCCTCGGCGTGGATATCGAGGTGGTCGACGCCGACGAGCGCGCGGCCGAAGGTTGCGAGCTGGTACTGGTGCTCGGCGGGGACGGTACGTTCCTGCGGGCCGCCGAGCTCGCGCGCAATGTCGAGATCCCGGTGCTGGGAGTCAATCTGGGCCGGATCGGATTCCTGGCCGAGGCCGAAGCCGAAGCCATCGACCATGTCCTCGAGCGCGTCATCGAGCGCGATTACCGTATCGAGGAACGGATGACCCTCGACATCGTGGTGCGAGTCGGGACGGATGTGGTCAACCGTGGGTGGGCGCTGAACGAGGCCAGCCTGGAGAAGGGACCGCGGCTCGGGGTGCTCGGCGTGGTGTTGGAGGTGGACGGCCGCCCGGTCTCGTCGTTCGGCTGCGACGGTGTGCTGGTGTCGACCCCGACGGGATCCACCGCCTATGCGTTCTCGGCCGGCGGCCCGGTGCTGTGGCCGGACCTGGAGGCGATTCTGGTGGTACCCAACAACGCTCACGCTCTGTTCGCCCGCCCGATGGTGACCAGCCCGTTGGCCAGTATCGCGATCGAGATCGAGGCGAGCGGCAATGATGCCCTGGTGTTCTGCGACGGGCGCCGCGAGATGGTGGTGCCGGCCGGTGGCCGGCTCGAAGTGACCCGCTGCGGGACGCCGCTGAAATGGGTGCGGTTGGACTCGGCGCCGTTCACCGATCGGTTGGTGCGTAAGTTCCGGCTGCCGGTCACCGGATGGCGGGGACAGTAGATACCTGTGCTGTCAGAGATTCGTATCGAGTCGTTGGGCGCGATCAGTGCTGCCACCGCGGAGTTCGACCGCGGATTGACGGTACTCACCGGTGAAACCGGTACCGGTAAGACGATGGTGGTGACCAGCCTGCACCTGCTCGGTGGGGCGCGGGCGGACGCTACGAGGGTGCGTTCGGGTTCCGACCGTGCCGTGGTGGAAGGCCGTTTCAGCACAATCGAACTCGGTGAGGACGTGACCGGACGGGTCGAGGAGATCCTGGAATCCTCCGGCGCCGAGCGTGACGACGACGGCAGCGTCATCGCGGCCCGCTCGGTCAGCCGGGCCGGGCCGTCGCGCGCGTATCTCGGCGGGCGCAGCGTGCCGGCCAAATCGCTGAGCAGCTTCACCGCCCAGGTACTGACATTGCATGGCCAGAACGACCAGCTGCGGTTGATGCGGCCCGACGAGCAGCGGGTGGCACTGGACCGGTTCGCCGACGTCGACAAGCCGCTCGCCCGCTACCGGACTATCCGCGACGAGTGGCTGACGGCGCGCCGTGACCTGGCGGACCGCCGTCGGCGGGCCCGGGAACTGGCCCAGGAAGCCGACCGGCTCAGCTTCGGGATCCACGAGATCGATGCGGTCGCACCGGAACCCGGTGAGGACGAGGCGATCGTCGCGGACATCCGCCGGCTGTCGGAACTCGACGCCCTGCGTGAAGCCGCGCAGACCGCCCGCTTCGCATTGGCCGGCGAGCTCGACGAGCCCACCCCGGAGTCCTTCTCGGCCGCCGACAGTGTGGGCCGCGCGCAGGCGGCGCTGGAGTCCACCGACGACTCGGCGCTGCAGGCATTGGCCGTCCGCCTGGCCGAGGCGATGGCGGTGATCGGGGACGTGTCCGGCGAACTCGGCGACTATCTGTCCGAATTGCCGAGCGACGCCAGCACTTTGGAGACCAAGCTGGCGCGGCAGGCCGAGCTGCGGACACTCACTCGCAAGTATGCCGCCGACGTCGACGGGGTACTGGAGTGGTCCCGCGAGGCCGCCGAACGGCTGGCGCAGCTCGACGTGTCCGAGGAGAGTTTGGCCGCCCTGGACGGCAAGGTCTCCGAGCTGGAGGCTCAACTGGTCGCAGCGGCAGGCGAACTCACCAAAGCCCGGTCCAAGGCCGCCAAGGGGCTGGCCAAGGCGGTGACTGCGGAACTGGCCGGGCTGGCCATGGCGAACGCGGTGTTCACCATCGGTGTCGCCCCGATGCCGGCGCGAGCCGACGATTCCGCGCCGGTGACCATGCCCGACGGCGAGATGGTGCACGCCGGTCATGACGGCGTGGACGCGGTCGAGTTCGGGTTCACCGCGCACCGTGGCGCGGACGTGCTGCCGCTGGCCAAGAGTGCCTCCGGCGGTGAGCTTTCCCGCGTGATGCTGGCCCTCGAGGTGGTGCTGTCGGCGTCGACCGCGGGTACCACCATGGTGTTCGACGAGGTCGACGCCGGGGTCGGCGGCCGCGCCGCAGTGCAGATCGGCCGCCGTCTGGCCCGGCTGGCGCGCACCCACCAGGTCATCGTGGTGACCCACCTGCCTCAGGTCGCGGCGTTCGCCGACGCGCATCTCGTGGTCGACAGCGGCAATGGCCGGGCCAAGTCCAGCGGCGTGCGCCGCATCGATGACGAGGACCGGGTCGCCGAGTTGGCCCGGATGCTGGCCGGATTGGGGGAGTCCGACAGCGGCCGGGCCCACGCCAGGGAGCTGCTCGAGGCCGCGCAGCAGGAGCGCAGTACGCCGTAGGCCGGCGCGCATTGCGATGAGTTCGCGCCAGGTTCGCAGTCGGTACGCAGAGACCTGCAATCACTACCGAAGGAGCATCCATGGCGGAATCAGTGAAGGGGCCGGCGAGCTACTTCCCGTCGATCGAGAAGAAGTACGGGCGGCCGATCGCTGAGTGGCAGGAGCTGATTCGCTCGTCGCCGTTGGCCAAGCACATGGAGTTGGTCGGTTGGCTCAAATCCGAGCACGGGATGGGCCACGGGCACGCCAACGCGTTGGTCGCCCATACCCTCGCCGAGGGGCGCGCCTAGCTCTGTTCGGCGGGCAGGCCCGGGTTGGCCGGCGACAACTCGGCGGAGCTCCACCGCAGTGGGCTGACGCGTGTCAGCTCCACCACCTCGTCGATCATGAAGTCGACCGCGCACTGTGCGCCCGCACTGGAATCGGCTTCGTCCCAGTTGATTTCGGCAGTCCCGGTGAGCTGGATCGTCGATCCGGACGACCAGTCGACCACCAGCAGCCCGCACCGCGAATTGGCGTCGATGTTGCCCAGCGTCATGAACATCGAGTTCCCGCGATAGTCCGGCCAGCGCAGCCGCTGCGGTGAGAGCACCTGCAGGAAGCCTGGATTGCCGCCCCGGTGGGACGCGTCGGCACTGCCCACCGCATCCGCCGAACCGATGAAGAAGGCGTCGGCGGTGGCGATGAGCTCTTGCTGCCGATCAGTCAGTGACTCGCCACGGTGCAACTCGGGCGGCTCCATCGCGGACCGCACCTCGGCGATGTCTCTGCGCGAGATGTACTTCGGGCAGTTCGAATACACCTGGTCGGTGTGGATCCGCAGGCCGGTCGCGAACGGCTCGGCGGAGCCGTTCACCCGCATGCGGCGCCGGGTCTGCGGCTCGATGGCGAGCATCCCGATCTGCTGGTCGTTGCGCAGCACATCGTGGAGCGGATCGCCCGGCACGGGCAGCGCCTCGATCGTGATTGTGCGCGGATCGTCGGCGTGGACGAAGCCGGGTGGACCAGCGATCAAGCTGGTCCACACCCGGCGTCTGTCGTCGGCCGCGGCGATCACGATCATCGGTTGTTCGGCGAGGAATGCGGCGGCGGCCGCGGGAACCTCGGTGCGGGTCATCCGGCCGACGCGGGCGGCGATGGTCTCCTGTCCCATCCGCCGCTGCACCGCCAACTCACCCGAGTGATACACGGTCACCTGCCCGACTCAGAAGAATCCGCAGGTGGGGGCCGCGCCGGTTGGCGCGGGAGCGGTCTGCGCCCCGTTCGGTGCGTACACCTCGAGCCGGGTTCCGTCCGGGTCGGTGAAGAAGATGCCGCCGGAGGCGGACCCCTCGCCGTGCGCGACGACGCCGTCGTGTGCGAACTCCGTGCCCAGCGCCTTCAGTGCGGCCTCGACGGTCCGCACCTCGTCGATACTGGCTGCCTCGAACGAAAGATGATGCAGGCCCGGCGTTTCCGCGGAGAACCGGCCATTGCTCTGCTGCCAGAGGGTCAGCCGTAGTGTCCCGCCCGTGCCGAGAAAGGCGTACCGGTGGTCGCCTTCGCCGTTGACGGCCAGCGGCTCGAATCCCAGCGCGTTCCGGTAGAAGGCGACGGAGCGGTCCAGGTCGGTGACGTTGATGCCGACGTGTCCGGTGGCGAGCTGGGGCGTGGTGGTCCCGGTCATGCAGTCCTCCTGAATGGCTAACCAATGTTGTTGCTTAAACAGGTTAGAACGATGATGCGGAAGTCGTCAACCATCTAATTGGAGTTCGGTGGTTAGTCCGGCGGGTGGCCCGTGGCGTCGGTGGCGCGTGGTTACCCTCAGGTATGCGTGATCCGCGCCCACATGTCGGCGAACCTCTTGCGCTGGATCTCCTGAACACCAGGTGGATGTCGGCGGATGGCCCACGGGACCTTCTCGCGGATGTCGAAGGGCTGAGGTGCTGGTTGCTGGCCAACAGCCTGGAGGATCGCTGCGGGGTGGATGAGAAGGCGCGGATCGCGCTGGTCTCGGCCCGCGAGGCGATACTTCAGGCCCTGCAGGCGGGGTCCATCGATGAGGTGAACGAGGTGCTGGAACGGGGTCGGATCCGGCGCACGCTCACGCCGTCGGGTCCCGGAGAGACGGCCGAGGTCGCGCAGCCGGAATGGCTCGCCGGATGGCTGGCGGCGGATGATCTACTGCGGTTGCTGGGGGAGGCGCCCGACCGGATCAAGCAGTGCGCACATCCGCACTGCATCCTGTGGTTCCACGACACCTCGAAAAACGGGGCCCGGCGCTGGCACTCGATGGCCACCTGTGGCAACCGCGCCAAGGCTGCGCGGCATTACGCGGCGAAGCGGGATTGAGACCGGACTGCTGTTACGGATGTGACGAAAGCCAACTTGTGGGGCTGGTGTTACGGCGCGCCTCCGCCGCCTGGCTGGCGATGCCCGACAGAATCGGCGCATGAAGATGTCCACGCTGCTCACCCGCAATGCCAGTACGCGTCCGGGAGTGACAGGCACTGCTCGAGTGGACCGCGATATCGACCGGCTGCTGCGGCGTGTCGGCCCTGGTGACATCGTCGTCCTCGACGCCCAGGACCTGGACCGGATCACGGCCGATGCGCTGGTCGAGGCCCAGATCGCCGGTGTCGTCAACGCCTCCCCGTCCATCTCGGGGCGCTACCCGAACCTGGGGCCGGAGGTGCTCGTCGCCAACGGCGTGGTGCTCATCGACGAGGCCGGGCCGGATGTCTTCAAGAAGATCAAGGACGGGGCGCGGATCCGCCTGAACAACGGCGGCGTCTACTCCGGTGACCGGCGCATCGCGGTGGGCACCGAGCGCAACGATCAAGAGATCCACGAGTTGATGCACGACGCCAAGAGCGGCCTGGTGGCGCATCTGGAAGCCTTCGCGGGCAACACCATCGAATTCATCCGCAGCGAGAGCCCGCTGCTCATCGACGGCATCGGAATCCCGAACGTCGACGTGGACCTGCACCGCAGGCACGTGGTGATCGTTGCCGAGGAGCCCGACGCCGCCGAGGACCTCAAGGCACTCAAACCGTTCATCAAGGAGTATCAGCCGGTGCTGGTCGGCGTCGGGGCCGGCGCGGACGTGCTGCGCAAGGCCGGGTACCGACCCGCGCTGATCGTCGGTGACCCGGACAAGATGAGCGTCGAGGTGCTGCGGTGCGGCGCCCAGGTGGTGCTGCCTGCCGACGCCGACGGGCACGCCGCGGGTCTGGAGCGCATCCAGGACCTCGGGGTCGGCGCGATGACGTTCCCGGCCGCCGGATCGGCGGCGGACCTGGCGCTGCTGCTGTGCGACCACCACGGGGCGTCGCTGATCGTCACGGCCGGCCACACGGCCTCGATCGAGGAGTTTTTCGACCGTTCGCGCCAGCGCAGCAACCCGTCCACGTTCCTGACCCGGCTGAAGGTCGGGGAGAAGCTCGTCGACGCCAAGGCGGTGGCGACCCTGTACCGCAGCCGGGTGTCCGGCGGGGCGATCGCGCTGCTGGTGATGGCGATGCTGGTGGCGGTGGTCGTCGCGCTGTGGGTGTCCAGGGCCGACGGTGCCGTGCTCGACTGGGTTGTCGACTACTGGAACCGTTTCACGCTCTGGGTACAGAGTCTCGTCAGCTGAACGGGTCGGTGAGCTGTGATCACACTACGTGCGCATGCGATTTCATTGGCCGCCGTGTTCCTGGCGTTGGCCATCGGGGTGGCCCTGGGTTCGGGGCTGCTGTCGAACACCGTGCTGTCGGGTCTTCGTGACGACAAGAAGGAACTGCAGCACCAGATCGACACCCTCACCGACGGCAAGAACGCGCTGAACGAAAAACTGAATGCCGCAGGTGAATTCGACGCGCAGATGGCGCCGCGGATGGTGCGTGACGCCTTGAGGGACAAGTCGGTGGTGGTGTTCCGCACGCCGGATGCCGTCGATGGCGATGTCGACGCCGTCTCGCGGTTCGTGCGCGACGCGGGTGGCACGGTGACCGGCAAGGTCGCCCTCACCCAGGAATTCGTCGACGCGAATTCGGCCGACAAACTGCTCTCGGTGGTCAATTCACCGATCGTGCCGGCCGGTAGACAGCTGAGCACCGCAGCGGTGGATCAGGGCTCGCAAGCCGGCGACCTACTGGGCATCACGTTGCTGATCGACAAGAACCCGGCAGCGGCGCCCGTGGACGACACCCAGCGCCAAACTGTGCTCGCCGCGCTGCGCGACACCGGGTTCCTGACCTATGACGATCCGCACATCGGTGCGGCCAACACGGCGCTGATCGTGACCGGAGGTGGACTCGGCGAGGATGGCGGAAACCGGGGCGCAACCATGGCCCGGTTCGCCGCCGGGTTGGCACCGCACGGCACCGGGACGGTGCTCGCGGGACGCTCGGGGTCAGCTTCCGGAACCGGTCCAGTGGCCGTGACCAGGTCAGATGCCGGCCTGACCGGCATGGTCAGCACGGTGGACGACGCCGATTCCAGCGCCGGGCAGATCACCGCCGTGCTGGCACTCGGCGACCTTGTCGGCGGTGGCAAGCCGGGCAAATACGGAACCGGGCAGGGCGCGACGTCGGTGACCGTGCCGCAGTAGCGAGCCGCGACCATCCAACTGCCCCTCACATACGCGGCGCGCCAGCGGCGGCTTGTCGGCGTCGGTGTTAAGGTGAGATTCCGTGGGTCGGCAGGCCACAGCTAGTTTCGAGATCCCCTGCCAGTCGTCACGGAGGATGCTTTTGCCCGCCTTACGCAAGCACCCGAACACTGCCACCAAACACCTCTTCGTGACCGGTGGTGTGGCATCTTCACTCGGTAAGGGCTTGACCGCCTCGAGCCTTGGTCAGCTGCTCACCGCGCGGGGGCTGCAGGTAACCATGCAGAAACTCGACCCCTACCTGAATGTCGATCCGGGCACCATGAACCCGTTCCAGCACGGTGAGGTATTCGTCACCGAGGACGGCGCCGAGACCGACCTCGACGTCGGCCATTACGAGCGGTTCCTGGATCGCAACCTCTCCCAGTCGGCCAACGTGACGACCGGTCAGGTGTACTCCACAGTCATCGCCAAGGAACGCCGCGGCGAGTACCTGGGCGACACCGTGCAGGTGATTCCCCACATCACAGACGAGATCAAGAGCCGGATCCTGGCCATGGCCGAGCCTGATTCGTCCGGACAGCGCCCCGACGTGGTGATCACCGAAATCGGCGGCACGGTGGGCGATATCGAGTCGTTGCCGTTCCTGGAGGCCGCCCGTCAGGTGCGCCATGAAGTCGGCCGGGACAACTGCTTCTTCCTGCACGTGTCGCTGGTGCCCTACCTGGCCCCGTCCGGTGAGCTGAAGACCAAGCCGACCCAGCACTCGGTGGCCGCGCTGCGCAGCATCGGCATCACCCCAGATGCCCTGATCCTGCGGTGTGATCGTGACGTCCCCGAACCGCTCAAGAACAAGATCGCGCTCATGTGCGACGTCGACATCGACGGTGTGATCTCCACTCCGGACGCGCCTTCCATCTACGACATCCCCAAGGTGCTGCACCGTGAGGAACTCGACGCGTACGTGGTGCGCCGGCTGAACCTGCCGTTCCGCGATGTGGACTGGTCGGAGTGGGACGATCTGCTCCGGCGGGTTCACGAGCCGCAGGAGACGGTCCGAATTGCCCTGGTGGGCAAGTACATCGACCTCTCGGATGCCTACCTGTCGGTGGCCGAGGCGCTGCGTGCCGGCGGCTTCAAACACCGCGCCAAGGTGGAGATCCGGTGGGTGGCCTCCGATGACTGCGAGACCGATGCCGGTGCGGTGGCCGCTCTGTCCGATGTCGACGGCGTGCTCATTCCCGGCGGGTTCGGCATCCGCGGCATCGAGGGCAAGCTCGGTGCCATCTCCTTCGCCCGCAAGCGCGGCCTGCCGGTCCTGGGTTTGTGTCTGGGATTGCAGTGCATCGTGATCGAGGCGGCCCGGACTGTCGGTATCGCCGGGGCCAACTCGGCCGAGTTCGATCCGAAGACACCGGATCCGGTGATTTCCACGATGGCCGATCAGAAGGACGCCGTTGCCGGCGAGGCTGACCTGGGCGGCACCATGCGGCTGGGTGCGTATCCGGCCGTGCTGGAAGCGGGATCGATTGTGGCGGAGGCATACCAGGCCACCGAGGTGTCCGAGCGTCACCGGCACCGCTATGAGGTGAACAACGCCTACCGCGACCGGATCGCCGAGAGCGGGCTGCGCTTCAGCGGCACCTCACCCGACGGGCATCTGGTGGAGTTCGTGGAGTACGACTCGAAGATCCATCCGTTCCTGGTCGGGACCCAGGCGCATCCCGAGCTCAAGAGCCGGCCGACGCGGCCGCATCCGCTGTTCGCGGCGTTCATCGGCGCGGCGCTGAACTACAAGGCCGAGGAGCGGTTGCCCGGCATGGACCTTCCCGAAACCTTCGCCGAGGAGGCCGGGGAGTCCGGGGAAGTGGTGGCCGGCGAAAGCCCTGTCGACGACACCGAAGCCGCTTCACTTGGCTGAACACGAGTTCGAGACTCTGTCCAGTGAAACCGTTTATGTCGGAAGCATTTTCGCGCTGCGCGCGGACGAGGTCAGCATGCCGGGCGGTGGTTCGGCCCGGCGCGAGGTTGTAGAGCACTACGGTGCGGTGGCCGTGGTGGCCCTCGACGAGGACGGCAACGTGGTACTGGTGTACCAGTACCGCCATCCGCTGGGCCGTCGGCTCTGGGAACTGCCCGCCGGCCTGCTCGACCTCGGCGGGGAACGACCCGAGGTGACCGCGGCCCGCGAACTCGCCGAAGAGGTCGGCCTGGCCGCCGAGCAGTGGCGGGTGCTCGTGGATCTCGATTCGACGCCCGGGTTCTCCGACGAGAGCGTGCGGATCTTTCTGGCCACCGGGCTGTCCGACATCGGACGTCCCGAGGCCGAGCACGAGGAAGCCGACATGGCGGTCGAGCGGGTGCCGCTGAAAGAAGCCGTGCGGCAGGTGTTCTCCGGCGAGATCGTGAACGGTATCGCGGTGGCAGGCATTCTGGCGGCGCACGCGATGACCGGTGCGGAGGCCCTACGGCCGGTCGAGGCGGAGTGGATCGACCAGCCGACAGCGTTCAGGCGGCGAAAAGGCCTGTTATGAGGACTCCGCCACCGCCCCTGAAGACCGTGCTGGACAGCCAGGTTCAGGGCTACCTCGATCACTTGACGATCGAGCGGGGCGTGGCGGCCAACACCTTGAGTTCGTACCGGCGGGACCTGCGCCGCTACGCCGAACACCTGACCCAACGTGGAATCGCCGATCTGGCCAAGGTGACCGAGGCCGATGTCAGCGACTTCCTGATCGCTCTGCGCCGCGGGGACCCCGACGCGGGAGTGGCTGCGCTGTCGGCGGTTTCGGCGGCCAGGGCGGTGGTCGCGGTCCGCGGGCTGCACCGGTTCGCCACAGCCGAGGGCATGACCGAACTCGATGTCGCCCGCGGGGTGAAACCACCCACGCCCAGCCGGCGGCTGCCCAAGAGTCTCACCCTCGACGAGGTCCTCGCGTTGCTCGAGGCCGCCGGCGGGGACAGCGAGGCCGACGGTCCGCTGACGCTACGCAACCGGGCGCTGCTGGAGTTGCTGTACTCCACCGGGGCGCGAATCTCGGAGGCCGTGGGACTCGACGTCGACGACATCGACACCCACGCGCGCTCGGTGCTGCTGCGCGGCAAGGGCGGCAAACAACGGCTCGTGCCCATCGGCCGGCCCGCCGTCAGCGCACTCGACGCCTACCTGGTGCGGGGGCGTCCGGATCTGGCCCGGCGGGGCCGCGGCACCCCGGGGATCTTCCTCAACGCCCGCGGTGGGCGGCTGTCGCGGCAGAGCGCCTGGCAGGTGTTGCAGGATGCGGCCGAGCGGGCCGGGATCACGTCGGCAGTCTCGCCGCACACGTTGCGGCACTCGTTCGCGACCCACTTGCTCGACGGCGGCGCCGACGTGCGCGTCGTGCAGGAACTGCTCGGCCACGCCTCGGTGACCACCACGCAGATCTACACCATGGTCACCGTGCACACGCTGCGCGAGGTCTGGGCGGGTGCGCACCCCCGAGCGCGTTAACCGCCCCGGTACTCCGACTCGAGCACCAGATCGGGCAGCAGGGTCTGGTACTCGGCATGCGTCTTGTGATGTTTCGTATCCCAGAGTGAACCCTGCTGCTCCTGCATGTAAGCCAGGTACTTCGGTGCTCCCGGTAGCTTCACGTTGTCGGCGACCACGATCGAGCCCCGGTGCAGCCAGCCGCGATCCAGCAGGCTCTGCAGATCGGTCAGGTAGGCGTTCTTGTCGTGATCGAGAAACACGAAATCCAGCCCGCCGGTGTCGAACCCATCGGCCGCCAGCGCATCGAGCGTGCGTCCGCCGTCGCCGATGGTCCCGACCACGCAGGTGATCCGGTCAGCCACTCCCGCGTGGGCCCAGATGCGCCGCGCGATGTCGGCGTTGGTGGCGGAGAACTCGACCGAGAACACCCGGGCCACCGGGGCGGCGCGGGCGATGCGCATCGCCCCGTATCCGCAATACGTGCCCAACTCCAGGGCCAGCCGGGGATTGGCCCGGATCACCGCGGCGTCGAGCAGCGCCCCCTTCTCGTCGCCCACGTTGATCAGAAATGACTTCTCGTAGGCGAACTTGTCGATGGTGGCGATGACGTCGTCGAGGTCGCCCGCGCGGGCGTTGGCCACGACGTAATCGGCGGCGGCGGCCTCCCGGCCATCGCCCCACTGCCCGGTGCGCGCGAAGTGTCTGGCGCCGATTCCCATCCGGATGAACGACCACCGCAACAGCGGTAGCCGCTGTTTGAGACTCATGACGCACACCATATGCGCCAGATTGCCCGCGGGTCTGCCCGTCCTGGCTGCGCAGCGACGTTAAACTTGCCGGGATGTGCGCCAAGACTGCGGGATGCCTGACCGGTGGCGGTCAGGCATGAACGACGACGGCGGGCACGACGGACTGTTCGAGCACAGCTCACCCGAACTCGGGCTGACCGGGCGGCCACCGCGCGACATTCCCGAACCGCGGCCCCGTTCTACGCACGGCCCGGCCAAGGTCATCGCGATGTGCAATCAGAAGGGCGGGGTTGGCAAGACCACTTCGACCATCAATCTGGGCGCCAGCCTGGCCGAGTACGGCCGCCGGGTCCTGCTGGTCGACCTGGACCCGCAGGGCGCGCTGTCGGCGGGCCTCGGGGTCCCGCACTACGAACTCGAGCACACGGTGCACAACCTGCTGATCGAACCTCGGGTGTCGATCGACGACGTCGTGATCAAGACCCGGGTCAGCGGCATGGACCTGGTGCCCAGCAACATCGACCTGTCGGCCGCCGAGATCCAGCTGGTCAACGAGGTGGGCCGGGAGCAGTCACTGGCCCGGGCCCTGTACCCGATCCTCGATCGCTACGACTACGTGCTGATCGACTGCCAGCCGTCGCTGGGCCTGCTCACGGTCAACGGTCTGGCCTGTGCCGATGGTGTGATCATCCCCACTGAATGCGAGTATTTCTCGCTGCGCGGGCTGGCCCTGCTGACCGACACCGTGGCCAAGGTGCACGACCGGCTCAACCCGAAATTGTCGATCAGCGGCATCCTGGTGACGCGTTACGACCCGCGCACGGTCAACGCGCGTGAGGTCATGGCCCGCGTCGTGGAGCGGTTCGGCGATCTGGTGTTCGACACCGTGATCACCCGGACCGTGCGGTTCCCGGAGACCAGTGTGGCCGGCGAGCCCATCACCACGTGGGCGCCGAAATCGGGCGGCGCGTTGGCCTACCGATCGCTGGCACGCGAAGTCATCGACCGGTTCGGCGCGTGAACGATGTCCTGAACACCCCGACTACCGATGGTGCCGAAGCGGATCCCGCGGCCGGGGATGAGCCGACTGCCGGTGATCAGCAGAACCGCTTCCAGGTTCGGCTCACCAACTTCGAGGGGCCGTTCGACCTGCTGTTGCAGCTGATCTTCGCGCACCGCCTCGACGTCACCGAGGTGGCGTTGCACCAGGTCACCGATGATTTCATCGCCTACACCAAGGAGATCGGGGCCCGTCTCGAACTGGACGAGACCACGACGTTCCTGGTGATCGCAGCCACGTTGCTGGATCTGAAGGCCGCCCGGCTGCTGCCCTCTGGTGAGGTTCACGACGAGGAGGATCTCGCCCTCCTCGAGGTCCGCGACCTCTTGTTCGCCCGGCTGCTGCAGTACCGCGCGTTCAAACACGTCGCGTTGATGTTCGCCGAACTCGAGGCCGCGGCGCTGCGCAGCTACCCGCGCGCAGTGTCGCTGGAGGACCGGTTCTCCGACCTGCTGCCCGAGGTGATGCTCGGTGTCGACGCGCCGAAGTTCGCCGAGATCGCGGCCGCTGCCCTCACCCCGCGTCCGGTGCCGACGGTCGGCATCGACCACATTCACGCGCCCAAGGTGTCGGTGCCCGAACAGGCCCACCGGATCATCGCCCTGCTCGAACAGCGGGGGATCGGCGAATGGGCAACTTTCTCCGAACTCGTGGCAGAGTGCACGGACGGAATCCAGATCGTCGGCCGCTTCCTGGCGCTGCTCGAACTGTTCCGGGCCAGGGCGGTAGCATTCGAGCAACCAGAACCGCTTGGAGTGCTCCAGGTTTCGTGGACCGGAGATCGGCCGACCAGCGAACATCTGGCAACCGCTGATGCGGAAGAATAGCGAGAACAATGACTGACGAGATCTCCGATTCCGGAGTGCAGTCCGAAGATGCCCCGGGTGATGCGATCCCGGTCGGAGATGATCTGGGCATCGATGTGGCGACGGTTCCCGAGCTTGAGGACGGTGAACTGGGTGCCGTGCTCGAAGCGTTGTTGCTGGTAGTGGACACGCCGGTGACGGTCGATGCGCTGGCCTCGGCGACCGAACAGCCCGCCTACCGGGTGATGGCCAAGCTGCGTCTGATGGCCGATGACTTCGCCGCCCGGGACAGCGGCATCGACCTGCGCGAGGCCGCAGGGGGGTGGCGGATGTACACCCGGGCACGCTACGCCCCGTACGTCGAACGTCTGCTGCTCGACGGTGCCAGGTCGAAGCTGACCCGGGCCGCACTGGAGACTCTGGCCGTGGTGGCCTATCGCCAACCGGTGACCCGGGCGCGGGTGAGTGCGGTGCGCGGCGTCAACGTGGACGCGGTGATACGGACACTGGTGGCCCGCGGCCTGATCACCGAGGCGGGCACCGACCCAGACTCCGGCGCGGCGGCGTTCGCCACCACCGAGCTGTTCCTGGAACGGCTGGGGTTGTCCTCGCTGTCCGATCTGCCGGACCTCGCGCCTCTGCTGCCCGACGTCGATGTGATCGACGACCTGAGCGAATCACTCGGTGACGAGCCGCGTTTCGCCAAACTCAACGGGGGCTCATCCGGCAGCAATCAGCCGCTGGGCTTCGACGTGGACAAGGACTGACATGGCTGAAGAAGGCGTAAGGCTGCAAAAAGTGTTGTCCCAGGCGGGAATTGCGTCCCGTCGGGTGGCCGAGCGGATGATCACCGACGGTCGCGTCGAGGTGGACGGCCGGCTGGTGACCGAGCTCGGCACCCGTGTCGACCCGGCGGTCGCCGACATCCGGGTGGACGGTTCGCGCGTCATTCTCGACGACACCTTGGTGTATCTGGCGATCAACAAGCCGCGCGGCATGATGTCCACGATGTCCGACGAGAAGGGCCGCCCGTGCGTGGGGGACCTGGTGGAGCACCGGGTTCGGGGTAACAAGAAGCTGTTCCACGTGGGTCGGCTCGATGCTGACACCGAGGGGCTGCTGCTGCTGACCAACGACGGGGAGCTCGCCCACCGGTTGATGCACCCCTCGTACGAGATCCCCAAAACCTATGTGGCGACGGTGATCGGCACGGTGCCGCGCGGACTCGGTAAAAAGCTGCGTGCCGGTGTCGAACTGGACGACGGCCCCGCGCATGTCGATGACTTCGCGGTGGTGGACACCGTTCCGGGCAAGACCCTGGTGAAGGTCACCCTGCATGAGGGCCGGAACCGCATCGTGCGGCGGATGCTGGCCGCAGTGGATTTCCCGGTGCAGGAACTGGTCCGCACCGACATCGCTTCGGTGGCGCTCGGCGAGCAGCGACCGGGCAGTATCAGAGCGCTCAGCCGCAAGGAAATCGGCGAGCTTTATCAGGCGGTGGGAATGTGAGCGGATCTCTGGTGGTGGCGGTCGACGGGCCGGCAGGGACCGGAAAGTCTTCGGTTTCAAGAGGTTTGGCGCAGGCCCTGGGGGCCAGCTACCTGGATACCGGCGCGATGTACCGCATCGTCACCTTGGCGGTGCTGCGCGCCGGGGCCGACCTGGACGATGCCGAGGCGATCGACGCGGTGGCGTCCGGCGCGGTGATCGGCGTGGGTTCGGATCCCGGAGAGGACCGCGCGTACCTCGCCGGCGAGGACGTCTCGGACGAAATCCGTGGCGACGAGGTGACCCGAGCGGTGTCGGCGGTGTCGGCGGTGCCCGGGGTGCGTGCCCGGCTGGTCGATCTGCAGCGTGAGTTGGCATCAGCGGGTGGGCGTGTGGTGGTCGAGGGCCGCGACATCGGGACCGTGGTGCTGCCCAAGGCCGACGTCAAGATCTTCCTCACCGCGTCGGCCGAGGAGCGCGCACGGCGCCGCAACGCCCAGAACGTTGCGAGCGGACTGCCCGATGACTACGAGACGGTGCTCGCCGACGTGCAGCGGCGCGACCACCTGGATTCCACGCGGGCCGTATCGCCGTTGCGGGCGGCCGAGGACGCGCTGGTGGTAGACACCAGCGAGATGGACCAAACACAGGTCGTGGCACACCTTCTCGACCTGGTGACCCAGCATGCGGGGGTGCGACGATGAGCGACTCGGGCGGAGACGGCACCTGGTCGGACGAAAGCGACTGGGAGCTCAGCGACGAGGTCGCCGAGGTTCTGGAGGAGGCCGCCGCGCCACCTCCCGTCGTCGCCGTCGTCGGCCGGCCCAACGTCGGGAAATCGACTCTGGTGAACCGGATCCTGGGGCGTCGTGAAGCCGTCGTGCAGGACATCCCCGGGGTGACCCGCGACCGGGTGTCCTACGACGCGAACTGGCTGAACCGCCGGTTCATGGTGCAGGACACCGGAGGATGGGAACCCGACGCCAAGGGGCTGCAGCAGCTGGTGGCCGATCAGGCTCTGGTGGCGATGCGCACCGCCGACGCGATCATCCTCGTGGTCGACGCGGTCGTCGGTGCCACCTCGGCCGACGAGGCGGCGGCCCGGATGCTGCGCAAGTCGGGCAAGCCGGTCTTCCTGGCCGCCAACAAGGTTGACACGCAGCGGGGCGAGTCCGATGCCGCGGCACTGTGGTCGCTGGGCATCGGCGAACCGCACGCGATCAGTGCCATGCACGGCCGGGGCGTGGCCGATCTCCTCGACACGGTGATGGAGAAGCTGCCCGAGGTTTCGGAGGTCGGTGGCAGCGGTGCCGGCGGCCCCCGCCGCGTGGCGCTGGTGGGCAAGCCGAATGTCGGCAAGAGCTCGCTGCTGAACCGGCTGGCCGGCGACGAGCGCTCGGTGGTGCACGACGTCGCGGGCACCACGGTCGATCCCGTCGACTCGCTGATCGAATTGGGCGGCAAGACTTGGCGTTTCGTCGACACCGCCGGTCTGCGTCGCAAGGTCGGCCAGGCCAGCGGCCACGAGTTCTACGCCTCGGTACGCACCCACGGCGCGATCGATGCGGCCGAAGTGGCGATCATGCTGATCGATGCCTCCCAGCCGCTGACCGAGCAGGACCTGCGGGTGCTGTCGATGGTGATCGAGGCCGGGCGTGCACTGGTCATCGCGTTCAACAAATGGGACCTGGTCGACGAGGACCGGCGGTACCTGCTGGACAAAGAGATCGACCGCGAACTGGTGCAGGTGCAGTGGGCGCCGCGGGTCAACATCTCGGCCATGACCGGCCGGGCGGTGCAGAAGCTGGTGCCGGCGCTGGAGACCTCACTGGCGTCCTGGGACAAGCGGATCTCGACGGGACAGCTCAACAACTTCCTGAAAGAGATCGTCTCCGCGACGCCGCCGCCGGTGCGCGGTGGCAAGCAGCCCAAGATCCTGTTCGCCACCCAGGCGGCCACCCGGCCCCCGACCTTCGTGCTGTTCACCTCCGGGTTCCTGGAGGCCGGTTACCGCCGGTTCCTGGAGCGACGCCTGCGTGAGCAGTTCGGTTTCGAGGGCAGCCCGGTGCGGATCAATGTCCGGGTCCGCGAGAAGCGCGGAGCACCGAAGAAGCGCTAGCGATCTGTGCACGCTGGGTTACGCCCAGCGTGACGCGCCGTACACGAGTCGGGCCGATAGGGTGGCCCGAGTGTCTGTCACCCACATGATCCTGATCGCACTGGCCGGTGTCGGCGCGGGAGCGATCAACGCCATCGTCGGGTCCGGCACGCTGATCACTTTCCCCACGCTGGTGGCGCTGGGGATTCCGCCGGTCACGTCGACGATGTCGAATGCCGTCGGTCTGGTCGCCGGCGGGGTGTCGGGCACCTGGGGTTACCGGCGAGAACTGCGCGGGCAGTGGAAGCGGCTGCGCTGGCAGATTCCCGGATCGCTGATCGGTGCCGGGCTGGGCTCCTGGCTGCTGCTGCACCTGCCGGAAAAAGTGTTCGTCACGGTGGTGCCGATCCTGCTCATCCTGGCGCTGGTGCTGGTGGTGGTCGGCCCGCGGATCCAAGCCTGGGTGCGGCAGCGCGCCGAGGCCTCGGGTCAGTCGGCAGACCATGTCAGCCCGCAGCGCATGGTTGTGCTGGTGATCGGCACGTTCGCCGTTGGTGTCTACGGCGGATACTTCACCGCAGCCCAGGGGATCCTGCTGATCGCGGTGATGGGTGCGCTGCTGCCGGAGTCCATGCAGCGCATGAACGCCGCCAAGAACCTGTTGTCGTTGCTGGTCAATATCGTGGCCGCGCTCGCTTACACGCTCGTCGCATTCGACCGGATCAGCTGGGAAGCGGCGGGTCTGATCGCAGTCGGTTCGCTGATCGGTGGCTTCCTCGGGGCCCACTACGGCCGCCGGCTGTCGCCGAACGCATTGCGCGCGGTCATCGTGGTGGTGGGCCTGATCGGGCTGTACCGACTGTTGACGGTGTGAGCCCGTCGGCGGGTTTCCCCCTGGACTCTTGTAGGCTTGCCCAGTCTGTCTGACGACGAGGGAGAGGGGCGACCGGTGGCTGAACGTGCATACCGCACTGCACCTTCTGCCCTTGCTGCTCTCGAGCCGTTCTGGCCGTCGCGCCGGTTGATGGCTTTCGACGAATGGTGTCGCGCGCGCATCTGATCCGCGCCCGTTAGTCATCAGGTCGCCCGGCGACCACAATCGAAAGCAGCCGAACCCATGCGTTCGCTTCTGATCTTCACGCTCGTCGGCCTCGGAGCCCAGTTGGTCGATGGTGCTCTCGGCATGGCGTTCGGTGTCACGGCCACGACCATGCTGGTGCTCAGCGGGGTGGCTTCGGCGCAGGCCAGTGCCGCGGTGCACCTGGCCGAGGTGGGGACGACGCTGGCGTCAGCGGTGTCGCACTGGCGTTTCAAGAACATCGATTGGCCGCTGGTGGCCAAGCTCGGGATTCCGGGCGCGGTAGGTGCGTTCGCAGGTGCCACGGTGCTGTCATCGTTGTCGACGGAATCCGCGGCACCGCTCATGGCGGCAATCTTGTTGGGTATCGGTATCTACGTGCTGTTGCGTTTCTCGTTGGGCGCTCCGCTGAACCTGGGGGAGCACGGCACCAGTCACAGCGCGAAGTTTCTCGCCCCACTGGGCCTGTTCGGCGGCTTCATCGACGCATCGGGTGGGGGCGGCTGGGGTCCGGTGACCACCAGCACCCTGCTGTCGCAGGGTAAGACGGCCCCGCGGACCGTGATCGGTTCGGTGAGTGCCTCGGAATTTCTGGTATCGGTGTCGGCGTCGATCGGCTTCCTGGTCGGGCTCCGCCAGGAATTCCTGGAGAACTGGCCCGTGGTGCTCGGGCTCATGGTCGGCGGAGTGATTGCCGCACCATTCGCCGCCTGGTTGGTGAGCCGGGTCAACCCGGCGCTGCTCGGTGCGGCCGTCGGTGGCGTCATCCTGCTGACCAACAGTCAGAAGCTGGTGCACTACTTCGGCGTGCACTGGCCGTGGTCGACAGGGATCTACGCGGCGATCGTGGTGGCGTGGGCGGCGCTGTTGGTCCGGGCTTGGCAGACCTCGAGGTCGCCGCGGGATGTCGCCGATTCGGTGGTCGCCACTGTCGGAGAGCCGGTGGGACGGGGCTAGCCGGACCCGTTTGCACGCTGCGGTAAACCGACGTACATCGTCTTGTGGAGCGACAGTACGTGATTGCGGGCGATCTCGGATGCCGCTCGGCTGTCGCGTCGGCGTAGCGCCTCCACCAGTTGCGCGTGTTCGCGATTGGACTGGTGTAGGTAACCGATCGGGTACGGGATGAAGTAGCGGTACAGCCCGTGCAGCACGTCGCAGTACGTGTTCATTGCCCAGTCGAGACCGCTTGCCGCGGCGACTGATTCGTGGAAGCGCTGATCGGCGCTGTGGAAGCCGGTCCAGTCGGTGGTCGCGGCCGCCTCTGCGACGATGGCCGCGAGTGCATCGAGTTCCTCGTCGGTTGCGGTGTGCGCCGCGGCGGCGCTGAGCGCGTCCTCAGCCAGTGCGCGCAGGTCGATCAGGCGGCGCACCTCGGCGGCGTCGGCGCGGAACGCGGCTGACGGACGATCGGCGTCGGGCGTGACGCGGGCACCGCTGTGGGCGACGAATGTCCCGCCGGCCCGGCCGCGCCGACGGATCACCAAACCCTCGTCGGCCATTGACTGCAGGGCCCGGCGGACGGTGGCGACGCTGACGTCGAGGGCTTCGGCGATGTCGGGTTCGGCGGGCAGCCGTTCCCCGGTGGCCATCAGGTCCAACTCCATGGCCAGTTCAAGGCGCGCCCGAACCGTATCGGCCGCACTGAGTCGGGTGATGCCCGCGACCGCTGGGGCGCTCAACGCCGGGTGCGCGTCACCGACCTGCAACGTCATGGCACTCAGGGTACGGGAGCTATTGCGCTATTCGTTCATGCTGAACTAATATCTCGCTAAATTCGCTCAATTTGGGCTATTAACTTTTCGGAGGTCCCGGGTGTCCGGATCCATCACGGTCGCTGCCGTTCAGGCGGCGCCTCTGGACTTGGCGGGTCTGCCGATATTCGGCCGGGACGACACCGTCGCGCAGTTCGCGGCCGACGTGCTGCGGGTTCGGTCGGACGTGGCAGGCCCCGCGCTGATCGTGTATCCGGAGATCCACCTCTTCGGCACCGACGACACCGGATTACTGGCCGCGGCAGCCGAGCCGCTGGACGGTCCGCTGATCGCGGCGCTCGGCGAGGTTGCCCGCGCCGCTGACGCCTGGCTCGTACCCGGTTCCGTCTGTGAGCTGGGAGAAAACGGTGAATTCTTCAACACCGCACCGGTTTTCGCGCCCGACGGACACCTGGCGGCGTTCTACCGCAAGATCTTCCCGTGGCGGCCGTTCGAGAAGTACACGCCGGGTGTACATTTCGTCACCGCCGATATCCCCGACGTGGGCCGGCTCGGCTTGTCGATCTGCTACGACGCCTGGTTCCCCGAGGTGAGTCGCCATCTCGCCTGGATGGGTGCCGACGTGATCGTCAACGTCGTCAAGACCACCACCGCCGACCGGCATCAGGAGCTGGTGCTCGCACGCGCCAATTCGATTGTGAACCAGGTATTCACGGTGAGCGTCAACTGTGCGGGCCCGGTCGGGATGGGGCGCAGCATCATCGTCGACCCGGAAGGTGCTGTACTGCAGGAGAGTTCAGACGAGACGCCCGGGGTGCTCTACCAGCACATCGACTTCGGGGTCGTCGCCGCGGTACGCGAGCGCGGCACCGCCGGGACCAACCGGATGTGGGATCAGTTCGGGCCGTCCGACCGCCCGATAGCACTGCCGCTGTACGACGGGCGGATCGATCCGCAGCGCTGGTCAGCCTCGACCGTCAACGCCGACTGAAAGGCACCGCAATGACAGGCACATCAAGCGGGCAAACGACTTTGGTGCGTGCCCTAGGGCTGCGCTCACTGGTGCTGTTCGGTCTGGCGTACATGACGCCGCTGATCGTGCTCGGCATCTTCGGCGTGGTCGCGGCCGCGACAGCCGGGGCGTCGGCGTCGGCGTACCTGATCGCGTTGGTGGCCATGCTGTTCACGGCGTCCAGCTATGGCCGGATGGCGGCGGCCTACCCGGTGTCCGGATCGGCCTACACCTACGTGCGTCGCACGATCGATCCGCGCATCGGATTCCTCACCGGCTGGGCGGTGCTGCTCGACTATCTGTTCCTGCCCATGGTGATCTGGCTGATCGGGGCGGCCTACCTGGAGGCTCAGTTCCCCGGGGTGCCCGGCTGGGTGTGGGTGCTCGGGTTCATCGCGATCACCACCGTGCTCAACGTCGTCGGCATCAAGGTCGCCGACAAGGCCAACTACGTGCTGATGGCGTTCCAGTTGCTCGTCATCGTGTTGTTCGTGGCGCTGTCGGTCGCCTCGGTGTTCCGCAGCGGTGGTGCCGGTGGGCTGGTCAGTGCCAGCCCGTTCACCGGAGTCGGCGCCGGCATCGGGGGAGTGACGGCCGGTGCCGCGATCGCCGCCTACTGCTTCCTGGGTTTCGACGCGGTCACCACGTTCACCGAAGAAGCCATCGACCCGCGCAAGAACATGCCGCGCGCCATCATGCTCATCGCGTTGATCGGCGGTTCGATATTCCTGATCGTCGCCTACACCACCCAATTGGTGCATCCCGGTGGGGAGTTCAGCGATTCGTCGTCGGCGGCACTGGAGATCGCCAAGCAGATCGGCGGCAACCTGTTCGGAGCGGTGTTCCTGGCGGGCCTGATCCTCGCTCAGTTCGCGTCCGGCATCGCCGCGCAGGCCTCGGCCTCGCGTCTGCTGTTCGCGATGGGCCGCGACGGCACCCTGCCACGGTCGGTTTTCGGCACCCTCAGCGCCAAGTTCCGTACCCCGGCGGCGAACCTCGTCATGGTCGGCACGGTGGGCCTACTGGCGATGTTCCTCGATGTGGCGACCTCGACGTCATTCATCAACTTCGGGGCATTCGTGGCGTTCACCCTTGTGAACGTGTCGGTGGTCGTCTACTACTTCCGTCGCCGCGCCGCAGGCGAGGTACACAACCCGCTGCTGTACGTCGTCGCGCCGGCGATCGGTGCGGTCATCACGTCGTACCTGCTGCTGCAGCTCGACCACCGGGCGATCATCCTCGGGTTGTGCTGGCTGGGTGTCGGCATCGTCGTGCTGGCCGTGACGAGTCACGGTTTCAAGGGGCTGCCACCGGAGATCGCCGTCGACGAGGCCGAGACGGCGATCGCCGAACCCGCGGCGCAGTGAGCCTCACCGTGTGACCGGTGGGGCGGATTAGAAGAAGGGTGGACGGCTACGGTAAGCTTTCGACTCGCTGCCGGTGCAAGCCGGAAGCAAGCGGGCTGTGGCGCAGCTTGGTAGCGCACTTGACTGGGGGTCAAGTGGTCGCAGGTTCAAATCCTGTCAGCCCGACCATGAAAATAAACTCGCCGGCGGAAGCCGAGCGAGTTTTTTCATGTTCGGGGGACGTGATGCCGGGAGCCGAAGCGCCCGCCGAGGTACGAGGCGGTCGCGCCGGCGGCTCCTGTCAGCCCGACACAGATCAAAGGCACTTTCGCTCATGCGGAGGGTTCCCTTTCGGCAGTTTTTCGGCGGCTTGGCGCAGACGTCATTGACCGTGCGCTGTCGACTACGGCAAGGGCTCTTCAACCCGAACATGCGAAGCCAGCCGGAACCACACGCGTTGGGTGATTGCGAACAAAGTGCACGTCCGTATCGGAATCACGGAAGACAAGTCTGACCGGTGGTGACACGATACTGAGGTGATCGAAACGGAGTCAGGTCCGTGAGGTGACCACCGCAGAGCGGTCCTGCGGATCGTGCGGCACTGCGCTGAACGAGAAGGCCAAGTTCTGCAGCGAGTGCGGTGCAGCCGTCTCGGCCGATTCGCCACCGGCCGAGTACAAGCAGGTCACCGTGCTGTTCGCCGACGTGGTGCACTCGATGGACATCGCGGCAGCAGTCGGGGCGGAGCGATTGCGCGAGATCATGACCAACTTGGTCAACAGCGCGACAGCTGTCGTGCAGCGTTTCGGCGGCACGGTGGACAAGTTCACCGGCGATGGCCTCATGGCCGTGTTCGGTGCGCCGGTCGCACTGGAGGATCACGCTCTTCGTGCCTGTCTCGCGGCGCTGGGCATCCAGGAGGAGGCGAAGAGGCTCGCCGTCGACATTGACGTCCGCGACGGCGTGGAACTGGCTCTGCGAGTGGGCCTGAACTCTGGCGAGGTGATCGCCGGTGAACTTGGTCGAGGACCATTCGGTTACACCACGATCGGTGAGCAAGTCGGGATGGCGCAACGAATGGAATCGGTGGCCCCGCCCGGCGGAGTGATGCTCAGCGCGTCCACCGCGCGGTTGGTCGACGGCGCGGCGACCGTCAGTGAAGTTGAGCGTGTCGACATCAAAGGCACCGATCGACCAGCGCGTGCCCAACGTCTCCTGGGCGTGCCGGAGGGCCGTCACATTGTCCGGCGAACTGAGTCGAATCTCGTTGGACGGCAATGGGAGATGTCCACCGTCGAAGGTCTGTTGGACCGCGCCATCGAAGGCCATGGCTGTGTGGTCGGCGTGGTGGGCTCACCTGGCATCGGTAAGAGCCGTTTAGTACGCGACGTTGCCGCGATAGCTCGAAGCCGCAACGTGGAGGTGTTCACCACATTCTGCGAATCGCACGCCACTGACGTTCCGTTTCGTGTGGTGGCCCGACTATTGCGCGCCGCCACCGGGGTTGAGGGTCTTGCCGCACACGTGGCCCGCGCCCATATTCGTACGCGAGTTCGCGACGCCGACCCCGAGGACCTGACGCTCTTCGAGGACCTGCTAGGTATCGCTGATCCCGACATCGAGCTACCGAACATCGACCCGGACGCGCGGCGCAGGCGGTTGACTGCGTTGGTCAATGGTGCATCCCTGGCCCGCCAGGCCGCAACGGTCTACGTCATCGAAGACGCCCACTGGATCGATGAGGTCAGCGAATCGATGCTGGCCGAGTTCCTCACTGTGATCCCGCAGACCCCCTCGCTGGTGCTGGTTACCTACCGACCCGAATACCACGGCGTCTTGAGCCGCGTGGCTGGGGCCCAGACCGTCGCCCTTGCACCGCTAAGTGATTCAGAAACCATGGAGCTGGTCTTCGAGTTGATCGGCCAGGACCCCTCCGTAGGCGAGATCGGCCAAAAGATCGGCGAGCGGGCGGCCGGCAACCCATTTTTCGCCGGGGAAATCGTGCGCGAACTGGCCGAGCGGGGCGTGCTGCTGGGACAGACCGGCGTATACGTATCGACCGCAACGGGTGGAGAGATCAGTGTGCCTGCCACGTTGCAGGCCGCCATCGCCGCTCGCGTGGACCGATTGAATCCAAAAGCCAAGCGCACGCTCGGCGCGGCAGCGGTCATTGGCTCGCGGTTTGGCCCGGACCTGCTCACTGCGCTGGGCGTCGAAGCTGTCGTCGACGATCTTCTGGCCGCTCAGCTCATCGATCAGGTCAGCTTCACCCGGAAACCCAAGTATGTGTTCCACCATCCGCTGATTCGCATGGTGGCCTACGAGGCTCAGCTGAAATCCGATCGAGCAGAGCTGCATCGGCGAGTCGCAGCCGCGATCGAATCCCGGGACCCGGCAGCGGCCGATGAGAATGCAGCGCTGATCGCCGAACACCTACAGGCCAGCGGTGATCTGCAGACCGCCTACGGCTGGCACATGCGGGCAGCAACCTGGGCGACCAACCGTGACATCGGCGCGGCGCGGCAAAGCTGGGAGCGAGCCGTAGAGATCGCCGACGCGCTACCGGTCGACGATCCGTACCGAGCGGCGATGCGTATCGCTCCTCGCACCATGTTGTGCGGAACCGCGTATCGCGTCCATGCCAACGTGGCAGGCGACCGCTTTGATGAATTGCACAAGCTGTGCAGTGCCGCCGGAGACAAAGCGTCGCTGGCCATCGCCATGGCAGGACTGGTGATCGATCTGGCGTTTCAGGACCGGATACGTGACGCGTCGCAGCTGGCATCCGAAGCCATGACCCTTATCGAGTCAATCGGCGACGCGACGTTGACAGTGGGGCTATCTTGGCCCGCGATCTACGTCAAGATGGAGTGCGCCGAGGTCAGCGACGTACTGCGCTGGTCACAGCAGGTTATCGACCTGGCCGACGGTGATCCGTCGAAAGGCAACTTCATCTTCGGATCACCGCTAGCCCTTGCATACACGTCGCTGGCTTTCGCCCGGTATTGCCTGGGCCTTACGGGTTGGCGCGACGTCCTGCAACACAGTCTGGACATCGCCCGCAGCGCCGACCCCATGTCCTACACCACGGTGATCACCTACATCTACCTCCCGGGCATTCCCTTCGGCGCGTTGAGGCCCGACGATCGCACGATGTGCGAGATCGAAGATGCATTGCGGATCGCCGAACGATCCAGTGATGACCTAGCGTTGGCCTTCGCCCGGTGGACGTTGGGCCTTGCGTTGATGCATCGCCCGACGGCTGCGGAGCGCGACCGCGGACGGCAGCTACTGACGGAAGTCCGCGAAATGTTCGTAAGCGGGAGCCACAACCTGGGTGATCTACCGATCGTCAACGTCTACGCCGCCCGTGAGATGGCGCGGCATGGACAGTGTGATGAGGCGATGTCGCTCATGCGTACCGCCGTCGATCACTTGTTCCCGGACGGATGGCTGCAGGGGTGGGGCATCGTTGCAACCGATGTACTGGTCGAGACACTGCTTGATCGCGGACGCGATGGTGATGTAGCTGAGGCCGAGGCAGCAATCGACCGGGTAGCGGCCGCACCAGCTGAACAGCATTTTGTGATGCGCGACATCTGGCTTTTGAGGCTCCGTGCGCGTCTCGCGCGGGCTCGCGGGGATGCCACGGCTTACGCGGACCTGCGGGCCCGCCACCTCGACATGGCGAAAAAGCTTGGCCTCGACGGCCATATCGCGTGGGCCGAAGCAATGTAATGACACGCGGAGCTGTTCTGGTTCTCGCCAGCTGACAACACGTCTGGACCGTCGGCACTGTTCGATAACGAAGTCGTCCGCGGCGAACCGGCAGATGGCATCGGCTTCATGGGCGTTCCAGACGTCATCCCAGAACGCCGTGACGATGCCGCGGCCGGCGCGAGCTTTGGTATGTCTACGGAGACCCATCGGGGTCGGGTACTTCGCGACGCCTGCGGAGCTGATCACCAGCTGTGGCGAGGTTGGCCATCGCGTTCTTGACGGTCGACGCGCCGGACGGGTTCTCGCTCATGCCTTCGTGTTTCGCTTTCACATCAGCCTGTCAGACCGACTTGGTGATGCCGTAGTAGGCGACCACATCGTCGGTGTCGGTGGTGGAGCTGGTCAGGGTGGCGTAGGAGCGCAGGAAGGACTGACCGACGCAGCCGTCGACCTTGATGTGAACGTCTTTGAGGGTGACGCGCACCGGGGCGGCCTTGAACGACTTCTTGTTCACCGAGATGTTGGTGACGGTGCCGGGCTTGGGGTGGATCTCCACGGTGCCCGACATCGGCATGCTCACGCCGGTCGGGATGATGCCGGCCAGGGTGGAGCCCGAGGTGCTCAGACCGATCGACCCGACGAGGCGGACCTGGCCGAGTTCGATACCGCAGCCGATCTGGTAGCCGGTGTCGAGTGTGCCGCCGGTCAGCGAGGTGGACCCGCCGCCGGTGACGGTGCCGGTGAAGGTGCCGGCGACGAGGTATTCGCGGGAGGAGGCGGCGGTGGTCAGTGGTGCGACCGGCAGCTGGCTCTCGTCTTTGGCGGAAACGGTGAGTTTCCAGCCGTCGGGGGTGGTGACGACACCTGGTTCGGCGGAGGCGACCAGTCCGTTGTCTGGCGGCGGCCCGGCATCGACCGCCGGCGCTGCGGGTTCCGGCGGTGGGGGTGGTGGGTCGGCTAACGCCAAGGGCGCCAACGCAACTGGGGCCAAGAGGCAAACGGCGGCCAAGGTGGCGAAGCGATTCATCATGCGGGAACTTGTGCCTCTCATGGGTTTCGAATCCGAGGGATCAGCGTGGTCAGCGGGGCGAATCATCGTCACGGTCAGACGGCTTTGGTGACGCCGAGGTAGGTGATGACGTCGTCGGTGTTGTCGGTGGAGCTGGTCAGGGTCGCGTAGGTGCGAATGAACGACTGGCCTGCGCACTGGTCGAACTTGATCCGCACGCCGGTGATGGTCACGCGGGTTCCGGTGCCTTTGAACGACTTCTTGTCGATCGGGACGATGGTGACGGTGCCCGGCTTGAGATAGACCTTGCCCTGCAAGCTGATACCGGTACCCAGGCTGCCGTCGCTGGCCGAGCCAGTGAACGGAATCCTGAGACCCGGGGTGAAGCTGGCGCCGGGGTTGATTTCGGTCTCATCGGTGATGATGCCGCAACCGATCTGGGCGCCGGCTTCCAGCGTGCCGCCGGTGAGCTTGGTCTTGCCGCCGCCGGAGACTTTCCCGGTGAAGGTGCCGCCGACGAGGTATTCGCGTGAGGACACCGCGGTGGTCAGTGGTGCGACCGGCAGCAGGGTCTCGTTGGAGCCGGCCACGCTCACGTGCCAGCCGTCGGGGGTGTCCAGGACTCCTGGGGGTGAGGACGGCACGGCGCCGGTGTCCGGCGACGGACCGGCCGGCGCGGCAACGGGCGCTGCGGGGTCCGGCGGCGGCGGGGGCGGGTCGGCCGACGCGAGGGGCGCCAACGCTACGGGTGCCAACATGCAGACGGCAGCCAGGGTGGCGAAACGATTCAACATGCGTGTTAATACGCCTCTCGTGGTTGAGATTTGGGGAGTGACATAGAGCTTTGGGATCCCTGTGGTGAGGGGGACTGCCGCATCGATGGGTCGAGTTTTCAAACGGTGAACAAAGGCGAGGAATTGAGGCGGCGTTCCATCTAGTGGGGGTCCGGCAGGACCTCTGCGCCAGCCACGCAACACATCAAAGGCACCTGCCCGTGTGTCTTGATCTCAACCGTGTTCCTCCCGCATTGCGACGATCGCTAGACGCTAGCGAAAACCAACGTCGTTGATACGGGCAAAAATCGGGATGATTCGAAACACTCCGATCCGCGGACGCGGTGTGCAGCTCCGTTGAATCGCGAGCGGCTTGCTCCGAGGTGGGTTCGGGTCAACGTCGTAAATCGTTCGATCGTCGCGCGAGGTGAGTTGGGCAGCTCAGAAGCCCAGGTTGATTCCCAAGCCGAATTCGAAGTCGACGTTGACGCCCGGCACCCCGGTTACGGTGTCCGTGTTCGCGTTCGGGTTGCCGACGCAGTAATCGACCTCGACGCCATCGACAACGTCGCTGGTGCAGGTCGCGATCGGTTCGGCCGAGGCGCTCGGCGCGCCGATGATGGCGGACAGCGCGAGCGCGCTCGCTGCCATCGCACGCCGCCCGAGTCGTGCCCGCACAGCGCGCTACTTCGAGAGCAACAGGTGGTACAGCTCGAATGAGGCCTGTTCGACCCAACCGTGCTGTAGCTTGCCGTCGGCCACGGACCAGACGGCTGTGCCGGTCAAGGCGATCGGTTTACCGTCGGGTTCGGTGCCAAGAATGCCGTTATTGGTCCCCGTCAGTACCCACCGGGAGGTCACGCGGGTGCCATCCTCGTTTTGAAAGGTTTCGAGTGCGTTGACGTGCAAGTCGTTGACGTGGTCGAGGAACTGCTGCACCCAGTGTTTGACGTTGTCCAGCCCCGAGATTTTCTGACCGCCTGCTTCGATGACGATGTCTGCGGCGGCGAACCGGCTGACGGCATCGGCTTCGTGGGCGTTCCAGACGTCGTTCCAGAACGCGGTGACGATCTCTGTTGATCGCATGTCTGCACGATCCCACTCTCCTGCCGTGGCCGTAGGGGTTTTGGGATGCCCGCAGGGAGGCAACTCGCGCGCTACCCGGACGCAGCAGCCCGACGGGACCCGGTTTCGTCTACCACCAGTTCAAGGCTGTCGCCGACGTCTACCGTGACCACGGCCGTCGCCTGAAACAGTCCGTAGAAGTCATCGGTCCTGGCGAATGTGTGTGCGCGGGAGAACAATGGCTGTACATCGAACACTCGCACTCGAAGCTTCTCGCGCGTGAGTCTGCCCAATTCCCGGCCGGATTCGGGATCGGTGATCACCTGACCCGACTCGGAGTGCACGGCAAAGATCATGCCGGGCACGACACCTGCCTGGGCGCCGCGATTGATGACCAATGTGTAGTCGTCCTCGATCAGCGCGACCTGGCCGGAGAGGGTGTGCCCGTCGGTCATGACGCCGCCAGGGAATTGCTTTCTCGCAAGGATTTGGGCGCGGAGCCTGCCCTGATGCGCGGCCGTGGATCGTGGTCTTCCGCAGGCAGCAGCGCGTCGATGTCGCTCGCCGCGTCCGGCTCCGTCCCGAGGGTGAGTTCGATGGCCGTCTTGGCCTGGAACAGCGCGATCATCGCGTGTTGCTGACGGTCAGCGCTGAATGCGTTGAGGGCGACGGTGAGCTTCTTGTCGACATATTCGACCGAACGCTGCAGCTCCGGCGCCGAGGTTGCGGCGGCCGGGTTTTCCTCGCGCGCCACGGGCTGGATGCCGAGTCCGTTGTACCAACGGTGTCCGAGCGCGCCGAGGGTGATCGAGCACACCGGGACCACCACGACGATGCAGGCCAGGCCGAGTGAATTCTGCAGTGCGATTGCGCCGACGATGCCCAGCAGCATCGTCACACCCACCAGGGTCAGCAGGCGGACGGTCGGCGGCACCGCCTCGATCGCGCGGGACAACTGCCTCACGGCCTGGGCGCCATATCGAGCAATGTCGGCGACGAACCGGATCACCGCCGTGGCGGCATTGCGCGCGATTCGTCCCACCTCGTCGGCCTGCTTGCGCGTCACCGCGGGCTTGGGCATCGACCACACGCGCTGCTGCTGCGACTGCGAGCCGGCAACCGTCTGTGGTTCAACCCGCCCCTCGTCAGGCTCCGGCCCGGATGTCTGGGGCGCCGGCACGACGTTTGTCACATTCGCATCATCAACCACATCTGCATCATCGCGCCGGTTGCGTCCGATGCCGGTTCCGGCGCGCCGAAGATCTGCAATTCCACGGCCTAGTGTTGCCTCACATGGCTAATCCCTTCCCCGTGTAGCCGGGGCGCGCTATGAATCAATGGTGAGCAACCACGTGAACCTGACCCAGCAGGAAAGCTCGTTGATCGCCGAGAGCCATCCCGAGGCTCTGGCACGCATGGACGAGAAGTCGCTGAAGGACCTGCAGAGCCGGCTCAGACAAGTACGTGAGAAGAACTTCAGCCTGTTGCGGCGACAGGGTGCGGCCCGAGTTGAGGCCGAGGGCGCCCGTGGCGCCGCCCAACCGGCCAACGAGAAGCGCGGCGACAAGGTCGAGATCTTCGACGAGGCGCTGGCTCGGGTGGGCCAGCGCCTCGAAGCCTTCGACGACACCGAGTAGCACCCGGCCGACTTTCCTGCGAAAGGCCTGTTTCCGCTGTCTGCGCGAGTCGAACCTGCGGTAGCGTTGTTAGCGGCTCTAGGTAATCCGGCGCTGTCGCATTTCGGGCCGATGGCGACGTCCGGGCAGCAAGCAGAGGAGCGGCCACGTGGATCTCGGCGTCTGGGGTGATCTCACGATTCTTGCCGGCGTGATGGCAGCGACGTTCGCCGCGTGCGTCTTCGTGTACATCGGCCGGTTGGAGCGCCGCACCCCCGCATCGCTCGGCGAAAAGGTGGGCGCGCACAAGGCGGTGCTGGCCAAACTGCGCAAGCGCGAGCCGATGTCCCAGGACGAGTTCGACTACGCGACCGAACTGGTGAATGACGCGAGATCCCCGCTGGCGTACGCGATGCCCGCCGTCCTGTTCAGCATGGGATTCTTCTACGTGGTCGGCTGTCTGTACGAACTCCACGTCCACGGCGGCAACCCCTCGTTCCGGACGTTCATCGGGGGGATCCCGATGCTGACGTCGATGAACATCGCCGCGCAGCTGCGCCGGGTCGCGGCGTTGAAGGGAAAGCTGCCGTCAGCGCCGACGCTGGTCTCTGAACCGGTGGCGCAGGTAGGCACCTGAACCGGACGTCCGGATCGTCGCCGAGACTGTACTCAGGGTCAGAATCGGCACAATTTCTGTCCCTGAGTGCAGTTTCGGTGAAGGACAAGCTATTTCAGTCTCTCGGACAGTTCCGGCTCAGGCCTTGTTGGGGCGTGACGACCCAGCGATCGGGTCTCCGTCCTCCCACAGCAGGAGCTGACGTACCGCCGAACGCGATCCGTAGGGCTGAAGCATCTGGCTCGCGGGGCGGGGACGCACCCGCAGCGGCCACCAGAACCAGCGCCCGAGCAGGGTGGCGATCGCCGGCGTCATGAACGAGCGCACGATCAGCGTGTCGAACAACAGACCGAGGGCGATCGTGGTGCCGATCTGACCGAGGATCCGCAAGTCGGCGAACACGAACGAGGCCATGGTGGCCGCGAACACCAGACCGGCGGAAGTCACCACGGCACCGGAGCCGGCCATCGCCCGGATGATGCCGGTGTTCAGGCCGGCGCCGATCTCTTCCTTGAACCGGGACACCAGCAGCAGGTTGTAGTCCGACCCCACGGCCAGCAGCAGGATGACGGCCAGCGCGAGAACGATCCAGTACAAGTCGATCCCGAGAATGTCCTGCCAGATCAGCACGGACAGCCCGAATGACGCGCCCAAGGACAGTGCCACAGTGCCCACGATGACGATCGCGGCGACGATGCTGCGGGTGATGAACATCATCACCAGAAGGATCAGGCTGAGTGCCGCGATTGCCGCGATCATCAGGTCGTACCTGGCGCCGTCCTGGATGTCCTTGTAGGTGGCGGCAGTACCGGCCAGGTAGATCCTGGACCCGGCCAGGGGAGTGCCCTTGACGGCATCCTGCGCGGCATGCCTGATGGCGTCGATGTGCGAAATGCCTTCGGGCGTAGCGGGATCGCCCTCGTGGGTGATGATCATGCGGGCGGCTTTGCCGTCCGGTGACAGGAAAAGCTTGAGTCCACGCTGGAATTCAGGGTTGGTGAACGCCTCCGGCGGCAGGTAGAACGAGTCGTCGGTCTTCGATGCGTCGTATGCCTGGCCCAAGGCGGTGGCGTTCTGCAATGCCGCCGCACTCTGGTCGTTGAGTCCCGAATTGGTGGCGTAGTTCGTCATCGTCAGGTCACGGTTGGTTTGTTGGCTGGCGATCTGAGGCGGAATCAGCGCCAGCAACTTCGGCTGCAGCGCATCCAGCTTGGCGATACTGCCCGAGACGTTGCCCAGCTGTTCGGTCAGCGCGTCGATGCCGTCGAGGGCGTCGAATACCGACCGCAGTGCCGCGCACATCGGGATGTCGAAACAGTGTGGCTCCCAATAGAAGTAATTGCGCAGCGGGCGGAACTGGTCATCGAAGTCGGCGATCTTGTCGCGCAGGTTCTTGGTCGTGGCGACCGTCTGTTGGAACGCCTTGCTCTGCTCGTCGGTGATGGCGCTGGACTGCTGTTGAAGCGCATACTGCTGCCGCAGAATTTCGATCGAGTTGTTGATCACGCCCACCTGTTTGAGCAGATCGTTGGTGCGGGCCTGCTGGAAAGGCAGATTGTTGATCTGGGCCGCACTGCTCGCGCTTATCTGAAACGGAATCGACGTGTGGTCCAGCGGCGTGCCGAGCGGGCGGGTGATCGACTGCACCTGAGCGATGCCGTCGGTGTGAAAGACCGCCTTGGCGACGCGCTCCAGCAGGATCATGTCGGTGGGATTGCGTAGGTCATGGTCGGTTTCGACCATCAGCAGTTCGGGATTCAGCCGGGCCTGCGAGAAATGACGTTCCGCTGCCGCATAACCGATATTGGCCGGGGCGCCGGCCGGCATGTAGGGCCGGGCGTCGTAGCTCGTGGAGTATCTCGGCAGGGCGAGCAGACCGATCAGCGCGATGGCGATCGTCACCACCAGGATGGGCCCGGGCCAGCGGACCACGGCGGTACCGATGCGTCGCCACCCGCGGGTGCGCATCGGACGGGACGGCTCGAACAGGCCGAAGTGCCGGCCGATCACCAGCAGCGCCGGGGCCAGGGTCAGTGCCGCGACCACGGCGACGAGGACACCGATTCCGGCAGGCACGCCAAGACTGTTGAAGTAGGGGAGCCGGGTGAACGTCAGGCACAACACCGCACCGGCGATCGTCAGGCCCGAACCCAGGATGATGTGCGCGGTTCCGTGATACATCGTGTTGAACGCCGAGACGCGGTCCTGACCGGCGTGACGCGCTTCGTGAAAACGGCCGAGAATGAAGATGGCATAGTCGGTTCCGGCCGCGATGACCAAGAGCGTCAGCAGATTGGTCGAGTATGTCGACAGCTCGATGATGCCCGCGTTCGCGAGCACGGCGACGACGCCGCGGGATGCTGTCAGCTCGATCATCACGGTGAAGAGGACGAGAAACACTGTGGTGAGACGGCGATACAGCGAGAACAGCATCACGGCGATCACGCTGAGGGTGATCAGCGTGGTTTTCAGGGTGCCGTGGCGGCCCACCTCGAACTGATCGGTGACCAGGGGAGCGGCGCCGGTGACGTAGGCCCGGACGCCGGGCGGCGACGGCGTCTCATCGACGATGCGACGCACCGAATCGACGGACTCATTCGCCAACGACTCGCCCTGGTTGCCGGCGAGGTACACCTGCACCAGCGCTGCCTTGCCGTCGGCGCTCTGCGAGCCGGCCGCCGTGAGCGGATCGCCCCAGAAATCTTGGATGTGCTGGACGTGCTTGGTGTCCTGCCGGAGCTTTTGAACCAAGCCGTCGTAGTAATGGTGCGCGTCGGCGCCGAGCGGCTGATCGCCCTCCAGGACGATCATTGCCGAACTGTCGGAATCGAACTCGTCGAACACCTTGCCGATCCGCTTTGCGGCCTGCAGCGACGGCGCATCCTGCGGGCTCAGCGACACGTTGTGCGACTCGGCGACGGTCTCCAGCTGCGGCACAAAAACATTCGTCACCACCGCCAGGCCCAGCCAGAACAGTGCGATGAGCACCGAGAACCGCCGGATCAGATCCGGAACCCGCTGGCTGCTCATCCGGATTTGTCCAGACAGTAGGTGAAGGCGTTCACGGTGTTCACTGTTCTCTCGTCCTTGATCACGTCGTCGATCTTGATCCGGCAGCCGATCGAGTCACTGTCGCCCTGCGCGGAAACGTTTACCGCGACGGCGGGCTGGGTGGTGGTCGTGTCGTAGGTCCAGGGCAGCGTGACGGCGTCGGCGCGCTGGGGTTGGGCGTTGACGTCCAGGTAGGTGATGGTTGCCACCGTGCCGGGAGGCCCGAAAACCTCCAGGACCACGTGCTTGGGGTTGAACGGAACGATGTCGTTGCCGGAGCCGCTGGGGGTCGACGTGACGTCCTCGGATGCGAAGATGCCATGCAGGCGGAACACCAGGAAACCGGCCAGCGCGATCACCACCACCGCCACCAGATACATCCAGCGTCGGATCAGCCGGCGTCCGATCGAAAACCGCTGCATCCGTGACCCTTTCAATGCGCGGTGGCAGGCGCGGACCGTGGGAGTTTTCCCCTAGGACTACTAATCAACTAGGTTGACACGGTATGGCACGGGGCCGGACACCACAACCATGTGGCTCGGGAATAATGCTGTGCGTCGCCTGTGAACGGGGTCGATGAAGCACGCTGCTGCCGGTGGGGAGGCAGCCGTAAGGGAACCGCTACGGCCTGAATTAGGTCAGGTACGTTTCGTGCCCGGTGGGGAAACCGCCGCCGTTGGTGGCGATGTGCACGTGGTCGTAGTGGTTGGCGGTGATCCCGCCGCGGTCCGACATCATTCGGGGAGCCCTGTCGCGGGAGTAGATCTGCTGGCGGAAGATCACGTGGTTCACGCCGAACCGATCGGCATTGTCGAGGGCATAGGCCACGATCCGGTCGCCGAGCGCTTTACCTTCCGGGGTGCCGTAGTTCGGGATCATCACGTCGATCGCCTGACCATTGGGATGCCACTTCATGGAATCGGCCCGGACTCCGCCGATGTCCAGAATCTGCGGGAATCGCGCGCTGACGGACCGGGCGGCCAGGATGGTCTCGACCTGCAGGCCCTTCTCCGAGGCCCGGCCGGCGGGCAGTGGGAACCGCATGTTCCGTCGTACGGGGCGCTCGGCGGGTACGGCCGGTGCTGCGGGCGCGGCGGCCGGCGCGACGACGGGGGCGGCTACCGCCTCGGCGTTGCTCTGGGGGGCCGGCGCGGTGTCTGCGCCGACGACGAGGAGTGCGGCGGCAGGCACGACGACCGCAGCCATGACTGCAGATCGGCGGCACCGATCCTTTTTCAACTGGTCTCTACCCACGAGGACCGGACCCTACCGGCGGGGTGAACGATCCCCGGAATCACGAAGTTGTCTGGTGCTGTCGATGGCAACCATTTTCGCGGTCCGGCGTCAACCGAGGCTTGACGGGCGCGGGTGCCCGGCGAACGCGCGGTGAACAATGGGCGCACCCCGGCGAATCGGCAGGTCAGAAATCATCGCACACCCGACATCCGGTACGGATATCAGGGGGCGGGCGCGATGTTCGAGGCCGGCCGAAGTCGACTCGATCGGGGTGACCTGTGCCCGGGTGGGCAAAATTTATGGCATTTACCACACCGGTCGGTCCACAGTGCCCACGGAGCGGTTGACGACGGCGTAATTTGAGCGAATCTGGCCCGTAAAAAACGGGAGGGGCGACCCATGAAAGACGTCGATTGTTGCGTAGTGGGCGCGGGCTTTGCCGGCCTGACCGCGGCGTTGCGGCTCAAGCAGGCGGGTCACTCCGTGGCCCTGCTCGAGGCTCGTGATCGGGTCGGTGGCCGGACCTTCACCGAGGTGCTCGATGACGGAACGTGGATCGACCGCGGCGGTGCCTGGATCGGACCTGGGCAGGACCGGATCAAAGCCCTGATGGCCGAGTTCGGCGTCGAAGAGTACAAGGAGTACGTCGACGGCGACGCCATGATGATCCTCGACGGCAAACAGCACCGCTATTCCGGCACGATTCCCTGGGCGATGAGCCCCTGGGCGATCGCCAACCTCGGCGCCGGATTGCTCGAGGTGGAGCTCATGTGCAGGACCATTCCGTTCGACGCCCCGTGGGAAGCGAAGAGGGCGGTCGAGTGGGACCGGATCAGCTTGGGGGAGTGGATCAACCGTCACATGCGCTCCAAGCATGCGCGCGAGATGCTCGACATGGCGCTCGCCGGCATCTACACCTCGGCAGGATCTGAGGTGTCATTGTTGTGGGCCCTTCACCAGATGGGATCAGGCGGCGGGCCGGTCTTCGTCATCTCCAACAAGGGCGGTGCCCAGGATGCGCGGGTGCACGGGGGCATGGGTGCCGTCTACGGGCCGATGGCAGCCGAACTGGGTGGCGCGCTGCACCTTTCGCAACCGGTGCACCTTATCTCGCACGACGACGACTACGTGACGGTCCACGCCGAGGACATGACCGTACGAGCGCGGCAGGCGATCGTCGCCGTCCCTTTGGCGGTGGCGAGCCAGATCATCTATGAGCCAACGCTTCCCGTGGACCGCATGTTTCTTCATCAGCGGATGCCCAGCGGCGCGGTCTTCAAGATCTCGGTCGTATACGAATCGGCATTCTGGCGCGCCGACGGGCTGTGCGGCCAGTCCGCCGCGCCCGGCAGCCCTGCGACGCTGACCATCGACGCCTGTACCGACACCGGTACGCCGGGAATCATGTGCGTCATCACCGAAGGGCCCGCCGCCCGTCGGCTCGGGCTGCTCGACGCGGCCGAGCGCAAAGCCGTGGTGATCGGTGAGTTGATCGACCGGTTCGGTCCGCAGGCCGCATCACCGGTGAGCTACCACGAGCAGAACTGGACGGTCGAACGGTATTCGGGTGGCGGAATGATCAGTCACGCCCCGCCCGGTGTGCTCACCGAGTTCGGGCCCGCGTTGCGGGCCCCGTGCGGACGGATCCACTGGGCCGGTACGGAGAGTTCGGCCATCATGTGCGGCTGGATCGATGGTGCGGTCCGGTCAGGTGAGCGCGCTGCCGCGGAGGTGATGGCAGCCGAGAGCGTGGTAGCCGCGTAATAAAGCCCACGTAGCGCGTTTGCGGGGGCTACCGTGCATTCGTCGGCGTTCGATCGAGTCCGGTATCGCTGGTCCGGGCCAGCCTGCGACGAGGTGATGTCGAGTGCACAGCGGTGAGTTGGAGAGTCGGCAGGCACTCACGCTCGACGAGTCCGTGCTGGCCGATGCCGAGGAACAGGACCGCCCGGTCGTCGACTTCCTGCGAGCCACACCCGGCCGGATAGCGGTGCTGGCCGTCATTCTGATCGCGGCGGTGCTCACCGTGGGCGTGGCGGCATCGGTGACGGCGGCCAATCGGCAACGCGAGCTTGAGACTCTGCGCTTGCACACCGAGCCGCTGGCCGATGCCGCGCAACGGATCTACAGCGCACTTTCGTCCGCCAATACGACCGCGGCCACCGCGTTTCTGGCCGGCGGTGTCGAACCGCGCGATATCCGTGATCGCTACGACGCCGCTGTCGGAGAGGCGTCAGCCGGCCTGGTAACCGCATCAAATGGGGTGTCGCCCAACGACACCCACTCGCTGACGTTGCTCACCGACCTGTCCAACCAGTTGGCGGTGTACACCGGCATGGTGGCGACCGCCCGTGCGGGCAATCGCGACGGTCGCCCGATCGGCGTCGCGTACCTCAGCGAATCGTCCACGCTGCTGCAACAGTCCATGCTTCCGGATGCCGAGCAGCTGTACCGGACGCAGGCCGAGGCCGTCACCGCATCGGGACGGGCGGCGGCCGCGCCGCCCGCATTGATCGTGGGAGCCGCGCTTGCGGTGGGGTTGTTGGTATTCGCGCAGGTCTTCCTCGCCAGGCGCAGCCATCGTCGCCTCAACCCCGGCCTGGTGCTGGCATCGGTGTTGATGACGGTGCTCGCAGTGTGGCTGACGGTGGCGGGACTCGTTGTGACGCACGCCGTAAACGGTGCCCGCACCGAGGGAGGTGAACCGCTGGAATCGGCGGTGACCGCCCGGATCCTGGTGCAGCAGGCCCGCGCGGACGAAATCCTCGGGCTGCTCAAACGCGGCTCCGACACGCTCTCCGACGTCCGATTCGAGGAGCGGACCACGCAGGTCGGCCGGATCCTCGACAGGCATGCGGTCAACGGGGCGCAGGATGCGCTGCAGGGCTGGAAAGCCGCGCATACGGAGATCCGCGGCAAGCTGGGCAGCGGTGACTATCCGGGCGCCGTGGCGATTGCGCGGGGCGACAGTCCGCAAGGGGCGACGGCGCAGTTCACCCGGCTGGATCAGACGTTGGGAGACGACATTGCCCGATTGCGGGACCGGCAGCGTGACGGGATCACCCGTGCGTACGCCGCGCTGAATGCGCTGCCCGCCGGCGCTGCGGCCATCAGTGTGCTGGCTGCGCTTGCCGTTGCCGCGGGTGTCGCGCCGAGACTGAGCGAGTACCACTGATGCGGGCCGTAGCCGGATTCCTCGTCCTCGCCGCGACCGTGGCGGTGGCATGTTCCACGACGCAACCGCTTGTCCAGGTGCCGGCCTCGCTCACCACGCTGCCGACGCCGAGCGGCGCCGTTGTCGCGTCGGGGGTTCATGGTGTGCCGGTCGAGAGTTGCGATGCCACAGCGAGTTTGCGCCCGTCAGCAGTGTCCGGACCGGCAGTGCAGGCGATCCGGCAGCGGGGCCGGCTGGTGGTCGGTATCGACCAGAGCACCAATCTGATGAGTTTTCGCGATCCGGTGTCGGGTGAACTGACCGGTTTCGATGTCGATATCGCTCGCGAGGTGGCTCGCGACCTGCTCGGTGATCCCGGCATGGTGGAGTTCCGCCTGCTGACATCGCCCGAGCGGATCACGGCCTTGCAGGATGGCTCCGTCGACATTGTCGTGAAGGCGATGACGATCACCTGCGCTCGTGCCGATCAGATAGCTTTCTCCACGGTGTATTTCGATGCACACCAACGGCTGCTCGTGCCCAAGGACTCGCCGATACGGGGGCCGGCTGACCTGGCCGGGAAACGGGTGTGTTCGCAGGTGGACACGACATCGCTGGCGACGGTCGCCCGGGTGGCGCCGGCGGCGATCCTGCTGGCGGTTCAGAATTGGGACGATTGCCTGGTGGCGCTGCAGCAGGGGCAGGCAGATGCGGTCAGTACCGACGACTCCATTCTGGCCGGGATGGCTGTGCAGGATCCGTACCTGCACCTCGTCGGTCCCAGTCTGGAGGACGAGCCCTACGGCATCGGTATGAACAAGTCCCGCCAGGATCTTGTGCGGGCCGTCAACGCGAGCCTGGAACGGATCCGCCGGGACGGGACATGGTTGGCGCTGTACCGGAGATGGCTCACCGTGCTCGGCCCGCCGCCGAGTCCGCCGCCGCCGAGGTACCGGGACTGACATGGCGGGACAAGAGGGAACGCGGGCCGTCCTGGTGACCGAATCGTCACCGGTCAAGGTCGAGGGCACCCGTCCGCGGTTGCGTACCGGGCGCCGTCGGATCGGGGATGGCCTGGTCGAGATCCCGGTTCGGGAGGATATCGAGCCGGCCGGTGCGATCCTCACCAATCCCGTTGTCGCCGAGTCCAAACGGGAGTGCAGCGGCTGCGGGCGACCGGTGGGCCGGGGGAGTGCCGGTAAACCCGGGCCGTGCGAAGGGGTGTGCCCGCATTGCGGCGCACTGTTCTCGTTCTCACCGCAACTGGAGACCGGCGAGCTCGTGGCGGGCCAGTACGAGGTCCAGGGCTGCATCGCCCACGGCGGTGTCGGCTGGATCTACCTGGCGGTCGACCGCAATGTCAGCGATCGGTGGGTGGTGCTCAAGGGGCTGCTCCAGCCCGAAGCGCAACAGGCGCAGGCGATCGTCGTCGCCGAACGCCAGTTCCTCGCGATGGTGAACCACCCCGGTATCGTCAAGATCTACAACTTCGTCGAACACCCGGGGTTCGATGGGCGTCCGGTCGGCTACATCGTGATGGAGTACATCGGCGGGACCACACTGGAAGCCATCCTGGCGAAGCAGCAGGCGGTGTCAGGGGCAACCACACAGATGATGCCGGTGGAGCAGGCGCTCGGCTACCTGCTCGACGTCATGCCGTCGCTGTCTTATCTGCACTCACTCGGCCTTGTCTACAACGACCTCAAGCCCGACAACATCATGCTCACCGAGGACAACATCGAGTTGATCGACATGGGTGCAGTATCGGGCGTCGGGGATTTCGGATATATCTACGGCACCAAGGGATTTCAGGCGCCCGAGATCGTCAGGACTGGACCGTCCATCGCCACCGATGTCTACACGGTGGGCCGTACGCTGGCCAAGCTGACCGTCGAACTGCCCAACGATCGCTACGCCGAGGCGTTGCCCGCCCGCGACGAGGCGCCCCTGTTCGAGCGGTATGAGTCCTTCTATCAGTTGCTGGCCCGCGCGACAAATCCCCGTCCGGCGCAACGGTTCTCGTCCGTCGACGACATGGCCGACCAGTGCCGGGGCGTACTGCACGAAATCCTCGCCGAGCAGACGGGCTCGCCGAGTCCCCGGACGTCGACGCTCTTCAGCGTGCCACGCTCCACATTCGGCGCCGATCTGGCGTTGCAGGGCACCGATGTGTTCGTCGACGGCCGCCGGCGCACCGTTGCGCTGGACGCTCGCGATGTCGCACATGCCCTGCCGGAGCCGGTACCGGTCGAGGAAGCCGACGACGAATGGCGGGAGGACTGGGCCGATGGGATCGCCGGCCTGCAGACCGGCGATCTGGGGGCGGCCCTGCCATGTTTCGAGCGGGTCGTCGCCCTGCTTCCGGGTGAGGCGGCGCCCAAGCTGGCAACGGCTGCGACTGCCGAACTGCTGCTCGCCACCGCGGACGCGCCGAGGGCGGAACGCTTGCGGCAGTTGGCGGAACGGTCTTACCGGACGTTGTGGCGCACCGACCACGCGATGGTCAGCGCCGCGTTCGGCCTGGCCCGACTTCTCGCCGGGCAGGCCGACCGGACCGGAGCGATCGATGTGCTCGATCAGGTGCCGGTGACCTCACGCCACTACGGCGAGGCCCAACTGACGTCGGTGGTGATGCTGCTCGACGGGCGCACAAGCGCGGAGATCACCGAGGCAGACTTGCGCGATGCCGCACGGCGCGTGGGTGGTCTACCCGAGACCGAACCGCGCGTTCTGCAGATTCGCGCGTTCGTCCTCGGCGTCGCCCTCGACTGGCTCCGGTCCGGCGGTGCGACCTCCACCGGCGACCCGATACTCGACCACGCCTTCGACCAACGGGGTCTGCGCGTCGGCATCGAGGAGGTGCTGCGGGAGTTGGCCAGGCACTCGCCACGGCGGCGTCATCGCTACCGGCTTGTCGACGTGGCGAATTCGATCAGGCCGCCGAGCTGGATGTGAGGTCGGCGCGGTGAGCTCCGGGCTGCGCCGACGGCGCGCGTCCGCGGGATCCTGGCGGAGATCTGTCATTGTGGCGAGCATGAAGGCGCTGATGATCTCCGTGCTGGCGGTTGCAGCTGGGCTCGCGTCGGCCCCGGCGGCTTTCGCCGACGATGAGGGCTATCTCGCGGAGGTGTCCTCGTTGGGCTTGCCGGTCTCCGATGACAATCGGGACGTTGTGCTGCAGCTCGGCCGGCAGGCGTGTGTGACCGCCCACGAAGATCCGGCGATGCGGCCCGATGATCTGGCGATGCAGATCGCCGAGGCCCGGTCGGCCTACCCGTTCGAGAAGGCCACGCTCGTGGTGACCGCCGCTCTGCACAACTTCTGCCCGGATGTGACGGCCACACCAGGCGGGTGAACTACTCGCCCGACCGGGTGACCCCTCGCACGACCGCGACGCACAGGTCGGCGCATTCGGCCGCGAGATCCTCGGTGCTCTCGGTCGGATCTGCAAGCCAGGCTTCGATGATCTGGTTCACGCCACCGACCATGAACTGTGCGCCGCGGCGCAATTCGGCAGGGCTCGGTGACACCGCAGGCAGAACATCCGGCGCGTGCTGGACGATCAGACCGGTGATCATCCCCAGAATGTGTGTGCGGTGTTCGGTCAGCCCCGCAACGCTGCTCACATCGCCGGTGGCGATGCGGTGGATGTGCGGGTCGGCGGCGATGATGTCGAGGAACGCGGTGAGCGCTGACCGCAGCTTGTCGGTCAGCGTGCCCGGGTCGCCGACGCCTGCGTTCACCAGCGCGGTGAGCAGCTGGTCCCGCACGTCGTCGGAAATGGCGAACAGCAATGCGTCTCGGCTCTCGAACTGTTCGTAGAAGTAGCGCGAGGTCAGCCCGGCGGCGGTGCAGACGGCGCGCACGGTCACCTCGGTGATCCCCGATTCGCCCCAGATCTGGCGGCCGGCGGCGAGCAGCTTGCCTCGTCGTTCTGTGCGGCGGTCGGCCGCACTGACGCCGCCGTAGCCGCGCACCACCTGTACGCGCTTCATTGACAGCACCCTACCCGGCGCCTAAATTCTGACTACGGACGTAGTCAATCGTTTCGGTCCGTTCTGCCCAGGAGGTCACCGTTGAACATCCCGGCTCGCCATCCCGAACGGCCACTTGCCGTTCCCGGTGCAATGCGGACGTTCGCGATGATGCTCGGCGTTCGCAACCCCGACGCACAGCAGTGGCGGCGGCTCGGCGAGCGGCTGACCGTCGGGGACGAGCCGATGGACCGCCTGGTCGCGTGGATGTCGTCAGCGGGGATGACGCAGATGCGGCCGTTGTTCGAGAAGGCGCTCGCCGAAGGAATCGACAATGTGCCCGACGCGCCGGAACCGTTGCGCGAGTTCTTGATCGGTGTGGAGACGGCCCCGGCGTGGGTGGACCGGGACAAATTGCGCAAAGGACAGCGGGCACTGCTTCGAGGCGGTTCCGACGGCATGTCGATCGCGCGGGACGTGTCTCTGCTCGGTGGTTACCAGTTCTCCGGATTCAACAAGACCCTGCTGCGCACGGGAGCCCTGGAGAAAGGTTCCAACAAGCGTTTCGCCGAGACGATGCAGTGGGCGATGGACGTCATCTCCGACGGCGGTCTCGACCCACTCGGAGTCGGATACCGGTCCACCCTGCACGTGCGGTTGATCCACGCATTCGTGCGCCGGCACGTGGCAGAGTTGCCGGACTGGCGCGCCGATGAATGGGGTCTACCCGTCAATCAGACCGACATGGCCGCGACGCTGGTGGGTGCGCTCGTGGCGCCGCCGGTGGCCTCGCTCGCCATGGGAATCCTGCCTGCGCCAGGCGAACTCGACGCCATCGCGCACTTGACCCGCTATGTCGGCTGGCTGATCGGCGTCGAGGACGAATGGTTGCCCCGTAGCTTCCGCGAGAGCATCCGCGTGCTGCACCACACGTCCACCGCACTGGCCGTCCCCGATGAGACCACGCAGCAGCTCTCGGTGCCGATGGCCGCCGACCCGCTGTCGTGGCACTACCGCGGCATCCGGGGCCTGCGTCGCCGCCTGGCATGGGCGCAGCACCTGTCGATCACCAGCGCATTCCTCGGGCCTGGCGCGATGCGCGTTCTGGGCCTGCCCGCCTACATGCCGCCGTGGTATCCGGTGGTGAAGCTGCCGGTCAATCTGATCCGCAGTGTGGGGGCGATGGCGCTGCCCGGTGGCATGGATCGCGCCGTCACGCGAGGCCGACGGGAGCAACAAGCCTTGCTGCAGACCATCATCGGTGACAGCGCGGCCAACATCGGCGAGTCGGCAGTGCACGTGAGCAGCGCAGCCTGACTGGGGGGCTTAGCGGGCCATGGAGCCGATGAAATAGGTTTCGTGGCCCGTGGGGTAGCCGCCGCCGTCGGTGGCGATGTGCACGTGGTCGAAGTGGTTGAGGGTCTCGTTCCCGTAGTCGGCGGTCCAATGCGGCGCGCCGATCCCCGGATAGAGGCCCTGCCGCCAGATCACGTGAAGCACGCCCCAGCGCTTGGCATTGGCCAGGGCGAAACCGGCGATCTGGTTACCGAGTTCGATGCCTTCCTTGGAGTGATAGTTCGGGATCATCACGTCGATCGCCAGACCGTTGGGATGCCATTTCAGCGCATCCTGCCGATACCCGCCGATGGTGGTGATCTCGGGGAACATCACCGCGATGGCGCGGGCCACCCAGATGGTCTTGACCTGTAGGCCGCCCTCGGGTGCCGGGCCCTTCGGTAGGGAGAACTGGAAGTCGCGGGCCACTACGGGCGCGCTGGCCGCCACCAACGCGGCTTGCGGAGCCGCCGGCACCGGCTGTTGCCGGCCTGCGGGCGGCGTCGCTGCGGGGACCTCCGCGCAGCACTTCGCCTCGGTGTTCTGGACGTAGACCATGCCCGCCGCAACGGTGACCGAGACCGCGAGCGCCAGCAACCGGCCCCTGCCGTCGGCCAACCGTCGTTTCCCCACGGCAGCAATTTACTGCGCTCGCTGGTCCGACGGGACGGGAACCGCGTCCGGCAACCTGATGTCTGTCTCCACGGCACCCTGAGTTGGCTGAATTCCGGCCGTCAGGACCCGCCCGGTGCGGTTTCTGCGTGCAGGCGGTGCGGGCAGGTTTCGGGGAACCTCCGGTGAATGGCGTCGATCAGGTGATGCGTCTCGTACAGATCGGCACGCAACTTGCTGACCTCGCGGCGATCACATGCCGACGATCGGCGCTTGCGCCGCTCCGCCTTCTCCAGGCGTGTCGATACGTCCTCCACGTGGCGCCACAACTCACCCAGAAGGGACTGCGCCTGCGCAGTGTCGGCGGAGTGATTCACGTTACGGATCGTGCCACCTGTGTCTTCATTCCGCTCACTTCCCCAGATCTTGACTATGGGGCACGTCCAGCGGATTCTGAAGCCATGGTGAGGATCAGCGAAGAAATCATGATCGCCGAACTGCTGATCCGCCTTGGCGCGGCCTATCCAGACGCATCCGACGAGGACATCACGGGATGCGTCCACCGCGCCCAGGAGCGCTTCCAGTCCAGTCCCATTCGCGAGTTCGTGCCGCTGCTCGTGGAGAGGCGGGCGCGGTCGGAGCTCGCCAGGCCGATCGTCGGGGTCTAGCTCCAGGGCGGTCTCCGGACGCCCGTGCTGACCTGCGGCTCCTAAACTGCCGGGATGCTCACTCGGGCGCGGATGGTGGCCGCGACGCTGGTAGTTGTGCTCGGATTGGCGTCCCTGGTCCATGTGCTCTACATCGGGTTCGGCCCACTGCCTGACCGCGCTGAACGTCAACTCGGATTCCTCGACGCAGCCCTGGCATCCGGTCGCGACACCCAGATGCAGGGCCTGTTCCCGGAGGGCGAGTACTTCACCAGGGTGCTGACCGGTCTCGCCGAGGCCCAGGTCGCCGCGCAGCTCGGGGCGGACCCTCGGTCCGCCGGGTATCTCACCCGAGCCCGGACTCGGCTTGCCGCCATCGAAACCCCGGAATCCGTGGCGGTTTTCGGCAGCGGAATGGTCCCGGAACACGGGATCTTCGCGGCGGGCTGGTCACTTGCTCTGGCTGTCGCGATCGCGCGGGCTTCGGACTCTGATGCGGACCGTGCAGCGGTGCGGGAGCGCGCTCACGTCGTGCATTCAGCTCTGAGGCAATCGGATTCACCGTTCCCGGCCAGCTATCCGGGCCAATACTGGCCATGTGATTCGGTTGTGGCAGCGGGAGCGCTCGCTCAGGCGATCTCGCTGCTCGAGCTGCCATGGCACGAGGATCTCGCCGACTGGCGGAAGCGGGCACTGGCTGCCGCCGATCCGGACACGGGCCTGCTGCCGCATCAGGTCGATGACCGGGCCGGCGCCTTGACGGGACCACGGGGGTCTTCCCAGGCCATCATTCAGACGTTCTGGCCCGCGGTCGATGCCGTGGTAGGGGTCAAAGGTGATCAGTGGCAGCGATTTTCGGACCGGTTCGTCACCAGCAAGGCCGGCTTGGTCGGCATTCTGGAGTATCCGTCCGGTACGGGCGGCGACGCCGATGTCGACAGCGGTCCGTTGATCTTCGGGGTGAGCCTGAGTGCGTCGGCGGTCGGGTTGGCGGCAGCGCGAGCCAATGGCGACCGGGACCTGGCCGGTCGGCTGAATCGGCAGGTCGAGCTGATCGGGGTGCCGGTGGGTTTTCGCACCACGCGGTACTTGTTCGGTGCGCTCCCGGTAGGTGATGCGTTCATCGTCTGGGCGCGCACAGTACCCGCGGGTGAGGTGGCGGTGAATGCGGGCTCGGGGCGGTCGCCGTGGTTTGTGGTGTGGGCCGTGCCTTCGGCGTTGCTGCTTGCGGCGACCCTGGCGTTGTGGCCACGAACACGGCGTCCCGGAAACCGACTAAAACTCGGAAAACAAGGTAGGACTACGCATCCCTACCCGGCCCACCGCCCGGCAGACTGAACCCATGCCAAGTCCCGATGTGGTGCCGTCGGCAGACGCCGTGACCCGCAACGCCAAACCCGACCGCGACCGCGCGGTAGACGTCGCGCGCCTGGGCGCCCTGCTCGTGGTCATCTTCGGGCACTGCGCCCTGCTGCTGGCCACCATCGATTCCGGGGGCGTACGGGTCGGCAACATCCTCGGCGCGTTGCCCGCACTGGCCCCGATCACCTGGGTGCTGCAGGTGATGCCGCTGTTCTTCCTGGCCGGTGGGGCCGCGGGTGCCTACAGCTGGCATTCCGGCCGCTCGTGGGGCGCGTGGTTACTCGCCCGTGCCCAGCGCCTCTGCCGGCCGGTGTTCTGGTACCTGGCGGTGTGGTCGGTGGTCCTGGTCGTGGTGCACGCGACGATGGGGGCCGAGTCCGCCGCTGCGCTCGGGCGCGAATGCGTGGCCCTGCTGTGGTTCCTGGGTGTCTACCTGATGGTGCTCGCCTTCGTCCCGGCACTGATGCGCCTGCACACGGGCCGGGCACTGGCATTGGTGGTTGCCGGACTGATCGTCGCGTCCGGAGTGGTGGATGCCATCCGCTTCGCGGCCGGCACCCCCGAGGCGGGCACCGCCAACCTGATCATCGTCTGGCTGATTCCCGTGGTGATCGGGGTGGCCTACGCGCGCCACCTGATCTGCGCGCGGCGGGCGATCGCGATCGCGGTCCTCGCCTTCACCGCGCAGGTGATCCTCGCTCTCACCGGCATTTACGACGTGTCCCTCGTCGTCACCGGAACCGAGCGCGTATCGAACGTGTCACCGCCGACCCTTCTGCTGGCACTGCACTGCACGTGGATGCCATGCCTGTTCATCGCCGCTGCGAACCCGATCCGGCGCTGGGCCGCGCGCCCGCGCGTCTGGTACGTGGTGGCGACGGGCAACGGGGGAGCCATGACGCTGTACCTGTGGCACATCCCGGTGATCGCGATCGCCGCGTTCAGTCTGCATGCCCTCGGCCTGGATGCGTTCGACCCGCACGCCCCGGGCTTCTGGGCCCATCTGGCCTTGCGCGCAGTGGTTTTCGCCGTTCTCATGGCGGCGGCCTTCCGGCTGCTGTCACCGCTGGAGCACCGCCCGCTGCCGTGGTGGGACGACCGGGTCCAGATCAGCGGCGCCCAGTCGGTGGTTACCGGCGTGCTGTTGTGTGTCGCGGGCGCCGCGTTGACCCTGATGGCCAAGAACGGCCTCGACGGTGTGCTGGGCTGGTCTGCGCTCGGCGGATTTGTCCTCGCGGCCATCGCTGCGCGGGCCAGTGCGGGCCGGGCTGTCAAGCCCTAATTGCCCTGTGCGGCACGATCTGTGGATGGATCGCGCGCTGTGGATAACTTCTCTGGGAGTCGGCGATCGGCGATAGAATTCGAACATGCATTCGAACATCGTCTCTGATCGGGAGACGGTGCTGGCTGCCTACGCCGAGTACGACGCCGTCTGCGCGAAAGTGGCCGCCCTCAACTATCAGACGTTGAGCCTGCCTGAGCTTCTCGAGCTGCAGTCGCGCCGCGAACATCAGGTCCGGTCCGCGCCTGCGGTGGACCACCGCCTGTTGACCGAAATCCAAACCCGGACCACCCCTGGCGAGATCGGTGCGAAAAGCTGGGCCGACGTCCTGGCCGTCCGGCTACGCATCAGCAACAGAGAAGCCAAACGCCGCATCACCGAAGCCGCCAACCTGGGCCCACGCACCACCGTCACCGGACAGTCCATGGCGCCGGTATTGCCGGCCACTGCCGCCGCCCAGGCTGCCGGTGACATCAACACCGACCACGTCGCGATCATCCGAAAGTTCTTCGCCAAGCCCCCCGTGCCGCTGGATGCCGCCACCCACGCCCAGATCGACGCCGACCTGGCACGCATCGCCGCCGGCAACAGCCCGGAAACTCTGAAACAGTGCGCCGACCGCATCGCCTTCCTGCTCAATCAAGACGGCGACGCACCCAGTGACGAACAACCCGAAAGCCACGGGGAAATCATCATCGGGCCCCAAAACGCCGACGGTACGAGCGAAATCCGTGGCCGGCTCACGCCCGAAGCCCGCGCCACCCTCGACCCGATCCTCAGTCGCTACGGCGCTCCCGGCATGTGCAACCCCGCCGATGAACACCCCTGCACCACCGGCACTCCCAGCGCAGAGGCGATCGCGGCCGATACCCGTACCGCCGCCCAACGCAACCACGACGCCCTGGTCGCCATCGGCCGAAGCGTGCTGTCGTCAGGAGAACTGGGCCAGCACAACGGATTACCGGTCACGATCGTGGTATCCACCACCCTGCGTGAACTCGAATCGGCCGCCGGTATCGGCACCACCACCTCCGGCACCCGGTTACCGATCAGCGATGTGATCCGGATGGCCGCCCACGCTCACCACTACCTCGTGGTCTACGAGAATCATCGCCAAGTGCCGCTGTATCTGGGTCGCAGCAAGCGCATCGCGAGCCCCGCCCAACGCCTCGTCCTGCACAACCGCGACCGGGGCTGCACCCGGCCGGGCTGCACCTGCCCCACCGACCGTAGCCAAGTCCACCACGCCAAAGCCGATTTCAGCCAAGGCGGGCGCACCGACATCACCGACCTCGCCCTGGCCTGCCCGAAAAGCAACCGCCTCGTCCACGACAAGGGCTGGCGCACCAGCATCCGCGACGACGGCCGCGTCGAATGGATCCCACCCCCACTACTGGACACCGGTCAAGACCGCGTCAACCACTACTGGCACCCCGAAGACCTCTTCCACCCACCCGAAAAAGACAACCCCTAGGCGCTTTTCACGGCGGGCTCCGACGCCGCCTCCGGTCCAACCGGCAGGCGGGCGTCGGTGGCAGATATCAGGGTCGCGGTGTGGGGGCGGGGCTCGGCATCATCGGTGAATTATGGCCGGGACCCATCATGCCGCCCGGACCCATCATGTCGTCGTGATCCATCATCGGGCAGGAACTCGTGGGCCGATCACCGGACATGCCGCGGTAACCGCCGTGGTGATAGCCCTGGCCCGCACCGATCATCAGTCCGCTGAAGAAGATGACGGCAACGATGAAGAGGATGCCGGCGACGATGCCCACCACGGCAGCCGCTTGGCCGAGCCGGTTGGGCCGGCTGACGGATTCGTCGGTTCGGGGTTGAGGTGCTTCGGTCATGTCTGCGGCCCTCCTGAACGAGTGTGGCTGTCGTCAGTATGTACCGGCGCCGCCGCTGCCAACAGGGACGTTGGTCCTCAATGTGGGCTGCACCGGTCTGTTGTCAACCGTGCGTCGGATTCTGCGAACCCGCGAACCAATCAGTCCTCCTTGCGGATCAACCGTCCCAGTGCCTCGCGATCAGGTGCCAGCAGTTCGTCGATGCGGGCCTGGTTCACATCGGCGACGATGATCTCGCCGACCTCCTGGTACACATCGCTGAAGATGCCGTGGGCCTTCATCTTCTCGGTCTGATAGACGTTGTCCTCGGTGGGCGTCACGTAGTAGACGATCTCCGGCTTGAACCGATGGATCAGCCACACGTGGATCAGATCCATCAGGCGCTTCTTGCGCAGCTTCTCGGCGAAGGTGTTCTGGTCGCGGACCGTCAGGATGTTGCGGCCGTGCCGATCCTTGATCGGGTCGACGACGACGTTGGCGAGCGGTTCGTCACCGTTGCCGTAGATGCCGAGATCGAGTACGTCCGACCCGGCCCGGCGCGGCCGGAGCTGCACGCGCAGATTCTCGCCGATCTTGTAGTAGTCGCCCCACATCGCCAGCCACTCCTCGAGCAGCTTCTTGGGTACCTCGGTCTGCACCAGATGCTGGTGTTGCGTGGAGCCGGCGCCCATCGCCTTGGTGGTGGCGGTGCGACCCGACGAGGCGGCCAGCGCCGCATCGCTGCGTGGGCCACCGACCAGTGTTTGCGGTGTGCGGTAAGGAGATTCGACCAGACGCATCTTGCGCTGCAGCCGGGCCAGCGCCAACATGCCCTCCTGTTGCAGGGACGTCGCGAACTCCTCGCACGCCACGCCGTCGACCTGGTGGCCGCCATAGGTGATGAAGTTGAAGACGAATCCCATCTTGCCGAGTTCGGCTGGGAAGGCACGCATCTCGTCATCGGTCATCCCGGTGGTGTCCCAGTTGAACGACGGTGAGAGGTTGTAGGCCATCATCTGGTCGGGGAACTCGGCGTGGATCGCATCGGCGAACTGCTTGGCATCGGCCAGATCTGCGGTCTTGGTCTCCATCCATAGGATGTCGGCGAACGGCGCGGCCGCCAACGACTTCGCGATCGCGTACGGGATGCCGCCGCGAACCTGGTAGTAGCCCTCGGGGGTCTTGACCCGTTCACAGTCCCAGGCCACGTCGGCGCCCAATTCGTGGGCCTTCTCCTGCGCCGTGTACAAGGACGCCCGCGCGGCGAAGGCACGCCAGTCCGCGGCACTCATCGCGACAGGCTCACCTTCTTTCGCGCGGTACTCCAGAAGTTCGGCAACTGCCTCGCCGTAGGTGTTCAGACCGGCGTCGGCCTGCCACGCCTCGACGAACGCCGACTCGACCTTGTCGAACATGGCATCCACCGAATGTCCGGCGCGGTGGCCCTTGACGGCCTCGGCGATGGTGCTCATGATGCCTTCGCGTTCCAGCCAGGCCTCGGCGGTCGCGTACTCGCCGGCAGGCAGCGCATAGAGCAGATGGCCATTGAGGTCGGTGACACCGAGGTCGTAGAACCGGCGCATCATCGCCAGGAAACACGACTTGTAGGTGGGCACCGACAGGTTCGTCGCCCCCAGCAGGAACGGCTGATCGCGCTCGTCGGCGCGGCTGTCGATCAGATTGGCGGCCTCGGCGTCGGTCCGCGCGACGATGATGCCTGGCACCCGCATGATGTCCAGCTGGAATCGCGCGGTGTTGAGCCTTTTGATCTGCTCATCCGAGGGCACCAACACCTTGCCGCCCTGGTGTCCGCACTTCTTGGTGCCGGGACGCTGATCCTCGATGTGATAACCCGGCACCCCGGACTCGACAAAGCGGCGGATCAGATTACGCACATGCGGATCGCCACCGTGACCGGTGTCCGCGTCGGCGATGATGAACGGCCGGTAGTCGACCGCCGGGGTGGCCGCGAGCTGTTCGGGGGTCATCCGCAGCCGCAGATACTGCTGATTGCGGTCTGCGGTCAGCAGCGCCCGCACCAGCCCGGCCGCTTCGTCGGGCACCTGGCTCAGCGGGTAGCTGGCCAGGTCGGGCCCGGGATCCTCACTGATCGACCCCTTGGCCGAGGTGGCCCATCCACCGAGGTAGATCCCTCTGATCCCCATCCGTTTCATCACCACTGCCTGACCCGGTGAATAGGGCCCGAACGTTGTGATGCTCATCTTCTGGGCGAACAGATCGCGAAGGTAGAGAAAGAACGCCGTGGCGGCCTCACGGGCCACCGGATAGTCCGACGGGATCGTGCCGCGTTGCTCGGCGACCTGACGTGCTGAGTACAGCCGGGTGATGCCTGCGAACCGAGGACTGTCGATGTAGACCTGGGTGGCCTCGACATCCTCCTGGAACGACGAGTTGGTCTGTGCGTTGGCTTCGATGGTGGCCATGGGTGCGCTCCTGAACTCGGGTACCCCAATCATTGCTGGCAAGTCGTGACACCGGAGCCGGTTGGGAGATTTCTCAGGACCGCCACCCACCGTGGCTCGAGGTTCTAGGCTGCACGCCATGTCGATCGACCGGGCCGCGCTGGCCGCTGGTGCCATCCGATTCGCGTCGGGCGTCTCGTTTCTCGTCGACCCGAAGCGGGCCGACCGGTTATGGGGCGGAAGGGAAACACCAGATGCGACCGCGCAGCTGATGTGGCGGTCGATGGGATATCGCGATGCGCTGATCGGCGGCCTGCTGCTGGCGGCGGGACTGCGGGGCAAGAACACCCGCGGGTGGTTCCTGGCCTCCGGCGGCGCCGACGCCGCCGACCTGCTCGGCGGGATGGCGGTACACGACCAGCTGCCGCGGTCGCAGCAGGTCATCGGCCTCGGAGGTGCGGTGGTCGGCATCGCGGTGGGGCTGTGGGGCGCCACCCGCCGCCGGGAGCGTGCGACCGGCCCGGCTGCGGGCTAGGTCGATCTAAGAACCCGCCTCGACGATGTCGCTGCGGTACCACCGCGTTCCCATGAGATAGCAGCCCATGGCCAGCAGCTGCAGCACCGGCACCAGGATGAGCAGTGCCCGGCCCAGCGCGTGGGCGCCCAGATCGGGGGTCAGCGTGTCACTGATGAGGCCGGTGACGAACGGGCCGACAGCGCCCAGGGTGGCATTGAAGAACAAGAAGATCGCCGATGCGGTGGCCCGCTGCTCGGGCAGCACCAGACGGTGGATGGCGGCGATCGACGGCGCCATGTACGCGGTGCCGATGACGTAGCTGAGGGCCAGGAACCACACGCAGGCCAGGCGGCTTTCGACGGTGAACGCCAACACCGAGGCGGGAAGCAGCAGGGCCGTGGTCAGCACCACGATCCACAGCAGCCAGCGCGGGTCGCGCACGGCCAGCCGGTCGGCCAATCGGCCCACGATCACCAGCCCGAACACCCCGGCCAGTCCGGTGGCCAGGCCGTATTCCAGCCCGACCTCACTGAGCGACATGGAGCGGGTTCGCATCAGGAAGGCGGGGGAGAAGGTGGTCAGCGAGTAGCCGGCCGCCGCGATGAACGCCGTGCCGCCGACCAGTGACAGGAAGCTGCGTTTGTGCAGCAGTGCCCACCACTTGACCGTCGCGACCTGTTCCCGGGGTGTCGCATCCGGCAGCGCCTGACGTGAGCCGACCACCAGCAACACCAACGGTGCGAACACCACGCTGAGCCCGCCCATCACCACGAAAGCCGTTCGCCAGCCCAGGTTTTCGGCCAACAGTCCGCCACCGATCAGGCTGGCGCCGCTGGCCAGCGGGATCGCGAGCGTGATCACCGCCAGCGGCGCGGCCCGGCGGTCCTGGGCGAAGTTGCGGGCCACGTATGCGTGCGCGGCCGGGGTGCTGCCCGCCTCGCCGACCGCGACACCCACCCGCGTAAGCGCGAGCTGAAATCCGGACTGCACGGCACCGCCGAGCATGGTCATGGTGCCCCACAGCGTCAGGCAGGTAGCGACCACCGCGCCGTACGTTCCGCGGTCGGCGACCCGGGCCACCGCGATGCCCAGCACCGCGTACACGATGAGGAAGCCGAAGCCGTTGATCACCCCGATCGCGGTGTCCGACAGGGCGAGGTCGTGTTTGATGGGCTCGGCCAGCACCGAAGGCAGGAACCGGTCGACGTAGTTGAGGGTCCCGACGAGTGTCAGCAGCGCGACCGCCGCCCACGCCCGTCGCGGCCCGTGCCCACCGGCTTTCCTTGGCGGCACGGCGACCAGCGGCGCCGGGCCGGTCTCACTCATGTCTTACGCCGCGGGCGAACCGCCACAGGTACTGCGGCAGACCGCGCGCCGGCACGGACGTCGGCCAGTCCCGAGGGCGGAAGAACGCGTCGGAGCCTCCGTCCACGAACACCACACTGCCGCAGAGGAAATCGGCCGAGTCCGACAGCATGAAGCAGATCCAGTCGGCCAGGTGGCCGGCGTCGCCGTAGCCGCCGACCGGCACCGGGAACCGCCGCACGGCGGCACCTTCGCGCGGATCCGCAAGTTGGGCCTCGAGCAGCGGGGTCAGGATCGCCCCCGGAGCCAGCGCGTTGAGCCGGATCCCGGCACCGGCCCACCCTGTGCTGACCGCAGTGGTCCGCAGCCAGCGGCTCACGGCGATCTTCGAGGCCGCGTACATGAGGGCCGACCCGTTGCGACCCAACAGTCGCAACGAGCGCACCGCCTTGTCGGTGTCACGCGCCAACAGAGCCCGAATCGTCCGGCGTGGAACGATCGGGACGGTTGTCGTCGAATTACTCGAAATCACAACGACTTTGGCTCGGTCAGCGGCGGCCAGCGCGGGACGCACGGCATCCAGCAACTCCACCACGCCGAGGAAGTTGACCTCGGCGATCAACCGGTTCCGGTCAGCGCCGGGTCCGGGGCCCAGCCCGGCGGCCAGCACCGCCCCGTCGAGCACCCCGTCGCACGCCGCCAGCACGCCATCGGCCGCTGCCCGGCGCCCCTGCGGGGTGGACAGATCGGCCACCACCTCACCGGACTTGAGGTCCACGCCGATCACGGTGTGCCCGAGGTCTCGCAGCCGTTCGGCGGCCTGCAATCCCATGCCGGATGCGGACCCGGTAACCGCGTATGTGCCGATGATCGCCTCCTTGCCGCCCGACCGTGGGGCAGTTCGGCGGCCAAAGATAGCATCCGAGACATGACCGACCTTCCCAAATACGGCCCGTGGGCTGTTATCGCCGGCGGCTCCGAGGGGGTCGGCGCAGAGTTCGCTCGTATGCTCGCCGAAGACGGGTTCAACCTGGTGCTTCTGGCGCGTAAGCCAGGCCCCTTGGAAGCCACCGCGCAGCGCTGCCGGGATCTGGGCGTGCGGGTGCGCACGATGGCGGTGGATCTGGTGGACGATGCGTCGGTCTCCGAGATCGCCGATGCGACCGCCGACCTGGAGGTCGGCTTGCTGATCTACAACGCCGGCGCCAACACCTGCAGCGAACGTTTCCTGGACGCGCCGCTGGCCGATTTCCAGAAGGTCGTCGACCTCAACATCACCAGGATGATGGAGCTGGTCCAGCACTTCGGCCGGCCGATGGCCGCGCGAGGCCGGGGCGGCATCCTGCTGGTGGGTTCACTGGCGGGCTACGCGGGGTCGATGCGGCACACCGTCTACGGCGGGGTGAAGGCGTACGGCCGGCTGTTCGCCGAGAGCCTGTGGCTGGAGTTGCGCGAGTACAACGTCGACGTGCTGGAGCTGGTGCTCGGCGTGACCCGCACCCCGGCGATGGAGCGCGCCGGTCTCAACTTCGAGGCACCCGGAATGCGGATCAACGATCCGGCCGAGGTGGCCCGGGAAGGGCTGGACCACCTCGGTGCGGGGCCGGTTCACGTGGCAGGCGGCAACGCCAAACGCGCCGAGATGAACAGTGCGCCGGACCGGGCTCAGGTGGTGCTCAAGTCCGATGCCGCCATCCGCAACCTGATCAATCAGCGGGCGCCGCAATGACATCCGAGGTGGCTGCGCTCGAGGCGCGACTGCGCCGCCTCGAGGACGAACGCGACATCGCCCGGTTGATCGCGTCATACGGCCCGCACGTGGACGCCGCCGACGCCGACGGAACCGCAGCGCTGTGGGCGACCGACGGTCGCTATGAGGTCGAAGGCTGGGCGATGGCCAGCCGGGCAGACGTCCACGCGATGGTCAGCTCGGAATCCCACCGCGCCCTGGTGGCCACCGGCTGCAGTCACTTTCTCGGCCCCGCCGTCGTCACCGTCGACGCCGACACCGCGGTGGCCGTGTGTGAGTCGCTGGTGCTCGTCCGCCGCGAGACCCCCGAGGGGTCCAGTGAATATGTGGTGTGGCGGGCGACGGCCAATCACTTCGAACTGGCCCGCAAAGAAGGGCACTGGCAGATCACCCGGCGGTCCAGCCGCCTGCTCAACGGCGACCCGGCAGCACACCGGCTGCTGATCGCCGGCGTGGCCGGAGAGCCCGCGATCTGACCCAGATGAATTCTCGGTGCCCAAGCGGTTACCGATCCCTCCTACGAGATGCCGATGCAGGCGGGGCGACTTACGCTCGTCGCGGTCGGGTGTCGGCCGCACGAGGGGAATCGAGGTCGCAGGGTGAAGGCAGTGCTGGGGCTGTCGGTGACTCCACACGGCATCGCCTGGGCACTCGTCGACGGCCGCTGCGCGGACGCGACCCTGCTCGATGACGACGCGTTCGATGTCGACTCCGCCGACCAGCTGACCGCCCGGGCTGCCGCCGCAGCCCGCAGTGCCCAGGCGATCGCCGCCTCCAGCGGTCAGGATGTGGCCGCGATCGGTGTCTCGGCCGTCGGCCCGGTCGCCGACGATCACGTGGTCCAACTCCTCGACCTGCTTGCCGCCGCGGGATTCCACGATGTGCGGCTCGTCCCCGATTCGTCCGACACCACCGACGCAGACGACCCCGGGACGGACACGCAGCTGCGGGCCGCGCGGTCCGCAGCACTGGCCGTCGCGACAAACGCGGTTGTCAGGGCGCCCAGGCCGGTCGCGGTCCGGCCTCCGGCGCCCCGCAGGTACGCCGCCGCGCGCGCCCTGGCCGCCACGGCAGCGGCGGTTGCCACGGGGCTGCTCACAGTGGGATCGCAGTACGTCGAACCGGTACCGGTCCCGGCCACCGACGATGCTGACATTTCTGCGGCCGCAGAACCGCAGCTCGTCACCGTGATCACTCCGCGCGAGGCAGCACGATCGGTGGCGCTGCCCGACGAGCAGCCCGTGGCTGAGCGGGCCGCCCGGACACCGATCACCGAACCGGCCGAACCGTTGGTGTCGACGCTGTCGGCGGAAATCGCCCCGCCCGCGGTGGCCGTCCAGCCTGTCGCTGCGGCGGAAAACGCTGCACCCCAAGCGATTCCGGTGGCGCATGGGGCGGTGCCGGTCGTCGCGCAGGTGCCGGTCGACCCGAGGCAGCTCCAGCAGCCGGTCCCGGTTGCCGTTCCAGTGAGCGCCGCTCCGGTGCAGCACATCCCGGCGACGGTCACCGGGCCGATCGTCGGGCCACCAGCGGTCGAGCCGCACCTTGCGACAGACCCGGCGCCCGGCCCCGCGTCAGTGCCACTGCCCGCACCGGCACCCGCACCCGCACCCGCACCCGCACCAGCGGACCTGTGGTTCCTCGGCGCGATGCCCTAGCGGGGAGCCGCCGCCCGAATCACGGCATGGTCGCCAGGTTGTTCCAGAAATGCCTGAGGCTGTCGGTGCCGCCGAACAACGTCGTGAAATTGGTGGAATCGACCAGCACGATGTCGCCGGCCCGGCCGGCCGCCGGCGGCATCCAGATCAGCGCGTTGAACTCGGAGTTGCCCGCCTCGGTGAACGGATGCGGCCGGTTGGGGTCGACCAGTTGGCGCCCCAGCACCCGCAGCGCAGCGCCTTCCGGCGCGGTCAGTTCGTAATGCGGCAGGTGCGGGTGAAAGTTGAAGGTGGTGACATCGGCAAGCAGTCCGGGGGAGTCCAGATCGCGAAGTGCCGTCAACGGCGCGATCTCGGTGGTGCCTTCCACGACTGCCGGGCGCAATCCCCAGACGTTGTGCACCGGGACGTCCAGCGCCGCCATCAGCGAGCGGGTGTACTGCCCGAAGCGCTGTTGCCGCGGCACCAGCGGATCGCCGTGATGCAGGTACTCCACCTGGCGCCGGGCGTAGTCGTCGGTGTCACCGACATCGTGATGCGGCGCCAGGAGCAGGCAGGTGCCCTCACGCTGCAGCCAGCGGCGGATCGCCGCGACCTCGGCCGGGTCGGCCTCTTGTTCGGACAGGATGTGGTCGAGGCCGAACACCATCAGGGTGTCGCAATCGTCGAGCACCCGCTCATCGATCGGAAGGCGGTATCCGGCCTGATCGATCCGCTGGAACACTGCCACCGGATGCCCGGTGACGTCACCGGCCAACTCCTGGAAAGCCAGCGTCGAACGGTGGAACAACTCCAGCGTGCCGGCGATGCCCTGCAGGAAGGCGGCGGCATCGTATTCCGGTGTCTCGTAAGCCGGCCACAGCACATTGCGGACCTCGGTCATCGTGGAGAACCGGTTCTCCATGGCCGCCGGATCGCGCTGGGCTTCCCACGGGTAGCTCCACGTCCAGTAGATGCTGATCCGGCGGCGTCCGTCGTGCCGGCGCGGAACATGCGTCTGGTTGTAGGTGCGGGCACCGGTCATGAGGCTGCCTCCCCACCCGCGGTGGCCAGAAACCGTAGCGCCGACATGCCCGGCAGGAAGAAGTAGGCGCCACCCCGGAGTGTGGTGAACGCCGGAATTCCCTTGTGCACCTTGCGTATCGGCCGCTTGGGGATGGTGAAGTCCAGGGTTCCGTCCTGGGTGCCGCAGATCGGGTCGTGCTCATTGCCCAGTTCGTGGAACGTCTTGTCGTTGATCCAGACGTTCTGCGCGAATTCGAACTGGCGCACCAGGTCGGCGCAGATGATGAACGCGGCGATGCCGCGATCCGCTCCGTCATCGGGTGCACCGTCGGGCAGGGCCGGACCGTACGTGGCGCCGCGCCGGATCATCCGGCGCCGGTTCATGTAGTGCGCGGTGTCCCGTGGGTTGAGCCGGCGCGCATGCGACCCCAGCGGGCAGGCATAGCCGAAGGGGTCCATCTCCCTGTAGTTGAAATCGTTGTTGCGCATGGGATCTGCGCCCAGCTCGGGATCATCGTGCTCGGGTGCCAGCACCAGGGGAGCGCCGCTGCGCCACCGGCCCATGAACTTCGCGGCCAGCAGCTCCTCGGCCTCCGGCGAATCCGACCGCTCGCGAAGGTAGTCCCGAAACAACCCGACGTGCTCCTCGAGCCGGCGGTAGGCCATGTAACTGCCGTTGCGTGAAAGCACTTCCGGTTCCGGCAGATTGGGGATAGATCCATCCTCATCGGGATAGCCGAGGATGAACTCACCGGGCTCCAGCGGGTCACCTGAACCCGGCGTCGGCTCCTCCCCGGTACCCTTCATGACCGGCTGGGACAACCGGTCACGGAACCCGAAGTGGTCGTGGGCATAGTTGAACGGCGGGGTTGCGTTCAGGTCCAGATAGGACAGGCTCCGCACCCCGGCGGTTCGGTCCAGGAGTTTGTCGTGCTCCTCGATGGAGCGGTGGAACTGCTCGTCGGTACGGGAGAACAGGATGGCGATCGCATGCAGATCCTCCCCGGCCAGACCGCCCAACCAGTGTTCGGGAGCCGCCTCGCCGGTATCGCCAAGGATCGTGGCACGCTGCGCCATGCCTTGCCGGAACGCATCCGGGAACGTGGCCAACGACTCCTCACCGACACCGAGTGCCCGCAGTCCGGTCCAGGTGAACGCCAGCGTCACCCACCGGTCGGATTCGTCCATGGTGGACATCGCGTCCGACGCAGACTGCACCTTGTCCAGCAGCTCGGTGAGCCAGGCCCGGCCGCCTTCCGGGGTGTCGAAGGTCAGGAACTCGTAGCGCCCGGTGATGGCCGGGGTACGGGTCAGCAGGATGTGCTGGATCTCGTCGAACTCGAGCACGGCCGGCTACTGCATCTGATCGAGCATGGTGGAGAAGGCGGCCTTGAGCCGCAGTGCTTTCTTGATCTCGTCGGCAGTCACGTACGGGTATTCGCCGTACTCCAGGAAGCTCGGGACCTGATGGGCCCGGACGAACTCGATGAATGCCTGGGGGTTCTCCTTCCAGTCCTCGGGGAACCCCTCCAGATTGGTGAACACGGTGGTGATGCCGGTGGCGCTGAACAATTGCACCGCGTCCTCGGTGTACTTGTCGAAGTCGGTGTCGAAGATGCCCTGATATTGGAAATGCAGTCCCGAGCCGACGTCGAAAAGTACCCAACGCAAATAATGCAGCCGCAGCGGCGCCAGCACGTCCGGGCTGGCTGCGATCGCCTCCTCGATCTGCTTGCCGTATGCGCGCACCACCTCTTCACGGCCTTCTTTTACCTTCGCGATGATGGAAAAGCCGTGGCAGGCAGGAGTTCTCGGGTAGGTGGGCCCGTAGCGGCCCTCCTCGAGTTCGAAGTACCCCTCCGGCGGGATGGCCATCGCAGCCGGTTTGGTCCAGTCAGGATTTGTGGCAGTCAATTTGGGACCCCCTATGCGATCTCAGATAACGCGGAACGCTAGCACTGCCGGGGGCCCGCCAACGGCGAATATGTTGACGGGTCATTAAATTTGACGGGGCATTTCTCAGAAAACCTGGATAACACGCGTACCGGGCGTATTGTCCGCTGTGTCGGGGCCGTTCGAGGGGTAGGCCACGACCGTCCCGAGTGACAGGGCGCCAGAGGTTGGGCAGCGGCCCGATCTGTTACGCGTCCTGGGCGCCGCGCCGGTCCACGGCAGCGCGAGCGAAGGTGCGAACCTGGTCCTTGGCGACCTTCCCGTTGCCGGTCAGCGGTAGCGCGTCGGTGAACAGCACCACCCGCGGTCGTTTGAAACCCGCGATCTCTGTCCGGACGTGGTCGACGAGCTCGTCGGCAGTAGGTCGGTGTCCCTGCACCAGGACGATGACCGCGCACACCGCCTCGCCCCAGTAGTCGTCGGGGACGGCGACCACGGCCACCTGGTCTACCGCGGGGTGGCCCGACAACACATCCTCGACTTCCCGTGACGACACGTTCTCGCCGCCGGTGACGATGATGTCCTTGAGCCGGTCGACCACGAACAGTCGGCCGTCGGCGTCGGTGCGGCCCATGTCGCCGGTGTGCAGCCAACCGTCTTCGGTAGTCACACCGTCGGGCCAGTATCCGGGGGTCACCTGCGCGCCGCGCACCACGATCTCGCCGACCTGTCCGGACGGCAGCAGTCCGCCGGTGGGGCCGGCGATCCCGATCTCGACGTCCCGGTGCGGATAGCCGGCGCTCGTGAGCAACTCGGGTCGCCCCGCGGCTCCGGCCCGATGGTCGTCGGGACCGAGAAACGTGATGTTCCCACCGGTTTCGGTCATCCCGTAGCCCTGGTGGAAGTCCACCCCGAGTATCTCGATGGCCCGGCGCAGCAGATCCAGCGGCATCGCGGCCGATCCGTAGGCGATCGCCCGGAGGCTCGGCAACTCGGTCCCGGTGCGGCTCAGATGGCCGAGCAGCGAGTGCAGCATCGTCGGCGCCAGCGAGCACGAGGTCACCCCGTGCATGCGGACGAGCTGTGCGAAACCCTCCGGGCGGAACTGTGCGCACAGCACGACGGTGGCGGCGACCGCATGCTGGACCAGCATGTTGTATCCGGCGATGTGACACATCGGGAACGGCAGCAGATACACCCCGCCGGGCTGCACGGAGCGGCCCTCGACCGACCCCCATACCGCTGTGAGGATCGAACGGTGGCTGTGCACAACAGCTTTCGGAATACCGGTGGATCCGCTGGTGAACAACAGCCAGGCCGGATCGTCGGGGTTCGTGACCTCAGGGCAGGGGAGATCGGCCGCGGGGGCGGTCCGCCACCGCTCGTCTTCGAACGCGATTGCCTGCTCGACGGGAGCGCCGGTGCCCGCCAGGGCCGACAGATAGCGCTCGTCGCCGAGCAACAGGGCGGGCGCGGCGGTGGCCAACTGCGCGGCTTGCTCGGCCGGGCTGAGACGCTGATTGATCAGCGTCAGTACGCGTCCACTGCGCGGTACGGCGTAATACAGCTGGGCGTAGGCCGCGCTGTTGTCGGCGACCACGGCGACCCGGTCGCCCGGGGCGGTCCGGGCGGCCACCCAGCCTGCGACACCACGGATCTGGCGATCGAACTCGGCGAATGTCGCGGTGGTGCCGTCGTCGGTCACCACGGCCCGGCGCTGAGGCGCACCGGCGGCCGCCGCCGAGATCAACTCATGCAGAAGGGTCATGCCGGGCCACCCGGGGGGAGTTCGAACCGGTCCAGATATCGCCGCACGAAATCCTGTGCCTGCCTGTGGCCGCGGCTGATGCCCAGGCCCTGCTCGAGCACCAGGATGCGCGCCAGGCTCGCCACGATCATCGACATCACCACGGGTGGGAACTCGTCGGTGTCGACGCCGTGGGCCCGCAGCGCCGAGGCCATCGCCGACTCCTCAAGGTCACGGAACCGGTCGGCGTAGCCGGCGATCTCGCTGCGGATGGCCTTGCGGTGGTTGGCCAGCGCCATGAACTCCATCCACAGCGCCGCACCCTGCGCGCTGTTGAGTTCCCACAGCGCGTGCAGCGGGGAGTCCTCGGCGAACGCCTCCTGCTGGGTGCTCAGGTTCGTCTCGGCGCCGGCCTGCAACACCGCCACGAACAGGTCGTCCATGCTGGGGAAGTAGTAGTGCACGAGTGCGGGCTTGACCCCGGCCTTCGCGGCCACCCGCCGCGACGTCGCCGCGGCGTATCCCTCTTCGAGCATGACCTGGGCGGTGGCCCGGATCAGCGCTCGTCGGGTGGTCGAATCGCGTCCGGAAGGGGCCTTTTGCGTACTCATCGCACCCTTGACCATGCGCGGCGACGACTGCTAGACATGGCCTGAGTGTAATTATTGGGCGATCGCCCAATCTCGGCAGTGCGGTGGCACCTGCCCCGGCAACGAAGGTGGGCAATGACAGGACGGGTCGACGGCAAGGTTGCACTGATCACCGGGGCGGCACGCGGGCAGGGGCGCAGCCATGCCGTGCGGCTGGCAGCCGAGGGCGCCGACATCATCGCCGTGGACATCTGCGCGACCTTCGACCGGTCACCGGCATCGGGCGCCACGGCCGAGGACCTCGCCGAGACCGCCGATCTGGTCAAGAACCTGGGCCGACGCATCGTCACCGCCGAGGTCGACGTGCGCGATTTCAGCGCACTCAAGACAGCGGTCGACAGCGGCGTCGAGCAGCTGGGCCGGCTCGACATCATCGCGGCCAACGCGGGCATCGGCACCACCGGGGTGAAGCTGGACCGGATGGACGAGGACCTCTGGCAGGAGATGATCGACGTCAACCTGAGCGGGGTGTGGAAGACGGTGAAAGCCGGTGTGCCCCACATGCTCGCGGGTGGGCGCGGCGGTTCGATCATCCTGACCAGTTCGGTGGCCGGGTCGAAGGCCTACCCGTTCACGGGGCACTATGTCGCGGCCAAGCACGGCGTGGTCGGCCTGATGCGCAGCTTCGCGGTCGAGCTGGGCCCGCATTCGATCCGGGTGAACTCCGTGCATCCGACCCACGTCAACAGCCCGATGCTGATGAACGAGAAGACCTACCGCATGTTCCGGCCGGATCTGGAGAATCCCGGACCCGACGATCTGGCGCCGATCTGCCAGACCTTCCACATGCTGCCGATCCCGTGGGTCACGCCCGAGGACATCAGCAATGCGGTGCTGTTCCTGGCGTCGGACGAAGCCCGGTACATCACCGGGGTCACCCTGCC
>NZ_JBSGAQ010000010.1:0-157194 GCF_053600815.1 Mycobacterium sp. NPDC004974 | reverse complement strand
CCCGTCGATGCCGGCAGCTGCCTGAAATGACCGTCTATTACGACCCGTACGACGTCGGCATCGTCGCCGACCCGTATCCGGTGTACGCCCGCCTGCCCGTCGATGCCGGCAGCTGCCTGAAATGACCGTCTATTACGACCCGTACGACGTCGGCATCGTCGCCGACCCGTATCCGGTGTACGCCCGCCTGCGCGACGAGGCGCCGATCTATCACAACGAGCGCTACGACTTCTGGGCGTTGTCGCGGCACGCCGATGTCGAAAAGGCGTTGTCGGACTGGGAAACCTTTTCCAACAGCCGAAGTGACATCCTCGAACTGGTCAAGTCCGATTTCGACATGCCCCCGGGCGTGATGATGTTCGAAGACCCGCCCATGCACACCCTGTTGCGCGGGCTGATGTCGCGGGTGTTCACGCCGCGGCGGATGGCCGAGATCGAGGATCAGATCCGGCAGTTCTGCGTGCGCTGTCTGGACCCGCTGGTCGGCTCGAGCGGATTCGACATCATCGCCGAACTGGCCTCGATGATGCCGATGCGGGTGATCGGAATGCTGCTCGGTATACCGGAATCCGAGCAGATCGAGGTTCGGGATGCCAACGACGCCAATCTGCGCACCAGGCCCGGCGCGCCGATGAAGGTCGTCCAGGCCGACCGTATCGCCGACGGCCGGATCTACGCCGACTACGTCGAGTGGCGGGCCAACAACCCCTCCGACGACCTGATGACGGCGCTGCTCAACGTCGAGTTCACCGACCAGTTCGGTGTCACCCGCAAGCTTGAGCGCAAAGAGGTCCTGCACTACACCCAGGTGGTGGCCGGGGCGGGCAACGAGACCACCGGCCGGCTCATCGGCTGGCTGGCGAAAGTGCTCGCCGAACACCCCGACCAGCGTCGCGAGGTGACCCAGGACCGCTCACTGCTGACCCGAGCGGTCGACGAGACACTCCGCTTCGAACCAACCGGACCGCACGTGGCACGTTGGTTGGCAAGGGATTTCGAGTACGACGGCACCACGGTGCCGGCCGGGAGCGCGATGCTGCTGTTGTTCGGGGCCGCAAACCGCGACCCGCGTCGCTACCGCAACCCCGATACCTTCGACATCCACCGTGACAACATCAGTCACCTGACCTTCGGCAAGGGGTTGCACTACTGCCTGGGTGCCAACCTGGCCCGGCTGGAAGGTCGCGTCGCGCTCGACGAGCTGCTCAACCGCTTCCCCGAGTGGGAGATCGACTACGACAGTGCGCAACTCGCTCCGACCTCCACGGTGCGCGGCTGGGAGCAACTGCGCCTTGTGGTGAACTGAGCACGTGAACATCTGGATCGGACGGGCCCGGCGCAGCGTCAGCGGTGAGGTGCCCGCACCACCCGAGCAGGTGCGGGCCCTCTACGTCGACCTGGACAACATCTCGCAGGTGCACCCGCTCGTGCAGTGGGTGCGCAGCACGTCCCGGGTGGACCTGGCCGACGGGTATCAGCAGGACTATCAGATCCGCGATCGAATCCCATTGGGGCCGTTTGCACTTCCGATCACCTACCGGACACGGCTCATCGTTCCCACCGCAGGCGCGGTGACCGCGCAGGCTCGGCAGTTCCCGCAGGTGCAACTGGACAGCCAAGTGGACTTCGCGGCAACAGAGACCGGAACCCGGATCACCGAGGAGCTGACCATTGCCGCGCCCAGGCCGTTGTTGGCGATCACCGTGGAGCAGGCGGTGGACGCCCACGCCACGATGCTCGCGGCGATCGGGAAACTGTTCGCGGTCTGAGCGGTTCGCGAAAGGGACTACTCGGACTACGAGGTGGCGACCGCCTCGGCGTGCTCGGTGGCCACCGACTTCGCCCAGCGGTAGTCGGCCTTGCCGGCGGGGGAGCGCACGATCTGGGGTGACCGGACGAAGGCCTTCGGGATCTTGTAGCGCGCGATCGCACGCTCACACACCGCCACGAGTTCCTCATCGGTGGCCGAGGCGCCTTCGGCGAACTGGACGACCGCCACGACCTCGTTGCCCCAACGCTCCGAGGGGCGGCCGACCACGACCACGTCGTAGACGGCGGGGTGCGCGGCGATGGCCCGCTCGACCTCCTCGACGAAGATCTTCTCGCCGCCGGAGTTGATGGTGACAGAATCGCGGCCCAGCAGCTGAATCCGTCCGTCTTCCAAGACGTTTGCCCGGTCACCCGGAACCGACCAGCGCACTCCGTCGATGGTGGGGAAGGTGCGTGCGGTCTTGGCCTCGTCGCCCAGGTAGCCCAGCGGGATCAGGTCGCGCCGCGCCAGCCAGCCGCCGCCTTCGCCGGGGCCGAGCACTCGGGACATATCCTCGGCGACCACCGCGGTATCGGACTGGGCGTTGAAGGTGGCCGCCTCGGACTCGGTGCCCGCGGTCGACGCGGTGCTCATCTGTGCGCCGGACTCCGAGGCGCCCACCGCGTCGATCAGCATGAGATGTGGCAGTGCGGCCAGGATTCGCTCGCGCACGGTCGGCGAGAGCGGCGCGCCACCGTTGCTGATCGTGAACAGACCGGACAGGTCGTAGTCGCCCTTCTCGATCTCGTCGATCAGCGGCCGGGCGATCGCGTCGCCGACGACGGGGATACTGAGCACCCGTTCGCGCGCAGCGAGTGTCAGCACGTTGTCGGGGCGCATGCGGACCACATCGTCGGGGATGACGAGCTTTCCGCCCATGGTGATGGCGTTGTAGGCGGCCCACTGGGCGGCGCCGTGCATGAACGGCGGGATCATCAGCAGCGACAAGCCGCCACCCGCGGTGCGGGCACGCTCGGCGAGTTCCTCGTACGACGCGATGAAGGTGTCGCTGCCGAACGGCCGGCCACCCATAGAGGACAGGAAGATGTCGTGCTGGCGCCACAGCACGCCCTTGGGCATGCCCGTGGTGCCGCCGGTGTAGAGGACGTAGAGATCATCGCCCGACGGGGTCGGCATTCCCGCCTGTGGCGCAGGAGTTTTCAGGACCGTCTCGTAATCGACGGCGCCCGGCAGCAGTTCGTTGCCCGATTCGTCGGCGACCTGGATGAGCACCCGCAGATTCGGCAGCTGGTCGCGGATCGCGGCCACCCTGGGCGCGAACTCGGCGTTGTAGATGACTGCCCGGGCGTTCGAATCCTTCAGCAGGTAGAGGAGTTCTTCCTCCACGTAGCGGTAGCTGACGTTGAACGGTGCCACCCGGGCGCGGTAGCTGCCGATCATCGACTCGAGGTACTCGTTGCCGTTGCGCAGGTAGATGCCGAGGTGGTCCTGACCTGATTCGTGCCCGGCCAACCCATCCCGCTCGGTGTGCGTGCCGAGGCCGGCCGACACCAGATAGTGGGCGAAGCCGTCGACGCGCGCGTCGAACTCGGCGTAGCTCAAGCGGCGGTCCCGCCACACCAGGAAGGTCTGATCGGGCACGGCTTTGGCCACCGTGGAGAACACTGTGGACAGGTCGAACTTGACGTCGCTCATGGCACTCCTGGTCACGGATTCGGGCCCCACGACCATACATGCACCACCCGGCTGTATGGCCGGGGGGATGTGACGCGCGCCTCAGCTCGCGAAGGTACCCGTCAGACCGGGAAGAACCCGTCTCCGGTCAGCACACCGGGCTGCCACCCTTGCGGTCCGAGGCACAGCATCGGCCGGCCGTCAGGCGACTGAGCGGCCTCCTGCGGCCCCGGGCACGGCGACCCGATCTCCTGCACGCCGTTCAACGGGTAGGCGTAGGTCCAGAAGCCGGTGTAGACCGGTGGCCACTGGTTGGGAATCCACTTGCACTGCATGGCGGTGCCGCCCGGGCCGCGGCCGAACACGTTGCGCTCCCAGCTGTAGCAGGGAGCACCGTTGGAAGCCTCGTAGCTCATCCCCGGGACATCGGTGGGGTAGCGGCCTGGATTGTCGGGATACATGTTGCTGCCGTCGTCGGCCATGGCGCCCGGCGCTGCCGAGATCGCTGTTGCCAGTGCCGCCGCGGCGACCGCCGTCGTGGCGAAGAGTTCGCGAATCATGTTCCACCCTCAGCATTGCCGACCGCCAGTCGCATCAGGCTGGCCAGTTCGTTGACTTTGGGCCAGAAGCCTAGCCGGTCGCCAAGGCGATCAGTCGACATTTGGGGTCGTTGTTACTCACCGGTATCGGTGTCGAGCACGCTGACCGCGATGCCGTAGGGCAAGAACCGCACCCGGCGGGTGGGATCGGTGTTGCCGGCGTTGGCCCGCAGGGCGTCGAGCTCACATGCGTACACCTGCTCGATGTGGGCACCGCCGGCGTCGTCGACGGTGTAGATCGCCCACACCCCGTCACCCTTCTCGCCGGTGGTCTCCGGTTGTGTCCTCGGCCGCGAGAACCGGGACACCTCATCCAGCAGTCCTGCCCAGCCGCCGCCCTGACCGGGGTTGCCCAAGAATTTGCCCAACCCGTCGAGGGCATCGCGTAACCCTTCGCCCGCCTCGCGGGCGACGCGGTCGAAGTCCTCGGGGTCGAACCCGAACGGTCCACTGCCACTCATTGCGTTCTCCTCGGTGGTTGTGGGTAATCCCACGTGTCCAACACCAGTGTGCGCGCACGCGCGGCCGGGCGGGATGGTAAACGATCCATATGGTCTTCACACGGGACGAGCTATTGACCACTGTCGAGTTGTCACCGCAGGCAGCGGGTGCGCACGACCGGCAGGGATGGGTGGGGCTGTTCGCTGCGGGCGGACAGGTCGAGGACCCGGTGGGTTCACGGCCACACCGCGGGCCCGCGCAGATCGAGCGGTTCTACGACACCTTCATCGCCCCGCGCGGCATCACCTTCCACCGAGACGTCGATATCGTCAGCGGGTCGACGGTCATCCGCGACCTCGAGCTCGAGGTCGTCATGAGCCCGTCGGTCACCATGCGGATCCCCGCTTACCTGCGCTACGCGGTGGTTCCCGCGTCGGCCGGGCCGCGTATCGCCGAGCTGCAGGCCTACTGGGAGCTGCCCGCGATGATCGGGCAATTCGCCCGGGCAGGACTCGGCGCGGTGCCGGTCGGGCTGCGCCTGAGCGTGGCGTTGCTGCGTAACCAGGGGCCGTCGGGCACGCTCGGGTTCGCCAAGGGGATGGGCGGCGCCGGCCGGGCGGGTAAGCGCGTGATCGCCGGATTGCTCGACGACCTGTGTGCCGGGGACGCGGTGGCCGTACAACGGCGGCTGGGTGCCGACACCGTCATCTGTGCCGGCGACGACGGACCGTTGAGTGCGTCCGGTCTGGTGGAACTCACCTCCGGCGCGTCCTGGCGCAAACTGATCGCGTCCGGGTCGAGTCTGGTGGCCGGGCTGGACCGCGACGGCCGCCGGGCCATCCTGATCGCCGATCTGGATAGCGGGCCGCGCGCGGTCGCCAGGTTGCGGTACTTCGCTGACGCGACGTGAACGCGGCATGAACACGCACACGGGCCCGGCTGCACCGTCCCCACATCCCGGCGTGAGACCGTAGAAGGATCATGGCTGATCACGCTTACATCACCTACGAGGAATTCGGTCGGCGGTTCTTCGAGGTGGCCGTATCCGAGGACCGGGTCGGCGACGCCATCGGGGCGATCGCCGGCGACGCGTTCGAACTGGGCCCGATCGGCCAGGGACCAGGCAAGATCGCCAAGGTCACCGCGCGGGTCAAGATCCAGAAGCCCCGGGTGAGTCGCATCGTGGGCGAAACCATCACGTTCTCCATCCGGATCCCGCTGGAGATCGACATGGTGATCGACCTGCGCATCGACCGCCCCAAGTTCATGGTGTTCGGCGAGATCGCCTTGCGCGCCTCGGCGTTGGCCGCCGAGCCGCTGCTGCTGATCCTCGACGTCAAGAAGCCGCGGCCGTCCGACATCTCGATCCATGTCACCTCCAAGTCGTTGCGTGCCGAGGTGCTGCGCATCCTGGCGGGAGTCGACGCGGAGATCAAACGGTTCATCGCCGCGCACGTGGCAGGTGAGATCGACAGCCCGGAATCCGAGCAGGCCAAGGTGATTGACGTCGCGAAGGAACTCGACTCGGCCTGGGGCGGGATCTGACACCTCGGCGGGCCGTCTGCGTGACGGCCCGTAGGATTCAAGCCATGCAGCGCAACGTGATCCGGTCCAGTCGAGTGCTCGCGAGTGTCGGGGCATCGCTGGTGACTGGGGTCGCAGCTGTGATGATCGCCGCGCCGGCCCACGCCGATCCGGTTGATCAGACTTTCGTCGATGCGCTGAGTCAGGCGGGCGTGGGCGCGGTGGATCCGGCTCAGGCCGTCACGCTCGGGCAGTCGGTGTGCCCGATGCTTGCCGAGCCGGGTCAGAACGCCGCCGATGTGGCGGCCAAGGTCGCCGATACCGGCGGGATGTCACTGGGGCCGGCCACGATGTTCACCGGGATCGCGATCTCGACGTTCTGCCCCGCGATGGTGGCCAAGGCCGGTGAGGGCAATCTGACTGGCGGCCCGGCCGATCTCGCCTGGTCGATCCTCGGCTTCGGTTAGGCACTCAGGTACATCAGGGCGGGCCGCCGCGGCAAGCGGCCGGTGCCGCCGGACTGCCCGCGAAAGTGACGCCACAGCCACGGCATGAGCATGTTCTGCGTCCACAGCACCTGTGAGTACGCCCGGGACCGGAACGACTGAGTCTGGTCGGGGCTGGTTGCCAGCGCCCAATCATGGTTACTGCCAGGCAATCCGAGCGCCTCGGCAGCTGCGGCGGCGAACAGGCGGTGTCCCTTCGCCGACCCGTGTACCCGGTCGGGGCTCCAGGTTTCCGGCTCGCGCATCGAGGGTGCCGAGTACAGATCCACAAGGTGGAAGCCGTACCGATCGGCGGCCTCGTTGATCGCGTCGTTGATCTGGACCACCCGCTTTCCGAGCAGTCGGCCGACGGGCAGGATCTGGGTGATGTCCGGGAACGTGGTCGTGACGACGGTGGCCCCGGATTCCGCGAGCGTGCGGTAGACGCGCTCGAGATCGCCCAACGCCCGAGTGAACGTGCGCCCGGGCCGGGTCACATCGTTCATCCCGATGCAGACGGTGACCAGGTCGGGCCCCATGGACATCGCGGTGGGCAGCTGCGTGTGGAGTACATCGCCGATCCGGTGGCCGCGAATGGCGAGATTGGCATAACCCAACCCCGGGTAGAGCCCGTCGAGGCGCACCGCGAGCCGATCGGCGAAACCCATCAGGCCGACGGTGTCGTCGCCATCCCACAGTCCTTCGGTCTGGCTGTCGCCGAGGGCGACATACCGGGTGAAACGTCGCACTCTGGGGACTCTAGCGCGCACCAGATCGGGCCTTGCACCCAGACACGTCGGAGGGGCGCCCGAAAAGGGCGCCCCTCCTTGATGTTTCGCAATGTTTGGGCTTACTTCACATCTACGTAAACTGTCCTGTTGAGCACGGTGGTCTGCAGATCGCCGCCCGGGCTGCTGGAATCCGTCCTGCTGAAGGTCTGTCCCGGCCGCACTGCGACCACGGTGGCCTTGTCCAACGGGGTGGAACCGACGTGGTTGACGATCACCTTGTAGCCCTGCGACTGCAATTGACTGATGGTCTGCTGGGCATTGCCCGGGCCGGTGGGTGCGGCTTGGGCGGGCGCGGCCAGGCCGATCACCGCCGCGGCTGCTGCGCCGACCAGTGCTGTAGCAAATCCGAGTCTCATCATCTTTGGTGCCTTCTTTCTTGTTCTGTTATGCCGCATGCGGCGCGCCGTTAGCGCATGTCGGTTGGCGCCGTAGCAAGTTCTCTTAGGTGTTACCTAAGAGTTAACCGGCAGTTCACAAATAAAATTCCGGCTGTACGAAAGTGTTTGACGAGGGGTGCGTCACATTCGGGAATTGGGGGATGGGTGCCAGGCGGGGTTCGTGATGCCGACGCCGAAGTGACTGGAATTACGCACATCTGGCAAAGTGGTCTGCATCACCGATGTTGCCGGAATGGCGTCACCGCGTAGCGTGCAACCCGTGGCCAAGCTGAGTGCCGGGGTGCTGCTGTACCGCTTCACCGGAACCGATGTCGAGGTGCTGATCGCCCACCCCGGCGGGCCGTTCTGGGCCCGCAAGGATGCCGGGGCGTGGTCGGTGCCCAAGGGGGAGTACGACGACGGCGAAGATCCCTGGGCGGCGGCCCAACGTGAATTCACCGAGGAGCTCGGTGCCCCGCCACCCGCAGGCCCGCGCATCGATCTCGAACCGGTACGCCAGGCGGGCGGCAAGGTGGTCACCGCCTTCGCGGTGCACGGGGACTTCGACACCACCACGGCCGTCAGCAACACGTTCACGGTGGAGTTGCCCAAAGGGTCGGGGCGGTTCGTCGAGTTCCCCGAAATCGACCGTGTCGCTTGGGTTTCGGTGGCGACAGCGCGCGCCAAGCTGCTGAATGGGCAGCGTCCCCTGTTGGACCGGTTGATGGCCGCGCCCGAGCTGGCCGGCTACGGAGAGGGTCACCCGGAAGCCGGGTGACGACTCAGAGATCGAGCGTCAGCCGGTCCCCGGCCTCGGCCCGTGACACGCAGGTCAGCAGGTAGCCCGCTTCGCGCTCGGGGTCGGTCAACAACGTATCGCGATGCTGCACAGTCCCGTCGGTCACCCGGATCCGGCACGTTCCGCAGAAACCTTGTTGGCATGAGTACGGGGCATTCACCCCGGCCCGGCCCAACGCGGCGAGCAGGGTCTCGTCGGCTCCGACGGTCACCGAGGTGCCGGTGGAGGCGATGGTCACCGAGAACTCGGCACCGTCGACAACCGGTGGCGCCGCGAATCTTTCGAAATGCAGCTCCACGTCGTCCCGGCCCGTGAGTGCGGCCCGGATTCCGGTCAGCATCGGGGCCGGACCGCAGGCATACACCGTGGTGCCGTCGGGGCAGTCACCGAGAAGATCCTCGGCACTGGGCAGGCCGTCGACATCGTCGGTGCGGATCTCGATGCGGTCGCCGAACCGGGCGAGCTCGTCCAGGAACGGCAGGCTGTCGCGACTGCGCCCGGCGTAGACCATCGACCAGTCGATACCCAACCGCGCCGCCAACCCGAGCATCGGGAGGATCGGGGTGATGCCGATTCCGCCTGCGATGAAGCGGAACCGCTGGGTGGGCGACCCGTAGCCGGGCACCGTTAGGGCGAATGCATTGCGTGGGCCGTGGGTGCTGACCCGGCTGCCGATCTGCAGGCTGTCGTGCACCTCGACGGAGCCACCGCCGCCATCGGGGATGCGCCGCACCGCAATTCGATAACTGTCGGTAACCGTCGGATCGCCGCACAGCGAGTACTGCCGCACCCGACCGCTGGCCAGGTGCAGGTCGATATGCGAACCCGGAAACCACTGCGGCAGCTTCTCGCCGTCAGCGGCGGCCAGGGTCAGCGCGATGACGTCCTGATCGTGGGCCACCACCTGCCGGCCCGTCACCGTCAGCGCGATCGTGCGATCCAGCTCCGGTGGCGGCGGACTGGTGCGCCGAACGAGCCGGCCCACCGTCCAGATGGTGGCGATGGCGGCACCGGCGGCGCCGAGCATCGGATCGTGGCGAAAACGGCCCGACATGCTCGGTGGCAGCCGGCGGTATCGGGATATCAGTGACAGCGTCGGCATGGCTGAGCCCGTCACAGGTGCGCGGCCCGCGCCGCAGGCGAACTCGCCAGATACGCGACAGCCTGGGCCGTCGAACCCATCTCCTCGGGGGAGAAACCGGGCCGGCAGTAGGCCAGGGTGTTCGAGCCGAACATCCGGGAGAACTTCGGCAGCAGCCCGAGCTTGGAATCACGCATACGCATCTTGTTCATCCGCCACCAGCCGATGTCGAGGGTCGGGTCGCTCTTGACCATCGCCCAGCAGCCGCGCTGGAAGAACAGGTAGACCGCCGTCGCGGCGATCGACATCGCCCGCACCCGGCTGAAATAGCTGTCCTGGAAGTACACCGCGACGTCGTGGGCGACACTGCGGTGTTCGACCTCCTCGGCGCCGTGCCAGCGGAACAGGTCGGTCATCGTCGGGTCGGTGTCGTAGTCCTCCCAGGCGCAGTTCAGCACGAAGTCCCCCAGCACCGCGGTGTAGTGCTCGATCGCGGCGATGAGCCACAGCCGGTCGCACAGATGGGCCAGCCTGCGGCGCGGATCGGGGGAGTCCGACGGCGCCAGCGTCTTGGTGAACACGTGCTCCACCAAGGACAGCACCGGCTGGTAATCCACACCGTGGCTGGTGAGGAACTGGTCGAGCACCTGATCGTGCGTCTCGGCGTGGGTGGCCTCCTGGCCGATGAAGCCACGCATGTCGTCGGCGAGCTTGGGATCGCGCACATACGGCAGCGCTTCGTTGAACGTCGCGACGAACCAGTGCTCGGCCACCGGCAGCACCACGTTGAACAGATTCACCATCGACGAGGCCACGGGATGGCCTGGGATCCAGTGCAACGGGATGTCGTCGAGATCGAAGTGCACCTTCCTGGCCTGGATCTGTACCGGGCCGGGGTCGATCTCATGGTCGAACCGCAACGGACGCAACATCGAGAGCCTCCCTGGGATGAGTGGACTCTCAGCAGTGTACGGATTTAGGTGGGAACGGCGGTACCGGGTTGCCTCTTTCGGGGCGGGCCCGGTTCAGATCAGGCCGGCGGCGGGGTGCCCGCGCCCGGCGCCCCGGCGATCGGGACCACCGGCGTCGGCGTCACCGTGGTCACACCGTTACTGCCGACCCTCGGGCCGCCCGGGACAGCCGAATCGGCACCCTGCTGGGCCGCGGCCTCGCTGCAATCGAGCATCAGGATCATCTTGCCGCTGGAGTTGATCTTCTGGGAATCGACCAGGCACTCGGACTGCGGCAGGGCGCTGCCGAAGGAACCGCCGAAGGTGGCCCTGACGCCCTGGCTCTTCAGGATCGCCAGCGCCTTCATATAGGGCTCGCCGACGACGTTGACCGAGGAGGCGGTCGGCTGTGAGGTGGCGGTGCCTGCGGCCAGCAGGGCGATCGAACCGGCGGCGAGCAGACCGCCGCTGAGCGCAACAAGCTTCTTCACGTGAACTCCGTCAGTCGGGTGCGTTTGCGAACATATCGCAGCTGTGACGAATGTGAAACCGGAGCAGACGCCCCGCGCGTTACATCCGGTCCCGGGTCGGGTGGGCGGTGATCGCCGACATCACGTCGCACAACGCCGCCGCTCGCGGATCCACGAACACATCCTCGAGCAGAATTCGCCTGCCGTCGGGACCCGCCAGCGGGATCCGCCAGTTCGGGTATTCGTCGGTGGTGCCGGGCTGATTCTGGGTGCGCACCTCACCGACCGCGTCGGCCAGCGACAGAGCCAGCAATTTCGAGGGAGTGCGCCCCAGATAGCGGTACAGCGCCGATACGACCTGATCGGTGTCCGGATGGAGTCCGAGCAGCCCGACCCGGCGCAGCTCGTCGAGCCAGGCTGCCTGCGCGGTGCGATCCGCGGCCAGTTCCTGATCGGCCGGCCGGGTCAGCAGGCCCAGTTGTTCCCGCAACCGCACGTGCTCGCCGGCCAGATATCCGGGCGTCGGAGGGAGATCGTGGGTGGTCACCGACGACAGGCAGTACTCGCGCCAGTGTTCGGCGGGTAACGGTCCTCCGGACCAGTCGGACTCGAACCACAGGATCGAGGTGCCGAACAGGCCCCGCTCGCGCAGGTAGTCACGCACCCACGGCTCGACGGTGCCCAGGTCCTCGCCGACCACGAGGGCGCCGGCCCGGTGCGCCTCGAGCGCGATGATGCCGATCATCGCATCGTGGTCGTAGCGCACATAGGTGCCTTCGGTCGGTGCGGCCCCCTTCGGGATCCACCACAACCGGAACATGCCGATGATGTGGTCGATGCGTACCCCGCCGGCGTGCCGGAGCGCCATGTTGACCACCGCCCGGAACGGCTCGTACGCCTCCTCGGCGAGGCGGTCCGGCCGCCACGGCGGCTGTGACCAGTCCTGCCCGAGCTGGTTGAACTCATCCGGCGGTGCGCCCGCCGTGACCCCGAGCGCCAGCACGTCCTGAAGGGCCCAGGCGTCGGCACCGTCGGGATCGACGCCGACGGCGAGGTCGCTCATGATGCCGAGTTCCATCCCGGCCTGCACCGCGGTCGCCTGGGCCGCGGTGAGCTGATCATCGAGCACCCACTGCAGCCAGCGATGGAAGTCGACGGCCTGAGGGTTGGCCGCGGCGAATGCGGCGACTTCAGGGTTCGCCGGATGCTGCAACGCGTGGGGCCAGCCGTGCCAGTCGGCACCGTACCGTTCGGCCAGCGCGCACCAGATCGCGAAATCTTCGAGGCTGCGGCCCTGCCGGGCCCGGTAGGCGGCGTACGCCACCTCTCGGCCCGCCGAGCGTTCGACCCGGTACACCTGCTCCAGCGCGGTGCGTTTGGCCTGCCAGGCCGCATCACGGTCGATGGTCGGGTGGCGGTCGGAACGTTTGTTGAGTGCGGTGCGCAGCGCCCGGATACGGCCGCGGTGCGGAACCGCGGCGAACTCCGGGATGGCTTCCGCCCGCAGGTAGAGCGGACTGCCGAAGCGACGGGAGGTGGGCAGATACGGCGAGGGCTCCATCGGCGTGGTGGGGGCGGCCGCATGCAGCGGATTGACCAGGATGAACCCCGCGCCGTGCTCGGCCGCCGACCACACCGCCAGATCGGTCAGGTCCGTGATATCGCCTGTGCCCCAGGAGCTTTGAGATCGAACGCTGTAGAGCTGCACGGCCAGGCCCCAGGCTCGCCGTTGGCCCAGCCGGGCGGGCAGTTCCATCGTGGCGGGGGAGATCACCACAGGGGTTTCGCTATCGAACTCACCGACCCGCAACCGCAGCCGGTGATAGCCCAGCGGCAGGTCCGCCGGCAGCTCGAACGTGGCCTCACCGACCAACCGGTCCCCGAGGTCGTACGGGGGCCGGTTGTTCTCCAGTTGTCGCAGGCCGCTGCGTTCGGTGCCGTCCTCGAGGCACAGCGTGAGCTCGACCGGGTCCCCGTGGGTGACATGCACCCAGAAACTCGACGGCTCCCTCGCCCGGCCCAGCACGATGGGCGGCAGAGGGCGTTGCCAGTACTGGCGGTCATGCGCGGTCAGTGCGTCGGCGCGTTCCCGCTCGGTGCCGGCCGGCACGCCGAGCGCTTCGAGCACGGCGACCAGTGTCGACTCCGCGACAGCGGTGCGCCGGCCGGTCCAGTCGTCGAACTCCGCGGCCACGCCGTAGCGGCGAGCCAACTCCAGCAGGGCCGGGGACGGTTCGTTCATGACGCCAATCTTGCTGCCCAGAACGCGATCATGTCAGTCGACATCGCGGGACAGTAGGTCCTCCCAGGTGTCCCGGCGCACCACCAGCCGGGCTATTCCGTTGTGCGCGAACACAACCGGAACCCGCCGGGCGCCGTTGTACTGATTCGACATGGTGTAGCAGTAGGCCCCGGTGACCGGCACCGCCAGCAGATCGCCGACCTTCGGTTCACGCAGCGCCACGGCGTCGATGAGCTGATCGCCGGACTCGCAGTGCCTGCCGACGACGCTGACCGTCTCACCGCCGCCGACGCGGTCGGCGATGGTGGCCTCGAACCGCTGCCCGGTCAGCGACACCTCCAGGTTGTCGCCCATGCCGCCGTCCACCGCCACGTGGGTGATCACCCCGCGTTTGACGGTGGTGACGCGGTACAGCGTGCAGGCGCTGGTCGCCACCATGCTGCGACCGGGTTCGACGATGATCCGGCTGTCGCGCGGCAACAGCTCACGGGCCTGGGCCACCATCGCCTCGGCATAGTCGTCCAGGCTCGGCGGGTGCTCGTCGTAGGTGTAGCGCACCCCGAGCCCGCCGCCGAGGTCGTAGACCTCGAACGTGCCCAGCGCGGCGATCGGTTTCACCGCCGCGGCCAACTGCTCGACATTGAGCAGTTGCGATCCCACGTGGGTGTGCACACCGTCCAGGCGTAGCCGCGGGCTGGCCTCGATCCGCGCGATGGCCGCCCGGGCGTCCGCGGGCATCAGGCCGAACTTGGACCCGGCATGGCCGGTGGCCTGCGAGGCGTGTGTGGCGGCCTCGACGCCCGGAATCACCCGGACCAGACAGGGTTGTCGGTGGCCGGAGGGCACAATCCGCTCCAGCCGGTCGATGTCGTCGAAGTTGTCGACCACCACCAGGCCCACACCGTGCCCGACGGCCAGGGTGAGCTCCTCATCGGTCTTGGCGTTGCCGTGCAGCACCAGCCGGCCCGGCTCGGCGCCGGCCTTGAGTGCCGACAGGATCTCGCCCCCGCCGGCGACATCGAGGTGTAGCCCTTCGGACGCCATCACCCGCTGGACCGCGGTGCACGGGAAGGACTTCGACGCGAACGCGACATCGCTGCGCGGCCAGCGACTGCGGAACGCCGAGAGGTAGTCGGCGGCCCGCTGCCGCAAGGCGCCCTCGTCCACCACGATCGCCGGGGTACCGAATTGCTCGGCGATGGCGTCCAGCCGGCAGCCGCCGACCACCAGGGTGCCGTCGGCGTCCTGCCGGGTTCCGGGCGGGAAGAGGCCGATCAGATCGCTGGTGGTCTCGCTGTGGATCGTCACCGGTTCAGCGTGCCACTGGCGAGATGCCCACGAGCGTTGATAGCCTGTCTGTAACGATCCGTACAGAGGCAGGTTCAGGTGACAACTGCAGCCACGAGGCGACAACGGCAGGGCGCGGATTCTCGCGAACAGATCCTCGACGCCACCGAGCGACTGATGGCCACCCGCGGCTACGCCGCCACCTCGATCAGCGACATCCGCAAGGCCTGCGGCCTGCCGGCCAGCTCCATCTACTGGCATTTCGGGTCCAAGGACGGCGTCCTCGCCGCCGTGATGGAACGCGGAGCCGACCGCTTCTTCGCGGCCATCCCGAGCGGCGGGAGCATCGACGAGCAGTTGGCGATCCTGGCGGACCAGCAGTCACAGCGCCCCGAGTTCCTCCGGATCCTGTACCTGCTGTCGCTGGAACGCAGCGATGACCCGACGGTGACCGCCGTGGTGCGCCGCGTGCGGGACACTGCCATCTCGCGTTTCTCGGCCGCCGTGCGCGGCCAGCTGCCCGCGGATGTGCCACCACGACGTGCGGAGCGGGTGGTGGCCGAACTCGCGGCATTCGCCGTCGCGCAGTCCGACGGCGTGTTCTTCGCCGGACACCTCGAGCCCGACAGCACCGACGTGGCGCGTATGTACCAGCGGCTGTGGCAAGCCGTCACCGCCCTGATCCCGATACTCCTGGAGGAAACGTGACCGGCAGGACCGCGATCATCACCGGCGCGAACACCGGGTTGGGATTCGAATGCGCTCGTGCACTCCTGGAATCCGATCCGGGGTGGCACGTGGTGCTGGCGGTGCGCGACGCCCAACGCGGCGCCGACGCCGCGGCCCGGCTCGACTGTCCGGGACGCACCACGGTCGCTGAACTCGACCTGGCATCGCTACGGTCGGTGCGCGACTTCGCCGTCAGATTGCCGCAACTGGAGGTTCCGCCGTTGGCCGCGCTGGTGTGCAACGCCGGGCTGCAGGTGGTCTCGGGTTCGCCGGCGACGGCGGACGGCTATGAGATGACGTTCGGCGTCAACCATCTCGGTCATTTCGCCCTGGTGCAGCATGTGCTCGGCGCCCTGACGGCCCCCGCGCGAATCGTGGTGGTCAGCAGCGGCACCCACGATCCGGACAAGTTCACGGGTATGCCTGCGCCGCAATATAATTCAGCTGAAGAACTACTGCGTCCGCCGGTGGGCGGCCTGACGGGCGAAGAGGGCCGGCGTCGCTACACCACCTCCAAACTCTGCAACATGCTCTTCAGCTACGAGTTGGACCGGCGGCTGGGGCACGGTGCCCGCGGAGTCACGGTCAACGCATTCGATCCGGGCCTGATGCCGGGGTCGGGGCTGGCCAGGGACTACAGGGGCGTACAGCGGCTGGCCTGGCGCCTGTTCATGCCGGCACTGCGGATCCTGCCCAACGTGAACAGCACCAGGCGTTCTGGAGCCCATCTCGCCGCGCTCGTCGAGGATCCCGCCCTCGACGGCGTCACAGGGGAGTACTTCGAGGGAACTCGCCGGATCCGCTCCTCGCGCGATTCGTACGACTCGGCGAAGGCTGCAGATCTGTGGCAGGTCAGCGAACGGTTGGTGTCGGCGGTCGGCTAGCTCGCCCGGGCCGCAGTAGTGTCGCCCCAGTGACATCCGGGCCGGTTTCAGAAGATGGCGACACCGTCGTGCTGCGCCGGGCCCGGATCGCGGTGGGAGCGTTGTTCCTGACCAACGGAGCGATCTTCGCCAATCTGCTGCCGCGTTATCCGGAGATCAAAACCGATCTGCATCTGAGCAACGCGGTGTACGGCGCGGCCGTCGCCTCGTTCGCCGGCGGGGCACTGGTCGCGGGACTCACTGCGGCGACGTTGATTCGACGGTTCCGCAGCGCACGCGTCGCGGTCATCGGCACCGTCGCCCTGGCCGCTTTCGTCGTCGCAGCCGGTGGCGCGGGCACGCCGCTCATGCTTGCCGCGGCCCTGTTTCTGGCCGGCGCCTGCGATTCGGTGGTCGACGTCGCACAGAACGCACACGGGCTGCGGCTGCAACGCGAACACGGTCGCTCGATCATCAACTCCCTGCACGCGGTCTGGGCTGCCGGGGCGATCCTCGGTGGGCTCACCGGTGCCGGCGCGATCGCACTGGGCGTACCGCGCGGAATCCACCTTTTGGTGGTCGGAGTGCTTTTGAGTGCGGTGGCGCTGGTCGCCTACCGCTACCTGCTGCCGGGCTCCGACCATGATGACCACCCGGCCGCACACGCCGCGGCGGCGGGGAGCAAGGCCGGGCCGCGGGTGTACCTGATCCTGCTGGCACTGGTGCTGATCGCCATCGCCGGCGCCACGGTCGAGGACGCCGGAAACTCGTGGGCCACGTTGTACCTGCGCGACACCCTGCACGCGCCGCCGGCGGTGGCGGTCTTCGGCTACATCGCACTGGTCGGGTTCATGTTCATCGGCCGGCTGATCGGCGACCGGCTGGTCGACCGCTTCGGCGAGGCCACCGTGGCGCGGACGGGCGGTTTGATCGCTGCTGTCGGGATGGGGTCCGCGCTGGCGTTCCCTAGCATCGCCACCACGATCGCCGGGTTCGCGCTCGCGGGTCTGGGCGTGGCCACCCTGGTGCCCGCCGCCATGCACGGCGCCGATCAGCTGTCCGGGCTGCGACCCGGCACCGGTCTGACCGTGGTCACCTGGCTGATGCGGGTCGGGTTCTTCGGGGCACCGCTGCTGGTCGGGCTTGTCGCCGATGCCGCCGGATTGCGGGCCGGACTGCTGGCGGTACCGGTGGCCGGGCTGGTGGCGGTCCTGCTGGCCGGGGCGCTGCCGCGGAGGCCGGCGTCGGTGCCTGATTCAGTGCGTGGGCCCGACGCCCGCGAGCTCGATCGTGAACACACCCGACACGATTAGCCCGATGCCGAGCATCATCACCGGGGTCAGCGGCTCCTTGAACAGGAACTTGGCGATGACGGCGACGAGGGCGACCCCACACGCGGTCCAGATGCCGTAGGCGATCCCTACCGGTACACCCAAGGACAGGGCCAGCCACAGCAGATAGAACGACATCACATACCCGGCCACCACCGGCGCGATCCAGGCCTTACGGCGGAACCCGTCCGAGGCGCGCAGCCCAAGCGTGGCGAACACCTCGACCAGGATTGCCCCGGTCAGCGCCAGCCACATCATGATTCGGCCTGCCGCGAGTGTGACCCGAGTTCGACCAGCAGCACACCCGCGATGATCAATCCGATGCCGGCGACGATCGGCCAGGTGAACGGGTCGCCGAACAGCACCGCCGCCAGCACGGCCGTCGCCGCGGTACCCAGGGCACCCCAGATGCCGTAGGCGACGCCGACGGGCATGCCGGCCCGCAGCACCAGGGTCAACAACACGAACGCGGCCAGATAGCCCGACACCACCAGCACCAGCCATCCCGAATGGTCCTGGGACGCGCGCAGCGACAACGTGGCGCTGACTTCGGTGACGACGGCCGCGATCAACAACGCCCAGGTCCGCACCGGACCAACCTATCCGAGCGCGGGGCGGCGGGTGAGTACCGTGGGGGAGTTCGCCCAGATTCGCCGAGGAGCCGCATGACCGATCCGACACGCACCCCCGGGCCGGTCGTCGACACCGGGTACGGCCCGATTCGCGGGACCGACGACGGAATCGTCAAGCAGTGGATGGGTATTCGCTACGCCGCCGCGCCCGTCGGTGAGTTGCGGTGGCGGGCCCCACAACCTCCCGGCGGCTGGAACGAGATCGCCGACGCGACCGGCGCCGGGCCGGTGTGCCCGCAGATCGCCGATCCGAGGCTCCCGCTCGACCTCGGTGGACGCCAGGGCGAGGACAGTCTGGTGCTCAACGTCTGGGCGCCGAGCGGAACCGAGGCCGGCGACGCCAAACCGGTCATGGTGTGGGTTCACGGCGGTGCCTACGTCATGGGCTCCGGGAGTCAGCCGCTCTACGACGGGTCGGTCCTGGCCGCAGAAGGTGATGTCGTCGTGGTCACCGTCAACTACCGCCTCGGCCCGTTCGGCTTCCTGGACCTGTCCCATTTCAACGGGCGCCCCGGTGCGAAGGGACTGCGTTTCGACACCAACCTCGGTCTGCGCGACGTGCTGTCGGCGCTGCAGTGGGTGCGCGACAACATCGCCGCATTCGGCGGGGACCCGCAACAGGTGACCTTGTTCGGGGAGTCGGCCGGCGGCGGGATCGTCACCACCCTGCTGGCCAGCCCGGCCGCCGAAGGGCTTTTCAGTGCGGCGATCGCGCAGAGTTCCCCTGCGACATCGGTGTACGACGCCGAGCGCTCCCGCGCCGTGGCCGCCCAGTTCCTCGAGCGCCTGGGCGTCGACGGCGACGAGGTCGGGCGATTGTCCGGCGCGCCGGTGCCCAGCATCCTGTCCGCGGCCAAGGAGGTTTTCGACGCGGTGCCGACCCAGACGCCGGGCCTGCTGGCATTCGCCCCCATCGTCGACGGCGATGTGGTTCCGGACTATCCGGTCGCGGCGGCAAGCGAGGGCCGCACCCACCCGGTGCCGCTGATCATCGGGACCAACGAGCACGAAGGCACGGTGTTCCGCTGGATGAAGTCACCGCTGATGCCGATCACCCCCGGTGCATTGCGGTCCATGTTCGCGGCCATCGCGGCCGAACAGCCCGGCCTGCAACTGCCGACCGAAGCCCAGATCACCTCCGCCTATGCGGGTTTACGTCCCAAGGAGATCGGATTGGGCGTGGCGCGCGACATCGGTTTCCGCATGCCGACCCTGTGGTTCGCTGAGGGGCACAGCACCGTCGCCCCCGTGCATCTGTACCGCTTCGACTTCACCACCCCGATGCTGCGTCTACTGCGGCTCGGCGCCGCCCATGCGACCGAACTGCCTTACATCTGGGGCAATCTGGTCGCCGGGCCGAGGGACCCGACGTTCAAGTTGGGTGGGCTCAAGCACGGGCGCGCGGTGTCGCAGCGGGTGCGTCGTCGGTGGGTCAACTTCGCCACCACCGGGCAGCCCTCGGGTGCCCTCGGGGAACCGGTGTGGCGGTCGTACCGCCGGGAGGACCGGGCCTCCCTGGTGATCAACAAGAACGACAAGACGGTCGCCGACCTGGACCGCGATATCCACGCGGCCTGGGGGAGCCAGATACTCAATTTCCGGTAAGACGAAACCAATGAGACAAATCCGCTGAGACAAAGATGTTGACATGGACATGATCAGGTCCGTACTGGACTTTCTGCCTCCGCCGATGCGGGACCCGGTGTTCTTCGCCATCCCGTTCTTCCTGGTGTTGTTGACCGTGGAGTGGGTGGCGGCCCGGCGCCTGGAGCACCTCGAATCCGACCGGGCACCCGCCGGTGCGTTCAATACCCGCGATGCGTGGGCGAGCATCTCGATGGGGTTGGTGTCGATCCTCACCACCGCCGGATGGAAACTGCTGGCGTTGTTGGGTTATGCCGCCATCTACGCCTATCTGGCGCCCTGGCATCTGCCCGGAAATCGGTGGTACACCTGGGTGATCGCGATCGTCGGGGTGGATCTGCTGTTCTACGCCTACCACCGGGTGGCACACCGGGTGCGGTTGATCTGGGCGACGCATCAGGCCCATCACTCGAGTGAGTACTACAACTTCGCCACCGCACTGCGGCAGAAATGGAACAACAGCGGCGAAATCCTGGCCTGGATTCCGTTGCCACTGCTCGGCATCCCACCGTGGCTGGTGTTCGCCAGCTTCTCGGTGAACCTGGTCTATCAGTTCTGGGTTCATACCGAGCGAGTCGGAAAGTTATGGCGGCCAATCGAATTCATCTTCAACACGCCGTCGCATCATCGTGTGCACCACGGACGTGACCAGCTGTACCTGGACCGCAACTACGGCGGCATCCTGATCATCTGGGACCGGATGTTCGGCACGTTCCAGCCGGAGGTGTTCCGGCCGCACTACGGGCTGACCAAGCCGGTGGGCACGTTCAACATCTGGAAGCTGCAGACCCACGAATACGTGGCCATTGCTCGCGACGTGCGGCGGGCCGGCCGCCTGCGTGACCGGCTGGGCTACATCTTCGGTCCGCCGGGCTGGCAGCCCGCCGACATTTTCGAATCCCAGCCGGTCGGGTAGCGCGTTCGCCGGCCGCGACCTGGCCCCCGCTGTGACCCCGGGACATGAACGGCTGCTGTCACCGCCATAACCATTGGCCGGCACAACAATTGACGCCGTCCACTATTCGGCCTGAGCTTCGATTTGCGACACGCCGCGCGGATGCGATCCGGGCCTTCTTTCGTCGAAACTCCCAGTGTTCCCCAGTGTTTGTGTGACGTTTGAATTCGGGCCGAGCCGAATGGCACCAAAGCAAACTTCAAATCAGTAAGGTCGACTCAGCCGGGTGCACAATCCGGATCACGGTCAAGAAAGGGGCAATGCGTGGGAGACACACTGACCGAAGGTCAGAAGCTGGAGAAGGGGGGGTCGCTCACCTCCAACAACGGCGCGTACACGCTGACGTTGCAGGATGATGGCAACCTCGTGTTGGAGGCACGTGGCCAAGCGGTCTGGTCGACTTCCACCAACGGCCAGGACGTGGTGCGGGCGGAGGTGCAGACCGACGGTAACTTCGTGCTGTACACCTCCGAGAAGCCCGTGTGGCACACCGACACCAAGGGCAAGAAGGACGTCAAGCTGGTTCTCCAGGACGACCGCAACCTGGTGCTGTACGCCGCCGACGGGCCCGCGTGGTCGTCCAATACCGAGACCTCCGAGCCGCCGCCACCGGCGCCCGAGGCCGCCGCGCCCGAGGTCGAGGTCGCCCCGGCCGCGGTCGAGGAGCCGGTAGCCGCGCCCGAGCCGGCCGCGCCGCCGCCACCCCCGCCGGCACCCGAGCCGCGGACCTACACCGTGGTCTCCGGCGACACCCTGTGGGCGATCGCCGAGCGGTTCTACGGAGACGGCAACAAGTACCAGCAGATCGCCGATGCCAGCGGCGTCGCCAACCCTGACCTGATTCACCCGGGCCAGGTTCTGACGATTCCCTGACCTAGAACAGATGCACGGCCCGGACCTTCATGGTCCGGGCCGTCGTCGTTTTCGGCCCGTGGATACGGGTACCCCCGGTAACGAAGTTGCCGCCTGGCCGATATTGATGTCGGTAGGGTGACTTTCACCACGTCCGAAAACGAGGGAGGCCGGCCGTGAACAGTTGGCTTGGTGGGGTGATGCGGGCGATGGCGGGGGTGTCGGTGGCAGGGCTGCTGGTATGTCCGGTCCCGACGGCCGCGGCGGCGGGTTCGCTGGTGTATCCCGGGATGGAGATCCGGCAGGGCACCAATTTGTGCACTCTGGGCTTCGTGGACCCGGTGAGTCGGGTCGGGTTCACCGCGGGGCACTGCCGCGGCGGCGGACCGGTTAACGACCGGGACGGCAATTCCATCGGGCACATGGGCTCCTTCCGGGACAACACGCCCGACGGTGCCACCGTCGACACCAATCACATGATCTCCGACTGGGAGACCATCCAACTGGCCGGCGACGTCGCGGTGAACAACATCCTGCCGGGTGGTCGGATGCTCGTGGAGGATGCGGCGGTGGTGCCGACGCCCGGGGCCCCGGTCTGCCACTTCGGGGTGGTGACCGGGGAGACCTGCGGCACCGTCGAGGCCGTCAACAACGGCTGGTTCACCATGGCCAACGGCGTGGTCAGCCAGAAGGGCGATTCGGGTGGCCCGGTGTACATCGTCACGCCGGATGGCCGCGCCGCCATCGTCGGGATGTTCAACAGCACGTGGGGTAACTACCCGGCCGCCGTATCGTGGCAGAACGCCAGTGGGCAGGCCCGCAGTGACGGCGCGCCACTCGGCGAGGTGTCGAATCTGGTCGGGCAACCCTGACCGCTCCGAACCGGACGCCCGGGGGTGTACGTCATGGGCGGGGCGAATCGCAGAACTAGAACACGTTCTAGCGTTCGCGCCGGGTGGGCGATATTCTCATGGCGATGTTTGATCAGACACCTGTCCAGATTGCCTGGGTCACCGCCGATCTGGACGCCACCGAACAGGCGCTGACCACCCTGCTGGGGGCGCGCCGGTGGGTGCGTATGCCCGCGGTGCACTTCAGCCCCGAGGCCTGCAGCTACCGCGGCCGGCCCGCCGATTTCGTGGCCGACATCTCGCTGAGCTACGCCGGTGACACCCAGTTGGAGCTCATCGCGCCGGTACGCGGCGAGAGCGTCTACACCGAGTTCCTGGATCGCCACGGGGCGGGCCTGCACCACATCTGCATCGAGGCGGCCGATCCCGAGGCGTTCGAGGCAAAGCTGCGGGACGCCGAAGGCGGCGGGACACCCGTTGTCTGCCAGGGAGTCATGCCTGGGGGCATGAGATTCGCCTACCTGTCGGCCGCGGCGGCCGGGGTGCCGTATCTGGAGATCGCTTACATTCCGCCCGAGATCCGGGCGTTCTTCGAGTATGTGAAACAGGAGCAGCAGTGAAGGAAATCCCCGAGGTCGTCGAGGCTGCGGACGTCGAATCCTGGTCCGACGAGTTCGACGTCGTGGTGATCGGGTTCGGCATCGCCGGAGGCTGCGCAGCGGTCAGTGCCGCAGCACAGGGCGCCCGCGTCCTGGTGTTGGAGAAGGCGGCGGCGGCCGGCGGTACCACCTCGATGGCGGGCGGGCACTTCTATCTCGGTGGCGGGACCGCCGTGCAGGAGGCGACCGGGCACCCGGACACCGCCGAAGAGATGTACAAGTACCTGGTCGCCGTGTCCCGCGAACCTGATCTGGACAAGATCCGCGCCTACAGCGAAGGCAGCGTGGAGCACTTCAATTGGCTTGAGGCGCTGGGTTTCCAGTTCGAGCGCAGCTTCTACCCGGGCAAGGTGGTGGTGCCGCCCGGTACCGAGGGGCTGTCCTACACCGGCAACGAGAAGGTCTGGCCGTTCACCGAACAGGCCCAGCCGGCTCCCCGCGGACACTCCGTGCCGGTGCCGGGGGAGTTGGGCGGCGCCGCGATGGTGATCGACCTCCTGCTGAAACGCGCTGAGGCACTGGGCGTCACGATCCGCTACGAGATCGGGGCCACCAACCTGATCGTGGACGACGGAGCGGTGGTCGGCGTCAAGTGGAAGCACTTCGGCGAAACCGGTTGCATCAAGGCGAAATCGGTCATCATCACCGCGGGCGGGTTCGCGATGAACCCCGAGATGGTCGCCGAATACACCCCGGCGCTCGGCAAGAAGCGTCGCACCAAGCACCACGGTGAGGTCGAGCCCTACATCCTGGGCAACCCCAACGACGACGGCCTCGGTATCCGGATGGGTGTCGCGGCCGGCGGCGTGGCCAACGGCATGGATCAGCTGTTCATCACCGCCGCGGCCTACCCACCGGAGATCCTGCTGACCGGCGTCATCGTCAACAACCAGGGACAGCGCTTCGTCGCGGAGGATTCCTACCACTCACGTACCTCGGCGTTCGTCCTGCGGCAGCCCGATCAGCAGGCGTACCTCATCGTGGACGAGGCGCACATGGAGATGCCGGCCATGCCGCTGATCAAGTTCATCGACGGCTACGAGACGGTCGCCGACGTCGAAGCGGCGCTGGGCATTCCGTCCGGGAACCTGGCGGCGACGTTGGACCGCTACAACAAGAACGCGGCCGACGGCGAGGATCCCGACTTCCACAAGCAACCCGACTACATCGCCGCACAGGACACGGGACCGTACGCGGCCTTCGACCTGTCGCTCGGCGTCGCCATGTACTCGGGATTCACCATGGGCGGGCTGACGGTATCGATCGACGGCGAGGTCCTGCGGGAGGACGGCAGCGTTATCTCAGGCCTGTATGCGGCGGGGGCCTGCGCATCCAACATCGCCCAGGACGGCGAGGGGTACGCCAGCGGCGTGCAGCTCGGCGAAGGTTCTTTCTTCGGTCGCCGCGCCGGTACGCACGCGGCGGCGCGCTAGTTCACGGACGCGAGGTTCCACCGGCCGTCGCCGAGCAGTTCCAGGCGACGGTCGTGGAGCCGGTTGACGCTGTCACGATGGCTGATGCTGACCACGATGCAGTCGGGCAGCTCGGTGCGCAGCGTCGTGTACAACGCGTACTGCTGGCCGGCGTCGAGTGCCGAGGTGGCTTCGTCGAGGAACACCGCCGACGGTTTGGCCAGCAGAACCCGGACGAATGCGATCCGCTGCTGTTCGCCCGGGGACAGCACCTTTCCCCAATCGGCCTCTTCGTCCAGCCGGGAGGTCAGGTTGCCCAGCGCGACCGCGTCGAGCGCTGCCCGGATCTCGTCGTCGCTGTAGGTGCCGGCCGGTGAGGGATAGCAGGCCACTGTCCGTAGATCACCCAGTGGGGCGTAGGGGAGTTGGGACAGGAACATCACCCCGCCCTGCTCGGGATAACGCACCGTGCCGGATCCGTACGGCCACAGCCGTGCCAGGCTGCGCAACAGCGTCGTCTTCCCGGTACCGGACGGCCCGGTGATGACCAGCGAATCGCCGGGCGCCAATTTCATGTCGAGATCGTGCAGAAGCAGGTCGCCCTCGGGTGACCGCACTTCGACATCCTCGAGCTCGACTCCGCCGTTGGTGCTCACCCCGGTATCCAATCGCGGTAGCGCCCTTGCCTGTTCGTTCGCGGTGACGAGACCGTCGAGGCGGATGATGGCGGCCCGGTAGCCCGCGAATGCGTCGTACACCGAGCGGAAGAAGCTCAGCGAACTCTGCACCCGGTTGAAGGCACTCGACGACTGCAGGACGTCGCCGTACGTCAGCTGACCCGCGAACAACCGTGGCGCCTGGATGATCAGCGGGAGAGGGTCGATGATCTGGTTGATCGACCGATTCCAGCCGAGAAACGCGACTCCCCGGAGCACGAGCCTGCGGTAATTGGCGATGACCCTGGCGAATCGGTCTGCGAGCGTGGCACGTTCGGTATTTTCGCCGTGATAGAAGCCGACTGCCTCGGCGCCGTCACGGACGCGCACGAGTGCGTACCGGAACGCGGCGTTGGTGAGTGAGTTGCGGAACGTCAGGCGAATCATCGGCCTGCCGATCCAGATCGCCACGACGGTTGTCATCGCCACCCACACCAGCGCGATCCAGAACAACGCCTTCGGCACCGTGATGCCCAGAATCGTCAACGGGCCGGCCAGATCCCACAGGATCGGCGTGAACGCGACGACCGACACGATCGAGTACACCGATCCGAACATGAGCGTCTGCGCGGTGGCGACGGTCGGCGTGTTGGTCTCGGGGCCGGTACCGGTGGTGAAGACATCGATGTCCTGCTGGATGCGCTGATCCGGGTTGTCGATCGGGTTGCCGCCGAACCCGCCGATGAATCGGCCGCGATAGTAGGCGCGTTGGTCCAGCCAGTCGCCGGTGAGCCGGTTGGTGAGCCAGACCCGCCACCGAACGATGAAGTACTGCATCAGATACAGGTCGAGCAAAGTGCGGGTGATGTCCGCCGTCACCAACATCGCGAAGATCAGGATCGAGTGCCAGAAACCGTCGATTCCCGAGCGGCGCACCGCTTCATCGCCCGAACCGGCACCGGAGAACGCCACCTGCAGGGCCGTGGTCTGGTCGTTGAGGTAGTAGCTGAACAACACGTCCATGCGCACCGAGAGCATCACCGACAAGAGCAGAACTCCGAGCAGTGCCCACACCGGAATGCTCTGGCGCCCAACGAAATAGCCACCGGTAACCCGCCAGAACTGACGGCCCCAGGTGGTGATGCGAGCCAGCACGGCCAGGACGGCCACCACTGCCACCGCGCCGATCGCCCACGCCTTGAGGACCCAGAACAGCGACGCAAGGATCTCGTTGCCCCAGTCCAGTGACTGGGTGAACATCTCCATGGCCGAAAACTACCGGGAACCGCCCGGTTTGGTTGCCGGTATCAGGGTTGCTTGACCAGGTCGGCCGCGTCGTCCTCGATCCGGCCGAGTCGCCACTCCCCGTCTCCGAGCAACTGGAGTTCGTGGGTGTGGTGCTGCTCGACGGTCGTGCGGTGGCTGACGCTGACCAGGATGGTGTTCGGCAGATCCGTGCGCACCCGTTGATACAGCATGTACTCAAGGCCTTCGTCGAGCGCAGACGTCGACTCGTCGAGGAACACCACCTTGGGCTTGACGAGCAGGATCCGGGCGAACGCAATCCTTTGTTGCTCACCGGGAGACAGCACCTTGGCCCAGTCCTGCACCTCGTCAAGCCGGCTGACCAGATGCGGCAGGGCCACCTCGTCGAGGGTTCGCTTGAGCGTCTCGTCGTCGACGGCACCTTCCTCACCCGGATAGGTCACCACCGCCCGAAGGTCGCCGAGTGGGACGTACGGCAACTGCGAGAGGAACATGGTTTCGTTGGGGCCGCACGGGCGGGTCAGCGTGCCCGACGTGAACGGCCACAGTTCGGCGAGGCTGCGCAGCAGCGTGGTCTTGCCGCTGCCCGAAGGCCCGGTGATCACCAACGTTTCACCCACCTGAAGGTGCAGGTCGAGCGGGTTGACGAGTTGCCTGCCGTCGGGTGTGCGGACCTCGATGTCGGAGAGCTTCACGGTGCCGTCCACACATGGAGTGGTGGTCACCTCGGGCAGTTCTCTGGCCTCCTCGTTGGAGACGACCAGCCCGTGGAGGCGGATGATGGCGGCGCGGTAGCCGGCGAAGTTGTCGTAGGCGCCGCGGAAGAACGACAGGCCATCCAGCAGACTGCGGAACGCCGTGGCAGTCTGTGTGAGTGCGCCGAGCGTGATCTCGCCGCTGTAGAACCGCGGGAATTGAACGGCGTACGGGATCAGCTCCTGGGCCTGGCCGATCGTCAGGTTCCAGCCGAGGAACTTTGTCATTCGGTTGATATAGCGCTTGTAGTTCACGATGACGGGGGCGAACAGGTGCCGCAGCCCGGTGCGCTCGGCGAGTTCGCCGCGGTAGAACGCCACGGCCTCCGATGCGTCGCGTAGGCGCACCAGTGCATACCGGAACGCGGCGTTGTACTTCTCGTTGTTGAACGACAAAGCGATGATTGGCCGGCCGAGCCAGAACGCCACGACTGTGGCGAACAGGACGTACACGATTCCGATCCAGAAGATCGCCCTGGGGAGGTCGATTCCGACGAAAGGCAGGGTGATCTCGCCCGACAGATTCCACAGAATCGCGGTGAACGAAATCATCGAAGCGATGGCATTGATCGCGCCGAACAACAACGTCGCTGTCGAGGTGTTGCTCGGCCTGTTGGGCAGGGAGTCGGTGCTGCCCGTGAAGATGTCGATATCGGACTGGATGCGCTGATCCGGGTTGTCGATCGTGCCGTCGATGAAGCGGGCTCGGTAGTAGGCCTTGCCGTCCAGCCAGTCGGAGGTGAGCTGGTCGGTGAGCCAGGCGCGCCAGCGCAGCATGAAACGCTGCGACATGTACAGGTCGAGCATGATCCGGCCGACGTTGAGGACTGCCAGGATGGCAAAGACGGTCATTGCCAACCAGAAGCCGTCCCGACCGGACACCTTCACTGCTTCGTTGCCGCTGGAGATGCCGGATGCAATGACCTGGAAGCTGGTCATCAGGTCGTTGCCATAGAAACTGAACAGCACATTGAGCCGCACACTCGTGATCACCGACAGCAGCAGCGCGGCGAGCCACACCCACACCTTGACGCTCGCAGCGCCGGTGAAGTAACCGCTGCTGACGCGCCAGAACTGCCTGCCCCATTCGGTGAAGCGTGCGATCAGGAACAGGATCACCATCGTCGACACCGCTGCGATCAGCCAACCCTTGGCGATCCACATCAGCGATGTCGGCAGCTCGCTGCCCCAGTCGAGAGTTGGGGTGAACATCTCCATGCGGGCAAAGTACCCCTACCAACTGGCATGAGCCGGGTCGGACGTCCCAGGACATGGCTCCGCCGATGCGGTTCGGGGTCACGCTCAAAGGCATCCGCCGCGTCCGCGTACCGTGAACATGTGCCGAAGACGTCCAGCGCCAAACCGGGCCGCGTGAGCAGCAAGTTCTGGAAGCTATTGGGGGCCACCACCGAGCGGAATCAGGCCCGGTCGCTCTCCGAGGTCAAGGGAGCTGCCGAATTCGAGGACAAGGCTGCCGGACTCGATGACGAGCAGCTCACCAAGGCCGCCAAGCTGCTCGAACTGCAGGACCTGGCCGCGTCCGCGGACATGCCGCAATTCCTGGCACTGGCGCGGGAAGCTGCCGATCGAACGACCTCCCTGCGTCCCTTCGATGTGCAGCTGCTGGCAGCACTGCGCATGCTTGCCGGGGACGTCGTGGAGATGGCCACCGGTGAGGGCAAGACCCTGGCCGGGGCGATCGCGGCGGCCGGCTACGCGATCGGCGGCAGGCACGTCCATGTCATCACCATCAACGACTACCTGGCGCGCCGCGACGCCGAGTGGATGACCCCGCTGCTGGAGGCGCTGGGGCTCACGGTCGGCTGGATCACCGCCGACTCCACCGCCGAGCAGCGCCGCGCGGCCTACGAGTGCGACATCACCTACGCCTCGGTCAACGAGATCGGCTTCGACGTGCTGCGCGATCAGCTGGTCACCGACGTCGCCGACCTCGTCTCTCCGAATCCCGACGTGGCCCTCATCGACGAAGCGGACTCGGTGCTGGTCGACGAGGCGCTGGTGCCGCTGGTGCTGGCCGGCACCAGTCACCGAGAACAGCCGCGCGTCGAGATCATCCGGATGGTCGGCGAGCTGATCAGCGGAACCGGTTCTGACGAGTACTTCGCGACCGACGACGACAACCGCAACGTGCACCTCACCGAGGCCGGGGCCCGCAAGCTCGAGGCCCGCCTGGGCAATATCGACCTGTACTCCGAGGAACACGTCGCCACCACGCTCACCGAGGTCAACGTCGCGCTGCACGCGCACGTGCTGCTGCAGCGCGATGTGCATTACATCGTCCGTGACGGCGCGGTCCACCTGATCAACGCGTCCCGTGGCCGGATCGCCTCGCTGCAGCGCTGGCCGGACGGCCTGCAGGCCGCCGTCGAGGCCAAGGAGGACATCGAGACCACCGAGACCGGTGAGGTGCTCGACACCATCACGGTGCAGGCACTGGTCAACCGGTACCCGACCGTCTGCGGCATGACGGGTACCGCGCTGGCCGCCGGCGAGCAGCTGCGCCAGTTCTACAAGCTCGGGGTGTCGCCGATCCCGCCGAACAAGCCCAACGTCCGCGAGGACGAGACGGACCGGGTCTATCTCACCGAGGCGGCCAAGAACCACGCCATCGTCGAACACATCGCCGAGGTGCACGAGACCGGTCAACCCGTGCTCGTCGGTACCCACGACGTGGCCGAGTCCGAGGACCTGCACCGCAGGCTGGTCAAGGCGGGCGTACCCGCCGTCGTGCTCAACGCCAAGAACGACGCCGAGGAGGCGGCCGTGATCGCCGAGGCGGGCAAGCTGGGCTCGGTCACGGTGTCCACCCAGATGGCCGGTCGCGGCACCGACATCCGGCTCGGCGGATCCGATGCGGCCGACGACTCGCCGGAAAAGCAGAAGGTGGCCGATCTCGGCGGGTTGCATGTGGTCGGCACGGGCCGTCACCACACCGAACGCCTCGACAACCAATTGCGCGGACGGTCCGGGCGCCAGGGCGACCCCGGGTCCACGGTCTTCTTCTCCAGCTGGGAGGACGAGGTCGTGGCCTCCCACCTCGACGACACCAAGCTGCCGACTGAAACCGACGAGGACGGCCGGATCACCGCGCCCAAGGCCGCGGGTCTGCTCGACCACGCGCAGCGCGTCGCCGAGGGCCGGCTGCTCGACGTGCACGCCAACACCTGGCGTTACAACCAGCTGATCGCGCAGCAGCGCGCCATCATCGTGGACCGCCGCGAAACCCTGCTGCGCACCGACACCGCACGCCAGGAGCTTCAGGCCCGGTCACCGGAGCGCTACGCCAAGCTGGCCGAGGAACTGGGGGAGGACGGCGAGGAGAAGCTGGAGAAGATCTGCCGGCTGATCATGCTCTACCACCTGGACCGCGGCTGGTGTGACCATCTGGCCTTCCTCGCCGACATCCGGGAGAGCATCCACCTGCGGGCGTTGGGTCGCCAGAACCCGCTCGACGAATTCCACCGGATGGCCGTCGACGCCTTCGCCTCGCTGGCCGCCGATGCCATCGAGGCCGCCCAGCAGACCTTCGACACGGCGGAGGAGATCGAGGCCGAACCGGGCATCGATCTGTCCAAGCTCGCGCGGCCGACGTCGACGTGGACGTACATGGTCCACGACAATCCGCTCAACGACGACACCATGTCGGCACTGAGCCTGCCGGGCGTGTTCCGCTAGGTTTTAAGGCATGGACCACGCGCCTGCTCCGGAGGGCAGGAGCGCACCGCCGCCGACTGACGCACGCGACCGGGTATTCACCGTGCCGAACGCGCTCAGTGTGCTGCGCCTGCTGCTGGTACCGGTGTTCCTGTGGCTGCTGTTCGGTGCGCACGCCAACGGGTGGGCCGTAGCGGTCCTGATGTTCAGCGGCTTCTCCGACTGGGCCGACGGGAAGATCGCGCGCCTGGTCGACAATCAGTCGTCGCGGCTCGGCGAGCTGCTCGATCCGCTCGTCGACCGGATCTACATGGTCACGGTTCCGGTCGCCCTGGCGCTGTACGGCGTGGTGCCGTGGTGGTTGGTGCTGACCCTGCTGGGCCGCGATGTGCTGCTCGCCGCCACGCTGCCGATCCTGCGTCGCCGGGGCCTGACGGCGCTGCCGGTGACGTATGTGGGCAAGGCCGCGACCTTTGCCCTGATGTCGGCCTTCCCGTGGGTGCTGCTCGGTCAGTGGGACACGACGTGGAGCCGGGTGGCACTGGCCTGCGGATGGGCCTTCCTGCTGTGGGGCGTGGCGTTGTACCTGTGGTCTGCGGTGCTCTACCTGATCCAGGTGACGATGGTGGTGCGACAACTCCCCGTCAGATCATGAGCACCCTGGGCGGCTACGAGTCGGGGGCAGGGCTCAACGACCATGAGGCCCACGCCCCCAAGCGCATTCCGCTGCCCTCGCTCCTGCGGTCATTGCTGTCGGAGCACCTCGACCCGGGCTATGCCGCGGCCGCTGCCGCACGTGAGGCCGGTGACCGGCCCCGCCGGCGGTTCACCGATATCGGGTGGTTGCTGGTGGGCGCAGGCGCGATTGCCACGGTGTTTGCGGTCGCAGCGGGGCAGGCTCAGACGGCGGCCCCGGCCGCACGCGTTGCCCAGCACACGCTCGCCGGGCGGGTTCGAGCGGCTCAGGCCGGTGCCGACACGGCCAGTACCGAGCGCGACGCGCTCGTCGATCAGCTGGACGCCGAGCGGCGCAGCAGGCTCGGCATGGATGAGAACGGCCAGCGGTTGCTCGGCAGTCTGGACACGGCCAACATCGAAGCGGCCGCCATTCCGATGATCGGTCCCGGGCTGACCGTCACGGTCACGGATCCGGGTCTGTCAAAGGACCTCAGCGACGTGTCCAAACAGCGGGTCGCCGGTAATCAGCAGATCATCCTCGACCGGGACCTGCAGCTGGTGGTGAACTCACTGTGGGCCAGTGGGGCAGAGGCGGTTTCGGTGGGCGGGGTGCGGGTCGGCGCCGGCGTCACGATCCGCCAGGCGGGTGGCGGGATTCTGGTCGACAACCAGCCGATCACGAGTCCGTATGTCATTGTGGCCATCGGACCGCCGAAGGGGATGGCCGATACGTTCGATCGCACTCCGGGTCTGCAGCGGCTGCGGTTGTTGGAGACTTCCTACGGGGTCGGGGCGAACGTGAGCGCGGGCGACGGTCTGACCGTGCCCGCGGTGTCGGTACGGGATGTCAACTTCGCCAAACAGATTGGATAGGCCTGACGTGCACAGGATTGACCGTTAGATGATCGGGATCGTCGCACTGGTCGTCGGGATCGTGCTCGGATTGGTGTTCCATCCGAGCGTTCCCGAGTTCGTCGAACCGTACCTTCCGATCGCGGTGGTGGCCGCGCTGGACGCGGTCTTCGGCGGGTTGAGGGCATATCTGGAGCGGATATTCGACGCCAAGGTGTTCGTGGTGTCGTTCGTGTTCAACGTGTTGGTGGCGGCGCTGATCGTGTATGTCGGCGATCAGCTGGGTGTCGGTACCCAGTTGTCGACGGCGATCATCGTGGTTCTCGGTATCCGGATCTTCGGTAATGCCGCCGCACTGCGGCGCAGGTTGTTCGGCGCCTGACATGAGCGAATCGGAGTCCAAACCCCCGGCCGAGCCGGACCCGCCGTCCGGCACCACCGAACCGGACCAGCCCGAAGACCGGCCGGAGCCTCAGCCGGAGGCCGAGGCGGAACACAAGCCCGAACACAAGCCCGAACACAAGCCCGAACACCACGCCGAGCACCACGGCCGTCATGAGATGCCCGCGGATGTCTCGCCACGCCGGTTCCGGAATCTGCGAATCGTGCGCCGCAGCCGCACGCAGCTCGTGTTCGGCGGTCTCGGCGTGCTGTTGTGCATCCTGCTCGGTATGGCGATCGTCACGCAGGTCCGCCAGAACGAGTCGGGGGATTCGCTGGAGACCGCGCGGCCGGCGGATCTGCTCGTGCTGCTCGATTCCCTGCAGCAACGTGAAGCCTCGCTCAACACCGAGGTCGGCGATCTACAGCGGACACTGCAACAGTTGCAGGCCTCGGGCAGCAGTGATCAGGCCGCGATCGAGAATGCCCAGTCCCGGCTGGAGGCGCTGTCCATCCAGATCGGGACGGTGGCTGCGACGGGTCCCGGAGTGACGCTCACCATAGAAGACAATGCGCCCGGGGTGCCCGCCGAGACCATGCTCGATGTGATCAACGAGCTGCGCGCGGCCGGCGCCGAGGCCGTCGAGATCCGCGGCGGGGATCAGCAATCCGCCGTGCGGGTGGGCCTCGACACCTGGATCATCGGCACCCCCGGGCAGCTCACGGTCGACGATGTGACCCTGCGGCCGCCGTATTCGGTTCTGGTGATAGGGGATCCGCCCACGCTGGCGGCCGCGATGAACATTCCCGGCGGGGCAATGGACAGTGTGAAACGTGTCGGCGGCACGATGGTGGTACAACAAGCCGAGCGCGTCGACGTCACCGCCTTGCGGCAACCGAAACCACGCCAATACGCTCAGCCCGTCAAGTGAGCAGAGCAACCAACTCTCCCGACCATAAGGAGCACCGTGAGCGAGATCCCAGCCGACCTGTACTACACCTCGGAGCACGAGTGGGTGTCGCGTACCGGTGCCGACACGGTGCGCGTCGGCATCACCGATTACGCGCAGTCCGCACTCGGCGATGTGGTGTTCGTCCAACTGCCCGAAGTCGGGGCCCAGCTGGCCTCCGGTGACGCGTTCGGCGAGGTCGAGTCGACCAAGTCGGTGTCGGACCTGTACGCCCCCGTGGCGGCGAAAGTCGTTGCGGTCAACGGTGATCTGGACGGCAGTCCGCAGCTGGTCAATTCCGACCCCTACGGCGAAGGCTGGCTGGTCGATCTGCGGCTCGAGGAGGGCACGATCGAGGACGCCCTGGCCGGTTTGCTCGACGCGGACGGCTACCGCGCCGCCGTGACCGAGTAAGGAATTGTTAGGGTTTCGAGGGCCGGTCGCAAAGACCGGTTGGGCCGTAACCTGCGCGCAGATATCTTCACCATCGGATCCGGCGGTGGTGGACCCAATGATGGCTGATGCGCGGTACGGTCGACGTGAGACCGACGATGGGCTGGGGCCACGCCGGGCAACGCCACAGCAGCCAGTGAGGAGCAGCGGGTGACGGACAAGGACAGCAATTTGGGGGCCGACCAGTCGGAAGACGTGACGGTGGAAACCACATCGGTTTTCCGCGCGGACTTTCTGAACGAACTGGATGCGCCCGCGACGGCCGGTACCGAAGGCGCCGTTTCCGGTGTCGAGGGCCTGCCCGCGGGCTCGGCATTGCTCGTCGTCAAGCGCGGACCGAACGCCGGATCGCGTTTTCTGCTCGATCAGCCGACGACCTCGGCGGGGCGCCACCCGGACAGCGATATTTTTCTCGATGACGTCACGGTGAGCCGTCGGCACGCCGAGTTCCGGTTGGAGAGCGGTGAGTTCCAGGTTGTCGACGTCGGCAGCCTCAACGGAACTTACGTCAACCGCGAGCCGGTCGATTCGGCCGTACTCGCCAATGGTGACGAAGTGCAGATCGGGAAGTTCCGCCTGGTGTTCCTGACGGGCCCTCGTTCTGACGACGACAGCGGCCAGACCAGCTAGCCGATGACTGCCCCCGACAGACCTGCACTGGCCGGGATGTCGATCGGCGCAGTGCTGGACCTGCTCCGGGGCGACTTTCCGGACATCAGCATCTCCAAGATTCGGTTCCTTGAGGCCGAGGGGCTGGTGACGCCGCAGCGGACGGCGTCGGGGTACCGGCGGTTCACGGCGTACGACTGTGCGCGGTTGCGATTCATCCTGACCGCGCAGCGTGACCAGTATCTGCCGTTGAAGGTGATCAAGGCGCAGCTGGACGCGCTACCCGACGGGGAGCTGCCTCAGGCGGGATCCACCTACGGGGTACCGCGTCTGGTGCCGGTATCCGGTGATGGCGCCGATGCGGCCGGGTCCGGGGCTGCCGTCGTCGCGGCGGTGGCGCCGACCCATGTACGGCTGTCCCGCGAAGACCTGTTGGCCCGGTCGGGCATCGACGATGAGACGCTGGGGGCGCTGGTCCGCAACGGCATCATCATCGCCGGGCCCGCCGGGTTTTTCGATGAACATTCCGTGGTGATCGCCCAGTGTGCGCGGGCCCTGGGCGACTACGGCGTCGAGCCCCGACACCTGCGGGCATTCCGCTCCGCGGCCGACCGGCAATCCGATCTGATCGCCCAGATCGCAGGCCCAGTGGGCAAGGCGGGCAAGGCCGGAGCCCGCGACCGAGCCGACGATCTGGCTCGTGAAGTGGCCGCCTTGGCCATCACTTTGCACACGTCTCTGATCAAGTCCGCCGTACGCGACGTTCTGGATCGCTGAGGACTAGACTCGTTTCGACGGCCAGTTCGTCTAAGTCGGGACCCCTGGCGATCGGTAACTGGCGGACTGCGCGACGGACGAAGATTCGACGAAACGGCACGGCGGTGCGGAGGGCAGGCACAGATGGCTGAGGTTCGCGTGGTCGGCATTCGGGTGGAGCAACCGCAGAACCAACCCGTGTTGCTTTTGCGGGAGTCCAACGGTGACCGTTACCTACCGATCTGGATCGGGCAGTCGGAGGCCGCCGCGATCGCGCTGGAACAGCAGGGTGTCGAACCCACCCGGCCTCTCACTCACGACCTGATCCGAGATGTCATTGCCGCCCTTGGGCATTCGCTCAAGGAGGTGCGGATCGTGGACCTGCAGGAAGGCACCTTCTACGCCGACCTGATCTTCGACCGTGACATCAAGGTCTCGGCCAGGCCGTCGGACTCGGTGGCGATCGCCCTGCGCGTCGGCGTGCCGATCTACGTGGAGGAAGCGGTGCTTGCCGAGGCCGGCCTGCTGATTCCCGACGAGAACGACGAAGAAGCCGCAGGCACCGTCCGTGAGGACGAGGTGGAGAAGTTCAAGGAGTTCCTGGACAGCGTTTCGCCGGACGACTTCAAGGCGACATGACCGTCCCGCCCCCCGCTGCGCGGCCGCAGATCACGGATACGTCTCAAGTGCGCATACCGGTGTCAACACGCGGCGCGGGAGACAATCCGGCGGGAATTCGGGCGCCATACTTTCTTCGCAGCGGGCAATCAGGGCCCGGCGGGAAGCGTATGCTCGACACATTCGAGCTCGCAGCAAACCGTCGCGGCAGAGATCGCCGCGTTGCAGGACATAGGAGTACGGTGCGTGCGAGTTCGAACGGCGAGAGGATTCACAGTGGGTGACACGCCACGGCAGGAAGAGCTGGATCTGACCACCGGGAGCGGCGCGGAGCCGCCCGTCAGGCCATCTGGCGAACCCGTGCAGGGAGGCCTGTTCCCCGACGATTCGGTGCCCGACGAACTGGTCGGTTACCGCGGTCCCAGTGCATGCCAGATCGCCGGTATCACCTACCGGCAGCTCGATTACTGGGCCCGCACCTCCCTGGTGGTTCCCTCGATCCGCGGCGCGGCCGGCTCGGGCAGCCAGCGCCTGTATTCGTTCAAGGACGTCCTGGTCCTCAAGATCGTCAAGCGGTTGCTGGACACCGGTATCTCGTTGCACAACATCCGGGTCGCGGTCGACCACCTACGTCAGCGGGGCGTGCAGGATCTGGCCAACATCACCCTGTTCTCCGACGGCACCACGGTCTATGAGTGCACCTCGGCCGAAGAGGTTGTCGATCTGCTGCAGGGCGGCCAGGGCGTGTTCGGCATCGCGGTATCCGGCGCCATGCGTGAGTTGACCGGCACCATCGCCGACTTCCCGGGCGAGCGTGCCGACGGCGGCGAGTCCATCGCATCACCCGAGGATGAGTTGGCGTCGCGCCGCAAAAGCCGCGACCGCAAGATCGGCTGATCTCCCCTCGCGAACAGACACCTAGCTGCCCCGCATCCAGCGATGTGGGGCAGCTGCGCGTCTGTTCGCGGGCATAGGTGAGCGGCCGGTAGAATTATCGACGCATCGCCCTCGTGCGGGAGAGTTTCGTGACAGCCAGCCACGGACGCCGAAGGAGCAATACCTCTCCGTCAACCTCTCAGGCACCCAGGACCGCGCCAGGCCCCGATGCCTCTGGAAAGTGGTGCCCATCGGGTACCCGCCCATGGGGAAAAGTCCTGTACCGGGGCTGAATCTCTCAGGCGCCCGGACCGGGTCGACGACAGAGGGAGAGGGACTGCTACGACGTCTGAGCACGTCTGCGCCTCAGGAGAGTGTCGTGTCCGACCAGCATCAATCGCGTTTCGCCGATCGTCACATCGGCCCGGACGCCTCCGCCGTCAGCACCATGCTCGACGTGATCGGCGTGGCCTCCCTCGACGAGCTCGCCGCCAAGGCGCTTCCGGCAGGCATCCTCGACGCGCTGTCCTCCGGTGGTGTCGCCCCGGGCCTGGAGGGTCTGCCCGCGCCGGCCACCGAAGAGGAGTCGCTGGCCGAGTTGCGCGCGTTGGCCGACTCCAATACGACCGCGGTCTCGATGATCGGCCAGGGCTACTTCGACACCTTCACGCCCGCTGTGCTGCGGCGCAACATTCTTGAGAACCCCGCCTGGTACACCGCGTACACGCCGTATCAGCCCGAGATCAGCCAGGGCCGCCTCGAGGCGCTGCTGAACTTCCAGACCATGGTGTCGGATCTGACCGGACTCGAGGTGGCGAACGCCTCGATGCTCGACGAGGGCACCGCCGCGGCCGAGGCCATGACGCTGATGCACCGCGCGACCAAGTCGAAGGCGAATCGACTGCTGGTCGACACCGACGTGTATGCGCAGACCGCGGCCGTGCTGGCCACCCGTGCGGAGCCGCTCGGCATCGAGATCGTCACGGCCGATCTGCGCCAGGGACTTCCGGACGGCGAGTTCTTCGGCGTCATCGTGCAACTGCCGGGAGCGAGCGGACGTGTCGATGACTGGGCTGGACTGATCAGTGCGGCCCACGAGCGGGACGCGCTCGTCGCCGTCGGCGCCGATCTGCTCGCGCTGACCGTGATCACCCCGCCGGGGGAGATCGGGGCCGACGTGGCCTTCGGAACCAGCCAACGGTTCGGTGTGCCAATGGGATTCGGCGGTCCGCACGCCGGTTATCTCGCCGTGCACGCCAAGCACGCCCGGCAGCTTCCGGGCCGGTTGGTCGGCGTGTCCGTCGACGCGGACGGGGCCCCGGCGTACCGCCTGGCGCTGCAGACTCGTGAGCAGCACATCCGCCGGGACAAGGCGACCAGCAACATCTGTACCGCGCAGGTGCTGCTGGCGGTGATGGCCGCGATGTACGCCAGCTATCACGGTGCACCGGGTTTGACCGCCATCGCCCGCCGCGTGCACGGTCATGCCTCAGCCATCGCGGGCGCGCTCGGAGACGCGTTGGTGCACGACAAGTACTTCGACACCGTGCTGGCCCGGGTTCCCGGACGCGCCGACGATGTGATCGCTGCGGCCAAGGCCAAGGGGATCAACCTGTGGCGCGTCGACGCCGACCACGTGTCCGTGTCCTGCGACGAGGCGACCACCGGTGCGCATGTGGCTGCGGTCGTGGAGGCGTTCGAGGTTTCGCCCGCCGCTCCGGTGTCCGCCGGCATCCTGACGCGAACCTCCGAGTTCCTGACTCATCCGGCATTCAACTCCTACCGCACCGAGACCGAGATGATGCGCTACCTCCGGTCGCTGGCGGACAAGGATATTGCCTTGGACCGCAGCATGATTCCGCTGGGCTCCTGCACGATGAAGCTCAACGCGGCCGCAGAGATGGAGCCGATCACCTGGCCCGAATTCGGCAGTCAGCACCCATTCGCACCGGCGTCGGACAACCCGGGGCTGCGCAAACTGATCGCCGATCTGCAGGACTGGCTCACCGGGATCACCGGCTACGACCAGATTTCGTTGCAGCCCAACGCCGGTTCGCAAGGTGAGTACGCCGGACTCCTGGCGATCAAGGCCTACCACGTCTCCCGCGGTGACGTCGACCGTGACCTCTGCCTGATCCCGTCGAGCGCACACGGCACCAACGCGGCCTCGGCGGCACTGGCCGGGATGCGGGTCGTGGTGGTGGCCTGTCGCGAGAACGGCGACGTCGACCTCGACGACCTGCGCGCGAAGATTGCCGAGCATGCGGATCGCGTTGCGGCGCTGATGATCACCTACCCGTCGACGCACGGGGTGTACGAGCACGACGTCGCCGACATCTGCGCTGCGGTGCACGACGTGGGCGGCCAGGTCTATGTGGACGGCGCGAACCTCAATGCGTTGGTCGGGTTGGCCCGGCCGGGCCGATTCGGCGGTGACGTCAGCCACCTGAACCTGCACAAGACGTTCTGCATCCCGCACGGCGGTGGCGGCCCGGGGGTCGGGCCGGTCGCGGTTCGATCCCATCTGGCTCCCTTCCTGCCGGGCCATCCGCTCGCGGACGAACTGCCCGATGAGCACACGGTCTCGGCCGCCCCGTACGGGTCGGCGTCGATCCTCCCGATCACCTGGGCCTACATCCGGATGATGGGTGCCGACGGCCTGCGGGAGGCGACTCTGACTGCGATCGCGTCAGCCAACTACGTGGCCCGCCGGCTCGACGAGTACTACCCGGTGCTCTACACCGGCGAGAACGGCATGGTCGCCCACGAGTGCATCCTGGACCTCCGCGGGATCACCAAGGACACCGGCGTGACCGTCGACGATGTGGCAAAGCGCCTCGCGGACTACGGATTCCATGCACCGACCATGAGCTTCCCGGTGGCCGGCACGTTGATGGTCGAGCCGACCGAGAGTGAGAGCCTGACCGAGGTCGACGCGTTCTGCGACGCGATGATCGCGATTCGCGCCGAGATCGACCGGGTCGGTTCGGGGGAGTGGCCGGTGGATGACAACCCGCTGCGCGGCGCTCCCCACACGGCCGAGTGCCTGCTCGTGGCCGACTGGGATCACCCGTACACCCGCGAACAGGCCGCCTACCCGTTGGGCAAGGGATACCGTCCCAAGGTCTGGCCCCCGGTGCGGCGTATCGACGGCGCCTATGGCGACCGGAATCTCGTGTGCTCCTGCCCGCCGGTCGAGGCATTCGCTTGATGCAGACCCGCGGCCGGTGTACCGGTCGCGGGATTCGTACGTCGCTTTCTACCCCAAGGCTGCGCTCGGTCGCGGCGAACAGCCCTGGGGTAGAAAGCGGCGCATCAGCGCGTTGATGCGTCACCGGGGGACGGGCGCGGCAGGGTGGTGAGGCTCAGCCCAGCATGGTGTTGACGGCGGTGGCCAGTTCGGGCGAGGTCGAGCTGGAGAGGTGCTGATACGTGCCGCTGCTCGCCTGTGCGACGGCTTCCCAGGTGGTCCGGTCCGAGCCGCTGCCGAAATCGATCACGTCGACCGCGATCGGACGGGCTGGGTCGAATGCGCCGCGGATGAACTCCTGCAGTCCCGCCCCGTCCAGGCTCTGATCGGTGTGCGGGCCGGTGGTGATCACCAGAATGGAATTAGCCTGGCCCTCACGATATTTCGACAGCGCCTCGGTGTAGACCATCCGCAGCGTCGTGAACGACACCGCACCGCCTCCGGACGCCGACTGCTGGTCCAGCGTCGAGGTCAGCGCATCGGAGCGACGCTCACCGCCGACCGGCTCGGCCAACGGCCCCGTCGAGACGTCAGAGCGGCCTTCGGTGCCGTCGAAGGTCCACAGGCCGACCGCCGCGGTGTCCGGCAGTGCCTTGACCCGGCTGTTGAGCGCAGCCACCACGTTGGCCAACCGGGACTTGCCGCCCTCCTCGGTCGGCATCGACTGGTCGAGCATGATGGTGACGGCGGGGCTTCCCGTCGGCGTAGCTGTCGCGTTGGCCAGCGTCACCCGCATGGTGTTGTCGCCGATCGACAACGGCGCTGCCAGCTGACCGAAAGCGGTCACATCGCTGGACGGCGGTGTCGTCCCCTCAGCCCGGAATCCGGCCTTGGCGAGCACGGCGAGCTGCTCGGGCTTGCGCAGGTAGCGGGCGAATTCGCTGGCCGCAGTGACCTGCTCCTTCTCCAGCCAGTCTCCGGCCAGCAGAACCGTCGGGTAGTCGGCGGTGGCCGTCGGGCCGGGCGGCACCCAGCCGGCCAGGGAGCCCTTGGCGTCATCGAGCGAGCTGCCCCGCTGGAAGATCTGCTGTTCGGTGGTGGCCACCGCGTGCACCGGCGCGGTCGCCGGATCGGAGGCATTGAGCAGCGCATCGAAGGCGGTTCCCAGCTCGGTGTCGTCGAGCTTGGGCTGCCCGCGGAGCAGGCTGTTGACGCCGCTCATGCCCGAGGTGGCCGGCGCGCCCGCGGGGGCGGATGCCGCAGCGACGGCCTCGGCGGCCAGGGGAGCGGCATCGCCGTTGCTGCGGGTCGGCAACGCGAGTTTGAGTGTGCCCCAACCGGGCAGCTTGAGCGCGTTCATCGCGGCCGGGCTGCTCTGCAGTTGCGGCAGGGTGGCCCAGGACTGTTGTGCCAGTGCGTCCTTGAGCTGCGGACGGACCGCGAGCAGGACCGGTGAGGTGACCAGGGAGCGGCTGTCGCTGACGGCCTTGGCGCCTGCCGTCGCCTCCAGCCGCGCCTCGGCGATGCTGGAGGCCGGAATCCACAGTGCCGGACGGTCGCCGAGCTCGCTCGGCCACGTGTTGGCGAAGCCACCGACCACCCGGTCGGATTCGGCGGACTGCACGCGCACCTTGACGCAGCGGTCACCGACGGGGCTGACCGACTCGTTGTACGTGTTGGCCAGTCCCTCGATGTGCGTCGAGATGGTCGGGTCGGCGATCACGGCGACTCCGAGTTCGCCGTCGACGCAGCGCGCGGCCGCGGCATCGCTGCGGCCGGCGAGGACGTCACCGAAGAATTTCCACAGGATCATCGCGCCGACCACGGCCACCACGGTGCAAAGCGCGACGATCACGCCGACGCTGACACCGCGCCGCCCGGACTGAACGGCGCGGTGGCTGCCGGTCCACTCGCCGCCGTCCCAGTCGCCGCCGTGCTGGCGGCTCGACGGGGCGGACGGGGGTGGTGGCTCGGAGACGGCGCCGAACTGCGCGGTCGGCTGATCATCGGCGTAGTCGCCCTCGGAATACTCGTCGGAGTACTCCGCGGCATAGTCGTCGTCGGCATCGGCGTACTTGCCGCGGTAACCGTCGACGTACTCGTCCTCGTAACCGTCGCCGTCGGCGTCGGCGTCGGCGTAATCGGCCTCGACGTAGTCCGCTTCGTCGTAATCGGCATACGGTTCGCGATAGTCCGATTCGTAGTCGTCGTCACCGTCGGCGTACTGGGGCGCACGGTAATCGGGCTCGGCCCGGTAGCCCCGGTAGTCAGGCTCTTCGCGGTATGCCGGTGCATCCCGGTACCCGCGATCGGCCTGATGCCCGGACGTGTCGAAATCGTCTGCGGCGCGCCGTGACTGCTCGCGGCGGGGAGGTTCGTAGCCGTCGGAATACCCGGGCTCGCCGACATGCGGCTCGTCGGGAGCATCCTCAGGGTCGGGAATGCTGTGCCTGCCCATTCCTAACCCCTGTACGTCTCGCGCCGACTAGTCATCCGGACCCGCCGAAGTCTAATCACTTCCCGGCGGTGCTCGCTTTGAACTCGCGGCGGCGCCGGTGCAGGATCGGCTCGGTGTAGCCGTTGGGCTGCTGGGCCCCGGACAGGATCAGCTCCTGCGCCGCGCCGAACGCGATGCTGGCATCCGGGTTCGGTGCCATCGCCAGATAGTCGGGATCACCGGCGTTCTGCTCGTCGACGACGGCGGCCATCCGGCGCAGGCTGGCCTTGACGTCCTCTTCGGTGATGACGCCGTGACGCAGCCAGTTGGCCAGCAGCTGGCTGGAGATCCGCAGCGTGGCGCGGTCTTCCATCAGCGCGACGTTGTGGATGTCGGGCACCTTCGAGCAGCCGACGCCGGCGTCGATCCAGCGGACCACGTAGCCCAGGATCGACTGGCAGTTGTTGTCCACCTCTTCGTGGATCTCCTCGGGTGACCAGGTCAGGGAGGAGTCCGCGAGCGGGATCGTCAGCAGTTCTTCGATCGTGGCGCGCTTCTTGCCGGCCAGTTCCTTCTGCACGGCCTCGACGTCCACCTGGTGGTAGTGCATCGCGTGCAACGTGGCCGCGGTCGGCGACGGCACCCACGCGGTGGTGGCGCCGGCCTTGGGCTGACCGATCTTCTGCTCGACCATGTCGGCCATCAGATCGGTCATGGCCCACATGCCCTTGCCGATCTGGGCCTTACCGGCCAGGCCGGTGGCCAGGCCGACGTCGACGTTGTTGTCCTCGTACGCCTTGATCCACGGCTGGGTCTTCATGCCGCCCTTGCGGATCATCGGGCCGGCCTCCATCGAGGTGTGGATCTCGTCGCCGGTGCGATCCAGGAAGCCGGTGTTGATGAACACCACGCGGTCGGCCGCTGCCTTGATGCAGGCTTTCAGGTTGACCGTGGTGCGGCGTTCCTCGTCCATGATGCCGACCTTGAGGGTGCCCCCGGGCAGGCCCAGGACGTCCTCGACGCGGCCGAACAGCTCGCAGGCGAAGGCGACCTCGTCGGGGCCGTGCATCTTGGGCTTCACGATGTAGACCGAGCCGGTCCGGCTGTTGGTCAGCTCGCCGTTCTCTTCGGTGGACTTCAGCCCGTGCATGGCGATCAGTCCGGTGAACAGCGCGTCCTGGATCCCCTCGGGGATCTCGTTGCCGTCCGCATCAACGATCGCGTCGTTGGTCATCAGGTGTCCGACGTTGCGCACGAACAGCAGGCTGCGTCCGGGCAGGGTCAGCTCGCCCTCGCCGTCGGGGGTGGTGAAGGTGCGGTCGGGGTTGAGGACGCGGGTGAAGGTCTTGCCGCCCTTGGCGACCTCTTCCGTTAGATCGCCCCGGTTCAGGCCCAGCCAGTTGCGGTAGCCGAGCACCTTGTCATCGGCGTCGACGGCGGCCACCGAGTCCTCGAAGTCCATGATCGTGGTGATCGCGGATTCCAGGACGACGTCCTTGATGCCGGCGGCGTCGGTGGAGCCGACGGGGGAGTCGGGGTCGACGAGGATCTCGATGTGCAGGCCGTGGTTGACCAGCAGCACCGACCACTGCGGCTGCCCGAGTTCACCCGTGTAACCGACGAACTGTTCGGGGGTGGCCAGGCCGGCGGACAGACCGTCGCCGTACTCGACGAGCAACTGGCCTTCGTCGATCTTGAGACCGGTGGCATCGCTCCACGAGCCCGCGGTCAGCGGCACGGCCTGATCCAGGAAGTTGCGCGCATAGGCGATCACCTTGTCGCCGCGGACCTGGTTATAGCCCTTGCTCTTCTCGGCGCCGTCTTCCTCACTGATGACGTCGGTGCCGTACAGCGCGTCGTAGAGCGAGCCCCAGCGGGCGTTGGCGGCATTGAGCGCGAAACGGGCGTTGAGGATCGGCACAACGAGCTGCGGGCCGGCGGTCGAGGTGATCTCGTCATCCACGCCGGAGGTGGTGATGGTGAAGTCGGCGGGCTCGGGCAGCAGGTAGCCGATATCGGTGAGGAACTGCTTGTAGGCCTCGGGGTCGACCGGCTCGAGCACGTGGGCGCGGTGCCACTTGTCGATCTGCGCCTGCAGATCGTCGCGACGGGCCAGCAGGTCCTGATTCTTGGGGGTGAGGTCGGCGACGACCTTGTCGACGCCGGACCAGAAGCTGTCCGGGTCGACGCCGGTGCCCGGCAGTGCCTCGTTCGTGATGAAGTCGTGCAGCACCTGTGCAACGCGCAGGTTTCCGACAGTCACGCGATTGGTCATGCGCGTTTCCTCCCTCGGCTCCAGGCACCGTGCGATGCCTGCCGTTTATCCAGCTTACCCATTGGTAACGTCGGCCTTTCAGCCGTCCAGCCTGGTGAGCAACAGCTCACACCGGTTTGCCAGAGTGACCCGCAACGGAGCCGCCCGCTCGGCGATGCGCTGTTGGGCCCTGACGTATTCGGCACGCCCGGCCGGTGTTTCGATGGCGATCGGCTCGAAACCATACTGCTTCAAGTCGTATGGGCTGGCACACATATCGAGCGCCCGCGCGTCGGCCGCGAGATCGAGCGCGTCCATCACCAATTCCGACGGCACCAGCGGACCCAGTTTGTAGGCCCACTTGTAGGTGTCCATGGCGGCGTGGATGCAGCCGGGCTGTTCGGTGTCGATCTGCTGGTCCCGGCTCAGTTGCCGGTCGTTGCGGGGAACGGCAGCGTCGGTGAAGAACCGGAATGCATCGAAGTGGCTGCACCGCAACGGCATTGATTCGACGACGGCATCGGTTCCGGCGGTGCCGAGGCGCAGTGGAACCTGGTCGTGGCGTAGCTGGGGAGTCCGGTAGACCATTGCCCATTCATGTAGGCCGAAGCAGTTCATCCGGGGTGCCCGGGTGGCGGTCGCGCGCATCAGACGTGCCACGAATCGGACCGTCTCGATGCGCGAGCGCAGGTATTCGTCCCGGACCGTGACGCCGTGCGGGTGTCGGCCGTACCCGGTGCGTTGCAGATAGGAGCCGGCGTTCTCGCCGGCGAGTACCACCCCGAACCCCGGATGCCATCGCCGTAGCTGCCGGGGACGGAGGCTGTAATAAGTGAACAGGAAATCCCATACCGGATGCGGTTCACCGGCGTGTTGGCGGCGCAGGTGTGGTGTGAGGAAGTCGTCGGTGCGGCGCCGGTGTGATTCTGCTCGGGCCGCCCAGTCCGGGGCCGCCAATACCTCTTCGGCTTCGGCGACACCCGGAAGGGTCAGCCCGGGCATGGTGCATCCCGTCGCTCTTCCATGTCTCCTCCACTGGGTGGCCCGCCGCCGCCGTGCGGCTTGAGCCTACCTGTGGCGTTGCGGGCTCAGCCGTGCGCGCCGGTGGTGACCACCAGCCGGCCCGTGGTCTGCCGGGCCTGCATCCGCTCCAGCTGTGCCGGCAGGTCCGACCAGGCCACCTGGGCGCCGATGACGGTCTGGATGGCCCCGGTACGCAGCATTTCGAGCAACTTGACGTGGGCATCGAGGCCCTCGGAGCGGGCGGGCCAGTTGAACCCGAGGGTGCGGCGGACCGCGAGCGGGTCGGTCACGTAGACCAGGCATACCCCGCACACGTCGAAGTTGCCGTAGGCGATGGGACGCGGCGAGAGGTAGTCGCCGTCCTCCAGCGCGATGTCCTCGGCGAATCCGGCCATCAGGTGACGCCCGTTGAAACCCATGCAGCGGAAGGTATCGGTGGTCACGCTCCCTCCGACCGCATCGAATGCGACGTCCACGCCGCGGCCATAGGTGAGGTCCATGACCTGCTCCACCCAGTCGCCGTTGCGGTAGTTGATGGCGTGGTCGGCACCGAGCCGGCGACAGAAGTCGAGCTTCTCGTCACTGCCCGCGGTGGCGATCACGCGGGCGCCGAGAGCCTTGCCGAGCACCAGCGCGCCCGATCCGGTTCCACCGGCCGCCGCGTGCACCAGCAGCGTCTCGCCGGGCTTGAGCCGGCCCCTCTCGTGCAGCGCGAACCAACCCAGATGGAACGGGTAGTGCAGGGCGGCTCCGTCGGCGTCGCTGACCCAGTCGGGCAGCTCGAGGGCGGTCGCCGCATCGACGATCGCGTACGAGGCGTACCCGCCGAAGGCCATCGACGGGATGCCCACGATGCGCCGGCCCACCAGGTGCTCGGCGCCGAGCCCGGCGCTCTCGACGACGCCCACGGCCTCCATGCCGGGGATGAACGGCGGCTGCAGGGGCATGGTCGTGTACCGGCCCTGAATGACGTCGATGTCGTTGAAGTTCAGGCAGAAGGCCCGCACCGCGACCCGGATCTCACCCGGCCCGGGTGCGCGGACCTCCACGGTCTGGCGCTCGAGCACCTTCGCCGGATCGCCGAGGGCAGTGGCCACCCAGGCTTCAGCCGAAATCGGTTTGGCTGCAGTCTCGTTCACTGTTTCTCCATTTCATGGTTGATGTTGAGGGAAGTCGCTTGGGCTCCTATGAATATTTGTTGTTACACGATGTAACAACAAATGTGGCACCATGGCAATAGGTGGTGGCGCCGCTGGAGATGGACGGTGTGCCAGACTCGGCTGACCTGCCCGGCGATGTGAGGAGACAGCGTGGCGACGCGTTCGGCCGGCACTCGCCATCGGCGGCAGGGGTCACGTCCAGATCCGTCGATCGATCAGGCCGTGCTGAGTACGACCCGCCGACTGTTGGTGCAGCGTGGCTACGCGGCGACGTCCATCGACCTGATCGCCAGCACGGCCGGGGTCAGCCGGCCGACCATCTATCGCAGGTGGAAATCCAAGGCGCTCCTGGTCCACGAAGCGGTGTTCCCGGATCTGGACCCCGCTGCCCCGAGCGACGACGTCGCCACCGAGGTCACCCGGCTGTGTCGCGGTGCATTTCTGATGTTCTGCGATCCCGCTGTGCGGGAATCGATTCCGGGTCTGTTGACCGATCTGCGGGCGGACTCCGACATCCGCAGGCTCATGACGGAGCGGCTCGACGCCGCCGCGCGCACGCAGCTCGCGTCACTCGTGACCGCCGCCGCCTCTGAGGGGCTGGTCCGTCGGCAGGTCAATGTCGACACCATCATGGATGCGATCGGCGGGGCAGCCCTGTACGCCGTGTGCGTGCGCGGGATCGACGACGCGGAACAGGCCATCGAAAGTGCGGCCGTCGAACTGGCCGACCTGATTCTGCGTGGCCTGCTCGATCGACCCGGGGGATAGTCCCCGCGCTCAGATGCGGTGCGTACCGTCGCGCACCGTTCCGACCAGGTCCTCTACCAGGTCCTCCAGTGCGACCATCGCGGTGACGGTGTCGTCCGCTCCGGTCACGAGCGCGAGGTGACTGTTGCTCCGCCGCATCCGCGACAATGCGTCGGGCAGCGGCGTCGAGGCCGGGACCCGCGGCAGCGGACGCACCATGGACACATCCAGCACCGCATCGGGGTCGTTGATGTGTGGCAGCACATCCTTGATGTGCAGATATCCGATGAACTCGCCGAACGAATCCGCCACCGGGAAGCGTGAGTACCCGGTCTCGGTGAGGGCCCGCTCCACATCGCCGACGGTCGGTCCTGAACCCGGCGCGGCCACCCGGATGGCGTGAATCTCGTTCAACGGCATCGCGACATCGCTGACCGAGCGGCTGCGGGTCTGCAGGGCCCGGGTCAGCCGACCGTGCTCTTCGGTGTCGAGCAGGCCCTCGGATACCGACTCCGCGATCATCTCGGCCAGTTCGACGGTCGACACGGCCGATTCCAGCTCGTCCTTCGGTTCGACGCGGAACGCCCGCAGGGTGGCGTTGGCACACCAGTTGTAGAACGCGATGAACGGCCGGGCCGCGCGGATGTAGACCAGATATGGCGGGATCAGCAGCATCGCGGCGGTTTCGGGTCCCGCGATGGCGATGTTCTTCGGCACCATCTCACCGAGCAGCACGTGCAGGATCACCACGATGGCCAGCGCGACGAAGAACGAGACCGTGTGCAGCACGGTGTCGGACACGCCGACCAACGCGAACGGCTTCTCCAGCAGATGCGCCACGGCCGGTTCGCCGACCCGGCCCAGCAGGATCGAGCAGATCGTGATGCCCAGCTGAGAGCCGGCCAGCATCAGTGAAAGGCGCTCGCCGGCCCGAATGACGGTGACGGCGCTGCGTTTGCCCTGTTCTGCCAGGGCCTGCAGCCGATCCCGGCGGGCCGAGATCAGCGCGAACTCCGCGGCCACGAAGAAGGCGTTGGCGGCCAGCAGCAGCACGGTCAACAGCACACCGAGGATGTCACCCATGACTGTTCTCCCGGTGGCCGAGGCTGGTCAGCTCGAGCAGGTCGATGCGACGGCCGTCCATCCGCACCACCGTGGCCAGCCAGTGCGTCGGTTTGTCGGGGTCTCCGTCGGGATCGAAGGCGGCGAGCTCCACGGATTCGCCGGGCTCCGGTATGTGGCCGAGTTCCTGCAGGACCAGGCCTCCTATGGTCTCGTATTCGCCTTCGAGAGCCCGGAATCCGGTGCTGGTCGCCACCTCGTCGATGCGCAGCAGCCCGGATACCTGCCAGCCGTCCCCGGCCGGCACCACGTCGGGGGTGGCGTCATCGTGTTCGTCGCGCACGTCGCCGACGATCTCCTCGATCAGGTCCTCGACCGTCACCATGCCCGCGGTGCCGCCGTATTCGTCCACGACGAGCGCGGTCTGCAATCCGTTGGCACGGATCTGGGTCATCACGGCGTCGCCGTCGAGGGTGGACGGCACGGTGGCCACCGGCAGTGCCAGGGCGGCCAGCCGGGTCTTGTCCCGGTCCTCGCGCGGAATCGTGAACACCTGCTTGATGTGGACGACGCCGATGGTCTCGTCGAGGTCGCCCTCGACGATCGGGAATCGGGAGTAGCCGGTGCGGATCGCCGCCGACATCAGGTCGGCGACGGTGTCGCCTGCGTCGAGGACCTCGATCTTGGAGCGCGGGGTCATCAGTTCCTCGGCGGAGCGCTCGCCGAACTGCAGCGAGCGGTGCACCAACAACGCGGTGGACGGGTCGAGCGACCCGCTGCGGGCCGAGTTGCGCACGAGTGACGCCAGTTCCTGCGCCGAGCGCGCCGACCGCAGCTCCTCGGCCGGTTCGATGCCCAGCCGGCGCAGGATCCAGTTGGCGGTGCCGTTGGTCAGCCGGATGACCGGGGTGAACAGCATCGAGAACAGCAGCTGGAACGGTGCCGACGCGCGGGCCGTCGGGACCGGGCGGGCCACCGCCAGGTTCTTCGGCACGAGCTCGCCGAACACCATCGACAGTGACGTCGCGATGAGGATGGCAAGGAACAGGGACAGGCCGCCGGTGAATCTGGCAGGAATGCCGATGGCATCCAGGCCGGGGCGGATCAGTTCCCCGACGACGGGTTCGGCGAGATAACCGGTGGCCAGGGTGGTGATCGAGATGCCGACCTGGGCCCCGGAGAGCTGGAAGGACAGCGTGCGGTGGGCGCGGCGGACCAGCTGGTCGCGGCGGTCCCCGGTGCGGGCATTGGCCTCGACCGTGCTGCGCTCGAGTGCGGTCAGAGAGAACTCGGCGGCCACGAACACCGCGGTGCCGAAGGTGAGCAGGACGATCGCCAGGATCGACAGCAACGAGAGAAACACGTCCGCTGAGCTGCCCATCAGATTCTCACCAGGGGTACGCCGGGCCCGGGGCCCGGCCGACTAGAAGAGGGGTCGTCAGCTTCGGCGCTCAGAAGTGACTGCTGTTCCACCCGGAAGGCCAGTTCAGAACCGGAGGCCTCGGTGGGTGCCTGCGGCACGTGAACCCTTTCGTTCGATCTGACCGAGCGGGCGAAATGGTCAATCTGCCATCGTCCACTCGGTATCCAGGAAACCCAATAGTATCGCGACTCGGCGGATTACCAGCCCGTCGGTAGCGGATGCCCCTCGGCGAAACCAGCGGCCGACTGCACGCCCAGCACCACGTTCTCGTGCAGCTCGGCGAGGTTGGTGGCGCCGACGTAGGTGCAGGTGCTGCGCACCCCCGAGGTGATGTGGTCGAGCAGGTCCTCGACACCGCCGCGGCCCGGGTCGAGGCTCATCCGTGAGGACGAGATGCCCTCCTCGAACAGGGCCTTGCGGGCCCGGTCGAACTGGCCGTCTCCGGCGGTCCGGGCGGCCACCGCACGCTTGGAGGCCATGCCGTAGCTCTCCTTGTACGGGCGTTCCTCCCGGTCGTGCATCAGGTCGCCGGGGGACTCGTAGGTTCCGGCGAACCAGGAGCCGATCATCACGTTCGACGCCCCTGCGGCCAGCGCCAGCGCCACGTCCCGCGGGTGCCGCACTCCGCCGTCGGCCCACACGTGAGCGCCGAGTTCCTTTGCCGCAGCGGCACATTCGACGACTGCGGAAAACTGCGGCCGGCCGACGCCGGTCATCATCCGGGTGGTGCACATCGCGCCGGGCCCCACGCCGACCTTGACGATCGTGGCGCCGGCCTGGATGAGATCGCGGGTGCCCTCGGCGGAGACTACATTGCCCGCCGCCAGCGGCAGGCCGAGATCCAGGGCCGCCACCGACTTGATCGCGTCGAGCATCTTGAGCTGATGACCGTGGGCGGTGTCGATGACGAGCAGGTCGACCCCGGCCTCGGCCAGCGCGCGGGCCTTCGCGCCGACATCGCCGTTGATGCCGACGGCTGCGGCGATGCGCAGCCGCCCGGCGGAGTCGACGGCCGGGGTGTAGATGCCGGCCCGCACCGCAGCGGTGCGGGTCAGCACGCCGGCCAGGGAGCCGTCCGGCTCGGTGAGCACCGCGAGATCGATCGGCGCGTGCTCGAGAAGATCGAATACCTTCCGGGGATCGGTGCCCACCGGCGAAGTGACGAAGTCCGTCACCGCGACCTCACGGATCCGGGCGAACCGGTCCACCCCGGCGCAATTGGCCTCGGTGACCAGTCCGATCGGGCGTCCTTCGGACACCACCACCGCCGCGCCGTGCGCACGCTTGTGCAGCAACGCCGCGGCGTCGGACACCGAGTCGTCCGGGCCCAGCGTCACAGGCGTGTCCACCACGAGATCGCGGCTCTTGACGAACTGCACGGTGTCAGCGACCACGCCGCTCGGCAGGTCCTGCGGCAGCACCACGATGCCGCCGCGCCGGGCGATCGTCTCGGCCATGCGTCGACCCGCCACCGCCGTCATGTTCGCCACCACCACCGGGATGGTGGTGCCGGACCCGTCGGAGGTGGACAGATCGACGTCGAAGCGCGATGCCACATCCGACCGTCCGGGCACGACGAAGACGTCGTTGTAGGTCAGGTCGTACGGCGGGATGTGTCCGTTCAAAAACCTCACACCAACGAATCTACTCAGGCAGGCACTTCGCTGTGGTCGCCGCTCCAGAGCGTGTGGAACTTCTGACCGGGCTCGGCGTCGGTGCGTCCGTAGGTGTGCGCGCCGAAGTAGTCGCGCAGGCCCTGGGTCAGTGCCGCGGGCAGCCGCTCGGTGCGCAGCGCGTCGTAGTAGGACAGTGCCGACGAGAAACCGGGGACCGGGATACCGAGCTGGGTGGCGGTCACCACTACGCGGCGCCAGCTGTCGATCGCCGACTCCACCGCGCTGCGGAAGTACGGGGCGGCGAGCAATGTGGCCAGCTCCGGCTCCGCGTCGAAGGCTTCCTTGATCCGGTTGAGGAACTTGGCCCGGATGATGCAGCCGCCGCGCCAGATGGTGGCCAGATCGCCGGGATTGACGTTCCAGTTGTACTCGGCACTGCCGGCCTGGATCTGGTTGAAGCCCTGTGCGTAGGCGACGATCTTGGACGCATACAGCGCCTGGCGCACATCCTCGGTGAACTGCTTTGCGTCACCGGGCATTGCACCGAGCTCGCCGGAGGCCAGACCGGTGGCGGCCTTGCGCTGGGTGACCGAACCGGACAGTGCCCGCGCGAACACGGCTTCGGCGATACCGGTGACGGGAACCCCGAGGTCGAGTGCGGACTTCACGGTCCAGCGCCCGGTGCCCTTCTGCTCGGCCTCGTCCACGATCACGTCGACCAGCGGCTTGCCGGTCTTGGCGTCGACCTGACGGAGCACCTCGGCGGTGATCTCGACCAGGTAGCTGTCCAGTTCGCCCTTGTTCCATTCGGCGAACACGTCGGCGATTTCGGGCGCGGACTTGCCCAGCCCGTCGCGCAGCAACTGGTAGGCCTCGCCGATGAGCTGCATGTCGGAGTACTCGATGCCGTTGTGCACCATCTTCACGAAGTGCCCCGCCCCGTCCGGGCCGATGTGGGTGCAGCACGGCACACCGTCCACGTGGGCGGAGATCTCCTCCAGCAGCGGGCCGAGGGACTTGTAGGACTCGGCGGGGCCGCCGGGCATGATCGACGGGCCGTTGAGTGCGCCCTCCTCACCGCCGGAGATGCCCGCGCCGACGAAGTGCAGGCCGCGCTCGCGGATCGCCTTCTCGCGGCGGATGGTGTCGGTGTAGAGGGCGTTGCCGCCGTCGATGATGATGTCGCCGGGCTCCATGGCGTCGGCCAACTCGTTGATCACGGCATCGGTCGGGTCGCCGGCCTTGACCATGATGATCACCCGGCGTGGTTTCTCCAGGGCGTCAAGGAATTCCGCGATTGTCTCGCTGCGCACGAACTTGCCCTCGGAACCGTGTTCGGCCAGGAGTGCATCGGTTTTGGCGATCGACCGGTTGTGCAGCGCAACGGTATAGCCGTGGTGGGCGAAGTTGCGAGCGAGGTTGGAGCCCATCACGGCCAGGCCGGTGACTCCGATCTGCGCCGTACCGGAAGTGCTGGTCTTGCTCATGCAGCAGCCTTTCGTTGTTTTGTTGTAGCAGAACGCCTGTCGTGCAGCGCTTTATCCGAGTCCGGAGAACAGGCGGTGAAGCTCGGTGAGCCAGGGGACGGCGACGGCGACGGTGGGTACCACCAGAACCGCGGCCGCGGTCAGATAGGCGGTGACCGCCATGGCCACGCTGTTGGGCTTGCCGCCGAGGCGGCGCACCCGGATCACGGTGGTCGGTCCGCCGGCGGCCAGCGCGCCGGAGGGGGTGCGGCCGGCCGCGCAGGCGACCAACGCCCGGGCCAGGGGAGTGGGGCCCGCGGTCCGTACCGCGGCGTCGTCGGCCAGCAGCTCGATCAGCAGCCGGACCGCGTCCAGGGCGTTGGCGCTGCGGACGAACCGAGGGAAGGCGGCGTGGACGGCGGTGAACATCTCCAGGACCAGATCATGGCGTGCGCGCAGGTGGGCCCGCTCATGGGTGAGGATCGCGGCGACCTCGTTGTCGGACAACGTGGTCAGTGTTCCCTCACTGACCACGACGCGACTGCGGACCCCGGGCAGGCAGTAGGCGAGAGGCTGTGCGACGTCGAGGATGCGCAACCCGTCGCCGGCGAGCGGGCGGTGGGCCGTACAGAGGTGGGCCGGCACCGCGTCGCGCGACTTGCTGAGCAGGTCGACCATCATGCGGTGATGGGCGCGGCGGCGCCGGGTGGCCACCGCCACCTGGATCACCGCTACGCAGAGCCGCCCGCCGATGAACAGGGTCAGGGTGAACACCACGACGTAGAGCAGCCACAACGGCAAACCGAGAGCGTCGATCTCACTGGTGATGGTTGCGGTCGGCCGGCCGTCAGGACCGGGAACGAACAGGCGGCTGGCGATCGCGATACCGGCCGAGAAGGCCGAGAGCACCGCGGCCAGTGCGATCGATTGCCACAGGACGATCGCCGCACGAGGGGCGCGCAGCGGCCACGCCGCACGGGCCAGCACTGCCGGCACTGGTCCCACCAGGGCCAGCGCGACGAGAGTGAAGGCCAGCGCGGACACGCCGTAAGTCTCTCTCAGGCAGTGCCCGAATTGCCAGCCGGTGGGGGCAGCTGGTGCTTGCTCTCCAGTTCGGCGAGCGCCCGGCGCAGTGCCCGGGCTTCGTCGACACCGACTCTCTCGACGAAATGGACCAGGGCGGCCTGGCGGCTGCCGGAGTCCGCGGCCTGGTCGAGGGCATCGACCATCAGGCCGGCGACCAGCTCGTCGCGGCCGTTGGTGGGCGCATAGCGGTGCGCACGGTCATCGCGGTGCTGTACGACCAGGTTCTTCTTCGCCAGTCGTTGCAGCACGGTCATGATCGTGGTGTAGGCCAAGTCGCGGCGGGCGGCCAGCGCCTCATGGACTTGGCGCACTGTTTGGGGTTCGGGCGCGGACCACAAGTGGTCCATCACCTCGCGCTCAAGCTCCCCGAGACGCGTCATTTTGGCCATGTTCCGTTCACTCTCCTGAGCAGTAAAGCCAGCGTACTACGGGTTTACTACCGCGCGTCGTATGCGTTTGGCGACGGCGCTCCAACTGCCTTCCGAAGCGGTTTAGGGCAAGGTCAGCGCCATATATGGGGTCCGTTGTGAATCGAGTCACAGGAGGTAGCTCTCATCCTTCACGTGACTATAGTAAGGCTAACCTAAGTCAAACTGGAGCCTTCGGAGGTGACATGACGGTCTTGATCGAAGATCCGCTGATCGCGGGTATGGCCATCGAGCGGACGCTGCCGTTGCACGAGTCGAGTCGGCGTTTACGTGAGCTGTATCCGGAGTGTCCGCGGGTCTACGGTGTGGCCGTCGTGGGGGACCTGTCGCGCCGGCGGTGGTGGCCGCTGGCCGAGGCGTTGTCCGCCGATCGGTTGCAAGGCATGTTCGACGCCGCGATGGCCGAGACGGGTAATCGCGCCGCCGTCGCCCAGCAGTTGGCTGCCACGTTCACCCATGTGGTGATCGGCCGGGTGGTGCCGCTGCTGGTGCTGGAAGGGCGGGCCTGGGACACAGGCCTGGAGAACCTCTGGGTCCACGTCGATTCCGAGGGGGCGATCGACTGGGTCGGTGTCATCGATCCGACCCTGCGTGGGCTGCCCGAAGACCCCTATTTCGCGGGCCGGGCCGCCCGGTTTGTCAACGCATCCCATGACGGGATCGTCGCGCTGCCCAGCGAGGCCGCACTGACCACCTGGGTGGCGCATCGCAGTCATCGCGCGCTTGAGCCGCTGTTCGGCCGGTTGGTGCAGATCAGTGACGGCGCTGTGTCGGTCGCGACCATGTGGCACATGGTGGGCGCGGCAGTGGTCGGTGCGGCCACCCAGGTCCCGCTGCTGGCCGGGTCCAGTGAGGTGGTGAGCATGCGGCGTGGCCAGGCGGTGCTCGATGCCCTGGTGGGGTTCGGTCTGCCGGTCCGCGGCTCGGGCCGGGCGGGGAAGGTCTTGCTTAATTAGGATAGCCTTGCCTAGTATGTAGGGACGAGACTAACGGACCGTGCCGGAGTCCTGAGGGCTGCAGAGACCCCCGGTCCGCTCGAGGGCGGGTCCCGCGTTTGATGCGCGGGACCCGCCCGCATCTTTGTGGCAATACGGCGTGTAGACACGAGGACTGTGACCACTGATTTCCCCGAAGGTCTGGGCAAAGGTTTCGACACCGAACTAGGCCTCACCTATCTCGAGCTCACCCCCGACGGCGGCCGCGCACAGCTGACGATCCATGACAAGCTGCTGCAGCCCTGGGGCATCGTGCACGGTGGCGTGTACTGCTCGATCGTCGAAAGCCTGGCCAGTGTGTCGGCCCATGTGTGGCTGTCGGAAAACGGCGGCGGCACCGTGGTCGGGGTCAACAACAACACCGATTTCCTGCGCGCGATCGGATCCGGCACTGTCACAGCGGTTTCGGAGCCGATCCACCGGGGCCGCCGCCAGCAGCTGTGGCTGATCACCATCACCGATGAGAACGGCAAGCTCGTGGCCCGCGGTCAGGTTCGGCTGCAGAACATTCCCGAGTAGCGAATTCGCCCGCCGGTCGGGCCGGGACAGCGAGCGCTGCCGAACCCCGCTCGCCGTGGCAGGATCGCGCACTATGCGTTTGACCCCGCATGAGCAGGATCGTCTGCTCATCTCGTATGCCGCGGAACTGGCGCGGCGCAGACAGGCTCGCGGCTTGCTGCTCAACCATCCCGAGGCCGTCGCGGTGATCACCGATCACCTGTTGGAAGGTGCCCGTGACGGTCGGACGGTTGCCGAGTTGATGGTTAGCGGACGCGATGTGCTGACCCGCGAGCAGGTCATGGAGGGAGTGCCCGAGATGCTGGATGACGTGCAGGTCGAGGCCACTTTCCCCGATGGCACCAAGCTGGTCACCGTCCACCACCCGATTGCCTGAGATCGCCATGGTTCCCGGCGAGATCGTGTTCGGTGACGGTGGCATCGCGCTCAATGCCGGTGCGCCGCGGTTGATGCTCGACGTCGTCAACACCGGTGACCGTCCGGTGCAGGTCGGCAGCCATGTGCACCTGCCGCAGGCCAACGCCGCCCTGGACTTCGACCGGTCCGCTGCCCGCGGTCACCGCCTCGATATCCCGGCCGGTACCGCGGTTCGATTCGAACCCGGTGTCGCCCAGCGCGTTTCACTGGTTCCACTCGGCGGCGCCCGCGAGGTTCACGGGATCAGTCTCGACCCGCCCGGCCGATTGGGAACCGAATGACCGAATTGACCCGGGCCCGCTACGCGGCACTGTTCGGCCCCACCACCGGTGACCGGATCCGGTTGGCCGACACCGACCTGTTCATCGAGATCACCGAGGACCGCAGTGGCGGCCCGGGCCTGGCCGGTGACGAGGCGGTGTTCGGCGGCGGCAAGGTCTTGCGTGAGTCGATGGGGCAGTCGCGGGCGACTCGCGCCGACGGCGCGCCCGATACCGTCATCACCGGCGCGGTGATCATCGACCACTGGGGAATCATCAAGGCCGACATCGGGATCCGCGACGGCCGCATCGCCGCCATCGGTAAGGCCGGCAACCCCGACATCATGACCGGTGTGCACCCGGATCTGGTCGTCGGTCCGTCGACCGAGATCATCGCGGGCAACGGTCGCATCCTGACCGCCGGCGCGATCGACTGCCACGTGCACCTGATCTGTCCGCAGATCATGGAAGAGGCCCTCGGCGGCGGCATCACCACGATCGTGGCCGGCGGTACCGGCCCGGCCGAGGGCAGCAAGGCGACTACGGTCACCCCGGGCGCCTGGCACCTGGCCAGGATGCTCGAATCGCTGGATTCCTGGCCGCTCAATGTCGCGCTGCTCGGCAAGGGCAACACTGTCAGTTCCGAGGCGATGTGGGAGCAGTTGCGTGGTGGCGCAGCGGGATTCAAGCTGCACGAGGACTGGGGCACCACGCCGGCGGCCATCGATGCCTGCCTCACGGTCGCCGAAGCCGCCGGGGTGCAGGTCAACATTCACACCGACACCCTCAACGAGGCCGGTTTCGTCGAGGACACGCTGGCCGCGATCAAGGGCCGCGGCATCCACGCGTATCACACCGAGGGCGCCGGTGGCGGGCACGCACCCGACATCATCACCGTCGCCTCGCATCCGAATGTGCTGCCCAGCTCCACCAATCCGACCCGGCCGCACACGGTCAACACCCTCGACGAGCACCTCGACATGCTCATGGTGTGCCATCACCTGAATCCGAGCGTGCCCGAGGACCTGGCATTCGCCGAAAGCCGGATCCGGCCGTCGACGATCGCTGCCGAGGATCTACTACACGACATCGGGGCCATCTCGATGATCGGCAGCGACTCGCAGGCGATGGGGCGAGTCGGCGAGGTGGTACTGCGGACCTGGCAGACCGCGCACGTGATGAAGCGCAAACGCGGAGCTCTCGAAGGGGACGGTCAGGCCGACAACAACCGCGTCCGCCGGTATGTCGCGAAATACACCATCTGCCCGGCCATCGCGCACGGCCTCGACGATGAGGTCGGGTCGGTCGAGGTCGGCAAGCTGGCCGACCTGGTGCTGTGGGAACCCGCGTTCTTCGGAGTGCGCCCGCACGCGGTGATCAAGGGCGGCATGATCGCCTGGGCGGCGATGGGTGACGCCAACGCGTCCATCCCCACCCCGCAGCCGGTGCTGCCGCGGCCGATGTTCGGTGCGGCCCCGGCCGCCGCGGCCGCCACCTCCGTGCACTTCGTCGCACCGCAGGCCATCGGGGACGGCTTGGCGGACCGCCTCGACATTCGTCGAAAGCTGGCTGCGGTCAAGAACGTTCGGCAAGTAGGCAAGGCGCAGATGCCGCTCAACGATGCGTTGCCGCACATCGAGGTCGAGCCGGATACCTTCACCGTTCGGATCGACGGGCAGGTCTGGCAGGAACAGCCCGCCGTCGAACTGCCCATGGCCCAGCGATATTTCCTGTTCTAGATGAGCAGCCTGGCAACGCTTCTGACCCTGGCCGACTCGCGGTTGCCGACCGGCGGTCACGTGCACTCCGGTGGCGTCGAGGAGGCGATCACCAGCGGTCTGCTCACCGACGTCGCCACCGTGCGCGCATACCTGGTCCGGCGGGTTCGCACCAGCGGGCTGGTCGCCGCCTCGATCGCGGTGGCGGTGCAGACCGGGACCCTGGGCCCCGAGGTTGCCGACGTCGAAACCGACGCCCGCACACCAGCTCCGGCGGCGCGCGAGGCCTCGCGCGCCCAGGGCCGCGGATTGGTCCGGCTGGCCCGGCGGGTCTGGCCTCAGGAGTCGTGGGACGCGCTCGGACCCCGGCCGCATCTGCCGGTGGCGGCCGGCGCCGTCGGGGCAGCCGCCGCGCTGGATCCGGGCCAGACGGCACTGTCGGTGGTGTACACCACCATGACCGGCTCGGCCACCGCCGCGCAGCGTCTGCTCGCGTTGGATCCGGCCGATGTCGCGGCGCTGACCTTCGAGCTGTCGGGGTTGTGTGACGCGGTGGCGGCCGAGGCGGTCACCGGACTGGCCGACCTGTCCGATCCCTTGCTCGACGTCCTGGCGCAGCGGCACACCGAACGTGACCGGCCGCTGTTCGTCTCGTAAACCCGTAGTTCGATCTCGAAAGGCCCACCATGCCACCGCATTTCCTCGACGGCGAGCCCCACACCCACGTCGACCGGCCCAAGCGGGTGCGCCACCCCGGCGAGCCGCTGCGCATCGGCGTCGGCGGCCCCGTCGGGTCCGGAAAGACCGCGCTGGTGGCTGCCCTGTGCCGGCAGTTGCGCGATGACCTGTCGCTGGCCGTGCTGACCAACGACATCTACACCACCGAGGACGCCGACTTCCTGCGCAGGCATGCGGTGCTGCCCGACGAGCGGATCGCCGCGGTCCAGACCGGGGGATGTCCGCATACCGCGATCCGAGACGACATCACCGCCAACCTCGATGCCATCGACGACCTGATCGAGGCGAACCCCGCACTGGACCTGATCCTCGTCGAATCCGGTGGTGACAACCTCACCGCGACGTTCTCGTCGGGCCTGGTGGACGTTCAGATCTTCGTCGTCGACGTGGCCGGCGGAGACAAGGTGCCCCGCAAAGGTGGGCCCGGCGTGACGTACTCGGACCTGCTGGTGGTCAACAAGACCGATCTGGCGCCGTTGGTGGGTGCCGATCTGGACGTGATGCGACGCGACGCGGCCAAGGTCCGCGCAGACAGACCGACGGCGCTCATCTCACTGACCGAGGATCCGTCGGCGGGTCCGGTGCTGGCCTGGGTGCGTGAGCAGTTGAAGGTCGCGCAGGCGCCGTCGGCGTGATGCATCCGAACGTGGTTGTCGTGGCCTCGCCGGGACGGTTGCCGCGGATCGAGGCGCGCGGCGGGCTGGCGGGACGCTGCACCGAACCCGATACGTTGCATCTGATCTCCACGGCGGCCACGCCGCTCGGCGGCGACACGCTCACGGTGCGCGTGGTGGTGGAAGCCGGTGCCCGGCTGCGTATCCGCACCGCGGCCGCGACGATGGTGCTGCCCGGCGGCCACACGTTGCGGTCGGTAGCGCAGTGGGAGATCGAGGTGGCCGGCCAGTTGGACCTCGATCCGCAGCCGACTGTCGTGGCCGGCGGCTCGGTGCATCACACCACGACACGACTGCGACTCGCCGAGTCCGCGCAGGTGCGGATACGGGAGCGGGTCCAGATCGGCAGGTCCGGTGAGCAGGAAGGGTTCTGGTCGTCAGCGCTGTACGCCGACGTCGAATCGACGCCGCTGTTGCGTCATCGCATCGAACTCGGCTGCGGGGCCGTGGGCGACGATGTGCTGGCCGCACCTCGGGCCTGCATCAGCGAATTGCGTTATCCCGCAGCTTCATTCGAGGCGCACGGGACTGTGCTGGAGCTGGCCCGCGGCGGCAGCCTGGCCACCTGGCAGGGGGACCGGCTGCCGCCTCAGACAGCAGAAGGCACAGAGGCCTAGGACGCGGCTTTCTCGGTTTCCTGCACGGAAGCCGCGATTTCCTCGAGTTCTTCGATTCTGGTGCGGGCGTAGGCCTGCTGCTCGGTGATGGTGAGCTGCCCCCGCTTGGTGCTCAGGAACGTCACACCCCAGGACAGCACCGTCACCAGCCGGCTCTTGAACCCGACGATGTACACCAGGTGCAGCACCAACCAGCACACCCAGGCGAAGAACCCGGAGAACTCGATCGGGCCGACCTTGGCGACCGCAGAGAACCGCGACACCGTGGCCATCGAGCCCTTGTCGAAGTACTCGAACGGGGCTCGGATCTTCGGGCTGGTGCCGGCGACCTCGCGCTTGATCAGCTTGGCCGCGTAGCGGCCGCCCTGGATCGCGCCCTGGGCGACGCCCGGCACCCCGTCCACAGCGGCCATGTCGCCGACCACGAACACGTTGGGATGACCGGGGATCGTCAGGTCGGGATCCACCTTTACCCGGCCCGCCCGGTCCAGTTCGACCCCGGACTGCTCGGCCAGATCCTTACCCAGCGGGCTGGCCGAGACGCCTGCCGACCACACCTTGCAGGCCGATTCGATGCGTCGCAGCGTGCCGTCGGAGTCCTTGACCGTCAGGCCGTTGCGGTCGACGTCGGTCACCATGGCGCCGAGCTGAACCTCGACCCCCATCTTCTCCAGCCGGGCCTGGGCCCGTTTGCCCAGCTTTTCGCCCATCGGCGGCAGCACCGCGGGCGCGGCGTCGAGCAGGATCACCCGGGCCTCGGTGGGATCGATGTGGCGGAAGCTGCCACGCAGGGTCTGGTCGGCCAACTCGGCGATCTGCCCGGCCATTTCGACACCTGTCGGACCGGCGCCCACCACGGTGAAGGTCAGGAGCTTGGCCCGGCGCACCGGGTCGCTGGAACGCTCGGCCTGTTCGAACGCGCCGAGGATGCGGCCACGGAGTTCCAGCGCATCGTCGATCGACTTCATACCGGGAGCGAACTCGGCGAAATGGTCGTTGCCGAAGTAGGACTGCCCGGCGCCCGCGGCGATGATGAGGCTGTCGTACGGAGTGGAGTAGGTGTGTCCGAGCAGCACCGAATCCACCGTCTGGCTTTCCAGATCGATGTGGGTGACGTCGCCCAGCAGCACCTGGGCGTTCTTCTGCTTGCGCAGGATCACGCGGGTGGCCGGGGCGATCTCGCCCTCGGAGATGATGCCGGTGGCCACCTGGTACAGCAACGGCTGGAACAGGTGGTGGGTGGTGCGGGCGATCAGCTTGACGTCGACGTCAGCACGTTTGAGGGTCTTGGCGGCGGTCAGACCGCCGAAACCCGATCCGATGATGACTACCTTATGCCGATCCGATGCCGTAGCTCCGGGATGGCTCATTGCTGCTCCTCGCGGACGTGTTTGCCACTCGATACAACCGATAGGTTAGTCGGCGCGATTCCCCGCAGCGCGGTGAGATGGGCAACCGCACCGAACGTTTACCCCGAAATCAGTGTTTCAAGACTTCAGCTACCCCGAAATCAGTGGTTTCAAGACTTCGGCCACGGCAGTGATACCGCCCGGCACGTATCCGCCCATGGTCACCGGGCTGAGGATGACGCCGTCGACCCCGGTGTCGAAGAGCTTGGTCTTGAGCTGCTCGGCGATCTGCTCGGCGCTACCGAACACGGCGCGCTGCTGGAAGTCGGGCGGGATGGCGTCGGCGGTGAACTGCTCGCCGATCAGGGCGATCACCAGCATGCTGGTTTCCAACGTCGCCGGGTCACGGTCGATCTGCTCGCACTGCTGTCGGATGACGTCGAGCTTGCGGGGCAGTTCGTCGAAGTTGGCGATGATGTTGAGATGGTCGAAATGCCGCGCGGCCAGCGGGATCGTCTTCTTCTCTCCGCTGCCGCCGATCATCAGCGGAATGTGATCGCGGAAGCGGGGATTGGCCATCGCCTCGACCGTGCGATAGTACTTGCCGCTGAACGTCGGGCGCTCGCCGGCGAGCATCGGAAGGATGATCTGCAGCGCCTCGCCGAGCTTGTTGAAGCGGTCGGTGAAGGTTCCGAACTCGTAGCCGAGGCTGTCGTGCTCGAGCTCGAACCATCCGGTGCCGATGCCCAGAATCGCTCGGCCCGCGCTGACCACGTCGAGCGTGGTGATGGCCTTGGCCAGCAGCGTGGGGTTGCGGTAGGTGTTGCCGGTGACCAGGGTGCCCAGCTGCACATTTTGCGTCGCGGTGGCCAGCGCACCCAGTGCGGTGTAGGCCTCCAGCATCGGCTGGTCGGGGGTGCCGAGGCCGGGCAACTGATAGAAGTGGTCCATCACGAAGACGGAGTCGAAGCCCGCGGCCTCGGCTTCCTGCGCCTGGGCGATGACGGTGGGGAACAGTTCGGCGACACCGGTGCCGTAGGAGAAATTGGGTATCTGGAGTCCGAGTCGGATCGTCACTCCATCTACCGTAACCCTCTAGCCCAGAGTGGCCAATGCTCCGCGGCTGACGTGCATCGTCTGCCCGGTGATGTGGCGAGCCGCCGGGGTGCTCAAAAATACTGCGAGACGGGCGAATTCGTCGGCGACGGACGGCGGCGTGCTGCCCAGGCCGTCGTAGCCGGGCTCGGCCGACAGGCCGGGGGCGATGGCGTTGACGGTGATTCCGCGGGTGCCGAAGTATGTGGCCTGACCGGCGGTCCAATCGCCGATGGCCGCCTTGACGGCAGCTTCTGCGCTGCCCTCACGCGGGCTTGTGGGCACGACGTTGATGATGGAACCGCCCGAGCGCAGGTGATCGCCGACGATCTGCACGGTCAGCACCGCGGAGACCACGTTGGCATCCAGCGCATTGCGCCACGCGGTGGCCAGATCGGTCAGCGTGAACGTGCGGGGGTCCTTGGCCTCGAACAACGGGGCCGGGACGTTCACAAGGGTGTCGAGGTGATGGGGAAACAGCGCGCGGGCGCTCTCGAGGCTGGCGGGATCGGTGTTGTCGAACACGATCGACGCGACGTCGAGCTGTTTGGCGGCCAATTCCAGATCTTCGCGGCGGGCGCCGGCGATGACCACGTTGTGGCCTGCGTCGAGAAAACCTGCCGCGATCGCGCGGCCCAGTTCAGTGTCGCCGCCGGTGACCAGCACCTCCGCCATGATGTACCTCCATGTACCCGGGGATCGCCGCGCCGGACGGGGGCGACCATCGGCCAATGTTACTGGACAGTAGCTAGGAGACGAAACCCGGCGCGCCCGTGCCGGCTCACCTAAGGTTGCGCGGATGACCCGACCCAGCGCTCTCATCTGCGTCGACGTCGTCACCGGGGCTACATCGTGACGAATCCGCCACGGCTTCCGCGCTGGATCTATCTCCCTGCCGCGGCGGGCGCGATATTCGTCGTGCTACCGATGGTTGCGATGGTGGCGAAGGTGAACTGGCCGCAGTTCGGGTCGCTGGTCACCAGCACGTCGTCCACCGCGGCGTTGAAACTCAGTCTGGAGACCTCGCTGGCGAGCACTGTGTTGTGCGTGCTGTTCGGTGTCCCGCTCGCGCTGGTGCTGGCCCGCGCCGAAGGGCTCGTCGCCCGGATCGTGCGGCCGCTGATCCTGCTGCCGCTGGTGCTTCCGCCGGTGGTCGGCGGCATCGCGCTGCTGTACGCCTTCGGCCGGCTCGGGCTGGTCGGCCGGTATCTGGAGGGCGCCGGGGTGCAGATCGCCTTCACCACGGTGGCGGTCGTGCTGGCGCAGACGTTCGTATCGTTGCCGTTCCTGGTCATCTCGCTGGAAGGGGCGGCCCGCACCGCCGGCGCCGATTTCGAGGTCGTGGCGGCGACGCTGGGTGCGTCGCCGGCGACGGTGTGGTGGCGGGTGACCCTCCCGCTGTTGGGACCCGGCCTGATCTCGGGAGCCGTGCTGGCCTTCGCGCGCTCCCTCGGCGAGTTCGGCGCCACGCTCACGTTCGCGGGGTCGCGCCAGGGCGTCACCCGCACCCTTCCGCTGGAGATCTACCTGCAGCGCGAGAGTGACGCCGACGCCGCTGTGGCGTTGTCGGTGCTGTTGGTGGTGGTGGCTGCGGTGGTGGTCATCGGTCTCGGCAGTCGACGGCTGCGGGCCGGGGGATGGGCATGACGCTGCATGTGCGCGCTGTCGTCGAGAACCGCGGCCTGGACCTGGAGTTCGGTGTGGCGGCCGGAGAGGTGCTCGCGGTACTGGGCCCCAACGGCGCGGGCAAGTCGACCACCCTGCATTCGATCGCCGGATTGGTCGGCCTGGACGCCGGGCGCATCCAGGTGGGTGATCGGGTGCTCACCGACGCGGCAGCGGGTGTGCAGGTGCCGACCCATGCCCGCCGGGTCGGCCTGCTGTTGCAGGACTCCCTGCTATTTCCGCATCTGAGTGTGCTGGCCAATGTGGCATTCGGTGCCCGCAGCGGGCGCCGGCTCGGGCGACGCGCCGCGCATGAGACCGCGCACCGGTGGTTGGCCGAGGTCGACGCCACGGATCTGGCCCACCGGCGGCCGCGCCAGTTGTCGGGTGGCCAGGCTCAGCGCGTCGCGCTGGCCCGGGCGTTGGCCGCCGATCCCGAGGTGCTGTTGCTCGACGAACCGCTGGCGGGTTTGGACGTGGCCGTGGCCGCGTCGATGCGCAGGGTGTTGCGGCGGGTGCTGACGACGGGCGGCAGGTGTGCGGTGCTGATCACCCATGACTTGCTCGACGTACTCACGCTGGCCGATCGGGTGATTGTGGTGGAGAGCGGGCGGATCATTGAAAGTGGTTCTGCTGCAGAGGTGTTGGCGACGCCCAAGAGTCATTTCGGGGCGCGGTTCGCCGGGGTGAACCTGATCGGCGGCACGGCTGCCGGCGACGGCGTGGTGGTCACCGCATGGGAAGCGAATTGGCAGGGCACGCCGGCGGTCGAGGTCCGGCCCGGGGCGCCGGTGGTAGCGGTGTTCTCGCCGGCGTCGGTCTCGGTGTACCGGGACGAGCCACATGGCAGTCCGCGCAACACCGTCGCGGTGACGGTCGCGGAGCTGGACAGCCGGGGGCCCGGCATCCGGGTGCGGGCCGATGAACAGCCCGACGGTGCACCGGGCCTGGCCGCTGACATCACCGCCGAATCGGCCGCCGAGCTGCGACTGACCCCTGGGGACACGGTGTACTTCTCGGTGAAGGCGCAGGAGGTTGCTGTCCACCCTGCGGGCGCCGGAAGTAACTGACCTGCGCGGCGTAACGCATGTGCGCGCACGTCCGAATCACGTTGTGAGGGTCGCGGCACCGCGGGTGTCGAAGGTGGGTTGCCAGGTCCGGCGTGGCGCCCGACACACCCACGCTTCAGCAACTTGTCACCCTGCTGCCTAGCTGGGCATATCTCATCTGTCGCAATCGCACTTTTTGGCACTCTAAGAGCAACTCACACTTGCGTCACGGCCGTAACACGGTAGTTTCTTCCCCATGGACGAGTCGGATGCGATGTCACATCGGCGCAGAGGTCTGTCGAAGAAGCTGGCGCTGGTTGCGATGACCGGCGCGACCGCCGCGGCCGTTGCGCTGCCGGCGGTGGCGTATGCGGATCCCGAGCCGGCGCCCCCGGTGCCGGCGCCCGCCCCGGCAGTGCCCGGTGCCCCGGCCGCACCTGCTCCCGCTCCCGCTCCCGCTCCCGCTCCCGCTCCCGGGGCCCCGGCCGCGGCGGCGCCTGTCGATCCCAATGCACCCGCTCCGGCTCCCGCGCCGGCTCCGGCTCCCGTTGACCCGAACGCGCCGGCCCCGGCACCTGCTGACCCGAACTCCCCGGCCGCGGCACCTGCTGCTCCCGCGCCGGAGCCCGGCCGCATCGACAACGCCGCAGGCGGGTTCAGCTACGTCGTCCCCGGAGGCTGGAAGGTGTCCGACGCGACCCAGTTGTCCTATGGGCAGGCGTTGTTGACCAAGATCCCGCCGGAGGGCACGCCTGAACCGCCGAACGACACCAGTGTGCTGCTCGGGCGCCTCGACCTGAAGTTGTTCGCAGGCGCCGAGTCTGACAACGCCAAGGCTGCCGTCCGCCTGGCCTCCGACATGGGTGAGTTCTTCATGCCGTTCCCCGGGACCCGGGTGAATCAGGAGACCGTGCCGCTCGACGCCAACGGGCTCAGCGGCGTCGCCTCGTACTACGAGGTGAAGTTCACCGATACCAACAAGCCCAACGGCCAGATCTGGGCCGGTGTGGTCGGCGCGCCGCCCGCCCCGGGAACCCCGCGCGGGCAACGCGCACCGGAACGCTGGTTCGTGGTCTGGCTGGGGTCGGCCAGCCATCCGGTGGACAAGGCTGCCGCCGCGACGCTGGCCAACTCGATCCGGCCGTGGACGCCGCCGGCGCCACCCGCAGGCGATCCCAATGCGGCACCGCCGCCGGCCGACCCGAACGCGCCGCCTGCCCGTCCGGGTGTCGGGGTGCCGGTGCCGGTCACCAACGCTCCGCCGGAGATGCAGCCCCCGGCCTGATATCCGTTCATTGCTCACGCCGGCCCTGTTCAGGGTCGGCGTGAGACATTTCTAAGCCACGTGATTTTTCGTCTGCACACACAGGTGTGACCTGTCTGTGCCGTGGGAAACCCATAGGTGAACGTTGATCGTTCCCAAACAGCCAACCGAATCGTTACGTTCGGGAGGTACACCTTGGGTGAGGCTCAGCGAGCCCGCTGAGCATGGCCAGTGACAGGCAGGAGACCTGCAATGGACGTAATGGCGGCTACCGAAATCCTGGCGCGTTCCTCCACACTGACGAGTGTCGGCTGGATCGGCTACATCATCATCGGCGCGATCGCCGGGTGGATCGCCGGCAAGATCGTCGAGGGCGGCGGCCAGGGCATTCTGATGAACATCGTCATCGGTGTGATCGGCGCGCTCATCGGCGGGTTCCTACTCAGCTTTTTCCTCAACACTGCCGGCGGCGGGTGGTGGTTCACCCTGTTCACCGCGATCCTCGGATCGGTGATCCTGCTCTGGCTTGTCGGATTGGTACGTAAGCGCAGCTGACCGGAGCGGCTGATGCCGACCGGAACCGCTGGGACCATGACGGCCTGGCAGGTCGTCAGCCCGGGTCCGGTGAGTTCGCATCCGCTGCAACGGGTTAACGTGTCCACCCCGCGACCGGGGCCTGACGAGCTGCTCGTCGCGGTCCTGGCCTGCGGGGTGTGTCGTACGGATCTGCATGTGGCGGAAGGTGATTTGGCCGTGCACCGGCCGCGGGTGATACCCGGGCACGAAGTTGTCGGTGAGGTGATCGCGGTCGGCCCCGAGGCCGGCGGCGGGTTCGCGCCGGGTGATCGCGTCGGCGTGGCCTGGCTGCGCCACACGTGTGGGCGGTGTGCCTACTGTGTGCGTGGTCGGGAGAATCTCTGTCCGTCCTCGCGGTACACGGGCTGGGATGCTGACGGCGGCTATGCCGAATTCACCACCGTCCCGGCTGCATTCGCGCTCCGGCTGCCGACCGGTTACTCCGATGTCGAGCTGGCGCCGTTGTTGTGCGCTGGGATCATCGGCTATCGGTCGCTGTTGCGCACCGACCTACCGCAGGGTGGGCGGCTGGGTATCTACGGCTTCGGCGGTAGTGCGCACCTGACCGCTCAGGTGGCGTTGGCGCAGGGGGCCCGCGTGCATGTGATGACCCGTGGCGAGCGCTCCCGCGAACTCGCGCTGGCACTGGGTGCGTCGTCGGTGCAGGGCAGCGCCGACATGCCGCCTGAGCCATTGGATGCCGCGATCCTGTTCGCTCCCGTGGGGGATCTGGTGCTGCCCGCTCTGGCGGCACTGGACCGTGGGGGCGTGCTGGCGATCGCGGGCATCCACCTCAGCGACATCCCGACCTTGAACTATCAACGGCACCTGTTCCAGGAACGCGAGATCCGCTCGGTCACCGCCAACACCCGTGCCGACGCCCGAGAATTCCTGACGTTCGCCGGTGGCCACCGGATGGCGGTCAGCACTCCCGTGTACGGCCTGGACCGTGCGGACGAGGCGCTGGCCGATCTGAGCGCCGGCCATGTCGCGGGTGCTGCGGTGCTGCGGGTGTAGTTCAGAGCGCGGCTAGCGCAGCGCCCAATCTGCCGTTCAGGTCACCGTGGCCGAACGCGTACATCGGTCCGAGTCCGTCATTGATCACCCGGCTGAGCCGGGCCATGCCGCGCGCGTCCACCGGCGCAGGTGAGTGCAGCCGCAGGGTGATCGCGTCGATCATCATCTCCGCTGCGGCAATGTTCTTCCGGTGTAACGGGATTCGCGACGACCACAAGATGGTGTCGTTGGCGGCATCACGCACGCAGCGGCGCAGTACGCGGGCGATCGCCTCGCGCTCGGAGGCCGACGTCAGCCGGGCCGCGCGCGCGGCGATCGCGCTGCCCGGGGTGATCGGCGCGCCGACGGCAAGCATGGCGTCGAGGCGACCCGACCGGATGCGTGCGGTCAGGCGGGCGCGGATCGAGGCGCGGCAGGGGATGGGTACACGGCGGACTGAGGTCGCGGGTGTCGCAGAAATTCGGTTGTCGTTCACGGCGATACCTCGTATTTTTCCGTATGCCCAGTCCGGAGATCGTGACTATCTATTACCGTACGCTGGTCATGAATGACTAGTCAAACCAATTTAGTGGTCACGGCGGTACGCTGGAGCGATGACGACGACGTGGGCCGGTGACTCCGAGACCAAACCCGCGCCCGGACCGCTGGCCCGGATTCAGGCCCTGGTCAACACGATCGAGTTACCTGCCGGAATCGACCGCCTCGCAGATCCCGACGACGCGGCGCCCTGGCTGGCGGCCAACGGGTTGCTCGCCGTAGGGGCAAGCCCGACCGCAGCCGAACTGGACCTGGTGCGCCGGGTGCGCGAAGCACTGCGCGCGCTGCTGATTCACAACACCGGCGGTGCACCGCCGGATGCCGGTCAGCTCGCCGTGCTGCAGGCGCTCACCGACGCGTCCACCGCAAAGGTCGACGTGAACCCCGACGGGCAGGTGCGGTTGTCAGCCGCAGGAGAGGGCGTGGGCGAGCGCCTGCTGGAGCTGCTGCTGGTGATGCGCGACGCGCAGCAGGACGGTACGTGGGCACGGCTCAAGGCGTGTGCGAACGATGAATGCACGTGGGCGTTCTACGACCGGTCCCGCAACCATGGCGGTACCTGGTGCGTGATGTCCGAGTGTGGGAACAAGCTGAAGAACCGTGAGTTCCGGGCGCGTCGCCGTGCCGGAGGCGCGAATTAGGTCCCGTGCCGGAGGCGCGAATTAGGTCGACAGATGCCAGACCAGGGCGGCCGCCAGTGCACCCACCCCGTTGAGTGACCAGTGCAGGGCGATCGGGGCGATCAGGCTGCCGCTGCGCCGCCGCAGCCAGGTGAACACGAAACCGGCGATGCCGGTGGCCACCACGGCCAGCACCACACCGGCGAGCATGCCGAACACGCCGCCACCGAACAGTCGCGTGAAGCCGACGTTCTCACTCGTCAGCCCGAGCGAACTGGCGATGTGCCACAGGCCGAACAACAGCGAACCACCGGCTGCGACGCCGCGAAAACCCCAGGCCCGGTTCAGGGCTCCGTGCAGCACACCGCGAAACGCCAACTCCTCGGGGATCACGGTCTGCAGCGGGATGATCACCATCGACGCGAGCAGCGCACCCGAGACGGTCGCGTAGTTGTCGTTCATGAACATCGGCCGGGTCCACGGCAGCGCCGCGCCGATCGCGATCACCGAGACCACGAGTGCGACGGCACCCAGGGCGTACCCGGCGCCGGAGCGCCAGTGTTCGCGGCCCAGCCCCAGCTCTGCCCAGCCCAGGCCGCGGGCCCGCACCAGGACCAGCAGGCCCACCGCGGCCGCCGGGACGGTGGCGATGCTGGCCCACGGGGTGGTGAAGTGCGCGATGAGGTTGGTCAGCGTGAGGATGACGACGACGATGCCGATGTCGGCGTAGATCCGGAAATGGTGCAATGCCGAGAGCTGGGCCACCAGCGGATGGGGATGCGCGGCCACGGCGCTCTGATCAGACATAACTTGCCAATCGTACCGGTGCGGCGCAATTACCCAGGTCACACCGCATTCCACGTCCACTGGGAGATCGCCGGATCGTCCTCGCCGTGTTCCCGGGTGTAGCGCCGGGCGGCGAGTCGCGCGTCGACCATTTCCTGACGGAGCCCCGCGGCGCTGACCGCGAGCCCCTCGACTCGGTCGATCACATCCATGACCAAGTGGAACCGGTCGAGGTCGTTGAGCATCACCATGTCGAACGGCGTCGTTGTCGTGCCCCGCTCCTTGAACCCCCGCACGTGTAGCTGGGCGTGGTTGGTGTGCCGGTAGGCCAGCCGGTGAATCAGCCAGGGGTAGCCGTGATAGGCGAAGATGATGGGCTTGTCCGTGGTGAAGATCGAGTCGAACTCGCGCTCGGACAGCCCGTGCGGATGCTCGGACTCGGGTTGCAAGCGCATGATGTCGACGACGTTGACCACCCGGACTCTCACCTCGGGGAGTCGACGGCGCAGGATGTCGGCGGCGGCCAGCGTCTCCAGCGTCGGGATGTCCCCGGCGCAGGCGAGCACCACGTCGGGTTCCCCGGTCGTATTGCCGGCCCACTCCCAGATCCCGAGCCCGCGGGTGCAGTGCGCGACCGCCTCGTCCATCGTCAGGTATGTCAGGGCCGGTTGCTTTCCGGCCACGATGACGTTCACGTACTGGCGGCTGCGCAGGCAGTGGTCCGCGACCGACAGCAGGGTGTTGGCGTCCGGCGGCAGGTAGACGCGCACCACCTCGGGACGCTTGTTGGCGACGTGGTCGATGAAGCCCGGATCCTGATGCGAGGCACCGTTGTGGTCCTGGCGCCAGACATGGGAGGTCAGCAGATAGTTCAGCGACGCGATCGGCTGGCGCCAGGTCAGATGCGAGCTACTGAACAACCACTTGGCGTGCTGGTTGAGCATGGAGTCGACGATGTGGACGAAGGCTTCGTAGCAGTTGAACAACCCGTGGCGTCCGGTCAGCAGATATCCCTCCAGCCAGCCCTGGCACAGATGCTCAGAGAGCACTTCCATCACCCGGCCATCGGGGGCCAGGTTCTCGTCGACGGGCAGGATCTCGCCCTCCCAGGCCTTGTCGGTCGTCTCGAACACCGCGGCCAGACGGTTCGAGGCGGTTTCGTCCGGACCCATCAGCCGGAAGCGGTCCGGATTGTCGGCGATCACATCACGCAGGAACGTGCCGAGCACCCGGGTGGCTTCGGCCATCCCGGTGCCCGGGCTCTCGACGGTGACCGCGTAGTCGGTGAAGTCGGGCAGGTCGAGGTCACGCAACAGCAGTCCGCCGTTGGCATGCGGGTTGGCGCTCATCCGCCGGGTGCCCGAGGGCGCCAGGGCCCGCAGATCGGGCCGCAGCGCCCCGTCTGCGTCGAACAACTCCTCGGGCCGGTAGCTGCGCAGCCACGTCTCCAGCTGCGCCATGTGCGACGGGTTGGTCCGGGTCTCGGAAAGCGGCACCTGGTGTGCGCGCCAGGTGCCCTCGACCAGTTTCCCGTCCACCTCGTGGGGGCCGGTCCAGCCCTTGGGAGTGCGCAGGATGATCATCGGCCACAGCGGACGGCCCGGCTCGTCGTCGAGGCGGGCCGCGCGCTGGATCGCCGCGATCTCGTCGAACGCTTCGTCCATGGCCGCGGCCAGCTCCTGGTGCACAATGGCCGGGTCGTCCCCGGCCACGGTGATGGGGCGATAGCCGTAGCCGTAGAACAGCGATTCGAGTTCCTCGGCCGGAATGCGGGACAGCACTGTGGGATTGGCGATCTTGTAGCCGTTGAGGTGCAGGATCGGCAGCACCGCACCGTCGACGACGGGGTTGAGGAACTTGTTCGAATGCCAGCTGGCGGCCAGCGGGCCGGTCTCGGCCTCACCGTCGCCGACGACGCAGGCCACCACGAGGTCCGGATTGTCGAACGCGGCGCCGTAGGCGTGCACCAGTGCGTACCCGAGTTCGCCGCCCTCGTGGATGGAGCCGGGTGTCTCGGCGGCCACGTGGCTGGGAATCCCGCCGGGAAACGAGAACTGGCGGAACAGTTTCCGCAGGCCATCGGTGTCCTGCCCGATACCGGTGTAGACCTCGCTGTAGGTGCCTTCGAGATAAGCGTTGGCCACCAGGCCCGGACCACCATGACCGGGCCCGGTCACGTAGATGACGTTCGCGTCGCGCTCACGGATGATCCGGTTGAGGTGCGCGTACAGCAGGTTCAAACCCGGAGTGGTGCCCCAGTGGCCCAGCAGCCGCGGTTTGACGTGCTCCGCGGCCAGCCGCTCGTGGAGCAACGGGTTGTCCAGAAGATAGATCTGGCCGACGGACAAATAGTTGGCCGCCCGCCAGTAGGCGTTGAGCTGCTCGAGTTCTGTGTCGGTCAGTGCCGGTGAGAGGGTCGCGTCGCTCATGTTCTCCATAGTGGCGGGTGTCGGTGAATGGCGCCCACGATCCGGGTACCTGATTTCGTACGGGTCAACCAACGCCGCGCGAAATACCCCGCCGCACCCGGCCCGATGTGCTATTCACAGCCTGAGAACTCACGCAGATCGGAGCCCATCATGGATCGCGTTCCCGCGCCGGGCGAGCCCGCCCAGTTGTTCATTGACGGTGCGTTCCGTACTGCCGAGCGGGCCGAGCCGGTGATCGAGGCCGGCACCGGCGAACCCCTCGGATCAGGCTGTGCAGCAAATGAATCCGAGGTCGACCGGGCGGTCGCTGCGGCCCGCGCCGCATTGCCCGGCTGGCGGGAGGTTCCGCTGGCCGAGCGTGCCGCGGTACTGATCCGGTTCGCCGACGCGCTGCAGTCCCGGGCGAACAGAACCAGGGAACTGTGCAGCCGGGAGAACGGGATGCCGCTCGCCCTGTCGCGCGGGGCAAACGGCGCATTTCCCGCGGCGCTGCTGCGCTACTACGCCGCGCTGATCGTGGAGACCGGCGTCGAGGAGACCCGGCCGAGCATGATCGGCCACACAATCGTGCGGCGTGAACCGGTCGGCGTGGTCGCGGCGGTCATCCCGTGGAACTACCCGCAGGCGCTGGCCGCGATGAAGTTTGCGCCCGCACTGGCCGCGGGCTGCACCGTGGTACTCAAAGCGGCACCGGAAACAGCCCTGGACGCACTGGTTTTCGGGGACGCGGCGACCGAGGCCGGACTGCCGCCGGGGGTGTTGAACGTGCTGGCCGGTGGACCCGATGCCGGGGCGCATCTGGTGTCGCATCCCGGGATCGACAAGGTCGCCTTCACCGGGTCGACGGCGGCCGGGCGCAAGATCGCCGAGGTGTGCGGGCGGCTGATGCGTCCGGTCACCCTGGAGCTCGGCGGGAAGTCGGCGGCGATCGTGCTCGACGATGCCGACCTGGGCGCGACGATCCGCGGGCTACGCAGCGCGTCGTTCGTCAACAACGGTCAAACCTGTCATCTCAATTCGCGCGTGCTGGCCCCCCGTTCGCGATATGACGAGGTGGTCGAGGCGGTGGCGGCTCTGGCCGACGGGTTGCAGGTGGGTGATCCGTTGGACCCGGCGACCGAGGTCGGGCCGCTGGTCAGCGCCCGGCAGCGACGGCGGGTGCTGGACTACATCGAGGTGGGACTGGGTGAGGGAGCCAAGCTGGTGGCGGGCGGGTCGGTTCCCGCCGATCAACCGCGCGGCTGGTTCGTCTCGCCGACCGTGTTCGCCGAGGTGGACAACTCGGCGCGGATCGCGCAGGAGGAGATCTTCGGGCCGGTGCTGACGGTCATCCCGTACGACGGCGACGACGATGCGGTGGCCATCGCCAACGACAGCGAGTTCGGTCTCGGCGGCAGCGTGTGGTCCACGGACGTGGAGCGGGCCACGAACATCGCCAGGGCGGTACACACCGGCACCATCGGGATCAACGACTATCAACTGGACATGGGCGCGCCGTTCGGCGGCGTGAAATCCAGTGGCATGGGGCGCGAATTGGGGCCCGAGGGTTTGGCCGCCTACCAGATCCTCAAGTCCATCTACCGCGTCGGCTAGGTTCGTGGGCATGACCCTGCCCAGGACTCTCGACCCGCGAACCCCGGTACTGGTGGGCTACGGCCAGGTCAACCAGCGGGAGGAGAAGCCGGACGTCGAGCCGGTCGATCTCATGGTGGAGGCGGCCCGGGCCGCCGCCGACCCGCGGGTTCTGGAAGCGGTCGACTCGGTACGGATCGTCAATCTACTGTCCTGGCACTACCGCGATCCGGGTTTGCTGTTGGCCCAGCGCATCCGGGCTGACAAGGCCGCCACGCGCTACACCGGGGTGGGCGGAAACGTACCGCAGACACTGGTGAACGAAGCCTGCCTGGATCTGCGGGGCGGCCGGGCCGAGGTGGTGCTGATCGCCGGCGCCGAGACGTGGCGTACCCGCAGTCGGCTGCGCGCGGCCGGGGCCAAACCGGACTGGACGCGCCAAGACGAATCCGTGCCGGAGGCCCCGGGTGCGCATGAAGGTGTGCCGATGGCCGGTGAGGCCGAGATCCGGATCAAGCTGGACCGCCCGGCCTACGTGTACCCGATGTTCGAGCAGGCGCTGCGGATCGCGGCCGGCGAGACCAGTGAGGAGCACCGCAGGCGGATCGGCGAGTTGTGGTCACAGTTCAGTGCCGTGGCGGCGGGCAATCCGCATGCCTGGAGCCGGGAAGCCGTGCCCGCCGAGCAGATCTGGCAGCCGGGCCCGGACAACCGGATGATCAGCTGGCCCTACACGAAGCTGATGAACTCCAACAACATGGTGGACCAGGGCGCGGTGCTGATCCTGACCACAGTCGAGAAGGCGACCTATCTTCAGATCCCCACCGACCGTTGGGTTTTCCCGTATGCCGGGACGGATTCGCACGACACCTATGCGATCGGCGAGCGGGCCGAGCTCTACCGGTCGCCAGCGATCCGGATCGCCGGTAGCCGGGTTCTGGAACTGGCCGGTGTGGGAGTTGACGAGGTCGACTTCGTCGACGTGTACTCCTGCTTCCCGTCGGCGGTGCAGGTGGCGGCGGCCGAAATCGGTCTGCCTCTGGCCGATCCGTCGCGGCCATTGACGGTGACCGGCGGGCTGACGTTCGCGGGCGGGCCGTGGAACAACTACGTGTCCCATTCGATCGCCACCATGGCCGAGCGGCTCGTGGCCAATCCCGGGACCCGGGGGCTGATCACCGCCAACGGCGGTTACCTCACCAAGCACAGTTTCGGTGTATACGGCACCGAGCCACCGACTCATGAATTCCGTTGGCAGGACGTGCAATCCGAGGTGGACGCCGAGCCCACACGTCAGCTGCAGGTGGAATTCGCGGGCACCGGCACCGTGGAATCCTGGACCACGCCGGTCGGTCGCGACGGCACCGCGGAGCGGGCATTCCTGGCGGTGCGCACCCCGGAGGACGGTCGCACACTGGCCCGGATCGTCGACGAGTCACAGGCCGCGGCGACCATGTCCGAGGACATCGCCGGCGCGAAGGTGCAGGTTCACGCCGACGGCAGCGCGACCCTCCTATGAGCCTCGGATCGGGTCAACGGCTCAGCGCGTCGCCGGCTCTCGCTGCGCCAGCGCGAGGACCTCGTCGGTCGTCGGCGGGCTGGGCGGATGGTTGGACAGGCACCACGGCGTCTGGATCTTGTGAAAGGCGTTGCCTTCCAACGCCACATAGAACTGGCCCGACCGCAGCTTGCTGATGTCGGGTACGTGGCCGCCCTTCACCCGGGCCATCTCCCGGGCCACGGCGATCTGCGCGGGGGAGTTCAGCAGACCGTAGAACTGCGTGGTGGCATTGCCCGGGATGTGGTTGTGCAGACCGCGTGGAGACTGCGTGGCGAACACCAGTCCCAGCCCGTACTTTCGCGCCTGCGAGGACAGCGCCAGGGTGCTGTGTGTGGAGGCAGTCGTGTGACTGGAAGGCGCGAAGTTCTGCGCCTCGTCCATCACCAGCAGCCCACCCAGCGGCCGGTCGCCGGCCGGGTTGCGCTTGATCCAGGCGAACAGGGCCATCTGCAGCTGGTTGACGAACCCTTCGCGCTGTTGATCGCTGGTCAGACCGACCATGCTGATCACCGACACCCGGGCCCGGTAGCCCGGTGACGGTGTCAACAGCACGCCGGGGTCGGCGGCAGTCCCGGAGCCACCGAACAGCGGATCGTTGACGGTCGCGGCCCGAAGATTCTGGGCCAGTTCGGTGGCCAGTTTGTGCGCCCCGCTCAGTGCGCTGACCTCTGGGGGCAGATTGCCGAGCAGGTCGATGAATCCGCCCAGGGACACCGAGGGGCTCGCACCGTAGAACCGCAGCGCCTCGCGCAGCACCGCGCGAGACCGCTCGGCCTTGGCGGTGTTGCCGGCGATCAGGGCGCGGGGTTCGAGTGCGGCGACGGCGGATTCGACGGCGTCGGAGAACTCATCGGCGTCATCGATGACACTGGCGAAGTCGGGGAGTGGCTGGAAGGACAGCGGGCGGCCGGTCGACCGGCCCGGCGTCCACACCACGACCTCGGCGTTGTCGAAGTACGCGTCGGCGCGTTCGTCGTCGGCCGGGTTCCATCCCGGGGGATTGTCGGGCCAACGGGCTCCCAGCCGGGACAGGTCGTTGTTGGGGTCCAACACGATCGACGACACGCCGCGCAGCGCGCACTCCTCGACCAGGCGTCGGATCAGCACGGTCTTGCCCGATCCGGAGCCGGCGAAGATCGCGGTGTGCTTACGCAGCGCGGCCAGGTCCACCGATACCGGGCGCCCGCCGGGACTGTCCAGGCCCAGGGTGACGGCGATGGGCGAATGCTCGATCGACGGCGCGGGCGGCTGTACCCGTATCGGCCCGGTCGCGAGCTCGGCCTCCACATCGATCTGGGCCGGTGGCGGCGGATCACCCGCGATGTCCCCGAGTGCGGATCGCAGCCAGCCGATCCCGTGGGCGGGGCGGCGCCGGCGCAGCCACTCGGGCAGGTCGGGGTGATTGTCGTCGATCAGATCGCGGAGCGCCGTCATGGTGCGTACGTCGTCCTCGCTCATCGGCAACACTCGGCCGCCGGCCGCCTCGAACTCGGCGATCACCACCGCGGTTTTCGCGCCCTTCGGCCACGCGGTGTTGCGGAGCAGGAACAGCCGACGCCGGTCAGGGTTGAAACCCGTTGCTTCCCAGGCTTTCCGAATCCTGTTTTGTACCGCGACGGCATTGCCGGACGAGATCGCGCGAAATGCCCAGTGCCGCTCGTCGTCGGTGGCGGCGTCGAGCGTCTGGCGCAGCCGCCCGTGCAGCACCACCCGTTGGCCCGGCAGCGGATCGGGGCGAAACGCCTGCCCGGCCTCGCCGAGTTCGGTGATCCACGCATCCAATGCCGCCGACAACAGGCCGGGCATCGTGGTGTCCTCGCCGTCGGGGTCGAGCGCGGCGACGGTCACCGCGCGGCGCCGGTAGTCGGCGAAGCGACGGTCCAACTCGCCGGTGTCGCCGGCGGCGGCGCCCGTAGCGCGTTCGTGTGGTTCGGCCACCTCGCCGGTGAGTTGGGACAGCTCTTCGATCGTGTCGCGGTCCAGGCAGCGGCGGACATGGGTGTCGGCCCGCTTGAGCAGTTGTCGCGGCGTGTATTGGGTGGCGTCGTCGAACGCCGAGGGCAGGATCGGCCAGCTCGGGTACGGCGCGGTGAATCCGATGGACGCGTAACTCGCGGTGAACCGCCGTTCCAGGATGGCTCGGCCGACCTCCGGCGTCGGCAGGCCCTGCAGCAGCGCGGTGGTCCGGAACCGGTCCTGCACGGTGGCGGTGGCCCGGTCCTGGATCGCCTCCCAGGCTGCGGGCAGGCAGGCCACCACACCCACCGTGCGCCGCATGGTTTGGCGGATGGACATCAGCCCGTGCGCGATGTGCTCGAGGTCGCGGTTGCCCGGGGAGTGGGCAGTTCCGCCATCGCCCGCGGAGCGGGCAGTTCGACCGGGGTCGGCGCCGGACACGGCGCCCGCGGTGTCGGTGCGCTCGGTGGATTGGGCCAGCAGCGTGTCGATCTGGTCGAGGGCCAGAACCGACGGCCCGGCCAGGGCGATCAGCCGGGAGATGTCGCGTACCGATTCCTGCGGGGTGAGCACCGGCGCGGGCAGCCCCCAGGCCTCCCGTTCGCCGCTGCCGGTCAGGAACGCCTCGCCGACGTCCTGCAGCTCGAGGTCTCCGGCACCCAGCAGCACCAGGGCGCGCAGGGTGTGGTGCGCGCGCTTGACGGTGTGGCGATGGACCTTGTGCAGGGAGTTGACGAAGTCGGTGAGGATCTCGGGGGTCAGGTCGTCGTCGCCGATCACGGCCCGGCGATTGGCGCGGGAGATGTGGGCCACCGAGGACAGTTCCCACAGCAGGTCTTTGAGTTGGGTTTCGCGCTCGCTGCCCGGCCGGCCCAGGCTTTCCAGGATGCCCGCGCGGGCGGACTGCCAGAAGCTGGCCGCATCGAGCAACTCGACGAGAAAGAAGAAACCGCCGCCGGTTTGCACCTGTTCGCGCACCTGACCGAGCAGGTGGGTCTTGCCGGACCCGGCCGGGCCCCGTACCACCACGCCCAGCGGGCTGGAGTCGATCTCCCGTTCGGCATCGCCGAACGCGGCCATCACATCGCACATCGGCCGGTCGTGCAGCCCGCGCACGTGCAGCGCGCCCTGCGAATGCCACAGATCGTCGGCGGTCGGCGCCCAGGTCAGGCGAAGCGCGCTGAGCGCTTCGCGGTGCTGTAACTCCATCAGGACTCGATCGCGATCAGGTGCTTGTCCTGGTTGCCTATCTCCACCGCGGCTTCGCGGTCGGCGGGGGTGAGCACCTTCTGGTTCTCCTCGGGGATCAGGCTGACGCCGGGTTGCTGATAGAGGCTGATCAGCGCGGCGTCGACGGTGGGTCGGGGCAGCCCGGGCACGGCCTGGCGCAGGCGCAGCAGACTCACCCAGCCTCCGGGCCGGGCGGTCAGCCCGGCATAGGCGGTGCGCAGCTGGATTTCGGGACCGGCTTCGGGAGCCGGCGCGGCCGCCTGGACGGGCACCTCGGCGGGCAGGAATACGTCGGAGGGAACGAGGTCGGCGTGTTCGAAATAGCGGTGCAGCGCACCCAGCAGCGTGTACAGGGCCTTGCCCTGCCCGGTGGACCGGGGCGGCGCGCCGGCGCCGAACAGGGATCGGCACAGCGCCCACCCCGTGTCGGTCAGTTCGTGGACGAGGGGGCGGGTCCCGGTCGACTCGATCAGGCCCAACCGGTTGAGCCGGTCGCGCTTCGGTTTGTCGAGTTTGGGCCCGAGCCGCTCCAGTTCAGCGTTGGGCACCGGGCGGGACTCGGCCATCAGTACCAGCAGGACTGCCTGCTCGGTGCCGGACAGCTCGTCGGGCGCGACATTCACCGGATGCTCACCTTCCTGCCGTCGTGGTTTGGGCACGCGGGCGGGGCGATACCGGCACGTGTCTCATGCACGTTAGCGCGTACCCCTGACCGCAGGAGAATGTTGTTGCGCTGCACGGATTTCGCCCGCGCGGCAGGCCCAGTGCCCGCAGCTACCCGACCGGCAACGGCTGCGCCGGGTCGGCGATGCGTTCCGGGTCGACCGGCTCGGCTGATCGGATCAGTGCCTTGACGTCGTCAAGGACATCCCACACGTTGACGTTCATCCCCGCCAGGACACGGTTGGAGGCGTCGAGCCAGAATGCCACGAACTCGCGCCCAGCAACGTCGCCGCGGAACACCACTCGCCGATATTCGGGTGCGTGGCCGACATACTCCATGCCGAGGTCGTACTGATCGGTGAAGAAATAGGGCAATTCGTCATATTCGGCTTGCTTGCCCAACATCCCCGCAGCGGCCACCGCGGGCTGCTTGAGCGCGTTGGCCCAGTGTTCGGTGCGGATTCGCACTCCGAAGAACGGATGCTCTGCGGCGGCGATGTCGCCGACGGCGTAGATGTCGGGATCGCTGCTGCGCAGCGAGGCGTCGACGAGCACGCCGCCGTCCGCGATGGCCAGCCCGGCGGTTTCGGCCAGGCCGATGTTCGGTGCCGCGCCGACGGCGATCAGGACCGTGTCGGCGGTGACGGTGGAGCCGTCCCCGAGGCGTAGTCCCGTGGCGGTGCCGTTGTCGGTGGTGATTTCCTTCACCGACTGGTCCAGCCGCAGATCGACCCCGTGCTCGCGGTGCAATTGCGCGAACACCTCACCCACCTCGGCGCCGAGGGCGGCCAGCAGCGGTAGGTGCGCGGCCTCGACGACCGTGACGTTCACGTCGCGGCCGCGCGCACCGGCGGCGACCTCCAGCCCGATCCAGCCGCCGCCCACGATGGCCAGCGTCGAACCCGGGGTCAACGTGGCGCTCAGGGCCGCGGCGTCGTCGATGGTGCGCAGATAGTGCACGCCCGCGGCGTCTGATCCAGGGATCGGTGGCCGGCGTGACGAGGAACCGGTGGCCAGCAGCAGCTTGTCGTAACCGACGGTGGTGCCGTCGGGCAGTGCGAGCGTGTGCTCGGCGGCGTTGACGGCGGTGACCTCGGTTCCCAACCTCAGCTCGACGTTGTGGTCGCGGTACCAGGACGCCGGATCGACGGTGAAGTCATCGAGCTTCTTTTTTCCGGCCAGGTACTCCTTGGACAGCGGCGGACGCTCGTAGGGGAGCTGGTCTTCGGCGGCGAAAACCACGACGTGGCCGTCAAAGTCGTTGTCCCGCAGAGCTTCAGCAGCCTTGGCGCCGGCCAGGCCGCCACCGACGATCGCGAATGTGGACGACGTTGTCATGTCGATTCAGCCTACTCGCCCGATACCAACTGCTTCAGTTTTCGGGCGTTGCGTACCGCATGACCACCGAGATCGTTGTTGAAGTACACGACGACGCGGTGGCCGTCGCGGTCCCACTGCCGGATCTGCTGCGCCCACCCGCTCAGCTCGTCGTCGGAGTAGCAGCCGGTGTACATGCCGTCGTCGCCCGGACCGTGCATCCGGAGATAGACCAGATCACCGGTGGCCACCGGGCGGCAGGTCAGCCCGGGGCCGCTCATCACGACGTACGCCGCGCCGTACTGCTCCAGCACGGCGTACACCGCAAGCTCGTGCCAGGACGGGTGACGTAGTTCCATCGCGACCCGGATCTGGCGGGGGAGTTGGGACAGGAACGCGGTGAGCAGCTCGTCGTCGCGCTCCAGGGCGGGGTGAAGCTGGACCAGTAATGCTTCGTTGTGTGCGTCGAGCAGTTGCCAGCAGCGCTCGAACCGCGGCGTCCAGCTCTCCGGTGACCGCAGTCGCCGGTAGTGGGTCAACCCGCGGTGGGCCTTGACCGACATCGTGAAACCGGCGGGCATCTGTTCGCGCCACCCGGTGAACGTGGCGTCAGTGGGCCAGCGGTAGAAGCTGCCGTTGAGTTCCACGGTGTCGAACTCGTCGACGTAGTGGGCCAGCCGGGTCTTCGCCGGTGTGCCCCGCGGATACAGCACATCGGTCCAGTGGTCGTATGACCAGCCCGAGGTGCCGATCCGGATCATGTGCCATCGCTAGGGGACGTCGGTGTAATGCGGGGTGTAGCCCTCGGCCGAGAAGGTGAAACCTCGGCCGGTCAGCTCCCGTACGCAGGACACCCCGGACTGCTCCTGGACGTTGCACCGGAATCCGGCGACCGCCAGCACCTTCCCGAACGGCAGCGCGACGGCGGTCGGTTGCGCGAATTCGGGCTGTGCCAGGTTGACGAACTGGGCGTCGTTGTCCCGGTCGAGCACAAGGGCATTCGGTGCTGCCGTCCCACCGGTCGCGTCGGGCACCTCCGTCGGCGCTCCCGTCACCGCCATCGCCGATGCGCCGCCCGCCGCCTGGCAGCCCGCGCGATCGCGGGGCAGTATCGCGCACTGCCACCGGCCGCTCGGGGTGCTGAAGTAATAGGCCTTGCGCCCGTTGACGTCGAGCAGGTAGTCGGCGGCGTTGACCAGGTGGGCGGTGCCGAACGCCGGTGGCGCCGCGGTGGTGCTCGTGGGCGGCGGCGCCGCGGCGTCGTCGGTGTTGACGACGGTTCCCGACGTACATCCGGCGAGCGCCGCAGCGGCGGCGACTACGACGAGACAAGCCTTCACGACGCAAGACCCTAGTCAATCGCCCCGGCCGTCCGGACGGTAGCGTCGAGTTTCCGTGACACCTGCCCCACGCCCCGCAGCTTCCCGACTCACCACGGCGTTGCTGGCGGCCGGGCTGGGCGCCGGATTGTCGATCACCACGGTTTCGCTCACCCTGGCGTTCACCCGTCCCGGCTTCGACCTGACCCGACATGCCAATTCCATGCTGGTTCTCGGTGATTGGGGCTGGATTCAGACGGTGAACTTCGTTGTGTGCGGGCTGTTGCTGATCGGGTTCGGGTTCGGGATCTGGCGCGTGGCCTCGGGCGTGCTGTCCGGCCGGGTCGCGGCGATGTGCGTGACGCTCTACGGGTTACTGGCCGGTGTGGTCGTGGGGCTCAACCCGACCGATCCGGGTTTCGGGTTCCCGCCGGGCTATCCCGAGGTGGAGGAGCTGAGTACCTCGGCGAAGATCCACGGCGTGGCCGGTGGGCTCGGCTTCCTGGCCGCGACTTGCGGATGCTTCGCGCTGGCAAGGTATTTCGCGCAAATGGGAGACCGGGGGTGGATGGCGATGTCGGCCGGGGTCGGCGTCGCGGTGTTGTCGGTGGGTGCGTACATGGGCCTCGACGCCGGTGCACATACCGAGACGTTCAACTTTGTGCCGACGTGGATCAGTGGTGCGGTGCTGTGGCTGTTTGTCGCGGCTGTGGCCGCGCGACTGTTGCATTCACATCGCGACGCATATGTCGGCACCCAGTAGCAGCACCGGCCACAGCAGCGTCACCTGACCGAAGGCCACCAGATCGGCACCGGCCGGGAATTTGGTAAGCAGGCTCGCCTCGATGAGCTGCACCTGTTCGGGGTGGAAGAACGTCCAGACCAGGCCGATCACGAGGTAGGGCAGGGATATCCACATCAAAGTCTCGAGCAGTTGCTCGACGCTGAGCTTGTAGCTCAAGATGTGGCGGATCCGGTCCATCAGATCAGTGCCTTGTCGGCGGCCACACGTCGGCGGACATCGGCGAGCAGCAGGTAACTGCCGCCCTGGCGGACGAACACCGGTAGGAACCGGTTGCCGAATGCCACCGCCAGGAACAGCCATTCGAACAGCCGCTGCCGGCGACGGCCCCAGCCGAAGCCGACGGCATTCCGGAACACCGGCGCCAGAAATCCCGTGGTCAGGAATTTCAGCAGCGGCCGAAACGGTATTCGCAACAGCGGGTTGATCATCCGCAGATCCACCAGGTCGTGTAGATACCGCCTGACGACGTCGTCCATCTGTATCTGCTCGCACGCGGTGTCCCAGTACGTGTCGAATTCGGCCCGAGTCGCCGGCCACTGCTCCGGGTCGACTTGCAGAGTGGTGCCCAGGGTGGCGGCGGATCGGTAGAACTGCTCGGCCTGCGCGGCGGTCATCTCACCGCGTAACAGCTGGTACACGTCCTCCAGTCCGACGAACAGACAGGCCGCCACCCACAGTTGCAGGTCGCGGTCGAAGGCGTTGTACTGCACGGGACTTGCCGGCCCGGAGCGGACCTGCCGGTGGGCCGCGTCCACGGCGTCGCGGAACGCGGCCCGGTCCTCGGGCTCTCCGAGGATGGCCACCGCCAGATAACTGAGCGTGGTGCGGGCCCGCTTCCACGGATGTTTGAGCAGGTTGCCGGAATCCACCGTGCTCTCCACGACCCCGTAGCCGACGCCCGGCGAGGACAGCTGCATGATCACGTTGGCCGCGCCGGCGGCGAAGCCCCACAGGTCCATCGCATCGGCGATGGTGACGTCCTCGTCGGACCAGCGCGCGGTGCGTCGGGTGATCGAGATCCGGTTGGCGGAGGTTTCGTCGGAAGGCATTCGTCGGCTCCTCGTCAACTCATGCACACGTTGGTGAAGAGCAGGACCGGCCACGAGACAATGGAGCCCAGAAAGGACACCACGGTGTCGGCGCCGTGCAGGCCGGCCAGGTGGCTGGTGTGGGTGAGTGACCAGATCAGGCCGATGAGCAGGTAAGGCACCGCCAGGATGATGGCGGTGCCGAGCCACTCGGCGATCGTCATCTGGAAGCCGAGGATCTTACGTACTGCGGTCAACATCAGAGCGGGCCCCCGTCGTTGTCAGGCACGCTCTATGTTAATGGGGATTCTCCTCGGCCGCGCCGGAAATTACTTGGGCGGCAGTCCCTTGGCGTAATCGATGCCGCGGGTGACCCACGACTGGAGCTGCCGCCGGGTCTTGATGCCGGGGCCGGCGATCCGCAGCCAGCCCCGCATCTCCCGGCCGCCCATGACCATCGGCTCGACGTGATCGCGTTGCAGCAGTTTCTCGCCGTCGTCGCGCGAGACCCGCACCATCAGGCCGCCTTCCCGGGTCGCCGCGACGGCCATGTTGCCGCTGACCAGAAAAGCCAGCCCACCGAACATGCGCCTCTCGTCGAGACCGCTCTCGGATGCCGTCAACTCGCGGATGCGGTCGGCCAGGTCCGGATCGAAGGCCATGTCAGTCGAGGTCGATGCGGAGGGTCAGCAGGTCGCTGCCCACGGCGCGGACCACCGCGCTGTTGAGCGTCGGCAGCTCCTTCAGCCGCGCGGCCGGGTCGTCGTCGGGCAGCAGGTGCGCCGTCCCGGTCCGCCAGTGACCGTTGATCCGGAGCCGGACAGCAGGATTGGCCTTGATGTTCAGCACGTAGTGGGATCGCTCGCCGTGCTCGGAGACCATCCAGAACTGATCGCCGATCACCCGGCCGCCCACAGCGGTATGCCGTGGTTCGCCGGATTTGCGGCCAATGGTCTCCAGCATGGTGACGGGCAGTTGACGGCCGACCGGATTGACGAACCGGCGTTGGGCGCCATGGACGATGCGTCGCTTCAGATCACGAAGATCCACCATGGCGCCACCCTACCGAGCGTCAGTCGGAATCCGTGGACTCCAGCTCGGCGCGGAACTTGGCTTCGCGGGCCAGATGTTGCGGGCGACGCCGTAGCACCAGCCAGGCGATACCCAGGACCAGGAACCACACCGGCGTCACCAGCTCGGCCTGCAGGGTGTCTTCCTTCAACGCGAACGCCACGATCAGGAAGGCGAAGAAAGCCAGGACGACGTAGCACATCACGACGCCGCCGGGCATCTTGAACTTCGAGGCCTCGTGCAGTTCCGGCCGGCGTTTCCGGTACACGAGATAGCTGATCAGGATGACCGACCAGACGAAGATGAAGCACAGCGACGAGATGGTCGTGACCAACGTGAAGGCCGCGACGATCGAGTCGCCGGCCACGACCATGACCACACCCGACAGCAGAAACACCCCGGACAGGAACAATGCGTTTGCGGGCACGCGCCGCGAGGTGAGCCGGCCGAACAGACTCGGCGCGTCACCTTCGGTGGCCAGGCCGTAGACCATCCGGGAGGTCGAATAGATGCCGGAGTTGGCCGACGACGTCGCCGAGGTCAGCACCACGAAGTTGACCACCGATGCCGCGATGCCCAGGCCTGCGAGGCTGAACATGGCCACGAACGGGCTGAGTTTGGGATCGATCTCGCGCCACGGCGTGACCGCGATGATGACGGTCAGGGCGACGACGTAGAAGAGCATGACGCGTACGGGGATCGAATTGATCGCCTTGGGCAGGTTGCGTTCGGGGTCCTTGGCCTCGGCCGCGGTGGTGCCCACCAATTCGATTCCGACGAACGCGAAGGTGGCGATCTGGAAGCCTGCCACGAATCCCATTGGGCCGGTGGGGAAGAACCCGCCGTCGTTCCACAGATTGGCGAACGAGGCCTGGGCGCCGGTGGGCGCTTCGAAACTGGTGAAGATCATGACAAGGCCGATGACGATCAACGTCACGATCGCGATGATCTTGATCAGGGCGAACCAGAACTCGGTCTCACCGAAGGCTCGCACAGTAGGCAGATTCAGACCGATCAGCACCACGACCGTCGCGAGTGCCGGTATCCACAGCGGGAGATCCGGCCACCAGAAGGCCACATACCCGGCGATCACCACGACGTCGGCAACGCCCGTGACGATCCAGCAGAACCAGTACGTCCAGCCGGTGAAGAAGCCGGCCCACGGGCCGAGCAGGTCGGCGGCGAAGTCGGCGAAGGACTTGTAATGCAGGTTGGACAGCAGCAGCTCGCCCATGGCCCGCATCACGAAGAACAGCATGAAGCCGATGATCATGTAGACGAAGAGGACCGACGGGCCGGCCAGCGAGATGGTCTTGCCGGACCCCATGAACAGGCCCGTTCCGATCGCACCGCCGATCGCGATCAGCTGGATGTGCCGGTTGGACAGCTGGCGCGAGAGGTGTTGTGGCTCGCCGGACGATGCCGGCGATTCCGCTGAATCAGCGGACAGATCACTGGATTGGGACATAACAACCTAAGGATCTCAGGCCCCATGGGGCGCGCGGACTGCGGGCGCCTCCCCGCTCTGTCGTTTTGAACCTGAGAGTTTTCACGAACCGCCGCTATCGGCGCTTCACCTGCCCCTTCGGTGAGCCGGTCCTGGACTGGCCGACTGCTTTCCAGAGGTGCCTAGTCGCGGCGATACGGGGGCCTGAGAGATTCCTGGGGAGGATTTGCTCCTGCGGCGCCCGCCGGCTGGATGGGGCGGGACTCTCCCGCCGCGACTCAACGGCATCTTGAGTTGTGGGCCACCCCGAACCCGGAGTGTGCCGCGCGTCACGTTAGCAGCCGAGTGCGGAATGCGCACCCCCCCTGGTCAAGCCCTGCCCGCCGAGCGACCGTGTCTGTACGGTGACCGGCAGTCACCTGCGCACATTCACGGTCGCCCGAGCGGTGGCCGTCCTTACGCGGCGGCTGTCGCGAGCTCGGCAGCCGGCTCCAGCGCCGCCGCGATGATGTCAGCCACGTCGGTCATGGGCCTGACCTCCAGCGCATCGAGCACCTCGGCCGGCACGTCGTCCAGGTCGGGCTCGTTGCGCACCGGGATGAACACCGTCTTCAGACCGGCTCGCTGTGCCGCGAGCAGCTTCTGCTTGACGCCGCCGATCGGCAGCACCCGGCCGTTCAGCGTGACCTCACCGGTCATGCCGACATCGCCGCGCACCTGCCGGCCGGTCGCCATCGACACCAGTGCCGTCACCATCGTGACGCCGGCCGAGGGACCGTCCTTCGGCACCGCGCCCGCGGGGACGTGCACGTGGATCTGGCGGTCCAGCGTCTTGGGGTCGACACCCAACTGCTCGGCGTGGGCCCGCACATAGGACAGCGCGATCTGTGCCGACTCCTTCATGACGTCACCCAATTGACCGGTCAGCTTCAGACCCGGTTCGCCGTCGTTCCCGTTGGCCTCGATGTAGAGCACATCGCCGCCCAGGCCCGTGACGGCCAGGCCGGTCGCCACGCCGGGCACCGCGGTGCGTTCGTCGGATTCCGGTGTGAACCGCGGACGGCCCAGGTACTCAACGAGATCCGGCTCATCGATGACGACCGGAGCGGCCGTCGAGTCCAACTTGGTCGTGACCTTGCGCAGCGCCTTGGCCAGCAGCCGTTCGAACTGCCGCACGCCCGGCTCGCGGGTGTAGTCCGCGGCGATCTTGCGCAGTGCCGCGTCCGTCACGCTCACCTCGGAGTCGGTCAGCGCCGCACGCTCGGCCTGCCGGGATAGCAGGTAGTCACGCGCGATGGCGACCTTGTCGTCCTCGGTGTAGCCGTCGATCTGCACCAACTCCATCCGGTCCAGCAGGGCCGACGGGATGTTCTCGATGACGTTGGCTGTCGCCAGGAACACCACATCCGACAGGTCCAGGTCCAGATCCAGGTAGTGGTCGCGGAACGTGTGGTTCTGCGCCGGGTCCAGCACCTCCAGCAGGGCGGCCGACGGATCGCCGCGGTAGTCCGAGCCCACCTTGTCGATCTCGTCCAGCAGCACAACGGGATTCATCGAACCCGCCTCACCGATGGCCCGCACGATGCGGCCGGGCAGCGCGCCGACGTAGGTACGCCGGTGGCCACGGATCTCGGCCTCGTCACGCACGCCGCCCAGGGCGACGCGCACGAACTTGCGGCCCAGCGCGCGGGCGACGGACTCGCCCAGCGAGGTCTTGCCGACCCCGGGCGGCCCGGCCAGCACCATCACGGCGCCCGAACCGCGCCCACCGACGACGGCCATGCCGCGCTGCGCACGACGGGCTCGCACGGCCAGGTACTCGACGATGCGGTCTTTGACGTCGTCCAGACCGTGGTGGTCGGCGTCCAGGATCTCGCGGGCACCCTTGAGATCGGTCGAGTCCTCGGTGCGCACGTTCCACGGCAGATCCAGCACGGTGTCCAGCCAGGTGCGGATCCAGCCGCCCTCGGGGCTCTGCTCGCTGGAGCGTTCCAGCTTGCCGACCTCGCGCAGCGCGGCCTCGCGAACCTTCTCGGGCAGGTCGGCGGCCTCCACCCGGGCCCGGTAATCATCGGACCCTTCCGGTTCACCCTCGCCCAGTTCCTTGCGGATGGCGTTCAACTGCTGGCGCAGCAGGAATTCCTTCTGTTGCTTGTCCATCCCGGCCCGGACGTCCTCGGCGATCTTGTCGTTGACCTCGACCTCGGCCAGGTGCTCGCCGGTCCAGTCGATCAGCAGACGGAGCCGGCGACCCACATCTGAGGTCTCCAGCAGCTCACGCTTCTGCACGTCGGTCAGGTACGAGGCGTAACCGGCCGTGTCGGCCAATGCGGACGGGTCGGTGATCTTGTTGACCACGTCGACGATCTGCCAGGCCTCGCGCCGCTGCAGCATGGCCAGCAGCAGCTTCTTGTATTCGGCAGCCAAGGCCTTGGTCTCGTCGGTCGCCGATTCGGGCTCGGCGGCTTCCTCCACCTCGACCCACAGGGCTGCGCCCGGTCCGGTGGTTCCGGAACCGATGTGGGCACGGCGCTCACCGCGGACGACGGCGGCTTCCGCACCGCCGGGCATGCGCCCGACCTGCACGATCGACGCGATCACACCGTGAGTGGGGTAGCGGTCGTCCAGGCGCGGGGCGATCAGCAGCTTGCCGGATTCGCTGGCCTGGGCGGCGTCGACCGCCGCGCGGGCAGCGTCGTCGAGCTCGACGGGCACCACCATTCCGGGCAGGACGATCGGTTCGCTCAGGAACAGGATGGGCACTGCGTTTGATTGGGACATCAAACCTCCAAAGTTCAGTCTGATGCGCTCAACCTTGGCGGGCTCCCGTTTGTTCCCGGAGGAGTTCCCCCTTGGCCCTGGCCCGCTTGGCCACCACGACAGTCGCCGCCATCAGCAGGGCCGTGAAACCCAGCGAGACGACCGTGTTCACGCCATTCGCGACGTCTATGGCCAGGGAGAAGATGATCGCCAGGCTGATCAACATCCCGATCAGCAAGCCGATGCCCCACATCGCTGAGAGCGAAACGTGGACCCGGTGCCTGAACGCCGCCTCGCCGGGTTCGGGAGCCTCGTCGGAGGCGAAGCGGACCCGTTCGGCGACGATCTGGGTCAGCGGTTTGCCGATGAAACAACTGCCGAGGAAAACCAGACCGCCGATGCCGCCGACGAGGGTGTTGCCCGCCATCAGCATCCGGGCGTCCGAGGTGGCCAGGCCCACCGCGAGGCTCAGACCGAAGCTGAGCATCAGGTAGCCCGCGAATGGATCGAGCCGGCGAGCCTTGATCGCGTCATAGGCGACCTTGATTCCCGCGACCACGGTCGCCGTCAGCAGTGCGGCGTACTCGGAGATGCCCGCGGCGCGCAGCCCGTAGTAGGCGATCAGTGGAGGGGCGACATCAAAGAGGATGCCCCGCATCACGGGACGCAGTGAGTGATCTTGGCTCACCACCACGAAGATATGGACACACCCTGTGAACTGTCTGTGCGCTTTGGGGAACGGTGGATCGGTTTCGCGACCACTTCGGAATGTTTTCGGCCGGTGGGTCGTCTTAGGCCTTATGAGCAAAGCAGTCCAATTCGATGAATACGGCGGGATCGACGTCCTGCAGGTGCGTGACGTGCCGAGGCCGGTTCCGGCGGCAGGCGAGGTGCTCGTGCAGGTCCGGGCCGCTGGAATCAACCCGGGCGAGGCCATGATTCGCCGTGGCGCGCTGCACGACCGGTTCCCGGCCGCATTTCCGTCCGGCGAAGGCAGCGACCTCGCGGGTGTGGTGGCCGAACTCGGGCCCGGTGTGAGCGGGTTCGACATCGGTGACGAGGTACTTGGATTCACCGACGATCGCGCCAGCCACGCCGAGTATGTGAGCGTGCCCGCCACCCAGTTGGCTCCCAAACCTGCCGGCCTGCCGTGGGAGGTCGCCGGATCGCTGTATGTCGTGGGTGCCACCGCCTATGCGGCGGTGCGGGCCGTGCGGCTGCAACCCGGGGACACCGTGGCGATCGCGGGTGCTGCGGGTGGTGTCGGCACCATCGCCGTGCAACTCGCCAAGCGTGCCGGCGCCACCGTGCTCGGCATCGCCGGGCCCGACAACGACGACTGGCTCACCCGGCACGGCGCCGTCCCGGTCAATTACGGCGACGATCTGGCCGCCCGCCTCCGCGCCGCGTCCCCGTCGGGTCGCGTCGATGCCCTCCTCGATTTCTTCGGCGGCGGATACGTGAAGCTGGCCGTCGAGGAGTTGGGCGTCGCGCCGGAGCGAGTCGACACCATCATCGACTTCGGCGCCATCGAGGAGTTCGGCGTCCAGGGGGCCGGCAATGCCGAGGGGGCCGACATCGCGATCATCGCCGAGCTGGCCGATCTCGCCGCCAACGGGGAACTCGACGTGCCGATCGCCGGGGTGTTCGCCCTCGACGACGTCCGGGCCGCGTACACCGAGCTGGAAAAGCGGCATACCAGAGGGAAATTGGTACTGCGTCCGTGACCGATGAACCGATCGCCGGAACGGTGGTCGCAGTCACCGGAGCCAGCAGTGGCATCGGTGAAGCGACGGCGCGACTTTTGGCAGCGCGGGGCGCGAGGTTGGTCTTGGGCGCCAGGCGAGAGGACCGCCTTGAGCGGATCGCCGCCGAACTCGTAGCGGCGGGATCGAGCGTGGTCGCGCTGGCTGTCGATGTCACCCGCCGGGCCGACGTCGAAATGTTCGTCGAAGCGGCGACGAACGAGTTCGGCCGGCTGGACGTGTTGGTGAACAATGCGGGCATCAGCAAGATCGGGCCGCTGTCCGATGGTGACGTCGACGGGTGGTCGGCGATGATCGACGTCAATCTGCGCGGCGTGTTGCACGGAATCGCAGCGGCCGCACCGGTGTTCCGGCGCCAGGGCCACGGGCATTTCGTCACCACGGTGTCGACCGCCGGGTTGAAGATCGTGCCGGATATGGGCGTCTACGCCGCGACCAAGAATGCGGTACGGACCGTGATGGAGGCACTGCGACAGGAATCCACCGACGGTGTCATCCGGACCACCTCCATCTCACCGGGATTTGTCCGTACGGAGCTCGACGGCTCGATAGATGATCCGGTGCTGCGCGCCCGGATACGTTCCAACATGGACGAATTCGGCCTCCCGGCGGAAGCGGTGGCACGTGCGGTGGCATTCGCGATAGAGCAGCCACGCGATGTCGAGATCGGCGAAATCGTCATCCGGCCCACCGTTCAGGGCTGAGTTGACGCACATTTGCGCGTAGCATCCAGCCATGAACAGGGGATACGTCGTGGCGTTCGCAGTCGGTGTGATCGTGGCTTTGTTCGGCCTGCTGTGGGCGCTACAGGGATTCGGTGTGGTGCAGGGCAGCCCGATGAGCAACACCACCACCTGGTCGATCATCGGACCGATCACCGCGGTGATCGGTGTCGTGATCGCGGCGTTGAGTTGGCGCAAGATCTCGTCGAAGTAGCCGTAGCAAGGGCCTGCGTTACGCGACGGTGAAATTCACCGAATGCCAACCGGTCGCGCCGTCGGGCACCGTAGGGGCTTCGTCTGATGTCTGGACAGCTCCGGTGTTGTCGGTCGCCCGCACCGTGATGGTGTGTCCGCCCGGGCTGTTCGCCTGCCAGTCGAAGCTCCACAACCGCCATGTCTCGTTGGAGTACGCGTCCCCGAGTTGGGCGGGTTGCCACGGGCCGTCGTCCATTCGGACCTCGACGCCGCGCACGCCGCGGTTCTGCGCCCACGCCACTCCACCGAACGTCGTCGGCCCTACCGGTACTTGTTGGCCGCGTTTGGGAACGTCGATGCGTGACTCGGTTTTGATCGGGCCCCGCGGTGCCCAGCCCTGTTTGGTCCAGTACGCCTCAGCCCGGTCGAAGCGGGTGAGTTCGAGGTCGGTGACCCATTTGGTGGCCGACACGTAGCCGTAGAGTCCGGCCATCACCAGCCTGGCCGGGTAGCCGTGCACGACGGGAAGCGGTTGCCCGTTGAGGCCGACGGCCAACATCGCGTCGCGGCCGTCGCCGATGGCCTCCACCGGCGTGCCGACAGTGAATCCGTCGACGGATTTCGACAGCAGCATGTCCGCATCGGGAGATACCCCGGCGGCCCGCAGCAGGTCGGACAGTCGATAACCGGTCCACATTCCCGTCGAGATATATTCGCCACCAACCGGATTGGAGACGCACGTCAGCGTCACCGCCTTCTCGACGACTTCGAATCGGTCCAGGTCGGCGAAGCTGTAGGTGATCTCGCGGTCCACCATGCCGTGAATGCGCAGCCGCCATTCGTCGCGGCTCAGCTGGGGAACGGAAAGCGCGATGTCGACCCGGTAGAAGTCGGCACCATCGGTGATGAAGCTCGGCAGGGCAACATCTTTCGGCTGCACACCGGCCGGTATCGGCGGAGCGGGTATGTGCGGACGCGGGATCACCGAGACATCGCGCTCGGCCGCCACGGAATTGGTCAAGCGGCCGATGACGACACCCAGCAGCCCGCTCGCCGCCCCGAAGGCCAGCAGGCCGCCGGTGGTGAGCCACATTCGTCGGGTGACGTCGGGTTCGTCACCGCCGTCGGCGGGGCCGGTCTCGGGGACCGTCCACAGCCGCAGCGCAAGGAGGCGCAGCACTGCCACGCCGCATGCGGTGCCCGCCACCGTCGGCACGATGTCGGGCAGGGTCGCGCCGGGCCGCGAGAGCACGGCGGCACAGCTGAGAAGTCCTGCGATGACAAAGATCACGCTGCCGACCGGCCGGCGCCGGGTTTCGTAGGTCGCGGCGAGGGCGGCGATGGCCGCGATCACCACCAGGAGGACGACGACGAGGAAGAGCTTGTCCAGGCCGCCCAGCGTTTGAATCACCCATTCTTTGACGGGGCCTGGTGTGCGGTCGACGATCACCGCGCCGACCGCGCCGAGCGGTTGGGCCTGAGTCGGGAACGGAATGCCGACAACCGCCGCGACACCGAGCGAGACCGCGGCGGCCGCAACTCCGCCGAGCATCCGTGCATTCGGCGAGGGCCCGGACGAGGACCTCGACGGGGACTCAGTCATCGCCACCAACGTACTCCGGACACAGGGCAGGGAGCCTGCCGTAGGGGTGACGACAGGCTCCCTGGGTGGGTGGTCTTCTAGGTGGCCGACTGCGCGCCCAGCACCCGCTGGATGTCGGGCTTCATCTGCTCGAGCTGCTGTCCCCAGTAGCTCCAGGCGTGCGTGCCGTTGGCGGGGAAGTTGAACACCCCGTTGGTGCCGCCGGCGGCGATGTAGTTGTCCCGGAAGGTGACGTTGGTGCGCAGTGTCAGGCCTTCGAGGAACTGAGCTGCCATCAGGTTGCCGCCGTTGGTCCCGGAGTCGAGATCCGACGGGGTGCCGGTGCCGCAGTAGATCCAGAGGCGGGTGTTGTTGGCGACCAGCTGGTTGATGTTGACCATCGGGTCATTGCGCTTCCACGCCGGGTCGGTCGACGGTCCCCACATGCTCTCGGCGTTGTAGCCGCCGGCATCGTTCATCGCCAGCCCGATCAGCATCGGCCACCAGCCCTCGGACGGGTTCAGGAAGCCCGAAAGCGTTCCGGCGTAGATGAACTGCTGCGGGTGATGGATCGCGTAGGTCAGCGCTGCGCTGCCCGCCATCGAGATGCCGACGACCGCGTTGCCGGTCTGCGACACGCCGCGGTTCGCGGCCAGCCAGGTCGGCAGCTCATTGGTCAGGAAGGTCTCCCACTTGTAGGTGTAGTCCTGACCGTTGCCCTTCGAGGGCTGGTACCAGTCGGTGTAGAAGCTGGACTGGCCGCCGACCGGCATGACCACCGACAGGCCCGATCCGTTGTACCACTCGAAGGCGGGGGTGTTGATGTCCCAACCGTTGTAGTCGTCCTGGGCCCGCAGGCCGTCGAGGAGGTACACGGCATGTGGTCCGCCGCCCTGGAACTGGACGCGGATGTTGCGGTTCATCGACGGCGAGAACACGTCGAGGTACTCGACCGGAAGACCCGGGCGGGAGAACGCGCCAGCGGTCGCCGAACCTCCTGCGAGACCGATCAGCGCGGGCAGGGTGGCGGCAGCCATTGCCCCCGCCGCCAGTCGGCGCGTCCACGCTCCGCGAATCTTGTTGAGGAACTTCATAACGGCAACCAACCGTCCTTTCTGCACGTATCCCAAGCAGTTTGCCGCTTGCTTCCGTAGTGAAACACGCGTCCCATCAGTCACACGCGTAACAACACCGCACATGCAGATCGCGGTTTACTAACGGTTGGAACTCGGCGCCGAGACCCTCGGCGACCGCATTCAGCGAGCGGCCGCGACGAGCGCCTGCCTGACGCTGGCCCGGCGCTCCTCGATCGCCCGGCCGATGTCCTGCAGCAGTACCGGCTTCCGCGCCACCAGATCCTCGATGCATTCGCGGTCGAACTGCGCGACGGTGACCTCTGTCAGCGCGTAGGCCGTCGTGATGACCGGCTCGCGGGTCAGGGCGGTCTGCCCGAGGAAGTCACCCTGTTCCAGGGTGAGGACCGGGACGAACAGATCGTCCGCGTCGGCAACGGCCAGCTGTACCGTGCCGGCGACGACGAACGTCATCTTCTTGGGAACCTGACCGACGACCTGGATGATCTCGTCCGTGCCGTACCGGGTGAGACGGACGTACGGTGCCAGATCCTGCTGGTCCTCGGCGCTCAGGCGGAGTGTCGGTGCGATCAGACGGAGCGTCTGCTCTACACGTTCGCTGGTCTCGAACTCGTCCTCGGCCTCGTCCAGATGCAGACCGGCACGCCGCGAGGCGTACCACGTCCAGCGCAGGAACGTGGATCTCGCGCTGAAATCATCGGCGGGCGAGTGCAGTGGGATGAGCGTCTTGTACTGCAACGAGCCGGCCGCAACGGTGGATACCGTTCCGTCGCTTCGTAGTTGAGGTAGGCGGCAGCCCACTTCGTTGAGTACGCGGCAGACCTCGTCGGGGGCATCATCGACGGCGAACACCGTGATCACAGAAATGGTGTGCGCGCCTGACGGGCGGCTCAGGTTGGTGAACGATCCGCCGGCCAGCACGGAGTTCGGGATCACCTGCAGGCCGCTTCCGGTGTCGATATGGGTTGCGCGCCAGTTCACCTCCACCACGCGCCCGCGCGCCGATGGCGCATCGACCCAGTCACCGAGTTGGAACGGCTGCTCGAACAACACCAGCAGCCCGGAGATGATCTGGCCGACCGAGTTCTGCAGGGCCAGGCCCAGCACGATCGACGACACTCCCAGGGCCGTGAATAGCCCGCCGATATTGGCGCCCCAGATGTAGGCGAAGATCAAACCGATGCCGATGGCTATCAGTGCGAACCGGGCGACGTCGAGGAAGATCGACGGAATGCGCCTGCGCCAACTGCCTTCCGGAGCACTCTGGAACAGTGTCGCGTTGAGTCCGGACAGCAACAGGACCAGTACGACAAAGCCGAACACCGTCGCCACAATCCGCACCGGCGTGGTTTCCCCGGAGATCTGCATCGCCTGGCTCAGCAGGATCAGCAGCGCACCCAGCGGCAGGATGTAGGTCCGGACCAGGTGCACCGGGCCGGCCAGGAAGCTGCCCCGTCTGCGGAGCGCGTTGTGGAGTTCGGTGAGGAGCACCAGACAGACGGGAAATCCGACCGCGACGCCGATCGCCCAGTAGAACCAGGGAGCATCGAGCAGACCGGTCATCGTCGGTCCTGCAGTTTCCAGATCGGCTGGTCGGTACCGTCGACGTGCACGGTGCCCGCCGGCTCGAGGTCGCGGGTATCGCCCATCACCTCGAACACCCGCTCGGTGACGTACACCCCCGGCTGTGGCGAGCCCCGCTGAACCCGGTAGGCGAGGTTGACCGCCGAGCCCCACATGTCGTAGGCCAGGTTGGAGCGTCCGACCAGGCCACTGCTCACCGCGCCGGTGTCGATGCCCGCGCGCAGGTTGAGTGCGGTCCCGGCCTCGGTGTTGAACCGTTCGATGATGCGCTGCATTTCGAGAGCGAAGTCGACGGTACGGCGGACATTGTCGAGCCGCGGGACGCTCAACCCGGAGCTGGCCCAGTAGCCGTTGCGCAGGGTGCGGACCCGTTCCACTCCCAGATCATCTGCGGCGGCGTCGAATTGGTGCACCAAGCGGTTGACGATGGCCAGCGCTTCCTCGGAGGACATTTCGGATGTCAGCTCGTCCAGGCCGACGGTGTCGGCGAACAGGACCGTCACGTTGTGGTGGTCCTGCGCGATCGTCTCCTCGCCGTCGCGGTAACGCTGTACCACCGACTCCGGCATCAGCGTGCGCAGCAGGCGGTCGTTCTCCCGACGCTGCTCGGCGAGCAGATCTTCCTTGATCGCCAAATTGCGGCTCATGTCGTTGAATGCTGTTGTCAGATCACCGAACTCGTCCCTCGACTGCACCGGCAGCGAGATGTCGTAATCGCCCGCGCCGATCTGTTGGGCGCCGGCCTCCAGCCGGCGCAGCGGTCGGACGAACAGTCGGGCCAACATCATGGCGGCCAGACACACGATGAAGGTGATGATGACGGTCGACAACACCAGGGTGCGGGTGAACGTCGCGACGGGAGCGAATGCCTCGGCCGTGTCGATCTTGGCGATGATCGACCAGTTCAGCCCTTGCAGATTGACCGGTGCGTAGGCCTGCAGCGTCTTCTTGCCCAGGTAGTCGTCCTCGATCACGGTGCCGCTCTGGCCGCGCAGGGCCAACCGGGTCGCTGTCGTCTCGACCGGCTGGACCAGCGTGGTCCCGTGCTGACGGAGTGATTTCGCCGCCACCGCCGGTGGAGTGCCGGCATCGACGACGTCGCGTTCGAACTTCTCCGGATTCTCCAGGAACAGCCGTGAATCGGACCGCATCAAACCGTCGGGACCGACCACGAACGTCTCGCCGGTCGCACCCATCCCGGCGGTTTCCCATTGTTTGTCGGCCGTCATGAGCCGGTTGATCTTGGAGATCGGGAACTGCAGGGCGAGTACGCCCTCAACCCGGCCGGGCGGGCCGACCGGCACCATCATCCAGGCTGTGGGCTCATCGGCCGGTTGATAGTCACCGAAGTCGGTGATCCCGACATAGTCGACCGCGTTCGACGCCAGGGTCTTCTCGTACGCGTCCGACAGCAGGCTCTGGCGGTACGGCCCGGTGACGACGTTGGTGCCGAGGTCGATGCCCTTGTACGCGGTGTAGACGACGTTGCCTGCGGTGTCGAGCAGAAGCGCATCCTCGAACTGGAATCGTTCGACGATCTCCCGGAAGTAGTCGTTGAACCGGGCATTCGCGGCCGACCATGCACTGCCGTCACGGGCGTCGTCGGCCCTGATCGCCTTCTCCGGGTCGGCGACCGGCGCCGTGTAGTACGCCTGGAGGTACTTCTGCGCGTTGGTCGTGGGCAGCAGCCGGGACACGTCCACGGCGTCGCCGGTCTGCTTCTGTTCCTGCGGCTCGAACTCGGTGTTGTAGTAGTTGACGATCGACTGCCACTGCTGCGGGTTGATCGTCGAGTTGTTGAGCTGACCGAACGCACCGGAGAACGCCTCGACGGCCTCGATGGTCGTCGTCCCCCGGGTGTAGACGATCAGGGAATCCTCGAGGTCGGCGAACTTCGACTCCAACTGCCGGGTTTGCGATTCCCGAACTTCGGTCAGCCGGTCGAATACCGACTGACGAAGCGACGACCTGCCGGACTGGTATCCGATCGCACCGACGATGGCAGCCGACAGAATGCTGGTCATCAACAGCATCACCAGCAGCTTCGACTGAATGCTGATCCGCGACAGGACGCGCCGACGCGGACTTCTGGTACGAGCGACGTGCTCGACGTCGGCAGTTGTAGTCATTGAATCCCGAAGATTAGCTTGTCGCGATGTATTGCGTGAGGTTGCGCGACAAACTTGAGGTATGAGCGACCCATTCGACTTGCAGAGGTTCGTCGATGCCCAGGCCGGCGTCTACGCCGAAGTTTGCGGCGAGTTGCGGGACGGCCGTAAGCGCAGCCATTGGATCTGGTTCATCTTCCCGCAGTTGCGGGGGCTCGGCCGTAGCCCGACCGCGGCCCACTACGGCATCGCCTCAGCCCAGGAGGCTCGTGCCTACCTGGCGCACCCGACGCTGGGGCCGAGGCTGCGGGAATGCGCCCGGTTGGTTGCGCAGATCGACGGGCGCTCCGCCGAGCAGATCTTCGGTTGGCCGGACTGGCTGAAGGTGCGCTCCAGCATGACGTTGTTCGCCGAGGCCGCCGCGGACCCGGCCGAGCGAGTCGACTTCCAGGCCGTGCTGGACAAGTTCTATGACGGGCTGGAGGATCAGATGACTCTCGAAATGCTCAGTGCGGCTGGATGATCAGCCATCCGTGTGGAGGAACCTCCGTGTGGCTGATGTCCTCGTGCGGCGGTGCACCCGACCCCGCGATCACCCGGCCGGATGCTGCCGCGAGATCGGGCAGCGACAGCCGCAGTGGCGCGTCACCGATGTTGAGCGCCACGATCAGGGACTCGGCACCTGCACTGGTTCGGTAGACATAGTGCGTGTTGGTCAGCAGCAACGGCGACGTCGTGGCGGTGTGCAGCCACGGGTGCCGACGGCGCAGCCCGATCAGATATTGATGCAGCCGGAGCGCATCGGAATCATCTGGGGGAGTGGAGAATTCCGGCCGCACGGCATCGTCGCCGCCGCGACGTTCCTCCTTGACGCCCCGGTAGGCCGACTCGTCGCCGGAGTAGATGCTCGGTGTCCCACCGGTGGTGAGCAACAGCACCAGGGCGTGTTCGAGGTGCGCGGAGTTCTCCAACTGGCTGGCGATCCGGGTCACGTCATGGTTGCCCACGAAGGTCAGCGGCACGAAGGTGTCGAGGAAGTCGTTGTGCCGCTTCAGCGCCCAGTCCAGTTCGTGGAAGTTGCCGTCGTTGAGGCTGCTCCAGATGGCCTTCCACAGCTCGTACTGGGTCACCGAGTCGAAGGTGGTGGCGCGGACGGTCGCGGAGTAATCGCCGTGGATCACCTCGCCGACGAACCAGGCATCGGGGAACTCCCGACGCACCGACGGCAACACCTGCGCCCAGAACCGGTCGGGCACCGCATACGCGGCATCCAGGCGCCAACCGTCGGCGCCGCGGCTCAACCAGTGCCGTAGCACCGTGGCGGTGTAGTCCACCACCGCGGGCTCGTCGTGATTGAGCGCGATCAGCTCCCCGTGCCCTTCGAATGTGTCGAACTGGGATGCGTTGCCGCCGTGCCGAAACCAGTTCGCGGCGGGGTGATCCGGCCCGCCGTCGAGCGCTTGCCGGTACGCGGGGAAGTCGGTGCCCACGTGGTTGAACACGCCGTCGAGCAAGACGCGGAGTCCGCGCTGTCGGGCCTCGGCAACCAGGTGATCGAAGTCGTCGTCGTCACCCAGGCGCGGGTCGATGCGGAAGTGGTCGGTGGTGTCGTAACCGTGGGTTCGTGACGCGAAGATCGGGCCGAGCGCGATGCCGGAGGCGCCGAGCTGCACGGCGTGATCGAGCCAATCGACGATCCGGCGCAACCGGTGCTCGTCGGTGGACGGTGGCTGGTCGGCCGGAAACGCACCGACGAAACCCAGTGGATAGATCTGCCACCAGATGGCGTGCGCGATCCAGGCGGGCTCAGGCACGGAACTTCGCCGCGTACAGATCCTTCATGGTCTCGGCCAGCTCCCGCGCCGGGCCGTCCACCTCGATGTCCGGTGCCACGGTGGTGATCGGCAGCGGTGCCACCGGACCGGCAGGCGCGCCCCAGTCGGACAGCCAGCCACTCAGCTGCGCCGAGGAGGTGGCGTAGACAATCCGGCCGAGGCCGACCCAGGCGTGCGCGGCAGAGCACATCGGGCAGTGCTCGCCTGAGGTGTATACCGTGGCGCGGGCCCGGTCCTCGGGCCTCAGATGTTCGACGGCCCAGCGGGCGATGGCGAATTCGGGATGCTGGGTGGCGTCCCCGTCCTTGACCCTGTTGCGGTCGGTGAACAACGTCGTCCCGGTGTGGTCGACCAGTATCGATCCGAAAGGTTCGTCACCGCTGTCGAGTGCTTCGCGGGCCAACTCGACACATTTGCGCAGCTGACCGAGGTCGTTCTCGCTGATGGCCACGGGGGCGAGTTTACGCCCGGGCCGAAACGCGAACGTTCAGTCGCCGCCGCAACACGGATTCGCCACCTCGAGGCGGCACGCGCAGGAGGCCCGCACCGTGACGTCGGCGCGCGCCTGGGCCAACTCCAGCTGCCGGCCGATGATGACGGCCTCTGCGCCGCGGCCCAGCCGGCGAAGACACTCGTGGTAGCCGTGCAGACTCCAGACGTTGTTCGGATGATGGCTGGACCGGCTCAGTGTGGGGTCAAGGCCCAGGTCGGCGGCGTAGACGCGAGCGGCTTCCTCGACACGTCCCTGTTCGAGCAGCAGGGCGCCGTAGGCATGCCGGGTCGGCTGCATCCAGCCCCAGGGTTCGTCGTAGGGCAGGGCGTCGTCGAGTTCGATGGCCCGGCGCAGGTACGTGAAGGCCGTATCGTAATCGCCTTCCCGGTAGGCGATTTCACCGTTGAGCATCTGCTCGGCGATCGCCAGGATGTCCCGGCTGGTGTTGTTGAACAGGTAGCGCGTGTCGGGGATCCGGCGGTACGCCGCGAGGAACTTCTCCCGCTCGGCACGGGCCTGCTCCACCCGTCCGGTGGCCGCGTAGGCGACGCCGCGGCCGTAGTGGATCGTCGCGGTAGTGGTGCAGTAGAGCTCGGGATCTGCGGGCAGCGGTTCGGCGATCAGTTCGTCCCAGCGGCCGAACCGCACCAACACGTGCACCCGCAAGGGAGCGAAGGCCTCGAGCCAATCTGCCATCGGTGGTGAGGAGACCGACAGCACCTCAGGGGTGAGCTGTGCCGCCAGTTCCTCGGCCGCGTCCAGGGCGATCTGCGAACTGCCCTCGAACATGGCTGAGTACACCACGAAATGCAGGTCGTGCGCCCGGTAGAGCGAATAGAAGTTGAGGGGACCCTCGCGGGCGACGAATTCTCTGTCCGCTTGTACCGCAGCGAGATTGGCAGTCACCGAGTTGTGGTAATCGCCACACAACACATCGATGTGGCTGGCCATGTGCTGCAGGTGGCCGGCGTCGGGCACCAGCCCGCGCAACAGATCGGCAGCGGGCAGCGCCGCCTGCGGCGTCGTCGACATCTCCATCGCGTGGATGTACAGGTGCAACACCCCCGGGTGCTGCCGTCCGGCAGCGGTGGCCAGTGCCGCGTCGAGGATCCGTTTCGCCTCCACCACACGGGATCCCGGGGCGGGGTCACCGGTGCGACCGTCCCACAACGCCCACGCGGTCACGTTGAGCAGGGCATCGGCGGCCAGCGTCTGCACGTCGATGTCCTCGGGGTGGGCGGCGGCCAGGGCCGTCATCGCGTCCGCGTAGTCGGCGTGCCCGGCCGTCAGCGTCTCGGCGTCATCGGGGTCGGCGGTCGGAAATCGCTTGTGTAGAGCAGCGATCAGGTCGCGTTCCAGCGCCGAGGCGCGGCCCGTGGCGGCGTGTTCGAGTTCGGCGCGAGCCCTGGTCAGCGATGTGCTCAGGTCGGTCGGGTCGAACGCGTCCCAGGCCTTGTTGTAGTTGGGGCCGACAGCGTAGGCGATGCCCCAGCGGGCCAGGGCGAAATCCGGGTCGAGCTGCAATGCACGCTCGAAGCAGCGGATGGCCTCCTCGTGGTTGAAGGCATATGACCAGACCATGCCGCGGTCGAACCAGACCTGTGCCGGCGGTGAGGGCGTGTCCGTCGGCCGGTGGTAGCTCCCGAGCCGGTAATACGGTTCGGTCTGGGCGGGATCCGTCACGGTGCTGACGTTAGTTCAGCAGGGATGCGGGTGCGTAGCGTTGAAGGAACCGCTGAGCCGAATTCGAGCTGGCTCGACACCGGCGCGCCGCACATGTTCTAGTTCACCAATGCCGGGATACACCCATGTCGAGGGGCTCAGTTCTGCGGATGTGCAGCGTCTGCGGTCGGTGTGGGCGCCGCTGGCCGATTCGGTTCGGGCGCTGATCGACGCGAGCATCCGTTCGCAGGTCGACGCCGACGAGGTCGCGGCCGTGCAGGCGCAGATCGAGGACGCGACCGCGCGGTTACGGGCCAAGCAGATCGACGGGCCGTTCGGCGTCCAGTTCACTTCGGACGGGGACCGGATGCCGTGGGGCAACCCGGCGATCGGTATCCGCAACCCGATCGCGCCGCCACTGGTGATGGTGAAAGAAGCAGACGGCGGTGTCCACACCGACTTCCACCTCGGTGCCGCCTACGAAGGACCGCCCGGCCATGTCCACGGCGGCATGGTGGCGATGGTGCTCGATCACGTGTTGGGGGAGGTGGCTGCCAGTGACTCGGATCGCCCGCGGTTCACCGGTACCCTGACCATCCGCTATCTGCGGGCCACCCCGTTGGGAGACCTTCACGCCGAGGGGCGGATCACGCGCACGGATGGGATCAAAGCCTTTGCCTCCGGCCATGTTTCAGATGCCGAGGGGATCACTGCCGAGGCTGAGGGGGTTTTCATCCTGCCGAAATGGGCGCGCGGGTGAGCTAGCGCGAGCCGCCGGAAGGCTCGACGTGATCGATCGCGATGTCCTCGAGGCTGCGGGTGATCGTGGTCAACTCGCCGATCAGGATGCGGGCGGCGCCGTTGTCTGCGGACAGTGTCGAGGCCACGTTGTGCACGCGGCGTAGTGCGGTCGACAGTTCGGCGGTATCCAGGCTCCACGGCACGGCGGGGCTCGGCGGGGCTCCGCGCAGCGCCTCCACGTAATCGTCCACCGCGGCGACGAATTCGCCGTGCAGTGCCGACGACGGATGCGTCGGCAGGCTGCCCTCCAGCGTGGTGCAGGCACTGGTCACCGAGTTCAGCGCGGCGCGATAGGACCGCAGCCACCGCCGGAGGATCGGCGGGTCCAGACTGGTCGCGCCCCACGCGGCCTCGAACGCCGCCCGCGCACGGAACGCCCGCTGCCAGGCCGCCGACAGAATCTCGGCCGGGTGGTCGATCTCATGCACGAAGGCCTTGATCACCAGCGCGGCGTAGTCGATCTCGGTCATCAGCAGTTCCCCGGCCCGCTGGCGCAACCGGATCATGGCGTGGTCGGGTAGTGCCACGTGGGCCATCACGGCCAGCGCGCCGCCGATCATCACCGCGAACAGCCTGTCGGCATTGCCTGACCAGGGCTCCGATGCGCTCACTCCGATGGCGAACATGACGATCGCGCCCACCGCCGCGCCGACGGCGAGGTAACCGAACTGTGCGACGCCATAGGCCAGTCCGACGAACAACAGCGCGCATACCGCTGAGCCGATCGGGCCGGGTTGCCAGACGAAGGTGAGGATCGAGGCGACGATGATGCCGACGCAGAGGCCGGCGATGCGACCGGCGCACCGGGTGTAGGTGTGTGCCGTCTCCGGCCGGAGTACCACCACGACGGTCAACGGCATCCAGTAGGCGTGCTCGAGGCCGCCATACCGGGCGGCGGCTACCGCCAGTGCCGTCGTCACCGACAGTCGGATGGCGTGGCGCAGGATCGGGGAGGTCCAGGTCAGGTGGGAGCGCACCACGGTGGGGGCCGAGGCCAGTGAGCCGATCAAATCGGGCCGGTGCAACTGGCCGAACCGCAGGACCGCGGCCTCGCGCAGCTGTTCACAGAACCGTTGTGCCAGCGCCGCTTCGGGAGCCGTCACGGCGGCCGCAGCAGTCTGGACGCGCACCAGGGCATGCTCGGCGTCCCGTCGTGCGGTGTGCCCGTGATCGGCGATCGCGTCGAGCAGCACCGCCGCGGCCGTCAGCAGTTGCGGCAGCCCGGTGTCCGCCGCTGATTCGTCATCGGCCTTGTCGTCACGTTCTGCGGTGGCGTGCAGCGAGGCGAGGGTGCCGGCGAGGCGTTCCGGCAGCCGGTATCCGCCGTGGTAGGCCCGCGGCCTCTGGCTCACCTGGCTGTTGGCGAACACCTCACGCAGCCACGTGAGTGGCGCGTCGTCGACGTCGGCGGCGCTGTTCGCCGCGACGTTGCGGGAATCGGTGGCCAATGACCGGTAGGCGCGGGTGAGTCCCTCGCGCTGGGCCCGCCAGCGTCGTGGTGGCCAGACGGCGATGAGCGCCGCCTGCACCACGCCGGCGGCCACCACCAGGGTGGGTGCCAGCAGGGACTGGCCCAGTGTCGGTGCGACCGGTGGTGCCAGCACGAGCAGTGCGCTGGCCGCCGAGGCGACCAGGCCGGAGTTGGCTCCGAGCGACCATTGCATGCCCGCGGCGAAGCACCACAGCGCCACGACCGCGATGAACGCCGGGTTGTGCCCGCCTGCGAGGGTGCCCAGCAGCACCGCGATGGCCAGTTCGACAGAGCCGGTGACAACGAGTGGGACCCGGCCGCCGGGACTGCGCTGCAACGCGATCGCACCGGCGATCACACCGCCGCCCAGCGTCCACATCGCGGTCGCGCCGGTACCCCACGTCAGGGCGACAGCGGTCACTGCCAGGACGCCGATCAGGCTTCGGGCCACCGCACCGGCGTCGGGGGTGTTCAGCCGGAGCGCGTCGGCTGCCTGTCCACCCGTGTGCACCCCACCATTCTCACTCGGCACCGGCCGCCCGTGTGGCAACCACCCACGCGTGGCGCGGATCGGTACGCCGGTAGGTTCTGGAGACCGTGGAGAAAGTCATCGTCCTGCTGCGCGCCGCACAATCGGATCAGCGGTGGTGTGAGCGGCTGCGCACCAGCGTCGCCGACGAGCTGCTGGCGCTCGGGCTACCGGGCCTGACGGTCAATGTCCGTGACGATGCGGTGCGGGAGTCGTTGATGACGTTGACGACGTTGGACCCACCGGTGGTCGCGGTGGTCAGCCTGTGGGTCCAGCAGTACTACGGCGAACAGGCCGTCCGGGCTTTGGAAGTGCTTGCTGCTGAATGTGATTCGCTGGCGGCGTATCTGGTCACCGAATCGGTTCCGATGCCTCCGCCGGCGACCGGGGTGGGGGACCGGACCGATGGCCTGGCCAACATCGCGCTGCTGCGCCGGCCTTCGGACCTGGACCGGGCCACCTGGCTGCACCGCTGGCACATCGACCACACCTCGGTGGCCATCGAAACCCAGGACACGTTCGGCTACACCCAGAACACCGTGGTCCGTGCGTTGACGGACGATGCCCCGGCGATCGACGGCATCGTGGAGGAGTTGTTCCGCCAGGAGGCGGTGTCGGATCTGCATGCGTTCTTCGGCGCAGCCGACGACGACGATCTGGGCGATCGCATGCGCCGCATGGTGGCCAGCACCGACGCCTTCGGCGCCAGCAGCAATATCGACACGGTGCCGACCAGCCGTTACGTCTACGTCAGCCCCTTCGGCGGCGGGTTGTCCGCACCCGGCCGGCATTAGTGGAACGTGTTCTAGTTAGGCTGCAGCGGCCACGGCGCGTACGCGAGGAGTGAGAGATGATCCTGCTGATCGAGGACAACAACCGGGTTCGCACGCTGACCCTCAACCGTCCCGACGCGCTCAATGCGTTCAATGAGGCGCTCTATGACGAGACGACGGTTGCCCTGCGCGCCGCGGCCGAGGACCCCGATGTGGCCGTGGTGCTGCTGACCGGCGCCGGCCGGGCTTTCAGCGCGGGCAACGACCTCGTCGAGATGCAGACCCGCATCAGTAACCCGGAATCCACCCCGGGTGAGCACGGGTTCTACGGGATGCTCGAGGTGCTCGCCGATTTCCCGAAGCCCTTGATCTGTGCGGTAAATGGGGTCGGCGTGGGTATCGGCGCCACCATCCTCGGGTTCGCCGACCTGGCGTTCATGTCGTCCTCGGCCCGGTTGAAGTGTCCGTTCACCAGCCTGGGGGTGGCGCCTGAGGCGGCCTCGTCGTATCTGATGCCACGGCTGCTGGGTAGGCAGAACGCCGCCTGGCTGCTGATGTCCTCGGAGTGGGTGGGAGCCGCCGAGGCCCGGGAGATGGGCCTGGTCTGGAAGGTCTGCGAGCCCGATGACCTCCTGGCCGATGCCCGCCGGTATGCCGAAACCCTGGCGGCCAAGCCGATTTCGAGCCTGATCGCCGTCAAGCAGGCCATGGTGGCGCCCATCCGGGACCAGATCTCGGCGGCCGTGGAACGGGAGAAGGCGTTGTTCGGTGAACTGGTCGGCGCGGCGGCCAACGTCGATGCGCTGGCTCAGTTCGCCGATCGCAAGCGCTAGCGGGTGACGCGTGACGGGCAGCCGTTGAACTCCGAGGGACGCCCGTCGGCCGCCTGATGGGCGGCGATGATGGCGCGGATCGTGCGCCGGCACCGTCCGCAGTCGGCCCCGGCGCCACAGGCTTCGGCCACCTCTTTCGATGTGGTGGCCCCGGATTCCACGATCTCGTTGACGACCTGACTGGTCGCGCCGGTACAGAGGCAGACGAACATCAGTCGTCCTGCTCGTCGACGTTCATGATGTAGGCCAACTTGCCCACGAACAGGCTCGGGTACGCACCGAAACCGGCCGTGGTCATCCACTCGGCGGCCGCGTCGGGGTGATCGATCCACTGCCGGGCGGCGATCTCGTCGGAGACCTCCTGCAGGATCATCACTTCCTGGCCGTCGTCGAGCGCCTGGTAGACCCAGATCTTGCGGATGCCGCCCTGCTCGAAGCGGTCGAGACCGTCGTGCACTTTGCGCATCAGGGTGGGGACGTCGTCGACGGTGGCCACCGCACCCACGATCACCCCGGCCACGTGACCCTCGGGGGACGGCTCGGTCAGGTCGATTTTCTCGACCACCTCGCCGCCGAATATCGGCGGAATATCTTCGACGCCGGAAATATCGAACCACTCGAAAATCGCTGGTGAACGCAACACGTCGCGGATGGACCGGGCGTGCCGTATGCCGATCGTCACCAATACCCGGCCGGGTTCCCAAATTGATTTGTAGAGCACGACATGATGGGCGCCGATCGACAATAGGCCGGAACGGTGTTTCTTCATCCATTTCCACATTTGTTCGACGTCGTCGACGCGGAAATCGCACGAAAGAATGAGCGAGTGTAAATCGTACTCACTCATTCGTTACCGGCCTTTCTTTCGAAGCACACCAACAGATTAGTGCAGTCTAACCTTAGTTAGGACAGCCAGTCCACTCTTCGTGGCCACGCCTCGCTCCGGGTCGCCGCGAGGGTCGGACAATGCCGCACGGACACGCCGAATTAGCCGCCAACCATTGCATGCCACAGTGCTTTCTGCACTAGATTGGATGTGCACGGCATGCGGCAACACTTGACCAGCCCTCAAGGTGCTTAGGAGTCACGATGCAAGGCGATCCGGATGTTCTGAAATTGCTCAATGAGCAATTGACAAGCGAACTCACGGCAATTAATCAGTATTTCCTCCATTCGAAAATGCAGGACAATTGGGGATTTACCGAATTGGCGGAGCACACCCGCTCCGAGTCCTTCGAAGAGATGCGGCACGCGGAGACCATCACCGACCGAATCCTGATCCTGGACGGTCTGCCCAACTATCAGCGGCTGTTTTCGCTGCGCGTCGGCCAGACGCTTCGTGAACAGTTCGAGGCGGACCTGGCGATCGAGTACGAGGTGGTCGCCCGGCTGAAGCCCGGGATCATCATGTGCCGGGAAAAGCAGGACGCAACCTCGGCGAACATCCTGGAAACCATCCTGGCGGACGAGGAAGGTCACATCGACTATCTGGAAACCCAGTTGGAGCTGATGGAGAAGCTGGGCGACGCTCTCTATGCCGCGCAGTGCGTCTCCCGGCCGCCCCATTAAGCCCTGGTAAGCGCCACCCATTTCGATCGAAGCCGCCCTGGGTAGCCGGTGACCCAGGGCGGTTTTGTTCGTGCTGTAACTTTCATAGCTTGTCTAACGATAGTCATGGTTGAACTGGCAGGCTGGTGAAAGGAAGACATGTCGAGCCCATCAACCACCGCCGAGCAGACCTCCGGCGCAGCGCTGCTGAGTGTGCGCAGGCGCAACCTCGTGTTCGTCGCCGTTCTGCTCGGCATGCTGCTGGCGTCGCTGAACCAGACCATCGTCGCCACCGCCCTGCCGACCGTGGTGGCGGATCTCGGCGGTGCGGGCCATCAGGCGTGGGTCGTGACGAGCTACCTGCTCGCCTCCACCGTCGTCACCGCCGTGGTCGGGAAGGTCGGCGACATCTTCGGCCGCAAGGTGGTGTACCAGGCCGCGGTCCTGTGCTTCCTCATCGGATCGGTCCTGAGCGGTCTGTCCGGTTCGATGGCCATGCTGGTGGCGGCGCGGGCACTGCAGGGGATCGGCGGCGGCGCGATCATGGTGACCTCCTCGGCCCTGATCGCCGAAGTCATCCCGCTGCGCGACCGTGGGCGGTATCAGGGTGCGCTCGGGGCGGTGTTCGGTGTCACGACCGTGGCGGGCCCGCTGCTGGGCGGCTTCGTCACCGATCACCTCGGCTGGCGGTGGGCGTTCTGGCTCAGCATCCCGGTCGGCCTGGTTGTGCTCGTGGTCGCGGCCGCCACCATCCCGGCACTGACGTCGCGGCCGGCACGTCCGGTGATCGATTACGCCGGAATCGTCTGGGTCGGAATCGGGGCGTCCGGCCTCACCCTGGCCACCAGCCTCGGCGGCGAGTTGGCTTGGACGTCACCGACGATCGTCGGACTCGTGGTCGGGTCGATCCTGGCCCTGGCGATGTTCGTGCGGGCGGAAACCAAGGCAGCCGAACCGATTCTGCCGATGCGCCTGTTCCGGAACCCGGTCTTCACCATGTGCTGCGTGCTGTCGCTGGTGGTCGGCTTCGCGATGCTCGGTGCACTGACCTTCATGCCGACATTCATGCAGTTCGTGGACGGTGTGTCACCGTCGGAATCCGGACTGCGGACGATGCCGATGGTGATCGGGCTGCTGATCACCTCGACCGTCAGCGGCAGCCTGGTGGGCCGCACGGGTCGCTACAAGATCTATCCGATCGCCGGTACGGCGATCATGCTCGTCGGCTTCGTGCTGCTGTCGCGGATGAATGCCGCGACACCGATCCCGCTGCAATCGCTGTACCTGTTGATCCTGGGCGCTGGTATCGGCATGTGCATGCAGGTGCTCGTCCTCATCGTGCAGAACACGTCCGATTTCTCGGATCTGGGCGTCGCGACGTCCGGGGTGACGTTCTTCCGGACCATCGGGAGTTCCTTCGGTGCCGCCATTTTCGGCTCGCTGTTCGTCGGATTCCTGTCGGACCGGCTGCCGGGGGCGCTCGCGGCCAGCGGCGCCCCGCCCGTCGCGGGTGCGTCGCCCAAGGCCTTGCACGAGCTGCCGCCCGAGGTCGCGGCCCCGATCGTGAACGCCTACGCCGACGCGCTGGACCTGGTGTTCCTGTGTGCCGCGCCGGTGGCACTGGTCGGCCTGATCGTGGCGCTGTTCCTCAAAGAGGTGCCCTTGCTCGAGGCGGAGGCCACGCTGGCGGCCGATCTCGGCGAGGGCTTCGGCATGCCGAGTTCCGAATCTGCCGACCAGGTGCTGGAAAACGTGGTCAGCCGGCTGATGCGCAGTTCACCGGAGATCCGGCTGCGAAACGTGGCCGGCGGGCCGGGGTGCGAGCTGGACGTGGCCGGGTTGTGGGCGCTGCTCAAGATTTACCGGCACAGCCAGATTTTCGGTACAGCCCGCCTGACCGAGATCGCGGACCGGCTCGCTGTGCCGTTCGAAGTGCTCGAGCCGACCTTCAACCGGCTGGTGCGGGACGGTTACGTGTTGCGCACCGGGGACAGCCTGTGGCTGACCCAGAGTGGGGTACGGCAGGTCGACGGCGTGTCCGCGGCGCTGGTAGGGCGAATCGTCGACAAGCTGGGCGAATCCCCGTCCTTCGAAGGCCGCCCGGACCGGGCCCAGGTGGAGGCCGCGCTCGAGCGCATCGCCCACCGGATCGTGGTGCAACGGGACTGGGGTGACGAGGACCGGGCCACCGAGCTGAATAGCTCGGGACCGAAAAACTAGAACTTGTTCCAGAATTGCCGAGTCTTGCGTACGATTCGGCCATGAGCCGTATCGGAGAATTTCCCGACGACGACGTGGCCGGCTGGATCCTCAGGTCTCCCGAGATCGGCACCGCCATGGCCAACTACACCAACGCGGTGTACACCAAGGGGCGGTTGCCGTTGCGAGTACGCGAGCTGGCCCGGATGGTGATCGCCCTCGACAACGAATGCGTGGTGTGCCAGAACACCCGGGACTCCGACGGGGCCGCGGCGGGAGTGGACGAGGATCTCTACGATCACGCCGCCGAGTGGCGGACCTGGCCGGGTTACAGCGCGCAGGAGCGGATCGCCGCCGAGTTCGCCGAGCGCTTCGCGAGCGATCACACCGGACTGCGGGACGACGAGGACTTCTGGGACCGCGCCGCTGAGCAGTTCGATGCCGAACTGCTCACCGACCTGGCGTTGTCGTGTGCGATGTGGCTGGGTATGGGCCGGATGTTGCGGACGCTCGACATCGGCCAAACCTGCAAGATCACGCTGTAGCGCACCGCGCCTCGGCGCACAATGAGGTTGTGACGGCTGGATCATCACGACCGGCGAAACCCCTGGCTGCGGCAGCTATCGCGCAGCTGGAATCCGACGGCGTCGCGACGCTGATCGGCACGGTGGTCAGCCCGGCCGGGTTGACCCACGCGAAAACCGTTCCGCTGCGCCGGATGGGGATCTTCTCCGATCCCGGTCTGGGTGCCAGCCCGGTGTTTCACGCGTTCACCATCGACCAGACCGGTATCGCGATGAGCGAGGCCATCGGGGTGGTGGGGGATCAGCGGATCCGCATCGACCTCGGCGCGCTACGGATTCTCGGCGACGGATTGGCCTGGGCCCCAGCGGCTTTCTACAACCAGGACGGTTCTGGAGATCCGTACTGCAGCCGTGGCGTGCTGCAGCGCGTGCAGGACCGGCTGGAAGCCGCCGACCTGACCGCACTCGTCGGCCATGAGGTGGAGTTCGTACTCGTCGGGCCTGACGGGGCCCGGCTACCGTCGGTGCTGTGGGCGCAGTACGGGTTGGCCGGGGTGCTCGAGTTCGAGGGATTCGTCCGCGATGTCACCGATGCGGCCAACGGCTCCGGAGTGGGGATCGAGCAATTCCATCCCGAGTACGGGTGCAACCAGTTCGAGATCTCGCTGGCGCCGCTGCCGCCGGTGGCCGCCGCCGACCAGCTGGTACTGATGCGGATCATCGTGGCCCGGGTCGCCCGGCGCTACGGGCTGCGGGTGAGCCTTTCCCCGTTGCCATTTGCCACTGGCGTGGGTTCTGGTGCTCACCAACATTTTTCGCTGAACCTGGCGGGTGTGCCGTTGTTCTCCGGCGGGACCGGGACGCAAGGAATGACGCCGGAGGGCGAGTCCGCGCTGGCCGGGCTGCTCGCCGGGTTGCCCGCCGCGCAGGGTGTGCTGTGCGGATCGGTGCTGTCCGGGCTGCGCATCCAGCCGGGCTACTGGGCGGGCGCCTATAACTGCTGGGGCACCGAAAATCGGGAAGCCGCCGTACGTTTCCTGATCGGCGGCCCCAGTAACCCGTATGGCGCCAACGTCGAGGTCAAGGTCATCGACCCCTCGGCCAACCCCTACCTGGCGACCGCGACCATCCTCGGGCTGGCCGAGCACGGAATCAGGCGAAGGCTGGCGCTGGGACCCGAGGTGCGGGTCGACCCGGACTCGCTGACCGACGCCCAGCGCGCCGACGACGGGATTGTGCTCCTGCCGAACCGGCAGGCCGACAACCTCGCCGCGCTGCGTTCCTCGACGCTGATCCGCGGAATCCTCGGCGACCCGGCGGTGGACGCGGTACTCGCGGTGCGCGACTACGAACAGGAGCACTTCGGCGGCCTGGACGCCGAGCAACTCACCGAGCGGTTCCGGATGGCTTGGAGTTTGTGAGCCTCTGCGTCAGACCAGCCCGGTGGCGTCGAACACCCACGACATGTCGGCGGTGGCGAAGTTCTCCAGCCAGTCCGGCGGGGCGTGGTTGGCCAGGGCGCTCATGTCCCAGTAGTCCTTCCACAGCGTGACCTTGCCGTTCTCGATCCGGTGCACCGTGACGAACTTCAGCACGGCGGATTCGCCGCTGGCCCAATGCCATTCCTCATGATGCTCGTACATGGCATCACGACCGTTCTCCACGAGCAGGCCCGGGAAGTTCTCGTAGGATGCCAGCGGTTCGAGACCGATCTTGAGGCGCTTGACGATGTCCTCGGGGCCCTTGGCAGCAGCGGCGGGACCCACCGGCATGTCGAGGTAGATGCAGTCGTCGGACAGGTACGTCTTTAGCGTTTCCCAGTCGCGATCCGACAGCGCTTTCCACATTCCGTGGACAGTTTCTTCAATTGATACGTCTTCAACGGACACTGGTCAGCTCACTGTCTTTGGCGGAGATCGACTGGGTCTGGTGTGCGGCCCGCAGGAACTGGCCGGTGCGCCGCTTGCCGACCAGGTCGGTCAGCTGACCGCCGGCGAAGACCGTTTGTCCGCCGACCAACACCGCGGTCACGGTGTCGTCGTTGCGGTTCACCATGCGGGACAGCCCGCCATAGTGGTCGACGGTCTCCTCGGCGTAGGCATCGAGGGAGTCGTCGAGACGCTCCGGATCGATGACCACCACGTCGGCGCGGTCGCCGACGCGCAGGTGGCCGGCGTCGATCCGGTACCAGTCGGCGAGCTCACCGGTGAGCCGGTGCACGGCCTGCTCGATCGACATGAACGGCGTGCCTGCCCGCTCGGCGTCGCGGACATGTCGCAGCAGCCGCAATCCCATGTTGTAGAAGGCCATATTCCGCAGGTGCGCACCGGCGTCGGAGAACCCGAGCTGAATACCGGGATCGCGGGCCAGCTTCTTGAGCACCTCGGGCCGGTGGTTGGAGATCGTGGTGCGCCACCGCAGCGCGGTGCCGTGCTCGAGCACCAGATCCAGGAAGGTGTCGACGGGGTGTAGCTCGCCGCGCTCCTGACCGACCTGGCCGAACGACTTGCCGACCACGGATTCATCAGGGCAGGCGACGATTTCGGCATCGAAGAAGTCCCGGTGCCAGACCCGCACCCCGAATTTGTTGTCGTAGTCCTTGCGGAACTTGCGACGGTATTCCTCGTCGCGCAGCAGTTCATTGCGCTCGACCTCATCGCGCAGGTGCAGCGCCGCCGCGCCGGAACCGAATTCCTCGAACACCACCAGGTCGATACCGTCCGCGTACACCTCGAACGGCACCGGCAGGTGCTGCCACCGGAAGTTGCCGCCGAGTGCGTTGGCCACCCGGGCCAGCGGACCCATCATCCGGATCGCGTACGGGTTGGCCTTGATGTCGGCCGCCGACAGGAGGCTGGTCTTCAGGTTGTTGCGGAACAGCCCGAGTGACTGGGCCACCTGGGAGGCCAGGTTGAGCGGGTTCTGGATGTCGGGACCGGACTGCAGCACCCGGCCGGTGCGGCGCAGCATCGACTTGAGCCGGCGCAGTTCACGGGGTTTGGCGTACGTCGACGGCAGGGTGCGGGACCGGCAGGTGTCGCCGTCGATCTTGTCGAAAAGTAGCTGCTGGGAAGACATCCCGACGAAGCCGGCGTCAAGGGCCTCTTTGAGCATCTGCTCCATCCGGGCCTGCTCGGCCGCGGTCGGCCGCTCGTCCTTACGGGTGGCGCGGTCGAGTCCCATCACCGCGGTCCGCATATCGGAATGCCCGATGAAGGCGGCCAGGTTGGGGCCCAGCGGCAGGCTCTCCAGCGCCGTCACGTATCCGTCGCAGTCGGTCCACGTCTTGTTGTCGTCCACCGCGGCGATCACCTGGTCCCGAGGGATCGCCTCGACCCGGCCGAACAGGTCGCCGGCGTCGACCCCGCCGACGTGCACGGTCGACAGCGAGCAGGAACCGAGCATCGCGGTGGTCACGCCGTGGCGCAGTGACTCCGACAGCGACGGGCCGTTGAGCACCTCGACGTCGTAGTGGGTGTGGATGTCGAGCATTCCGGGCAGAACCCACTTCCCGGCGGCGTCGATGACCTGCGGGCAGTCCGTCTCGTCGAGAAGCTCGGGGGAGATGGCAACCACGTGCCCGTCGCGAATTCCGATGTTGCGGACTGCTGACGGGGCGCCGGTGCCGTCGAACCACCGGCCGTTGCGAATGATCGTGTCGAAGCTCACCCAGCCATAGAACAGGCCGGTAACGCCACTGTCAATGAAAATAGTGAACAGATTTCAAAAAATGTCTACTACTCGGGTGGGACGCCTGCCCACCTGGGGTTATAGCGGGGTCCACACGTCTGGCACGCGCCCGTCGAGGTCGCTGAACCCGTAGTGGCGGGCCAGGGCGGCCGAGCTGACGGACTGCTGGTTCCAGCGCGCCCGGTGCGGGTCGGCGGCCAGCGCGGCGACCCCGCGACCGACGAGCCGCGGCGACTCGGATTCGGCGAAGCCCGGCGGTGCGGCCGGGTAGCCGTCGGTGCGGGCCAGGTCGAGGGCGCACCGCCAATTGGCCTCGGTGACGCCGTAGTTGTCGAGCATCATCTCCGAGCGCAGCCAACCCGGCGTGACGGAGACGGCGGTGGCCCCGAACGCGGCGAGCTCGTGCCCGTGGCTGAAGGCCAGTCGGTTCACCGCGGTCTTGACCAGATCGTAGAAGACCGAGAGCCGCGGGTTGGTGGCGTTGAATTCGGTTGTCCCATCGGTGATCTCGACCAGGATCCCGCCGGGTCGGTCAGCGAGTAGCGGCAGCACACAGTGCGACGTGATCAGATGGGTGTCGAGTCCCAGCCGGAGCATCCGCAACCCGTCGTCGAGATCGTGCTGCCACATCGGCCGGCCCCAGGTGTCGGGCGGTCCCTTGAGCACCTCGGCGCCCCAGATGTCGTTGACCAGGATGTCGATGTGTCCGTAGTCGGCCTTGAGCCGTCCGGCCAGCATGCGCACCTGGGTCACATCGAGGTGGTCGACCTGTACGGCAATGCCGGTCCCGCCCAGTTCCGTGACCAATTCGGCTGTTTCCTCGATGGTTTCGGGCCGGTCGTAGTCGGAGTCGCGGCTTCCGCATCGGCTGCTGCGTCCGGTGCACACGACGGTCGCACCGGCCTCGCCCAGCGCCGCGGCGATGCCCCGGCCCGCGCCCCGGGTGGCCCCGGCAACCACGGCGATGTATCCCCGCAGCGCTTCCGGGTCCGGTGTCCAGCCCATCGGATGAGTATCCCGCCGTGCGCAGTTCTAAGGCTGCGGTTCGGCATTTCGGCGCATACTGGCGGAGGTGACTCCACTGCAGCGCTACATCGCCGAGGAAATCGCAACCGATCACCTCGACGGGTTGTTGTCGCGCCGGGAGGCGCTGCGTCGACTGGGACTGTTGGGAATCGGCGCCGCCGCGGCGACCGCGCTGATCGCCGCCTGCGGGGAGGCGAAGCAGGCCAACACCACCGCAACCCCCGACGCGGCTCCGAGTACCGCGCCGGCACCGGCCCAGCCGCCCGGACTGCAGGGCGCTCTGCCCACCAGCTCGGTGACTTGGACCGGCCCCGGCGGTGCGTTGCAGGGTGCCTGGGCCGCCGCGCCGGAACCCAGGGGCGCCGTTCTGGTGATCCACGAGAACAAGGGGCTCACCGATCACATCCGTTCGGTGGCCGGGCGGTTCGCCGGGGCCGGGTACTCGGCCCTGGCGATCGACCTGCTCTCAGGTCAGGGCGGTACCGCCGCATTTGCCGACCCGGCCAACGCCACTGCCGCGTTGAGCAAGATCGAACCACCGGAGTTCATCGCCAACCTGAATTCGGGCATCGAGGAGGTGCAGCGGCGCGCGCCGGGCCGCAAGGTCGCCGCCGTGGGCTTCTGCATGGGGGGTGGGCTGGTCTGGCGGCTCTTGGCGGCGGGCACTCCCGCGCTGGCCGCCGCAGTGCCGTTCTACGGTCCGGCCCCCGATGACCCGGACTTCGCCGGCTCCCGCAATGTCGCGGTGCTCGCCTTCTACGGCGCCTTGGACCAGCGGGTCAACGCAACAGAACCAGTGGTACGCGCGGCGCTCGAGAAGGCCGGGATGGTGCACGAGTTGATCACCGAACCCGACGCCAACCATGCGTTCTTCAACGACACCGGTGATCGCTATCAGCCCGCTGCCGCGGCAGATGCCTGGCGCCGCATCCAGGGCTGGTTCGCGACACACCTCGCCTGAGCCTCGCCCGGGCTTGTTCAGCGACTGTTCAGGTCTCGGTTCCAGCTGCGTTGTTGACCGCACACGCGGCCCGGTTCTGATCGTGGCATGCGGGTTGTCCAGGTAGCCAACTTCTACGGCCCGCGATCGGGAGGCCTACGGACCGCGGTCGACCGCCTGGGCGCAGAGTATTGCGCACTGGGTCATGAGGTGTATCTCATCGTCCCGGGTGCGCACCCGCAGCGCCATGCCCTCACCAGCGGCGTCGTGCGGATCTCCTTGCCGGCCAGGCTCATCCCGTTCACCGGCGGCTACCGCGCGGTGTTGCCCGGTCCGGTGACGGCGTTGTTGCAGCAGCTCGGTCCCGACGCCATCGAGGTATCGGACCGGCTCACACTGAGGTCGCTGGGTCCGTGGGGCCGCAAACACGGCGTGGCCACCGTGATGATCTCCCACGAACGCCTGGACCGGTTGGTCGGTCAGGTGCTGCCGCGGTCGGCCGCGGTCATGGTGGCCGACATCGCCAACCGTCGCACCGCGGCCAACTACGACACAGTGGTGTGCACCACGGGCTTCGCGCGTGAGGAATTCGACCGGATCGGCGCGGCCAACGTCGCGACCGTGCCGCTCGGGGTGGACCTCGAGCAGTTCCACCCGAGGCGCCGGTGCGCCGAGATGCGCAGCCGCTGGGCCGCACCGCAGCAGACCCTCCTGGTGCACTGTGGCAGGTTGTCGGTGGAAAAACACGCCCACCGGAGCATCGATACGGTTGCCGCCCTGCGTGATTCGGGAGTGGATGCGCGGCTGGTGGTGGTCGGGGAGGGGCCGTTGCGGGCCCGGCTCGAACGGCAGGCCAGTGGGCTGCCGGTGGCCTTCACGGGGTACATCGGCTGCCGCGATACGGTGGCGTCGATTCTGGCCTCGGCAGATGTCGCGCTCGCACCGGGACCGCACGAGACCTTCGGCCTGGCCGCGCTGGAAGCGCTGGCCTGTGGAACTCCGGCGGTCGTGTCACGTACCTCGGCGCTGGCCGAGATCCTCACCTGCGACAGCGGGGCCACTGCCGACAACGACGCGCACGCCATCGCGCGCGCCGTCACCTCGGTGATCGGCCGCCCCGAACCGTTGCGGCGCAGCAGCGCGCGTCAGCGGGCCGAGCAGTTCACCTGGCCGCGATCCGCGGCCGGGATGCTCGATGTGTTGGGGGCGCGCTAGACAAACCGACTTTTGCGCACGATGACGCCAGACCTGTTGTGCCGGCACACCCCGGCCCTATGTTCCCCGGGTCATGTTTACGCGCACGCTGCCTGAAGGACGGTCGAGCATGTCCGAAATCACCACAGCCCCAGAATCGTTGGGCTACCAACCGCCGCCGGCCGGCCGGCAGCTGCGCGGCAACCTCGGGGTGGCCTCGATCGTTTTCATGGTGGTGGCCGCGGCCGCACCACTGGGGGTGATCGGTGGTGTGGTGCCGTTGGGTATCGCGTCGGGCAACGGTGCCGGATTCCCCGCCACGTTCATCGCCTCCACGGTGGTGCTGCTGTTGTTCGCGGTCGGCTTCACGGCGATGACGCCGTATGTCGACGAGGCGGGCGCCTTCTTCTCCTATGTTCGTCAGTCACTCGGGTTGCCCGCAGGCATCGGTATCGCCTTCGTGGCACTGGTGAGCTACGTGGCGCTGGAGGCGGGCGTGTACGGACTGCTCGGGCCAGCCGGGGCCAGTGTCGTCGAGCTGGCCGGCGGGCCGGCTCTGCCCTGGTGGGTGTTCGCCGCGGTGGCCTTTGCCGTCACCACCTACCTCGGTTACCGCAACATCGAGCTGTCCAGCCGCCTGCTGGGCGTGCTGCTCACCGCCGAGATCGCGATCGTTCTGGTGCTCGACCTGGTGATCGTGGCCAACGGCGGTGACCACGGACTGTCCTCGGGCATCGTCAACCCGAGCGCGATCTTCTCCGGGTCATTGGGGATCGGTCTGCTTTTCGCGATCATCAGTTACGTCGGATTCGAGGCCACCGCGATCTTCCGCGACGAGGCCCGCACTCCCGAGCGGACGATTCCCCGGGCCACTTACCTGGCGCTGATCCTGATCGGGGTGTTCTACGCGGTCACCAGCTGGGCGTTGATCTCGGGTTGGGGTGACGAGCAGGCCATCGCCCGCGCCACCGACTCCGGCTCCACCTTCCTCGGCGACACCGCGCACCGGTACATCGGTGCGGCCGGCGCCGACATCATCACGGTGCTGTACTTCACCAGCCTGTTCGCCTGCATCCTGGCGTTCCACAACGTGGCGTCGCGCTACGTGTTCGCGCTGTCGCAGCGCGACGTGCTGCCCGCGCGGCTGAGCCAACCGCACGATCGGCACGGCTCACCGCATCAGGCTTCGCTGTGGATCTCCGGTGTCGTGGCGGTCAGCGTCCTGCTGGCGGTGGTGTTCGGGCTGGACCCGGCCGCCCAGTTCTACACCTGGTTCGCCGGGGCGACGACGGTCGGTGTGGTGCTGCTGATGATCGCCACCAGTGTCGCGGTCCTGGTCTACTTCGCTCGCGACCGGCACGGCCACTCACTGTGGCGGGTGCGCATCGCCCCGGGGCTCGGTCTGGCGGGTCTGCTGGGTGCGCTGGTGCTGATCCTGACCAACCTCAACGATCTGGTCGGCGGTTCCAGCGTGCTGGCCTGGGTGATCGTCGGTGTGCTCGTCGCCGCGTTCGCGGCCGGTGTGGTCACCGGTCGTCGGGTCGGGAGCACCTCACGACGGTCAACGGTGCAGTGAGGGTGCCGACGCGGACTTGAGATCTCGGATCGACGGAATCGGACACATCGGGCCCTGACGGGGCGATAATTGTCTGCGGTCAGGACGAACCTCAGGGGGCCCGGATGTCTCGACTTGCAGCGTTGGCGGTGTCGATGGTCCTGCTCGCGGGGGCGAGTGTTGCGTGCGGGCAAGCCAATTCGCCGGCCGGCCACGGCCAGCATTCCGAAACGGTCACCACCAGCCCCGGTATGTCGGTCCCGACCGGCCCGGTCATCACGATCGAGGGCATGGGATTCGGCGCCCTCGGACCCGTCGCGCCGGGCACGGAGATCACGATCATCAACAACGACGAGGTCGAGCATTCGGTGACGTCGCGGACCAAGGGACTGTTCGACGTCCACGTCGAGGGTAAGCAGCGTGCGACGCTGACGGCGCCCCAGGAGCCGGGGGAGTACGCCTTCTACTGCCTCTATCACCCCGCGATGCTGGGCACGCTTACGGTGAAGTAGCCGCTCAACGGGTGGACCAGGCCACCGGCATCCGTTTGATGCCGTGAATGAACTGCGACTGCAGCCGGTCGGGTTCCTCGGTCACGACGATGTCCGGCAATTGGCGGTGCAGTTCCTCGAACGCCACGGTGATCTCGCGGCGCGCCAGGTTTGCTCCGAGGCAGAAATGTGCACCGCCGCCGCCGAATCCGAGATGGGGATTGGGGTGGCGGGTGACGTCGAACGTCCACGGATCGGCAAACTTCGACTCGTCCCGGTTCGCCGATCCGTACCACAGCGTCACCTTGGCCCCGGCGGGCAGCGGCGTCCCGCCGAGCACCGTGTCCTGGGTGACCGTGCGGCGCATGTAGCTCACCGGCGACGCCCAGCGCACGATCTCCTCCACCGCGGTGGGGGCCAATTCCTGGTACCGCGACCACCACTTCTCGCGCTGTTCGGGGAATCGGGTGAGTGCGAGCAGGCCGTGGCTGATGGCGTTGCGGGTGGTCTCGTTGCCCGCGACCACGAGCAGGATGAAGAAGGAGGCCACCTCCGCGGAGGTAAGTCGTTCGCCGTCGACCTCGGCCTGAACCAGGCTTGTCGTGAGGTCCTCGGTGGGCACCGCGCGTCGCTCATCTGCCAGCGCGGTCGCATACGCGCCGATGTCCATCGCCACCTTGAGGAACTCGTCGAAGTCGGTGGTCAGATCGGGATCGCCGAACCCGAGGATCACGTTGGTCCAGTGGAAGATCCGTTGATGGTCCGGCTCGGGGATGCCCATCATGTCGCAGATGATCTGCAGCGGTAGGGGACCCGCGAGTTCGGTGACGAGTTCGGCGGTGCCGTCGGGATTTCTCGCCACCATGTCGGCAACCAGTCGCCGGGCCCGATCACGGACGGAATCCTCGATGAGCGCCACCACCCGCGGCGTGAATGCGCTGCGCACGATGTTGCGCAGGCGGGTGTGGCGGGGATCGTCCATCACGATCATGGAACCGAAATACTCGGCCAGTTCCACTGTCTGGTCGCCGATGGTGATTCCCGACGCGGAGCTGAAGATCTCCGGATGACGACTGGCGTGGAAGACGTCGTCGTACCTGGTCACCGCCCAGTGCCCGGGGCTCTCGGGAAAACCGCCGAGGACGCATGCCGGGTGAAACGAGATCGGGTCCGCACGTCGCAGCGCGGCGAATGCTCCGTCGCGAATGTCGTCGTCCTCGCGCCAGAACTGCCACGATCCCAGATCGATCTCCGAGCGCGGCACGTCCGGAGGAGGTGCCCCATTGACCCGCGGTGCGATACCCACCCCGCCAGGTTAGAGCCGGAGCCGACCGGAGAACGCGTAACGCTCGGATCCGTCGCGGCGATACCCCCACCGGGGTGCACGTTCCGCCGCTCGGTCCAGCGGCGAGTTGCAAGGCGTTGCGGCGCCGGGCCATTGGGGGATGGCCGGCGCCGGGGTCACGACTGTAGGAGGTCCAGGTATGAAACTGACCAGGTTCGTGGCGGCTGCGTTGACGGTCGGTGCGTTCGGAATAGGCGCTGCGGGGTTGGGGGTTCCGGTGGCGTCGGCATCGCCCGCTGTGCCGGTACCGCTCAAGCCGGGGCACGGCAACGACGACTGCTTCCCGTTCTGTGATGGCGGGCCGCCCGGCCATGACCGTGATTTCGACAATCGAGGGCGCGATTTCGGCAATCGTGGCCCTGATTTCGACCACCGCGATCACTGGGACGACAAGGGTCCCTGGTGGGCGAACAACCGGCACGACTGGTGGGATGACCGTAGAGGCCCGCCGCCGTGGGGTTGGGGCCCACCGCCGGCTATGCACTGGAACGGCGGACCGCTGCCGCCGACCGTGAACTACTGGGGTTACAACTTGAACCCGGTGTGGGACAACGGGTTCCGGCAGTGGGGCGTGTGGCTGTTCGGCGTCTGGATCCCGATCATCGGGGTTGGCGTGGGCTGATGCCCCACCGATAGGTACCAACGGCCGCGCCGTATGCCGGTCAGCCGCTCTCGCGGGTGCGGGCGTCACCGTCTTGATCGGAGTCATCCTGATCGTGGCGGACGATCCGGACCCGCCCGTGCGGCAGGCATGCGGCGTAGCCGTGGTACTTCCCGTACAGCTCCCACGAAGTGTGGCGTTCGTCGGGCCGGACATCGATCCGGTGGCCGTCGGAAAAACACAGGTGGAGGCTGCCGTCGTTCTCCCAATCGGCATGCGTGCAGCGTTGGCCGGCGAAATCGAACAGGGGCCGTACCTCGTTGCGAAGTGCGCGCGGATCGAGCGACACCACTTCGGGATCGTCGGCTCCGGTTGGCGGAAGCGTCAGTTCCAGCGGGACCGAGATGACCAGTTCGTTGTAGTCGTCGAGGTTGAGCACCAGGCCATCACGAAATGTGATCCGCTGGACCAAGCACCCTTGAATCCATTGTTCGCTCATTTTCTTACTCTGAACCGCAGACTGACCGGGCACAAGAGGCGCACCTTGGGTGTTACGTCCAATATGAATGGCATGGGACATCCTCGATGAAGGTCCGCTTCGGCGTGGGACTCGGCGCTGAAACCACCCCGGACGAACTGGGCGGCATCGTCGATCACCTGGAGAGTTCCGGGGTCGATTCGGTGTGGTTCTCCGAACTGGTCTACACCCCGGCAGTGGATCCGTTCGTCGGCATGGCCTACGCGCTGGCACGCACCCGGCGGCTCAAGGTCGGGACCTCGGTGGCGATCCTGCCGGGACGCCATCCGGTTCTGGTGGCCAAACAACTGGCATCTCTGGCGGCACTGGCGCCCAAGCGGGTGCTGCCCGCGTTCGGCCTGCATTCGGCACTGTCTCCCGAGCGGGACATCTTCGTCGTACCCGACGGCCGCCGGGCCGCGGTTTTCGACGAATCGCTGGACCTGCTGCGAGCAGCTCTGCGCGGCGGCGATGTGTCGTTCGAAGGGGAGTACTTCACGGTCCGCTCCGCGCAGGTTCAACCGGTACCGGCGACCCCGATCGACATCTGGCTGGGCGGGTCGGCGCCGGCGGCCCTTACCCGCATCGGCAAATTCGGCGACGGGTGGCTGGGCAGCTTCCTCACCGCCGACGAGGCGGCCGCAGCGCGCCGCCGCATCGAGGCTGAGGCGGTTGCCGCGGGCCGCACCATCGAGCCCGACCACTTCGGCATCAGCCTCGCCGTCGGGGACGGCGCGCTCCCGGCTGATCTGCTCGCCGCGGTCCGCCGCCGCAGACCAGACATCGACTCCGAGGAGCTGATCGCCGCGGACTGGCCCGATCTGCACCGCCAACTCGATCGCTACGTGGCCGCCGGCCTGACCAAGTTCGTGATCAGGGCGGCGGGTCCCGCCGACCGCGGTGCGTTCCTCGACCGGTTCGCCGCCGAACTGTTGCCGCGGCAGAACTGACGGGTGCGCAAAACTGCACACCGTTGAACTCTGATGTGCCTACCGCCGTGTCAGGGTTATGCGCACGCCGCACCTGTGCCTGCGCCCTGAGCGAAGGAGACGGTGCCATGAGGATGCGACTCGCGCGGTTGCACCTGGCGTTCACACCCGGCCTGCTGGGCCTGCTGTCCGCGGTCGCGATGGTGTTCGCACTGGTCGCGGCGCCGGCAGCGGCCGCCGACGACCGGCTGCAATTCACCGGCACCACCTTGTCGGGTGCCCCGTTCAACGGGTCGAGCCTGGCCGGGCGGCCCGCCGTCCTGTGGTTCTGGACGCCGTGGTGCCCGTTCTGCAACGCCGAGGCGCCGTCAGTGAGTCAAGTTGCCGCGGCCAACCCGCAGGTCAGCTTCGTAGGCATCGCGGCGCACTCCGATGTCGGAGCCATGCAGGGGTTCGTCGACAAGTACCACCTCAATTTCCCCAATCTCAATGACGCCGACGGGTCGATCTGGGCCCGCTACAACGTGCCCTGGCAGCCCGCCTACGTCTTCTACCGGGCCGACGGGTCATCGACGTTCGTCAACAACCCGACGTCGGCGATGCCGCAGCAGGAGCTGGCCGATCGGGTCGCGGCCCTGAAGAGCTAAGTCACCGGCGTGCCAGACAACCTGGTGGGGTTGGCGTTCGGCGCCGGACTCGTCGCGGCACTCAACCCCTGTGGGTTCGCCTTGTTGCCCGGGTACCTCGCGCTGGTGGTGCGGGGCACCTCGCCGCATGGACCGCTGCCGGCGCTGGGCCGGGCGCTGGTCGCCACCCTGGTGATGACCGCCGGATTCGTCGCGGTGTTCGGCACATTCGGGCTGCTCACGGTCGCGGCCGCGAGCACGGTCCAGCGCTACCTGCCGTACGTCACGTTGCTCATCGGTGTCATCCTGATCGTTCTCGGCGGCTGGCTGCTGGCCGGTCGCCGGCTCGGGTTGCTACTGCCCGACGCTGTGGCGGGCCACACCGGTTGGGCGCCGACCGCACGACTCGGCTCGATGGCCGGTTACGGCGTCGGGTACGCGCTCGCGTCACTGTCGTGCACCGTGGGACCGTTCCTGGCGGTCACCGGCGCAACTCTGGAATCGAATACGGCACTGCATCGGCTGGCGGTGTTCGCCGCGTACGCGGCGGGTTTCGCCCTCGTCGTCGGCGTGCTGGCCGTCGCCACGGCGCTGGCCGGCACGGTGGTGGTCGACCGGTTGCGACGCGTCATTCCCTACGTCAGCCGGATCAGCGGAGCGCTGTTGATCGTCGTCGGCGCCTACGTCGCGTACTACGGCTGGTACGAGATCCAATTATTCAGTGCCGGAGGCAATCCCGAAGATCCGGTGATCGCCGCCGCCGGGCGCTTGCAGGGCACGCTCGCGGGGTGGGTGCACCGGCACGGGGCGTGGCCATGGCTGATGGCACTGGTGGCCCTGGCCGTGGCAGGAATGGTGGCGCGGACGGCGGTACGGGCGCGGTCCGCTCAGCGATCGAAATCGGACTCGTCGTCCAGCGGCACCCCGATCGCCTGATCGATCAGATCGGCTTCGGTGGCGTCGGCATCGGTTGAGATCCGTACCCGCCGCAGATCCGACATCGCGTCGTCCTCATCGTCGACACCGACCGGTATCAGTTGTTCGACGACATCGGCCTCCGGGGCGTCGTCATCGAAACCGTCGTCGAAGTCGTCACCGTTGGCGTGCGTCATAATTGCCCCCTCACCGACCGGCATCGCCGTCCATACCGATTGTGCTACCCGTGAACTGGCGTTTCAACGTGAATTTCCGGCCGTTCAGCGCGCGGGCGGCCCTGCCGGGGTCTGGGTGGCGTCACGCCGCCGGGCGGCCATGCCCGCCAGCGCCTCGAACACCACCCGGTGCGCGGCGTTCACCGTGAGTTCGGCGTGGTCGTAGGCCGGGGCCACCTCGACGACGTCGACCCCGGCCACGTCGTGGGTGCGGCACAGCTCACGCACCATCCGCAGCAGGTCGGCACTGGTGATACCGCCGGGCTCCGGGGTGCCGGTGCCCGGTGCGTGCGCGGGGTCGAGAACGTCGATGTCGACTGACACATAGAGCTTTTCGGCCTTGTCCAAGGCTTCGGCGACCGCATCGGCCATCACCTCCTTGAATCCGCGGTCCCAGATCTCCTGCATGGTGTGCCAGGTCATGCCCTGCTCGAGCATCCATTCGAACGTGTCCTGCGGCGGCCAGTAACCCCGCAGGCCGACCTGGACGAAATGGGTGCCGGGCACCGCACCGGATTCGATGAGCCGACGCATCGGGGTGCCGTGGCTGGCCAGGTTTCCCTCGATGTTGTCGGCTGTGTCGGCATGCGCGTCGAAGTGCACGATTCCGACGTTGCCGTATCCGTGCACGTCGGCCACCGCGGTCGCCGACGGCCAGGTGATCGAATGATCGCCGCCGAGCACCACGGGAACGATGCCGCGCGAGGCCACCGCGTGGACCCGCTCGCGGATGTTGGCGTGGGATACCTCGGTCTGACCGTGTGGGCAGTACGCGTCGCCGAAATCGACCACTTCGAGCCAGTCGAAGATCTCCAAGCCGAGGTCGAGGTGGTAAGTGCCCGGTTCATAGGCCGTGGCCCGAATCGCCCGGGGACCGAACCGGGCACCTGGACGGTTCGTCGTCGAAATGTCGAACGGCGCACCGACGATCGCCACATCGGGCTGCCAGGCGTCGAGTTGGGCCGTCTCGGTCAGGATTGGGCGGTGCCCGAATGAGACCATGCCCGAGTGCGGCAGACCGAGTTGCTCGGCCATGCCGGGCGGCAACTCACGCTGCGGACCGTGATCGTGCTGATCGGCCATGAGCAGACATTACCGCCGAGGGCGGCACGGCACGCTCGGGTCGAAAGATTCATTGGCCGGCAACGGAACTGAGCGCTGCGCGAACACCTTCGGGGACTTCTCGCTTGGACCAGTCGCCGGTTGAGACGACGACGTAGACATTGCTGCCGCACACCCGTGGCTGCTCGTCACCGGCGGAGTCGGTGCCCAGCACCGTGAAGCCCAGGGTGAAGCTGGTGGTACCGATGCGCTCGCACCGCACGGCGATCCGCACCGACTCCCGCCACCGGACCGGCGCCCGGAAATCGATCTCGGTATGCACCACCTGCATGTCGAGGCCATCGGCGATCAGGTCGGCATAACTCACCCGCAGGTGGTCGAACAGCCCGGTACATGCCTCGTCGAACCAGGTGAGGTAGTGGCCGTTGAACACCACACCCTGCTGGTCGATCTCGGCGTAACGCGGAACGATGCCGAAGCTGTACTGGGTCACGTGAGCACTCCGATGCCGGCGGGTCTGCCGCTCCACGGTAACGGGAGGTGCCGCGGCCCGGACTTTCGCGGGTGCGGTCCGCAGGAGAGACTGATGTGGTGAAGCTGGTGACCCTCGACGACATCGACGCCGCGGCCCGGCGGATCGACTCCGACATCGTGCGAACCCCGCTGCTGGCGGCCGGATGGGGCGACCCCGGTCGGCCGTTGTGGCTCAAGCCCGAGAATCTGCAACCGATCGGCGCCTTCAAGATCCGCGGTGCGTTCAACGCGCTGGGCCGGCTCGATCCCGGCGTACGGGCCAGGGGAGTGGTGGCCTACTCCAGCGGCAATCATGCTCAGGCGGTGGCGTATGCGGCTGCGGCCTATGGCGTTGCCGCCCACATCGTGATGCCCGAGGAGACGCCGGCCGTGAAGGTGCAGGCCACCCGGGATCGCGGGGCGCAGGTGGTGTTGTGTGGGGCCGGGCAGCGTGAATCGGTTGCCGCCGAACTGGTCGAGCGCACCGGCGGTGTGCTGGTGCCACCGTTCGACCACCCTGACGTGATCGCCGGCCAGGGCACCATCGGGTTGGAGATCGCGCAGGATCTACCGGATGTCGCATCCGTATTCATCCCGATCAGCGGCGGTGGCTTGGCCTCGGGTGTGGGCACCGCGGTCCGGGCGTTGTGCCCGCGGGCCAGGATCTTCGGCGTCGAGCCGGAACTCGCCGCAGACACCGCGGAGGGCCTGGCCGCCGGTCACCGAGTGGACTGGTCTGTGGCGCAACGTAATCGGACCATCGCCGACGGACTGCGCTCGACGCCGTCAGCATTGACGTTCGCCCATCTGCAACGTGTGATCGACGATGTCATCACCGTGACCGAGGACGAGATCCGTGCAGCGGTGCGAGAACTCGCGCATCGCGCGCACTTGGTGGCCGAACCCAGCGGTGCGGTGGCGCTGGCGGGCTACCGGAATGCAGCGGCGCCACCGGGGCCCGCGGTCGTGATCGTCTCGGGCGGCAACATCGAGCCACCGCTGCTGGCCGAGATCTTGTCTCAGTGAACCCCTTCCATCAGCCGGCTGATCCGCGGTGACATCAGCAGAACCACGACACCGACGCTGATCGCCAGCGCCCCGAGTACGCCGAAGTAGGCGAACTCGTGTGCGGGATCGTAGCGCTGCGCGAGCACGCCCGACATCGCCGTACCCAGGCCGACCGAGAAGAAGAACAGCGCCATCATCTGAGCCCGGAATGCCTCTGGCGCAAGCTTTGTCGTCACCGAGAGGCCGATCGGCGACAGCAGGAGTTCAGACACCGCGAACACCACCATGATGCCGGCCACCAGGAGTGCGGGCACCACCTTGCCGGTGGACGGTGCCATCGGCAGGAACAGCAGGAAAGCCGCGCCCATGCCGATCACGCCGTAGGCGAACTTGCGCGGAGTGGTCGGTGCCCGGTTGCCCAGCCGGGTCCACAGGATCGCGAACAACGGGGAGAGCAGGATGATCCAGACGGGTTCGATCGACCCGATCCAGCTCGACGGTGCGGTCCAGCCGAAGACGGACCAGTTGACGCGTTCGTCGGAGTAGACCGCCAGCACTGTGAAGGTCTGCTGGAACAGCGACCAGAACACCGCGTTGGCGATGAACAGCGGGATGAAGGCACGGACCCGGATGCGTTCGGTTTCGGACACCTTGGCGCTGGTCAACATCACCACGAAATACATCACCGAGGCCACGACGATGACCCCGGTGGTGAACTGGGACAGGTTGGCCAGCTCGACCACGTGCATCGCGAACAGCGCCGTCACGGCCACGGCCAGTGCGGCGACGATGCCGATGACCTTACCGATTGCCTGGGGCGGCAACGGGTTTGCCACGATGCGTCCGTGGTCGCCGAGATTGCGGCGGAACCACACGTACTGTGTGAGGCCGAGCGCCATGCCGACGGCCGCGGCGCCGAACCCGTAGTGAAAGCCGACTCGGGTCTGCAACAGTCCCGTGGCCAGCGGCCCGACGAAGGCGCCCAGATTGATTCCGAGGTAGAACAAGGTGAATCCGCCGTCGGCGCGCGGGTCGTCCTTGTCGTAGAGCGTGCCCAGCAGCGAGGACGCGTTGGCCTTGAGCGCGCCGGATCCCAGGGCGACCAGCACCAGGCCGACGCCGACCCCGGACATGCCCGGAACGACCGCGAGTGCGATGTGGCCCGCCATCACCACCACCCCGCCGTAGAACACCGTGCGTTCCATGCCCAGCAGGCGATCGGCGATCCACGCGCCCAGGACGGTTGACAGGTACACCAGTCCTCCATAGGCGCCGACGATGCCGGTGGCGGTGCTCTTCGGCAACCCCAGGCCGCCGTCGGCTGCCATGTAGTACAGGTAGTAGCCGAGGATGGTGAGCATCCCGTAGAACGAGAAGCGCTCCCACAATTCCACCCCGAACAGGTTCGCCAATCCGATGGGATGGCCGAAGAACGTGCGGTGGCGTGGTGAGTCCTGCCCTTGCTGCATGGGCCATAACCTTGCCACGGGAGCGGTCCGGTCGGTCGAAATTGACGGCGTCAGCGGCAAACCGGAACGCCGTTGTGTACTGGCGCTTCTGTGGCACAGCACATTTCGTCGCGGGTCGGATGCGGGCATCGAAGGTGCAGGGGATGGATACGATGCTGCCACCCGGTAATGTCATCGTGAAACGTTGGGACGATGGCCACACTTTCGGGGGTGCATGTGGAGGCGGTGCTCGGTGTTTCGTTGACACCGTCCACCGTCGGTCTGGTCCTGCTCGAGGGCAGCGAGGCTGACGGGGCGACCATCGACCACGACGCCTTCGACATTCGCGGCTATACGCCATCACGAACCGGCGAGATCTGCGCTGATGTGGTATCCGCGGTTCGGCGCGCCGAAAAGGTTGCGGCAGAACATGGTCGGCGGCTGACAACGATCGGTGTCACGTGGAGTTCGGGCGCAGGCGCCGAGGCCGCGGTGCTGCTGAAAAAGGTGGCCGAGGCCGGGTACGCCTCCGTGGTTCCGGTTCGGCTGCCGCAGGCCACGGATGCGCTCGCGCATCGCATCGCCGGCATCGTCGGATTCGACACGACCGGCGTATGCGTCCTGGAACCCGATGTCGTGCAGGCAATGACGGTCCGTGACGGCACTCCCGTGCAGACGACGGTCAGCCGGGGGATCGAGACCGTGGCAGGCCTGACCACCTGGCTGTCCGACACGTTCGACGCGGCTGATCCACGTCCCGATGCGCTCGTGGTGGTGGGCTCTGCCGTCGATCTGGACTCGGTGCTGCCGAAGCTGGAACAGGCCCTGGCGGTGCCGGTGTTCACGCCCGCCGAACCCGGATTGCCGTTGGCCCGGGGCGCCGCGCTGGCTTCGGTGCGCCGGGGCCGGACGCCGGCCGACAACGGCATGGCCCCGGCCGGGTGGCGCTGGCCCGCTACGCAATTGACCCCGCTGGCAATATTGCTCGGCGGAGTGCTGGCCTTCGGAGTGTCGCTGGCGCTGGCAGTGGGTCAGCAGCTGCTGCCGGGTTCAGAGCCGACTCCGCATCGGAGCACCCGTCCGGTGGTGAGTACGTCGGGCGACTCGGCCGTCGTGCACCAGCCGCCCGCGGCCGCCACCCCCGCGCCGTCCGAGGTGCCGCCGATGCTGGAGCCGGTGGAGGACGTCGCGCCGGAATACGTCATCGGCGAAAGTGTCACGGCCCCATCTGAGAACACCGTATTGCCGGACGGGCAGCTCGCGCCTCCCGGCTCCGAGCTGGAGCTGGTGCCACCGGAGCAGTCACCGCAGACGCCCGAGCACGTCCCCGGTGCCCCTCCGCCCGAAGCGGGACAAGAATCCCCGCCCGCAGGCCAGGCCCCGCCGACCGAGACCATGGTGTCGCCGGCACCGTCCCCGACATCGGAGGCACCTCCGCCGGCGCCGGCATCCGAGGTTCCGACGCCTCCGCCGAGTGCGCCGCCAGAGGCGGCACCGATACAACAGACGGCTGCGCAGGCTCCGGCGACAGAACCTACGGCACCCATGCCGGAGCCCTTACCCTCCGAGGCTCAGTTACCTGCGCCCGATCCCGCCGCGCCCTGATCGCTGTGACGTTGCTGAGATCCGCGCGAGTTCGTCAATGCTGCGGTGAAACGTTCTGACGCATCGCGTCGATGTGTTCACCATGGGCAACTCATCGCGCTACCGCCGACACCGATTCGCCGCCGTCACGCTGCGCCTGAAAGGTACAGTCCCGGCGAGCACCTACACTGGTGGAATGCTGAGCGCCCCATCGTCGTCATTCGGAACCGTTCGAGCGTCGGTACTGAAAGTGTTTGCGGCGATTGGTGTCGCCACCCTGGCCGCGGCGAGCACGGTCAATGTCGCATCGGCTGCGGTGAGCACGCCCGAGCCTGGGGCGACGATCGAGCCTGCCGCCGGTTCGGTGGTCGGTGTCGCCATGCCGCTGACCGTGACCTTCGACAACCCGGTGACCGACCGCAGCGCGGCGCAGCGCAGCTTGCAGATCAGCTCACCGCACACTCCCACAGGCACATTCACCTGGCTCAGCGATGACGTGATGCAGTGGAAGCCCGATCAGTTGTGGCCGGCTCACTCGAAGATCTCCGTGTCGGCCGGCGGCGCCAAGACCAGCTTCGAGACCGGGTCCGAGGTGCTCGGCGTCGCCGACATCGACGCTCACACGTTTACCGTCAGCATCGACGGCGCGGTGGCCCGTACCATGCCGGCCTCGATGGGCAAGCCCAAACACCCGACGCCGATCGGCACCTTCAGCGCATTGTCCAAAGAGCCTGTCGTGGTGATGGATTCGCGAACCATCGGGATTCCGCTGAGCGACCCTGAGGGGTACAAGCTCACCGTGTACGACGCGGTCCGCGTGACCTGGGGTGGTGTCTACGTGCATGGAGCCCCCTGGTCGGTGGGATCCCAGGGATATGCGAACGTCAGCCACGGCTGCATCAATTTGAGCCCTGACAACGCCGATTGGTACTTCAACACCGTGCACCTGGGCGATCCTATTGTCGTGCAGGCGTAGCCGCGTGCAGGTTCTTCGACGTCGGTGAGGTCGACACCGTCGCCGGGTCGGGGTAGGTCCCCAGTACGCGGTCGGCGGTTCCGGCGGTGGTGACGGTGAACCAGTAGTGCTCGTTCTTGTAGTGGTGCTGGCGGTGGTTACGCCAAACCGCGCGGTATACGCGGTTTTTCGGCTTGTAGTCGCTGTGGATCAGATAGTGGCACCACTCGTAGGACAGACCCAGCACCGTCAGGACCGACAGGAATGTCAGTCCCAGGCCGAGGCGAGGGAATGCCAGCAGTGCGACGGCCATTGCGACGGGCAGGATCCACAGCAGAGCCCGCCACGGTATGAAGATCAGCGGGATGTCGCGCGGGTCGACGTGGTGCAGGCGGTGGTCACGGGCCAGCACCGAATCCAGTGTGATCCGGCCGAACCTCCTTGGCCGCCAGTGCAGTACGAGAACGTGGACGATCCATTCGAAGAACGGAAATGCCGCGAGCATCCCTGCGGGCACGAGTACATCGGTGAATTGCCAGTCCCCGGCCGCGCACCGCGCGGCGACGCTGCCGACCAGCGCGGTGCCGAGCATCCAGGGGGAGGGGTGTCTGACGAATTCCCGTGCCGCGTCACCCAATGTGAAAACGTTGCGCGTCATCGGTTTTCCTCCAGCGCCTCGAGGGCGCCCATGAGCGCGTTGGTGGCCGGTTCCAGCAGGTCCTGAGCGGCCGCGCGGGCAGCCGCCGGGTCACCAACTTCGATTGCCTCCACGATCCGCCGGTAGGCGTCCGGACGGCCGACCTCGGCGGCCATCATGGTGGCCAACGCCGGCAGCGCGGGCTCGTAGGTCTGCCGAAGGGTGTTGTACATCAAGCGGAATGCGATCGAGTCCGCTCCGTCGACAACCTGGTCCCAGAAGGTGAGCGCCTGGCGCTGCTTTTCCACCGGATCCGGTTCGGCCGCCAGGGCATCCACGGTGCGGCCGAGTTGGGCTGTGAGATCGGCCTGGGCTCGCTCGGCGGCCAGCTCAGCGACCTTGGGGCCGTTGTGCAGGCGGGTTTCCAGGATGCTGCGGACCACGCTGACGTCGAGTTCGCCTGCGCGCAACAGCAGTCGGGGCAACAGGTCGAGGCCGGCATGCTTGCGGAAGTCCCGCACTGTGGTGGAGTCGCCTTGCCGAACCTCTACCAGGCCGGCCTCGGTCAGTCGCTTGATCGCCTCGCGTACGGCCGGGCGGGACACCCCGAGCACCTCGGCCAGGCGGCGTTCGCTGGGTAGCGGTTCGCCGGGCTGTATCTCGCCGCTGAGCACTTCGGCAACGATCTGCTCGAAGACGTCCTCGGGTACGGATCGGCGGTTGACCGGTTGTAGCGCCATGCGGCCATGTTGCCTGTCCGACGGTCAGAGGTCAAGTGGTAAGACCAATGGCATCAGCGCAGTGCGGCGGCGGTCTCGGCGTCCGCCGGCAGAAATGCCTCGATGCTCAGCTCCGCGGCGGTGAGGTCCAGCGCGGTGCCGAACGTCGTGACGGTGCTCAGGAAGGTCAGCACGGTGCCGTGAGGCGAGGTCAGTTCCAGTGGAACCACCACACCGCCGAGATCGCGGACCGGTTCCATGCCTCCCGGGTAGGACTCGACCTCGGCGAGGAGGCCGGCCAGTTCGGCTGATCCGCTCACTGTGACCTCGCGGCGCAGCCGGCTGATCAGGTGGTGGCGCCATTCCGCCAGATTTCGGATGCGCGGGGCCATGCCCTCGGGATGCAGGGTGATCCGAAGCGCATTGGGCTGGGCCAGTAGATGCGGTGCGACGCCGTCCAACATGACCGCGGTACCGGCGTTGGCCTGCAACAGGTTCCAGGTGCGATCGACGACCACGCAGGGAAACGGGTCGTAGGCGTCCAAAACCTGGGTTACGCCGTCGCGCACGGCGGTCATCTCGGGATCGTCCAGCCTGCGTTCGGCGTATACCGGTGCCAGTCCGGCGGCCAGCAGCAGTTGGTTCTGGTCTCGTAACGGCACCTCGAGGGCTTCGGCAAGCCGCAGAACCATGGTCCGACTCGGCACCGAGCGCCCCGTCTCGATGAAGCTGAGGTGACGCGCCGACACATCGGCTTCGATGGCCAGGTCGAGTTGACTGATCCGGCGGCGCAACCGCCAGTCGCGCATCAGTGAGCCGATGGGTGTCTGGGTCGTCGCACTCGTCACCGTCCGAGTCTCACTCACACGACGCGAGATAACCACTACCTCAAGGGTAATTGCAGTGGCTACCTGATCCGCGTCACCGTGGAGTACGTCCCTACCAAGGAGGCAAGGATGCGTAAGCCACCTCAGGCGCCCCCGTCGATACCGCGTTGGCTGCACTTCGTGATGGCGGCCGACCGGGCCGGGTCGGCCGCCTACATCGGAACGGGGTTCTTCTTCGCGCCGGTGCTCGCTCTGGCGTCGCCGTGGCCCACGCTGACAACGGTGCTCTGGATCGCGATCGCGCTTGCCGGCCTGTGGCTCGGCCTGCTCGGCATCGCGATGGCAACCGGTCTGGCGATCGTGCTGCGGTCGAACACCGAAATCCCGGAGGACTACTGGCGATCCATCATCGACTATCCGAGTGGCCGCGGTAATCCACCTGCCAGTGCTTGATGCCGTTCAACCAGCCCGACCGCAGCCGTTCCGGCGCCGAGATCGGGGTCAGGTCGGGCATCACGTCGGCGATCGCGTTGAAGATCAGGTCGATGGTCATCCTGGCGAGGTTGGCGCCGATGCAGTAGTGCGCCCCGGTGCCACCGAAACCCACGTGCGGGTTGGGGTCCCGCAAGATGTTGAAGCTGTACGGGTCGTCGAACACGTCCTCGTCGAAGTTCGCCGAGCGGTAGAACATCACCACCCGCTGGCCCTTCTTGATCGGCACACCGGCGAGTTCGGTGTCCTCCAACGCGGTGCGCTGGAATGACGTCACCGGGGTGGCCCACCGCACGATCTCGTCAGCGGCGGTGCCGGGGCGCTCCCGCTTGAACAACTCCCATTGGTCGGGGTGATCGGCAAACGCCATCATTCCCTGGGTGATCGAGTTGCGGGTCGTCTCGTTGCCCGCCACCGCGAGCAGGATGACGAAGAAACCGAACTCGTCGTCGGAGAGCTTGTGTCCCTCCACGTCGGCCTCCAGGAGCTTGGAGACCAGATCCTCGCCGGGGTTCTTCGTCCGCTCGGCCGCCATCTGCATCCCGTACATGATCAACTCGACCGAGGCGCTGATCGCATCGTTGGACGCGAACTCCGGGTCCTGGTCTCCGACCATCTGATTGGACCAGTCGAACAGTTTCTTGCGGTCCTCCTGCGGCACACCCATGAGTCCTGCGATCGCCTGCAGCGGCAGTTCGCACGACACCTGCTCGACGAAATCCCCGGAGCCTTCGGCGGCGGCCGCCTCCACGATCGCGCGGGCCCGCTCGGCCAGGTCGGCGCGCAGGCGTTCGACCGCCCGTGGTGTGAAGGCCCGCGAGATGATCTTGCGCAGGTGCGTGTGATGCGGGGCGTCCATGTTCAGCATCACGAACTTGCCCTGGTCGATCTGCTGCTGGACGGTGCCCTCCCGATAGCGCGGCAGGGCGGTCTTCTCCTGGCTGGAGAACACGTCACTGCGAAGCGACACCTCTTTGACGTCCTTGTGCTTGGTGACGACCCAGAACCCGCCGTCGTCGAACCCCCCTTGGCCCACCGGCTGTTCGTTCCACCAGATCGGAGCCAGCTTGCGCATCTCCGCGAGTTCCTCGACAGGCAGCCGTTCGGCGTAGATGTCGGGATCGGTGAAGTCGAATCCGGGTGGAAGTTTCAGAGTCGGCATGACGTGGGCACTCCTCGCGACGACGTTGTGTAGTGGCGTAAGCCATTGCTACACCACAGGTGGGGCCCCATGGAGTGGGTTTCGGAAACTCCGACATCGTTGGTATTGGAACGTGTTCCGATTTGTCCTCTGTAACGATTGAACGAGCGCAACGATGCACTCAGCGTTACCATCTGTCCCTGGAGCAACAGCAGGAAGGCCAACGCGATGAGTGTCGACATTCGAAGGTTCACGTCCGTCTTGGCGTGGAGTGTGTCAGGGCCCATCATCGCGTTGTCGATGGCCGCCGCGGCGGCTGCCGAGCCGGCCAACCCAGCACCTGCTCCCGCGCCTGCGCCGGCACCTGCTCCCGGGTCGGCGGCTCAGGCCGCGGCCGGAGATCCGGCGGCGCCGGCTGCCGCGGCCCCGGTGGGAACCCCTCACCTGGCGAGCCCGGATGCCCTGCCGCCGGGGGCGACGATGGATCCCACTGGACAGGGAGCCGAAACCCCCAATCTGAGCTACCTCAAGGATCTGTGGCACGCCGTGCAGAACCAGGAGATCAGCGGCAAGGAAGCACTGGTACTCGGGCTCGCTCAGCGCGGCATGAACACGCCCGTGCCGGGCCAGGTGCCCGGTCCGAACGTTCCGATCGCGCCACAGGCGCCGGGGGAGGCACCGGTGTCCGCCGGACCGGGCGCTCCGGTTCCGTCCGTCGGCCCTGGTGGCGCCGTTGCGCCGGCCGGCCCTGGTGGTCCCGTTCCGGTAGCCGGCCCGGCCGGTCCGGTTCCGGCCCCGCCCGCGCCCCTGCCCTGACGGCCCACAGCGGGTTGATCAGGCCGGCACGCTGGCGACCGGAATCCGGTCGACCCGGGCGGGCACGTGCTTGTGCCACGGTGTGCCCGCGTACTCGTCGCGCCACTGTGACGAGGTGAGCTCGTTGGGTGCCACCCCTGGCGCGACGGCCCGCCCGTCGCCGTCGGTGTGATCCAGGCCGAACCCGTTGGGTAGCGAGATGTGCCCGGGCAGCATCGCGTCGCTGATCTCCACGGTGGCCTCCGCGCTGCCCGCCGCCGTCGTGATCCTGGCCCGGTCGCCGTCGTGCAGTCCGATGGTTTCGGCATCGTCGACGCTGATCCGCAAGGCGCCGTTGGTGTCTCGCTTGCGCCAGCCCGGGTCTCGGATGATGTCGTTGGCGGTGTAGGCGCGCCGCTCACCCGCGGACAGCACCATGGGGAACTCCTCGGTGGTCAGCGCCGTCGGCATGGTCGGCAGCGCCCCGACCGCGTCGAGCATCTCGGGCATGTCCAGCGCGATCTTGTGGTCCGGGTGGCTGATCAGGGCGAAGTCGTCCGGATATTCATGGACGGTGAACGTGAGCCCGGACCGGCGGGCAAGGATGGCCTCGAACAAGGCGTTGCCGTCGGCGTGCCCGGCACGGCGTACCGCGTCGGGGTAGGTCATCGCGGTCTTCTGGGCCAGGCCCCACAGCGCCGCGGCCCCGGCCAGGCCGTCCGGCAATACCGGTCCGAGCGTCTCGTACAGCACGTACGGCAGCACCCGCCCGAGCCCGGGATTGGCGCCCACCGCGCCGAGGAAGGCCGCGGCATAGGAGTCCAGCCCCTCCCGGGCGGCGCGCCGCAACGGGTCCAGCTCGGCGTCGTCGACCGTGCCGATGGCGCGGACCAGGCGTGCCCAGATCTCCGGTTCGGGCAGGGTTCCGGGCAGCGGCTCGAACAACGGGTGGCGCAAATGGAAGTTGTTGCGCGGGAATTCGAGATTGAAGAACGTCGCCTCGGGCTTCTCGAACTGATTGGCGGCGGGCAGCACATAGTCGGCCAGTCGTGCCGTCTCGGTCATCGCGACATCGATGACCACCAGTAGCTCGAGTGATTCGAGTGCCGCCCGCACCGCCGCCGAATCGGCGACCGAATGGGCCGGGTTGCTGCTCTCGACGATCATGGCGCGGAACCGGTCGGGGTGATCGGTGAGGATCTCCTGGGGTACCGCATTCGACGGCACCAGGCCGGCGATCACCGGGGCGCCGGTGACCGGACTACGGCCGACCCCGCCCGAGCCGAACAGCGGGGCGAACGACGAATGCAGGTGCTGCCCACCGGGTTTGGCGAAGTTTCCGGTGAGGATCCACAGCATCTTGTTGAGGTAGGAACACAGGGTGCTGTTGGGGGCCTGCTGGATGCCGAGATCCTCGAACACCGCCACGCTGCCGGCCGCGGCGATGCGGCGCACTGCCTGGCGCAGCAGCGATTCCTCGACACCGCACCGTGCGGCATAGTCGCCGATCGGCACCTGCCGGAGCGCGTCCCGGACCGGTTCGACACCGTTGACGTGCGCGGCCAGAAATTCCTCGTCGCACAGGTCTTCCTGCACCAGCACCGCGGCCATCGCGGCCAGGCACCAGGCGTCGGTGCCCGGCCGGACGCGCAGATGGAAGTCGGCGAGCTTGGCGGTGTCGGTGATCACCGGGTCGATGACGATCATCGCGCGGCCCGGATCCTTGGCGATCTCGTTGAGCACCACCCGGGCCCGTGGGAAACTCTGCGACATCCAGGGGTTCTTGCCCACGAACACCGAGACCTCGGCGTGCTCGAACTCACCGCGGGTATGCCCGCCGTAGAGGTGCGCATCGACCCACGCCTCACCGGTTTTCTCCTGCGCCAGGGCATTTGACCGGTACCGCGATCCGATCGCCTTGAGGAAGGCCCCGCTGTACGCGCCGCCGAGGTGATTGCCCTGCCCGCCACCGCCGTAGTAGAAGATCTTGTCCCCGCCGTGCTCGTCCCTGATGGCGAGGAACCCGGCCGCGATCTCGGAAATGGCGGTGTCCCAGCCGATCTCCTCATAGCTGCCGTCAGGACGACGGCGTAGCGGTGAGGTCAGCCGGTTGGCGTTGCTCTGGTAGTGGTCGAGTCTCAGTGCCTTGTTGCACGTGTAGCCCTGCGAGGCCGGGTGGTCCTTGTCGCCCCGGATCTTGGTGATGGCGCGGTCTTCCGTCTGGACCACGATCCCGCAGTTGCACTCGCAGAGGATGCAGGCGGTGGGCTGCCATTGGTCGACCGTCATGGCGGAATCCTTTCGGTGGACTTTCGGGTCCGGAAGGGGTCAGGGGATTTCTGCCGCCAGTTGCGCGCGCAGCCGGCGGTGGATCAGGTCGAGCGGTTTGACGTCGCGGGTCGCGCGCGCCACCACCACCGCACCTTCGATCGCCGTCATGATCAGCATCGCCAGTTCCTCGGCGCGCTCGGCGGAGACTCCGTCGTCCTGTAGTCGACGGGCGATTTGACCGGTCCAGCGGAGAAAGGCCGCCCCGGCGCGGTCGAGCGCCGCGGTTTCAGCGGCGCCGGGTTCGCCGGCCTCGACGGCAACCGCGACCACCGGGCACCCGGCGCGGAAGTCGCTGGCCGACAGTTGTTTCCGAAATCCGGCGATCATGGCGTCGAGCAACACCTCGGCGCTGTCGGCCCTGTCGATCCGGGCGGCCACCTGATCGCTAGCGAAATCGATTGCCTCGCAAAGGAGTTGGTTGCGTCCGCCGGGGAAGTAGTGATAGGCCGAGCCGCGCGGCGCGCCGCTGTGGGCCAGGACGTCGGCAATCGCGGTCGGGTGCGCACCGCGCTCCCGGATCAGCAATGCGGCCGAGGCCACCATGCGTTCACGAGGACCAGTCATCCGACGCCCATTCACGGTCTATGTATGCAACCATACATAACCGACGGACATGGGTCTATACCTGTGACGGGCATCGGTTGCCCGGTCTCGAGCCCTTGTGCCGGGGATCGCAGCCACATGGTGGCCGGGATCCTCGGCGCAGGCACTCGGAAGCTCACGTCCCGTTGGTGGCCAACCACAGCGCGAGGTACGTGGACATGCTCGTGAGGCACAGCAGGTGGTCGCGGCAGATGGCGCGCGCCAGTAGAGACTGGTCGGCAACGGTGCCCCCGCGGTGACCCAGTTCCACGGCCCGGGGGACGGTGCGTAGCAAGGCCAGCAACACGGGGCCACCGGCGAGCGCCGCGAACACCGCTGTCAGCCAACCCGGGCCGGTGCCGTCGATCGCGTGAAAAGTCAATGCCGCCAACAGGATCACCATGACGGCGGCGATCAGCAGGCTCATCGGGCGCGATGTGGTGGTCGCGCGCCGGTAGTAGCCGGCGATGGACGCCAGCACGGGTTCCGGTAACTCAGCCGACCTACGATGGGGCAGCACCTGCACATCGAAGATCAGGTCCATCCACAGGACGGCGATCAGGAACCCGCTGCCGGCGGCCTCGATCACACGCCGGCAGCCTCGTTGAGGGCGTTGAGGGTGCCCGTCGCCTCCAGGTATTCCTGCACCCAGCGCTCGATCACCGCGGAGGTCTTCTCGACCTTGGTGAACTGGCCGACCACCTGGCCCACCGGGTTGAACGCGACGTCGACGCTCTCGTTGGGGTACTTGTGCGTGGCGGCCACGGCCATGCCGGACACCATGTACTGCAACGGCATGCCGAGCGGCTTCGGGTTGTCCGGGTTCTCCCAGGCGTCGGTCCAGTCGTTGCGGAGCATGCGGGCCGGCTTGCCGGTGAACGACCGGCTGCGCACGGTGTCCTTGCTGGTGGCCTTGGCGTACGCGGCGTGCTGCTGCTCGGTGTGCTCGCTCTCCTCGACCATCACCCACTGCGATCCGGTCCAGGCGCCCTGGGCGCCGAGCGCCAGCGCCGCGGCGATCTGCTGGCCGCTGCCGATACCGCCGGCGGCCAGGACCGGAACCGGGGCCACTTCCTTGACCACCTGGGGCCAGAGCACGATCGAGCCGATCTCGCCGCTGTGGCCGCCGGCCTCGCCGCCCTGGGCGATGATGATGTCGACGCCGGCATCGGCGTGCTTGCGGGCCTGCGAGGGCGATCCGCACAGCGCCGCGACCTTGCGCCCTTCGGCGTGGATGCGGTCGATCATGTCCTTCGGCGGGGTGCCCAGCGCGTTGGCGATGAGGGTCATCTTGGGGTGCTTCAGAGCGATCTCGACCTGAGGGGTTGCGGTGGCCTCGGTCCAGCCCAACAGCTGCAGGGCGTCGTCGTCACTGTGGTCGACCGGCACGCCGTGGTCGGCGAGGATCTTCTTGGCGAAATCCAGGTGTTCCTGGGGCACCAGCGACTGCAGCATGCCCTTGAGTTCGTCAGGGGACATGTTGGCGTCCATGCCCTCGTACTTGTTCGGGATCACGATGTCGACGCCGTAGGGGTGGTCGCCGATGTGCTCGTCGATCCAGTTGAGCTCGATCTCGAGCTGCTCGGGGCTGAACCCCACAGCGCCGAGCACGCCGAAGCCACCGGCCTTGCTGACGGCGACCACAACGTCGCGGCAGTGGGTGAACGCGAAGATCGGGACGTCGATCCCGAGTTCGTCGCAGAGTGCGGTGTGCATTCGGAGCTCCTTCAATGGCAATGCGGTTTGGGAGTCCTCGGCCGCTGCGGCCCGGACGGAAGTGAAACGTGTTCTAGTTTAGTGCCATCTTCGGCTGTTTTGGGTCGCGACCCGGCAGATTCACGCGAGCTCGGCTACGAACGACACCTCATTTCCGTCTGGGTCGGCGACATCGATGATGGCGACAATATCGGCGATGACCTGTGGTTCTGTGACGGCAACACCATTGTCGCGCAGCCAGGCGGCGGTGGTGCCCAGTTCGTCGACCCCGAATCGCACGGCCGATCGCCCGGCGCCGGCAGGATCGGTGACGACCTGTAGCCACGCGGTCGCGGTCAGCTGCCATTCCGCCACGCCTGGAACAGGTTCCAGGTCCGGTTCCCGGCCGACGAGCCGGGTGTACCAGGCCTTTGCCTCCTCGAACCGCCCGGTGGTGATGACGGCTGCGACGTCCTTGATCCCGATGGAATGCACTTGTGCGGACATCCCTCTGTTCTAGTCCTGATCTAGTCTCGATTGGCCGAGTGTCGTGGTGGCTTGGTTTAGTAGCTCCATGGGCCGCACGTTGTCGCCACCCGAGTCGCTCGCGGAAATCGAGGCTGGTCCGGGCGGCGCGCTGGTGGGCGCCTTCTTCGACCTCGACGGCACATTGGTGGACGGATTCACCGCGACTGCGCACGCCGGTCATCGGATCCGTCGGCGGCAGGCCGCTGCCGGCGAGATCCTCGGCATCCTCGAGGCCTCCGTGCGGTACCGGATCGGCCGGATGCCGTTCGAGCGGCTCCTGGTGCGGGCGGCCGGGTACCTGCGCGGCGAATCCCTTGTCGAGCTGGACGAGCTGGGGGAGTACCTCTTCGAGAATCGGATCGCGCAGCGGGTCTATCCCCACATGCGGGAGGTGGTGCGTCGGCACCAGGACCGCGGCCATACCGTCGTGTTGAGCTCCTCGGCCCTGACCATCCATGCCGAGCCGGTCGCCCGACACCTGGGAATCGAGCACGTGCTGTGCAATCACTTCCTGACCGACGGCGAGGGCCGGCTGACCGGCGGGATCGTCGAGCCGATCATCTGGGGTACTCGCAAAGCCGATGCGGTGCAGAATTTCTGCCAGGCCGAGCGGATCGACCTGGCGCACAGCTATTTCTATGCCGACGGTGACGAGGACGGCGCACTCATGCGGTTGGTGGGCCATCCGCGGCCGGTGAACCCGCGGCCCGGGCTGGCCTCGGCCGCCACCGACCACGATTGGCCGGTGCTCACCGTGCCCCGCCCGGGTGGCCGTCGCCGGGGCGATCGCCGGCTGCGGCCCGGGGCATGACCGGACCGGATCAGCTCAACTTGTAGAGGCCCTTGCCGGTCACCAGCGGCAGGTCCAGGGTGGTGCGGATGCCCGGCGCCGCGGCCACCACGTCGGGGATGGCGTTGACGATCCGTCCGGCCGCCGCCACGATCGCGGCGTGGTTGTGGTCGCCCTTGCGGCTGCTCGGGCAGATGTCGACCACGTAGGAGGGCTCGCCGACGATCTCGACGCGGTAGGAGCCGCCGGGCTGGGCCGACTGCGCCCAATCGGGCCGCAGATCCTCGCGCAACCGGGTGACGTGCTCGATGACGATCACCGGTTCCCCTTTGACCATGCCGCGGATCTCGAACCGCAATGCGGCCACGGTGCCCTTGGCGACATGGCCGGCGGCGATGTCGAAGGCCTCGGGTGCGGGCTCCTTCTCGCAGACCTCGGTGATGTCGTCGATCTCGATGCCCAGACCGGCGGCCAACTGCCGGATCGAGGTTCCCCAGGCGATGCTCAGCACGCCGGGCTGGAACAGGATCGGCGTTTCGTCGAGCGGCTTGCCGAAACCCATCACGTCGAACATCACCGTGACGCCGTCATAGGTGGCGTAGTCGGCGATCTCCATGCAGCGCACCTGCTCGATGCTCTGGCAGGTGCCGGCCAGCGCGAACGGGATCAGGTCGTTGGCGAACCCGGGATCGACCCCGGTGATGAACAGGCTGGCGTTGCCGGCCTTGGCGGCCTCCTCGATGCCGTCGATGTACTTGTGCGGCATCAGTTTCCACGGGAACTGCAGGACCACCGGCGCGGATCCGACGACGTTGATCCCGGCCGCCAGCAAACGCACCACGTCGGTGATGGCCTCCGGTCCGCGGGTGTCGCCCATCGCGCAGTACACGGCGCAGTCCGGCTTGGCCGCGATCACCGCATCCAGGTCGTCGACGGCCGTCACCCCGGTGGTGATGTCCAGTCCGGCGAGCTCTCCGGCGTCCTTGCCGACCTTGGACTCGGTGGACACGCACAGGGTGGTGAGCTCGTAGGCCGGGTTGGTCAGCAACCCGGTCAGGGCCAACCGGCCGACGTTTCCGGTACCGATGTGGGCGACGCGGATGGCCCTCGACATACCTTGACATCCCTTCATCGAGTTGTAACGCGGACCGATGTTCCGCATCACGTTGTAGTGCACGTTTGCCTGTACTTCGAAGTATGCCTACTCAATGGAAGAATTGGAACAGGTTCTAATTTGATGCCGCACCCGGTAGCCTCACCCGTCATGGGACGGGTAGACGGAAAAGTGGCACTCATCAGTGGCGGTGCGCGGGGTATGGGCGCCGAGCACGCCCGGGCGCTGGTCGCCGAAGGCGGCAAGGTGGTGATCGGGGACATCCTCGACGACGAAGGCAAGGCACTTGCCGCCGAACTCGGCGATTCGGTCCGCTACGTGCATCTCGATGTCACCCAGGAAGACCAGTGGAACGCCGCGGTGGACACCGCCACCGCGGAGTTCGGTCTCCTCAACGTGCTGGTGAACAACGCCGGGATCGTCGCCCTCGGCCAGATCGGCAAGTTCGACATGGCCCAGTGGCAGAAGGTGATCGACGTCAACCTGACCGGCACCTTCCTGGGCATGCAGGCGTGCGTCAAGGCGATGAAAGCCGCGGGCGGCGGATCGATCATCAATGTCTCGTCCATCGAAGGACTGCGCGGTGCGGCCATGGTGCACCCGTACGTCGCCTCCAAGTGGGCGGTGCGCGGCCTGACCAAGTCCGCGGCACTCGAGTTGGGCCCCAAGCAGATCCGGGTCAACTCGATCCACCCCGGATTCATCCGCACCCCGATGACCGAGCACTTCCCCGAGGACATGCTCACCATTCCGCTGGGCCGACCGGGGCAACCCGACGAGGTATCCAGCTTCGTGGTGTTCCTGGCCAGCGATGAATCCCGCTACGCCACCGGCGCCGAGTTCGTCATGGACGGGGGCCTCGTCAACGACGTCCCGCACAAACTCTGAGTGCGCACCGGCCGCACGCAGCGGTACGGACCACGGCAGAATGACCCGGCAGGGCATCGACTCACCGACACGGTGCCGCACCGGTCTGTGAGGAGCTGCCCATTTCCGCCCGGAATCGCCGCGCCGGCCTGAGCCTTCGGACCAGGATCGTGGGATTCGTCCTCGCTGCGGTGCTGCTGTTGTCGCTGTGCGTCGCCGATTTCCCGCCCTTCGCCAAGCCGGAGCCGCCGTCCGGGCGCATGGAACTGGCACAGGGGTGGCAACTGGCCTCGGCGCGCACCGTGACGGCCGACGGCGCTGCGATGTCCACGCCCGGCGAGGTGAACGCCGACTGGCACCCGGTCAGGCAGATGCCGTCCACCGTGCTGGCGGCGCTGCAGGACGACGGCACCTTTCCGGACCTCTATGTCGGGGACAACCTGGCCGACGTGCCGGATGATCTGTTCCGCCAGGACTGGTGGTACCGCACGACCTTCACCGCGCCGCAGGGCAGCTCGAGTTACCGGCTCGATTTCCCGGGAATCAACTACCGCGCGGAGGTCTGGCTCAACGGCACGATGATCGCCGGCAGCTCGCTGTTGGTGGGCATGCACACGATCCACGAGATCGACGCGACGCCGTGGATCAACCCCGGGGGCATCAACACGCTTGCGGTCAAGGTGACGCCCGAGCAGGCGCTGCAGGACATCGATGGTGTGGAGCTGGCCGACAGCTGGTGGGACTGGCTCAACTGGAACCGCATCGGCTACCAGGGCCCGGACAAGAACCCGCTACGGGGCAATTCCTATGTGGCCGACCGCAATGCGGGCATCTTCAAACCCGTCTACCTGAGCTACTCGGGCCAGGTCGTGCTCAGTGACCCGTTGGTCACCACCGAGCTACCGCTGCCCGCAACCGATTCGGCCCGGCTCACCGTCTACTCCGACATCCGCAACACCGCCGACGTGCCGATGCGCGGTATGGTGCGGGCCCACATCAGCCGGCCCGGCAAACCGACCATCTCGGTGGATCAACCGGTCACCCTGGCGCCGGGGGAGAACCGTGAAATCCGTTTCGAACCGGACACTTTCGCGGCCCTGAGGGTCAGCAACCCCGATCTGTGGTGGCCCTACACCATGGGCAAACCCGACCTGTACGACCTGCGGTTGGAGTTTCTGCGGTACGGCCGCGCCACCGACACCCTGGATTCCCGGTTCGGTATCCGCACGGTGGCACAGCATCGCGACAACGACGAGCAGTTCCCCGATCTGGGCCGCGGCGGCAGCTTCTACCTGACCGTCAACGGGCGCGATTTCCTGGTCCGGGGTGCGGCGTACACACCTGACCTGTTGTTCCAGTACGACCCGCAACGGGAGGACGCCATCCTCGGATACGTCCGGGATCTGGGGCTGAACATGCTGCGTCTGGAGGGAAAGTTCCCGGGCGACAACATCATCGAACGGGCCGATGAACTGGGCATCCCGCTGATGTACGGATGGATGTGTTGCAACCAGTGGGAGAAGTGGTGGCAGTGGGACGACGAGGATCGGCGGGTGGCCGACGAGAGCATGCGCTCACAGATCCTGTCTCTGCGCGGGCACGCGTCGGCGTTCCTGTGGGCCAACGGCAGCGACGGCAAGCCCCCGGCGCCGGTGCTCGAGGGCTATCACGGGATCCTGCGCGATCTGCACTGGCCGAACACCATGGTCGACACGGTGTCGTCCCTGGCCCGCGACCCCAACGGGGAACCTGACTGGGACGGCATCCACATGGCCGGCCCCTACACGTGGCGCCCGCCCAGCTACTGGTTCAGCGGCCAGTATCAGGCCACCCGCGGCTCCAATGCCGAACAGGGCGACAACGAACACGTCCCGCCGTTCGCCAGCCTGCAGAAGTTCATCCCGCCCGACAAACTCTGGCCGATCAACGAGGCCTGGTATTTCCATGCCGGGGCCAACCCCAGCAACGCCGCGCTGGAGAGCATCCGAACAGCAGTGGTCCAGCGCTACGGATCATCAAGCGGTGCAGAGGAATTCGCCCGCAAAGCGCAGCTGGCCCACTATGAGTCGACCCGCGCGCAGTTCGAGGCGTTCGCGGCCGGCGGGTGGGACAACCACAAGATGACCATCTACTGGATGCTCAACAACCACTGGCCATCGTTCTTCGGTCATCTCTTCGACTACTACCTCCGGCCCGGCGGCGCCTACTACGGGGCCAAGAAAGGTCTGCGTCCGCTGTCGGTGGTGTTCGATTCCTATGCCACCGGCGATCACGACACCGCCTACGTGAGCGTGGTCAACCAGTCCCCGCAGGAGCAGACGGGCCTGCGGGTGCGGGTGCGGACCTATGACCTGACCGGCCGGATGCGCGACGACCGGAGCTCCGATGTGCCGGCCGTGCCGTCGAACGGCGTCGTGCCCGGGTTGTCGCTGCCCCGGCTGGCCGCCGACTCGCCGGTGGTGTTCGTCCGCGCTGAACTGCTCGACGAGGACGGCGCCGTCGTCGCCGACAACACCTACTGGCAGTCGCAACAACTCGACGACGTCGGCCCTCCGGTCAACGACCAGGCGTTCGATCTCGTACAGAGCAGCTGGGCCGACATGACCCCGCTCAACACCATGGCGCCGGCATCGCTACAGGTGACCGCGCACCGGACCGAGTCGGCGGACGGCGGCGCCAGCGTGCTGATCCGGCTGCACAACCCCGGCCGTCAGATTGCGTTCTTCGAGCGCGCCGAGATCACCACCACGCGCGACGGTGACGAGATCCTGCCGATCGAGTACTCCGACAATTACGTCACCGTCTACCCGGGGGAGACGGTGGAGGTCACCGGCACGGTGCCCGGGTCGGAGCACGGCCCCAACTGGGTCCGGGTCGGCGGCTACAACAGTGCACCGACGGTGGTGCCGATCGACCAGCGGGCACGGCGATAGGATCGGCTGATGACCACAACCGATGAGCGCCATGAGGTCGGACAGCTGGCCGAGAGCGGCGGATGGCTGCACCGCGACCTCGACCGGGTGGATGTCTACCAGCGCGGTGCGAACCGGATCAGGGTGGTGTGGCAGGGCCCGACCACGATCAGCGGGGCGACGCTGTACCAGGACGACATCATGACCACCTACACCCGCGACCTGGCGACCTTGAACGCGTGGCTCAAGCGCTGATTTGCTAGCCGCCGGATCGTGCGAGCCGAAATTCGGTCGCATTGTCCGGTGATTGTGTGGCACCGTCGGACTCCGTGATCGACAACGTGGCTTCCCCGGCAACAACTCTCACTCTGCACAGCGTCACCGACGCCGACTGGGCGGGCATGGCACTGCTCGGCAACACCGCATTCGGCGAGATCAACCACCCCGAATCGATGGCGGCGTGGCAGCAGCTGGTGCCCGCCGACGGCGGCGTGGTGATGCGTGACGGCGGCAGCGAAGGCGACATCGTCGGGCAGTCGATCTACCTCGATCTCACCCTCACCGTTCCGGGCGGCGCTGTGCTGCCCGCGGCGGGTATCAGCTACGTGGCCGTCGCTCCCACTCATCGGCGGCGGGGGATCCTGCGCTCGATGTACACCGAGTTGCACCAGCGGATCGCCGATGCGAAGTATCCGATCGCCGCGCTCACCGCGAGCGAAGGCGGGATCTACGGCCGGTTCGGCTACGGCCCGGCCACCACCGTGCACCTGATGACGATCGAGCGCAGGTTCGCCCAGTTCCATGCCTCCGTCCCAGACCCGGGCGGCGTCCGCCTGGTCAAACCTGCCGAGCACCGCGACTCATTCGCCGCGATCTACGACCGCTGGCGACAGCAGACGCCGGGCGGTCTGGCGTGCCCGACGCCTCTGTGGGACGACGTCCTCGCCGATCGGGAGAACGCCCGCGACGGTGGTTCCGAGTTGTTCGCGTTCCTGCACCCCGACGGATATGCGCTGTACCGGGTGCACGGCGAGGAGTCCCGGTCGCTGCGGGTACGCGAGGTCACCGCGGTGACCCCCGACGCCCACATCGCACTCTGGCGGGCGCTGCTCGGGATGGACCTCATGGAGAAGGTGAGTATCTGGACACATCCCGGTGAGATCGTGCCCTACCTGCTGACGAATCCGCGGCTGGCCCGGGTGACCTCGAGCAGCGATGACATGTGGGTCCGGATCATGGACATCCCGGTTGCCCTTGAGGCCCGCCGGTATCAGGCCGATCTCGACACCGTGCTGGACGTCGCCGACGGTTTCCGCGATGACGGCGGACGGTATGCCCTGCAGATTCGCGACGGCCGGGCCCGGTGTACGCCCACCGACGCTCCGGCTGACATCGAACTCGACCTGGACGTGCTCGGCAGCCTCTATCTGGGCGCCCATCACCCCGAGTCGTTTGTTGCCGCAAACCGGTTGCGCGGCAAGGACTCAGAGGTGGTGCGGCGGCTCGGTGCGGCCTTCGCGAGCGATGTTCCGGCCGAACTGGGCTACAGCTTCTGAGCCGGGGCGAGGGCCTGCTGCGTAGTGTTCATCTGGTGAGCGCACGTGCAGGCATCGTCGTTACCGGAACTGAAGTACTCACCGGAAGGGTCCAGGACCGCAACGGTCCGTGGCTGGCCGACCAGCTCCTCGAGCTCGGCGTGGAACTTGCCCACATCACCATCTGCGGTGACCGTCCTCGCGACATCGACGCGCAGTTGCGGTTCCTGGCCGCCGAGGGCGTGGACCTGATCGTGACGAGCGGTGGGCTCGGGCCGACAGCCGACGATCTCACCGTGGCGACGGTCGCCGAGTTCTGCGGTCGCGAACTCGTTCTGGACGAGGCGATGGAGGAGCGCATCGCCGCGATCCTGCGCAAGCTGATGGGCGACCGGCCCGGCGTGGATTTCGACGCGGTACGCGCCGCCAACCGCAAGCAGGCGATGGTGCCCGTCGGTGCGGAGGTCCTCGCGCCGGTCGGCACCGCCCCCGGCGTCGTGGTCGGCGGCAGTCCGACGGTCGTCGTGCTGCCCGGCCCGCCGCGGGAGTTGCAGCCGATGTGGCACACCGCCGTCGCGACCGAGGCTGTGCAACAGGCTATTTCGGGCCGCACGCAGTACCGGCAGGAGATGGTGCGGATGTTCGGCCTCGCCGAATCCGGTCTGGCCGAGACGCTGCGCGACGCCGAGGCCACGATCACGGGTTTCGACGCACTGGAGATCACCACCTGCCTGCGCCGCGGTGAGCTTGAGATCGTCACCCGTTACGAGCCCGACGCGGCCGGCACCTATCAGGAACTGCTGACGCTGCTGCGCGACCGGCACGGCGCTGCGCTGTACTCCGAGGACGGCACGACCGTGGACGAGCAGGTGGCCGGCCTGCTGGCCGGGCACCGGATCGCCACCGCGGAATCCTGCACCGCCGGACTGCTGGCCGCCCGGCTGGCTGACATCCCCGGCTGCTCGGACTACTTCGCCGGTGGCGTCGTCAGCTATTCGAACGAGGCCAAAGCCGAACTGCTGAACGTGGATCCGGTTCTGATCACCGAGTACGGCGCGGTGTCCGAGCCGGTGGTCGAATCGATGGTCACCGGTGCGATTCACCATTTCGGTGCCGATACCGCGGTGGCCATCAGCGGTATCGCGGGCCCGGACGGCGGCAGCCCCGAGAAGCCCGTCGGCACAGTGTGTTTCGCGGTCCGGGCCGGATCGGCGGCAATCACCCGCACCCTGCGCCTCCCGGGAAATCGATCCGATATCCGGGAGCGGGCCACGACGGTGGCGATGCACCTGCTGCGCCGGGCCCTAACCGACGGTGGTGACTGACCCGGGTGTCGTCAGCCCAGCGGCGCCACGGCGGGTTCGGCGGGAGCAGGCCGTCGCGTGCGGCGCCGCCGGGACGCGCCGGCCGCCACCCGCCGCACGATCGACGGATGCACCAGGCGGCTCGGCGGATCGACCAGGTTCATCACCCGGAAGAACGCCTCGGTCACCACCGGATCGTCTTCGGCAGCCGTGAGCACCCGCTCGGTGTACCAGTTGGACAACCGCACCGAGACCGGGCGAGGCCCGGGTATCTGGGGCATGGCCAGGTCAGCGCCGCAGGCCATCTGCCATGCCGTGTTGACGCAGCCGGCGGCGGCCCGCAGGAATCGGCGGCCCAGATCGTCGCCGCCGCGGGCCAGGCAGTCACGCAGCGCGAGTGCCTCGAGCGCGGCCACCGACATGCCTTGTCCGTAGACTGGATTGAAGCTGCAGATCGCGTCACCGAAGACCAGCAGACCGTCGGGGAACCGGGTCAGGCGCTCATAGCGCCTACGCACACTCGCCGGGTAGCGGAAGGTGGCCGGCGGGCCCAACGGTTGCGCGGTGCGCAGGGCTGCGATGGTCTCGGCGGGGAACACATCCTCGACAAAGGCGATCATCCCGGCCAGGTCGGCGGGCGGTTCGCGGCCGCTCATCCCGGCGGTGGTGAGCAGCCAGGTGTCGTCCTCGTAGGCGAACAATGAACCACCACAAGGTCTTTCGGGGATGGTTCCGACGAGGGTGAGCCGGTCGCGCGGAGCCGTGTCGCCGAAGCGCAACAGTTGGCTGGAGTAGGCCACCTGCACCGCTATCTGGTGCTCGGGTGGACGTCCGAATCCGGCGCTCTCCAGGAACGCCGGTGTCCGTCCGGCGCGGCCCATGGCGTCGACGATCAGGTCGGCGGATATCGCCTGTCCGGCGCCACCGGTCCGGTCGGCCACCAACACACTTGTCACGCGGCGGGTGTCATCCATCAGCAACTCGACCGCGTCGTGGCCGTCCAGGATGTGGACATTGTCGATGGCGCGTACCCGGTCCCGCACGTGGGCCTCGAGGAACGGTCTGCTGGCCAGATAGGACTCGATCGGTTTGGCCGGCTGCCCGTTCAGATTGAGGGTGTGACCGCTCAACGTCAGGGAGATGAGGGACAGATTCGCGCCGTCGAGCACCGTGGCGCCGTCGGCCGCCAGTTCCTCTGGGAGCCCGGGAAACAGTTCGGCAAGTGCCTGCAGTCCGCCGCTGAGCAGCCCGTGAGCGTGCCGGCCCTGCGGGACGCCGCGCCGCTGAACCGGACCGTCGGGCAGCACGTCGCGCTCCACGAGCGTGACGGTGTCGAAGAAGTCAGCCAGTGCCCGAGCGGCCAGGAGCCCACCCATGCTCGCGCCCAGCACCACTGCGTGTTTGCCGATCGTTGCCATTGCCGACCTCCGGACCCGCTGGCACATCGCCAGTTGTTCGAAGTATCGGAGCAGGCCGGAGCCGGGCCTAGAGTAGTGCGCTACTCGAACGTCACCGGGTCACCGGTACCGAAGGTCGACTCCCGGGGTGCTCAGTCGGTGCGCGCCTCGTCCCACGTCGAGATCATGGCGCCCATGATCTCCTCCGCGCAGCCCAGTCCACCGAGGTGGCTTTCGTAGGGCAGCTCGGTCATCACGGCGTCGGGCAGCCGGGAGACCACGTGCTGACCGTGTGCGAACGGCACGATGTGGTCGTGGTCGCCGTGCCACCAGCGCACCGGAACCTTGACCTCGTCGAGCCGGAAGCCCCAGTCACGCTCGAACACCACGATGTCGTAGAACGGGGCGGCCAGTTGCTTGCGGCTGCCGTTGAGCAGATCGTCGAGGAACATGGCCTTGAACTCGGGCCGGCCGAGCATGCGCCGGTCGCCCTCGGGGGAGATCCGGGCGTAGATCTCCAAGGCGGGGGAGGCGACCGGACGGATCAACCTGATCAGCCCGGATGCGACCAACCGGATCGGCGCACCGGCCACCTCCAGGATCGGTGCGACCGCCGCACCGAGCTGCATCAGCGGACTGCTGATCGCGTCGGGGCCGACCATCGGCGCCACCCCGCCGAGCACTCCGGCCGCCACGACCCGGTCGGGCATGGCGGCCGCGGTGGCCAGCGTGTAGGGCCCGCCACCGGACAACCCGATGACGGCCATCTTGTCGATGCCCAGCGTGTCGGCGATGGTGCGCAGATCGTCACCGAAATCCAGCACCCGGTCGTACTGGTACGGAGTGGAGGATCCGATGCCGGGGCGGTCGACCCCGATCAGCCGGATGTGGTTCCGCTCGGCGTAGATGCGGGCCTCGGTCGGGATCTGCCTGCGCGCACCCGGGGTGCCGTGCAGCCAGAAGACTGCACGGCCCTGTGGATCACCGAACTCGGCGAACCCGAGCTGCCGGCCGTCGCCCACGGCGACATTGCCCTCCAGTTTGGGGCGATCGATCGGGATGACCATCTTCGTGCGCCTCGGCTCGCCGGGATCCGCGACTAACCTGCGACGGAGGCGTCGTAGATGGACTGGATGGACTTGTCCAGCGTGGCGTTGAACTCGTCGTCACTCTGCTGGGCCGACAGACCCTCGGTCAGCGCCCGGCTGAAGCTGGCGATCACGCCGGTGTTTGCGGCCAGCAGCTTGTTGGCCTCATCGCGTGAGTAGCCACCGGACAGCGCCACGACCCGCATCACCTTCGGATGCTCGACCAGCGACTGGTAGTGATTGGCATGAGTCGGCAGGGTCAGCTTGAGCATCACCTTCTGGTCGGCGGGCAGCGCGTCGAGGTTCTTGGTGATCTCGTCGCGGAGCAGGTCCTCGGCCTCGGCCTTGTCGGAGATCGAGATGGTGACCTCGGGCTCGATGATCGGGATGAGACCGTGCGAGAGCACCTGGTTGGCCACCTCGAACTGCTGGGCGACCACGGCGGCGACGCCGTCGGCGTTGGCCGCGCCGATCACGGAGCGCTCCTTGGTGCCGAAGATGCCGTTCTTCGCCGCGCGGGCCAGCAGATCGTCCAGGCCGGGCATCGGCTTCATCACCTGCACGCCGTCAGCGACGTCGGCCAGCCCCTTGTCGATCTTGAGCAGCGGCACCACGCTCTTGTCTTCCCAGAGGTAGGTGGCGGTGGGCTTTCCCTCGATGGAACGGTCCATGGTCTGCTCGAACAGGATGGCGGCCAGGACCCGGTCGCCGTTGAACACCGGGGAGGTGATGATGCGCGAGCGCATCTGGTGGATCAGGTCGAACATCTCCTCTTCGGAGGAGTAGGCGCTCTCCTCGACCCCATACAGACGCAGGGCCTTGGGGGTGGACCCGCCACTCTGGTCGAGCGCGGCGATGAAGCCCTTGCCCGTGGTCATCTTGTCGGCCTGCTGCTGGTTCACCATGAGGTTGTCTACTCCTTTGAAGACGGCGTCCTGCGGTTGTTGTGCCGTCGAGGCGCTCACCGCTGGTGGCGGACAGTTCGACTCAGAGGATATGCGGCTACGTCCCGGCGGTAGCGGCCACCCATCGAGGCGGGGTGCGGGCACCCCACGGGGCAGCCTGCTCGAGCTGACCGGCCAGGCTGAGCAGGACCGATTCGTCGGGAGCCATCAGCTGCACCCCGATCGGCAAACCGTCGCGAGTCTGCCCCAGGGGCAGCGAGATCGCCGCCCAGCCGGTGACATTCGCCAGCGCCGTCCATCCGGTGGTGGCGAACTCGACGTCGAAGAAGGCTCGGGTGGTCCCCCGGGGCTGATTCAGCAGCCCGTACGGCGGTGGTCCGGTCAGCAGGGTCGGCACCAGCAGCACGTCGTGACCGGCCATTCCCGCTGCGAACCGACGGGTCTGGGCATGGATCGCTGCGATCGCCTGGGCATAGGCCAGGCCCGTGGTGGTGAAGCCCTCGCGGATCATCACCCAGGTGCTCGGCTCGAACTCGTCCTCGCGGGGCGCCCGGCCCAGGTGCTGCCGGGCCAACTCGTGCAGCTCTGCGTTGCTGACGGTGTGCAGCACCGCGATGGCCTCGGCGACCGCGTCCGGATCGATCGTGGGAGCACCCGGGGTGAGGTGATGCCCGAGGCCTTCCAACAGCCGCCCGGTTGCTTCGACCGCCGACACCACCTCGGGGTCGATCCGGTCGGTGGGAAACGGCGATGCCGTGGCGATCAGGATGCGCTGGGCCGACGGGGTTCGCGCGGCCGTCTCGAGGTAGGAAACGGCCGGCACGGCGGCGCTGTAGGGATCACCGGGTGCGGTGCCGGCGATGATGTCCAGCAGGGCCGCGCAGTCGCGCACCGTCCGGGTCAGTGCGTGGTTGTTCACCAGGCCTTCGAGTCCGTGGCCGCCGTCTGGCGCGAAGGAGGATCGTCCGCGCCGTGGTTTGAGGCCGACGACGCCGCAACATGAGGCCGGTACCCGGATGGAACCCGTGCCGTCCCCACCCGAGGCCGCGGGAACCACGCCGGCAGCCACGGCCGCGGCCGAACCGCCGCTGGATCCGCCCGGGGTGACGGTCGAGGACCACGGGTTCACGGTGGCGCCGGACAACAACGGCTCGGTGGTGCAGTGGTTGCCCCACTCCGGCGTGTTGGTCTTGCCGAACACGACGAGTCCGGCATCGAGGTACCGGTTCACCGTCCACGCGGTTTCCGTTGCGACATGGTCGCGAAACGCGCGTGAGCCCATGGCTTCGGGGGCGCCCGCCAGGGCTGCTCCGAGATCCTTGAGCAGGAAGGGGACGCCGGCCAGCGGCCCGGCCTGTCCGGTGCGCAGCACACCGGACTCGTCGAGGGCCGCGGCCTGCGCCCGGCCCCGCTCGAACAGGTCGGTGAGCACCGCATTGAGACCGCGGGTCGCCTCGACGCGGGTGATCGCGGCGTCGAGTAACTCGACGGCGGTCAGCTCACCGTCCGCGGCGAGCGCCGACTGCCCGATCCCATCGGTGCGGGCAAGTTCGAAGGCGAACGACGAATCCATCTCACATCACTCCGGGAGATCGCTGGTGGTGTCTGTCGGTGAACTGATGCGGGTCAGCTCGAGCGCGATGAGAACCTCCACCGCGGTGATGACCAGACCCGCGAAGTACATCCACTTGAGAGTCGGATCTGGTTGTGCAGCAAAGTAAACGATCAGGAAGATCGGCCCGACGATACCGACGACGAACACCATGGCCTGGATACCGAGGTACCGCCAGAATGTGGACATCGATCTCCCGCCGCGTGGCCGATGAGCGACCAGCTTAGCGCGGTTACCGCGGTGCGATGACGACGGGCGTGGACAGAATCTCGCGGTATTCGACCATCGGTTCGCGCTTGAGGACCGCACTACCCGAGGTGACGAGCAACTCGGTCGGTGACACCGCGTAGTTGACCTGATAGTTGCTCGCGACGAAGCGGCGGCCCGACGTGGCATCGGCCGATGCGGCCAGCGCGGCGCGGTCGGAGAGTCGGACACCGTGGTACTCGAGCCGGCCGGTGCGGTCCAGGCAGATCACCACCAGCGAGCGTTCGGTTCGGCCGATGGCCCTGGCCGTCTGGTTGTCGCCGCAGCGTGCCTGGGAATCGACGAATCCGGAGCCGTCGGAGGCGAACGCCGCGACGGCCGGAGCGGCCGCCCGCTCGGCGAAGCTGGGGAGCGGCTTCCGGGTCGGTTTCACCTCGTACGTCCTGGCGCCGACGGCATACACCGAATCCCTGGACGAGAATTTGGACGCAAGCGTGGTGAGGATGACGAATGCCGTGAGCATGGAGCTGACGACAGCCGCGGCCGCGACCCCCATGCCGACAGGCAGCCAACGGCGCTGCGGTGCCTTCCGGTGCCGTCCACGGCGAGCCGGCTGATACGACGGATGCGGTGTGGAAACTAGGCAGGTGACCAAGCTTGCTCCCGGGGAACGGCGGTGTGATGGGCGTGGCAGGCGGCGACGGGCACTCACGCGAGCTCATATTGTGCACGATGAGGTGGGACGCTGTGGGTAACACCCGGGAATTCGGCGAAATCCACCTTCGGTGTGGGACTGTCGCGCGGTTGCGATGAAATTAGCTCGGCAACAGTGAGATTCGTACTCGCATACCGGCAGTGAGCCAGTACGCCGCAGGCAGAAGCGATTTGAGTTGTCTGCGCTGGGCACTGCCGGCAACGCCGCTTCGGTGTCGCGATCGCCGAGCGCCATTACGTCACGCCGATTCAAACCGGTAAGCGCCGCGCTGAGCCTAGCTGGCTTCGAATGGCCGATATCAGCAGCCGCTTTCGAGGGGAGCGTGGCTATGTCTACTTCTCATACCGCGTCTTCTTCTGCACCGACCACCGCCGGACAGGCCGGGGGCGGTCGCGGATGTCAGGGTCGAGGCAGGGTGTGTTCGGGTTGGGTTTAGCCGGCTGCGACGGTATTGGCGATGATGGGGACGCCGGGCCGGTACGCCAGGTGCACGTACGTGGGGGCCTGCAGCTGTACGAAGTCGGCCCGGCTGCCGGGGGTGAGCGCGCCGATATCGTTGCGGCGCAGTGCTGCTGCACCGCCTGCTGTGGCTGCCCATAGGGCTTCAGCGGGAGTGAGATGCATATCGCGCACCGCTAGGGTGATACACAGCGGCATGCTGATGGTGTAGGAGCTGCCGGGGTTGCAGTCCGTTGCGAGGGCCACCGTGGCACCGGCGTCGAGGAACCGGCGTCCGTTGGGCCACTGAGCCCGGGTG
>NZ_JBSGAQ010000009.1:0-244088 GCF_053600815.1 Mycobacterium sp. NPDC004974 | reverse complement strand
GATCGAAAAACTCTCGCCGCATCACACGTGGATAAGCCGGCGGCACCTGCAACCTCCCTAGTCACGGAAATTGCATTGACCGTATGAATCTGCCGGCCCCTCGGCCGCCACTGCGTTACGAACGCGAGAGCGCCGCTATCCGAACTGGCCCGGCTGGTAGTCGCCGGCGGGCATCTGAACGATCACGTTCAAGCGGTTGACGGTGTTCATGAAGGCGATCAGGCACACCAGCGCGCCCAGTTGGTTCTCGTCGTAATGCTTGACCGCATTGGCCCACACGTCGTCACTGACCCCGCCCGCCGCATCGGCGATCCGGGTGCCCTGCTCGGTCAATTCCAGGGCCGCGCGTTCGGCCTCGGTGAATACCGTTGCCTCCCGCCATGCCGCGACCAGGTGGAGGCGCTGCTGGGTCTCCCCGGCGAGCACCGCGTCCTTGGTGTGCATGTCGGTGCAGAAGGCGCAGCCATTGATCTGGCTGGCGCGCAGCGCCACCAATTGCTGCGTCGCCTCGGGGAGCGCCGAGTCCGTGATCACCTTGCCCGCCGAGGTGACGTACTTGAGCATCTTGACGGCGGTCGGGTTCTCGAACAGGTTCAAACGAGCATCCATGGTGCACTCCTGGTTGATGGGGATTACCCCCTCGAGACACCTCGACTCGACGAAATGTGACATGTGCGCCGGAGAACCGGTGTGCGGCGATAATCAGCGGGTGCCGATGCCGACCACGCTTGAGTCCGTCCTGTTGGTCGTTGTCGTCGTGCTGTTCGCGGCGTTCGTCACGTTCCTGGTGCTGTTCATCGTGAGCCGGCGGCAGCTGACGAACGCGCGGCGTGAGATCGAGCGCATGAAGCTCGAGGATGAGGACCGCAGGCGGAAGCGTCGTCGGGGTGTGGCGCCGTTGGCCATCAAGACGGTCTTTCAGACCGCGGACATGCTGCTCAACAAGGGGCTGGGCGCAACGGTCCGCAACTCGATCGAGGACCTCGCCGGATGGGCGCAGGTGGAACGCCCGGATCTGGCGCGGCTGACCGCTGACGGACGCGTCGTCATCGTCTTCTCGGACATCGAGGGCTCGACCGAGTACAACGCCGCGATGGGTGACCGGGCCTGGGTGAAGCTGCTGGAGAAGCACAACAAGCTCGTCCAGGCGCGGGTCGACAAACACGGTGGCCATGTCGTCAAGACGCAGGGCGACGGTTTCATGATCGCGTTCGCCGACCCGGAGAACGCGGTGCGGTTCGCCACCGATGTGCAGAGCGCGCTCGCGGAGAACGCCCAGCGGTGGCAGGCCATCCGGGTGCGGATCGGCGTGCACATGGGCACCTCGGTGCGCCGCGGTGACGACCTGTTCGGTCTCGACGTCGCGATGGCGGCCCGCGTGGCCGGTCAGGCTGAAGGCGGCGAGATCCTCGTCAGCGAGCCGGTCGGTGACGCGGTCAGGCATCTCGATGACATCGTCCTGGGTGCGGCCCGCGAAGTGGAACTGAAGGGCCTCCCGGGGAAGCACCGGCTCTATCCGGTCCTCAGCCTCGAGCAGCGGGCTTTGGAGGCGGCGGCTGGACGTGACTCGTGACCCATTGCGCGGCGAGCTTGATCAGGCCTGATTTCGGATAGGTGATGTGCGCGTTCCAGTCCCGGCCGGGCGAACAGATGGGGTCGTTGGTGTTGCACAGGTCCGCGGTCCTGGCGCCGAAGTCGGGGCTCATGCGGGTCAGGGGCTGGCCGAGACGTGCCGACGGGTTACCGAAGACCACGACAGAGGCGACGCGCGGAACGACCGCGGCAGGCAGCGGGGCGGAGTAGCCGAGACCGGCGACCGGTGAGGTGGCCACGACGTCGACCACCGCCGCGCCCTGCGAGTAGCCGCCCATCACGATCTTGGTCTTGGGGCAGCGTGCCGCCGTGGCCTGGATCCGCTTGCTCATGTCGGTGGCTCCGGCCGCGGCCTTCATGAAGTCCCACGACGCGGGGTACTCCACCGCGTAGGTGTCGACCGTCGAGCCTTTGACCATGGGGCGCAGCGTGTCGACGAACGCCTTGCCGACATTGCCGATGCCGGCGGGTTCGTCGGTGCCGCGGGCGAACACGACCTCGATGTCGGGACACTTCGGCGCCGCCGACGACACGGGTGTCGCGATCGTGCACACGGCGGCGGCCGCAGTCACTGCTGCGATGCCCGCGAGGGCCGACACATCACCCACGAATCACTTCTACCACTCTTTCAACAGTGGTGCCCAGGCATGCCAGGTCTGCGTAACGGGTACTCGATGACGGTGACCAGTCCAGTTCTCGACGAACTCCTGCACATCGAACGGGCCGGGTGGGACTCGCTGTGCGAGTCTTCCGGCGCCGATTTCTACGGCGAACTGATGCTGCCCGACGCCGTCATGGTCCTCGCCAACGGCATGGTGATGGACCGGAACACCGTCGTCAGCGCGTTGGCGCAATCCCCGCCGTGGCGTGCGTATGAGATCAGCGGCGTCCGGTTGATCGCCCTCGACGACGACAACGCGGCTCTGGTCTACACGGGTACGGCCTACCGCGACGGCGACGAGCCCGCGTTCGTCGGCGCCATGTCCAGCGTCTACCACCGGGTCGACGGAGTGTGGAAGCTCACGCTGTATCAGCAGACCCGCAAGCCGGACCAGTAGGCGGCGTGGCCTCGCCGGTCGCGTCGAGGGCATCCCGCATATGGTCGAGCGGTGACGATCGCCTATGACGAAGCCCTGCGGGAACGCATCGGTGCGCATCTGGCGGGGCACGAGCGCCGCGCCGTGACCGACCCGACGAAGCGGCACGCGGCCGTCGCGGTGGTCCTGGTCGACTCCGAACTCGGTGAGGACCGGGTGGATCCGGCTCCGGTCGACGAGTGGATCGGGGGACGGCCGATGCCTGAGCCCGGACTCGACGGACGCATGGTCGACGTATCCGGCGGGGCCGCTTTCCTGTTGTGTCGCAGGACTTCTCGGCTGTCGTCGCATGCCGCGCAGTGGGCGCTACCCGGCGGGCGGCTGGATCCCGGGGAGTCGGCGATCGAGGCCGCGCTGCGGGAACTGGACGAGGAGGTCGGGGTGAGCCTGCCCGACTCGGCGGTGTTGGGCCTGCTCGACGACTACCCGACCCGCTCGGGATACGTCATCACCCCGGTGGTGGTCTGGGGCGGCGGACGGCTGGATCTGCGGCTGTCGCCCGACGAGGTGGTGGCGGCGTACCGGGTGGGGCTGCATCAGCTGCAGCGCGAGGATTCGCCGCGGTTCATCGCGATTCCGGAGAGCCCGCGCCCGGTGGTGCAGATTCCGTTGGGCAATGACCTGATCCACGCGCCGACCGGCGCGGTGCTGCTGCAGTTGCGCTGGCTGGCCCTGGAGGGGCGCACCGATCCGGTCGACGAACTCGAACAACCGGTCTTCGCCTGGAAGTAGGGCTCAGGACCGGGCCGGGTGTGCCCGCCACCCGGGATAGTGTCCAGTCGTAGCCGATTGAGTGGGTTCATTGAGTCGGGTCAATACGACGGAACGGAATGGCTGTGGCAGACGGGTTGTCTGCGCGTGAGGCGAAGCGCCTGCAGACGCGTGAGCGGTTGATGGGTGCGGCGATCGCAGAGTTCAAACGCGCGGGGATGGCCGAAGCGGACGTGGGCGCGATCGTGACCGCAGCGGGCGTGGCGCACGGCACGTTCTTCTTCCATTTCCCCACCAAGGAGCACGTGCTGCTGGAGCTGGAGCAGCGCGAAGAGGAGCGGATCGCCAAGCAGTACACCCAGTTCCTCAAGAAACCGCACAGCCTGGAGGACGGGCTGCGGGAAGCCATGCGCCTGGTCATCGGGCTGGAACGCAGGCTCGGCGGCGTCCTGTTCAAAGACTTTCTGGCCCTGCACTTCTCGCAGACCCGGCCACCCGCACCGGACAGCCAGGAGCATCCGGTGATCTCCGGGGTGGCCCGGGAGATCGAACTGGCCCAGCAGCAGGGCGCGGTCGCCGCCGACGTCAACCCGTGGAACAGCGCGGTGTTCTTCCTGCTCGGCTTCTACGCGCTGTTGATCACGACCAACGATTGGCCGACCCGCGACGCCCTCCTGGATGACTACGTCGTCAGGACCATGCGGAGCCTCGCGCCCTAGACCTGGCGCTGCCCCTGCGGGCCCCTGTCCAGCCGCCGATTCGTTGACTATAGTCAGTCAACAGTTCGGGACCGGCTCGCAGGAGGACGCTTGAATCTGCCGACCATCAGGCCGCGCCGCACGGCCGCGGCAGGTGCGCCCGCGCGCCCGGTGGCCGACCACGACGAGCGGTCCAGAACCGCGCAGCGTCAGGCCGACAAGTGGCTGATCGCCGGCTCGCTACTGATCGGCAGTGCCGTCCTCGGCACCATCGGGCTGCCGATCTTCCTACGCGGCGTGTGGTTGCTGCGACGTGCCCAGCGGGACGGATTGTCGGTGCGTCCGATGATGGTCACGCTGCTCGGCTACCTCGTCGTCATCGATGCCGCGATCAACGCGATGGGCTGGTCGCTGGACCTGATCGGCAACCACTCCTTGCTGGCCAGGGTCCTTCTGACGGGCTGGGGCAACATGTTTGACGCCGGTTACTTCTGGCATTTCAACGAGTTGTGGGTGGGCGGTGCAGGCGGCCCGGGGGAGAAGGCCTGGGAGGTCGCCCTCATCCTCACGGTGTTCACCATGCGCATCGCCGCGGGCATCGGGTTCCTGCAGATGAAGCGGTGGGGGCAGCAGTGGATGATCGTCACCTGCTGGATGGGCGTGGTGATCTGGTGCGGCTATGTGTTCAACATGACGATGTTCGCCGACGTCCGCTACGCCGGGGTGATCTTCCCGGTGATCGGCTGGTGGCTCTACGACATCTTCTACATCACCCCGTTCCTGGCGATCCCGTACCTGCACACGGTCAACCGGGAGATCTTCACCGACTGACGCACTCAGATATTGACTGAAGTCAGAAATTCGATCGCGAAGGAGGGTGCAGTGTTCTGGGAAATCTGCCGCTACATCGGCGCGTGGGGCGGCACCGCCCTGATCATCTGGTTCTGGTACTGGATGTTCTCCAACATCGGCACGTTCTGAACTGATGGCCGACCACGACGCGCTCGCAGTCGAACGCAGCTGTGCCCTGACCGCCGTTGCGCTGAGCGGGGGCCGCCGTGACGGGGTGCGGCTGGTCACCGGAGAGCAGCGCGGTTTCGGGCTGAGCGCGCCGCTCGACATCGTGCTGGTTCCCCACCCGGCAGCCGTGCCCACCTGGACCCGACGCTCGTTGACCTGCGGGGTGGCGCTGCAATGCGCCCCGTCGAAGGACCGGCTGGTGCACTACCGACTCAACGAGCTGTCCGGCCGTGAGCTGCAGGCCCTGACGCTGATCGAAGCCGGGGTGGCGCTGGGCTGGATCGCGACCCGTTGGCCCGGCCTGATCAGCGAAACCCGAAGACTTCTACCGGAACTGGGGCACGCCGACGGCGATCTGCCGGCCGCCGACATGCTGCAGCGGGCAGTGGAGCTGGCGCGCGGCCGCGGACAGCTCGATGTCGACCCGCTGCTGGGCCGGCTGCCCGTCGCCTGGACCGCGCCGGCCGGTCTGACCGACGGGTTGCGCCGCAGGTTCGGCCGGATGCCGTGGACCAGTACCCAAAAGCGGCTACCCAGGCCGTATTCCGTGCCGGTCGGCGGTGACGGCGGAGTGCGCAACCCTAATCTGCCGCCCCCGAGCCGGCCGCAGGACAACGACCTCGACGTCACCCCGCAGCACCGGCCGGGCATTCCTTACCCGGAGTGGAACGCGTGGACCGACAGTTTCCTGCGCGATCACGTCGCCGTCGTCGAGCACGCCAAACCGCCGCGCAGCCGCCAGTCTGCGCCGGTATCAGCCGATCTGCGGGCCTGGTTCTCAGAACACACCCACCGTGCGATGACCGACGGCCTGGAGGACGGATCCGACCTGGATGTGGATTCCTATGTGCGCCACCACATCGACCTGGCTACCGGAGAGGCGGGCGAACCCAGGGTATTCCGGGAGTTGTTGCCCAGCAGCCGGGACGTGTCCACGGCGCTGTTGCTCGACGGCAGTTCGTCATTGGGGGTGCACGGCGGCCGGATCTTCCGGCTCGAGCTGGCCTGCGCCGACGCGTTGTCGCGGGCGATGACCCAGGCCCGCGAACGCCACGGCATCTTCGTGTTCACCGGGAACACCCGGCACCGGGTGGAAGTGCAGTGCCTCAAGGACTTCGAGGACCGGCGGTTCGTCCCGCCGAGCGCGGCCGGCCTGGTCACCGGGGGATACACCCGCCTGGGCGCGCCCTTGCGGCATCTGACCAGTCGCCTGCTCGCCCAACCGTCGGAGCGGCGGCTGCTCATCGTCATCGGCGACGGACTGATCTCCGACGAGGGCTATGAGGGGCGCTACGCCTGGGCGGATACCGCGCATGCGGTCGAGGAGGCCAACGACGCCGGAGTCGCCGTGTACTACGTCGGCGTCGGGCCGACCCGTGTCGATCCCCTGCCCGAGGTGTTCGGACCGCGGCGCTCCCAACGGATCCGCCGCGTCGAGGAGCTTCCGCGCGTGCTGGCACACGTACACCGCGAACTGGTCGCGGCCTGACTGGAGGGACGGAATTGAGTACCGACGTATATTTCTCCAACGGCAACGAGATTCAGCTGTTCGAGCAGGCCTACGCCCGCCGGATCCCGGTGATGCTGACCGGTCCGACCGGCTGCGGCAAGACCCGCCTGGTCGAGCACATGGGTTCGTTGTTGCAGCGCCCGGTGGTGACGATCAGCTGCCACGACGACCTGACCAGCTCGGATCTGGTGGGCCGGTTCATGGTCACCGGCGGCGACGTGGTGTGGACCGACGGGCCACTGACCCGCGCGGTCAAGGCCGGGGCCATCTGCTATCTCGACGAGGTGGTCGAAGCCCGGCACGACTCGCTGGCCATCCTGCATTCGCTCACCGACCATCGCCGCGCGCTGTACCTCGACCGGGCCGGGGAGGTGGTGCGGGCACCGGACACCTTCATGCTGGTGTGCTCCTACAACCCGGCCTATCGCAGTTCGCTCAAGGAGCTCAAACCGTCCTTCCGGCAACGGTTTGCGACGCTGCCGATGGCGTACCTGCCGCCCGAGCGCGAGGCCGGGGTGATCGTCGCGGAGACCGGAGTCGGTCACGACACCGCAGCGCGTCTGGTGGCCTGTGCCGTGGCGATCCGCAGCGCAGACGCCGCGTTCCATTTCGAGCCGCCCTCGACGCGCGTGCTGGTCACCGCGGCACAGCTCGTCGCGGAGGGCGCAACCGAATTCGACGCCGCCGAGGCCTGCGTGCTCGCGCCGCTGAGCACCGACGGGGCGATCAACGACGGGCTCCGTGAGGTCGCGGCAGCCGGCCTGCTCGACGGTGCGGCCCGAAACCGAGGAAAGGATGCCCGATGAACGAACAGGAGCGAAAGCGCAAGCGCGCGTTGATCGTTCTACAGGTTGTCGTCTACGGCTACCTGTTCACGATGTTCTGCATCCAGCTGTACATGTCCTTCGCCAGGGGCTGGTGGGACCTGTGAACCTGCCGCTGGCCCGGTCTGATTCGGTGACACTCGAGGATCACCACGAGCAATCCCGGCTGGCGCAACGCCGGGCCGACAAGTGGATGATCGCCGGCGCCCTGCTGATGGGCATGTGGATTCCGGGTCTGATCGGGTTCCCGATCTTCATGCGTGGGGTGTGGTTACAGCGCCAGGCCCAGCGCGACGGCTTGTCGGTGCGGCCGATGATCGTCACGCTGATCGGCTACCTCGTGCTGATCGACGGTGCGCTCAACAGCCTGGGATGGGCGCTGGATCTGGTGGCCAACCACACCCTGATCAACCGGGTGCTGATGGTCGGCTGGGGCTACATGTTCGACGCCGGCTACTTCTGGCACTACAACGAACTCTGGATCGGCGGTTCGGCCGGGCCGGGTGAGAAGTCGATGGTCTTCGGCATGATCGTCACGGTTTTCGCGATGCGTTGCGCCGCGGCCATCGGGTTCCTGCAGATGAAACGCTGGGGACACCAGTGGATGATCGTCACCTGCTGGATGGGCGTGCTGATCTGGTGCGTCTACGTCTTCAACATGACGATGTTCGCCGACGTCCGCTACGCCGGGGTGATCTTCCCGGTGATCGGCTGGTGGCTCTACGACATCTTCTACATCACCCCGTTCCTGGCGATCCCGTACCTGCACACGGTCAACCGCGAAATCTTCACCGACTGAACATCTTTCAAGGAGCGCATGGTGTCGATAACTGACGAAACCGAAACAGACCCGGCACAGGATCTGCCGCCGGGTACCACGCCGTACTACGCGAACATGCACAAATGGATCAAACGGGCCGTGATGGTGTGCCTGGTCGCGCTGGTCGTGGAGGGCGCGTTCACGTTGCCCTTCATGGCCGTCTACTACGGGTATCCGACGCTCAGCCTGACTCAGATCTGCAGTGAGCTGCTCAAGGTCCGCTACTCCGATGACACGTTGGAGTGCAAGCATCCCTACCCGATGTTCGGGCCGCCGGAGGGCGCCGAAGGCAAGGACACCGCCCGCGACGAGTGGGGGATCCAGCCGACCCCGAAGTACGACCGGCTGGGCTTCCGCGAGTTGGTGCGCCGGTACGAGGAACGTCAGGCCCGCCAGGCCGCGGAACAGGGCAAGTAGATGCCCGATCTCGCCTCGGATCCCGAAGGCGCCGCGGTGTTCCACGGCAACTCCGTGACGCGTGGCTACCGACGGATCCCGGTCGTGTTCACCACGGGCGAGCGGTCGACTGTATTGCGGGGACCTAACGATTCGGTGGTCTCTCGGGGTTGACGCTCGTGCAAGTAGCAAAGCCGTGGTTCAGTGGTAATCGATGTCTGGTACCTGGTCCCCGCGTCGCTGTATCACCGCTGCGGTGACGGCGGGTATTGCGTTGCTCGCGGTGGGGATTCCTTCGGCCACGGCCGCCCCGGCCAGTGATGCCAGGGGCTATGTCGATTCCACGGCGCGGTGCGACAGTGCCGACGCGACCGTGCTGTTCGGCAGCACCGACGCCTCTCGGGTGGCGATCTGTTCGGTGTCGGGCGGTAAGTACGAGTACCGCGGTGTGCGGCTGCGCGACGGCGCCAAGTTGGTCGTGCCGGCCTCTCGCAACGACGACGGCGCGTTCCGCGTGGAGAACGCCGGGATCGAATATCTGGTGACCTCGAAGTCGCTGGTGCTCAGCGTGGGGGAGAAGGTGATCCGCGAGGAGTCGATGATCGACTTCCATCGCCCGGGAGCGCCCGCGGCTCAGGACGTACCGAAGTCCCCGGGTACGGCCCCGGCTCCCGCGACAGCGGCGCCCACTCCGACGACTCCGCTGCCGCCGCCGCTTGCCGCCGAAGTCGGTGGAAGCGGCGCCCGTCGTTGAGTCGCTAACCCGCTGACCTGCGCCATCGGCGGTGCCGTTGAACGCAGGCGATGAAAATGATAATCATTAACGGTATGCGTGAGTGCTCGTCGCCCCTGCCGGCATCTGATCTGGACCGCCTGAGACCGGGAACGATCTGTCTGACGGTTCCGCTCGTCGACGAGGTCGTCCAGGTGGGTATCGGCGGCGAGTTTCCGACCACCGTCGTCGTGGTCTCGGTGACGGCGTCATCGGTGCGGGTGCGCCGCCTCGACGGCCGGCGGCTGCAGGCGCGCATCGTCGAGGGCTGGCAGGGTGCAACCGAGCCCGGCGTGGCGACTCCGGTATTCGGCGAGCCGGTCGAGGCTTTGGTGCTCGAACGCCGCGGCGGGCGCTGGGTTCCGGGCCCGGGTCTGTGCCGTCGGATCGTCCACCTCGATCCGTTTGTCGGCACGCTCGCACGATTCGCCCTGGCCAAGCAGGCACGCACCGCCGATCAAGCAGTAGGTGCGGCGTAGGTCTGCAGGTACCGGGTCAACGCCCGTTCGCCCTCGGTGAGGATCGCGCGGTCTGTTTCCGGGCCGGCGTGGAAGGCCATCTCCAGCAGACGATCACCCATCTCCACCGCCACCATCGTCACCAGGGGATCGGTGCCTTCGCGCAGCAGACCCCAATGCAGCAGCCCGGCGTGCAGGGCGTTGGCGAACTCGGCCCGGCGCGCCCGCGGGTCGGCGAGCAGGCCGCTGGCCAGGCTGGTGTAGTGCAGGTTGACCAGGTGCGGGTGGTTGCGCAAGTGCTCGTAGTGGAATTCGAAGATCCCGTGGGCGACCTCGGCCAGGCTGGTCGGGGCGAGCGCGGCCAGTATCGCCGCGCCTTCGGCGTCACGCCGGTCGAGGTGGTCGGAGACGATCTCCTGAAGGATCGCGTCGCGGTTGGGGAAGAACTGATAGACCGTCGCGACCGGGACCTCGGCCCGGTGAGCGATTGCCCGGGTCGTGACGGCGTCGACGCCCTGCGTTTCGAGTAGTTCCAGTGCTGCGGTCCGGATTCGTTCGACGCGTCGTCGGCTGCGCTCCTGCACAGGTTGTCGTCGCCGTAACGGCTTGTGGGTGACCACCTAGAAATCGTCGCACACGAAAAATGTGAACCCGATTCATGTTAACTATTGTCCCGGGCATTTCGAGGGGGCCAAGGGCTGAGTGCTATGCCGCAGCGCACGGTTGCGACCTCGCGTGGTTGAACTCACAGGGTTGGGGCGGTGCGCCGGTACCGTGGGCAATCGTGTCGATACTGTCTACGCCCCTGGTGGCCGATTCCTTGGCCAGGTTGTTCTCCGCGACGGCGCGCCCGACGCCCATGCGCGGCGTCCGGTTCCCCGAAATCGCCGGCAGCACAACGCTGATCGAAATCCCGACCCGTCACGGTGAGGTGGCCGCGACGGTGTACCACCCGCCGTCGGGCGACGCGAAGCCCGCGGTGTACGTGAACGTGCACGGCGGGGGCTTCGTCGTCGGGCACCGCGAACAGGACGACCCGTGGTGCCGTTTTCTCGCCGCCCACGCGGATGTCGTTGTGGTCAATGTCGATTACCTGTTGGCTCCGGGGCACCGGTTCCCCACACCGGTCGAACAGATCTATGACGTGCTCAGCTGGGCAGCGGCGCCCGAGCGGGACTGGGACGGCACTCGGCTGTGCGTCGGAGGCCAGAGCGCGGGTGGCAGCCTGTCCGCGGGGGCCGCCCGGCTGGCCTTCGAGAAGGGCGGGCCGCAGATCGCACTCCAGTTTCTGCACTACCCGCCGCTGGATCTCGTCACCGCCACAAGGGACAAGCACTCCCCGCGGGATGCCAAGGCGGTGTTGAAGCCGTGGATGGGCGACGTGTTCGACACCGCGTACGTCCCCGATCGCGCGCAGCGCACGGACCGTCTGGTGTCCCCGGTCTGGGGAGCCAACGCCGACGGACTCGAGGGGATCGCCCCGGCGCTGATCGTCACCGCCGAATACGACCGGCTGCGCGACGAGGCGTGGCAGTACGCGCAGAAGCTCGAGGCGGTGGGCGCCCTGGCCGAGTATCACGAAGTGCCCGACGTCGACCACGGCTACAACATCATGAGCAACGCAACCGAGGTCACCCGCAAGGTCTACGAGCTGATCGCCGGGCACGTCCGTCGCGCCACCGGCAGTTAGCCCAGCGAGCTGTGCAGGGCCAGGGTCGCTGCCACGGCGTTCGCCGCCTCAGCACCCTTCTTGACGAAATGCTTGGTGAAGTAGTCGATGTGCTCGTCGTGCTCGTGGAAATGGTGCGGAGTGAGCACGACCGAGAACACCGGAACGTCGGTGTCGAGTTGCACGCGCATCAGCCCGTCGATCACCGCGGTGGCCACGAAGTCGTGACGGTAGATGCCGCCGTCGACGACGAGGCCGGCCGCGACGATCGCCCGGTAACGCCCGGTGAGTGCCAGACGCTTTGCGGTGAGCGGAATTTCGAAGGCACCGGGCACCTCGAAGAATTCGAGGGCCGCGCCGTCGACGCCGTGGGTGCCGATCTGCTCGGTGAATCCCTCGCGCGCCTTGTCGACGATGTTGCGATGCCAGGTGGCTTGCACGAACGCGATCTGAGTGGCTGCGTCAGACATGTGGTGACGCTATCGCACGTCGAGGTAGGCATCGGCCCAGGCGCCGATGATCCGTCCGGCGCGTTTGGCCTGCCCGGGTCCGGTCAGCAGGTGTTCGGAGCCTTCCAGCGAGACGAAGCTGCGTGGATGGCGGGCGGCCCAGAAGATGTCGCTCGCGTTCTTGATGCCGACGGTGTTGTCGGTCGGGGAGTGCAGGATGAGCAGCGGCAGTCTGAGGCCCTTGATCTTGTCGAGCAGCTCGGTGGCCCGGACATCCTCGATGAAGGCCCGCTTGAGTGTCAGCGTCTTCCCGCCGACCATCCACTCGCCGCTGCCCTCGGCGCAGACCTGGTCGATCACCGCGTCGTACTGACGCTCGACGTGGGTGGGGTCGAACGGCGCGCCCACGGTCACCACGGCCCGCACGCCGGGGGATTGCCGGGCCGCGGCGATCACCGCCGCGCCGCCCCACGAATGCCCGATCAGGAGGTCGGCCGGGGTACCGCGCTCGGCCATGAACGTGCAGGCGGCGATCACGTCATTGGCCTTGGCGGTGAAGGAGCCGTCGCCCCAGTCTCCTTCCGAGTCGCCCAGGCCCAGCGCATCGAAGCGCAACATCCCGATGCCGTCGGCGGCCAGCTGCTTGCAGATGCGGGAGGCGGCCGGTGAGTCCTTGCCGAGGGTGAAACCGTGCGAGAAGACCCCCCAGCCCCGCACCGGCCCGTCGGGCCGATCGATCACACCGGCCAGCATCGGGCCCGTCGAGCTGGGGAAGGTGACGCGCTCAGCCATGAGGGTGGTTTACCACGTAGAGAGCGGTGCCGCGAGGAACGGAAGCGCAGCTCGGGCAGGAAGCGGCCCGGCACTCTAGTTAGCCTGGCGCCGTACTTTGCCTGAAATGCGGCGTTGGTGGGGAGGTACCTGCTTGGTTGCCAGCCTGGCTCCGTAGTCTGGAGGTCAACGTCTGCTGCTGGTCAGTGCCGCCCGGCATGCTGCGACTGAACGCAATGAGATGTGGAGCAAGTTCGTGCCCCTGAACACCATCGCGCTGGAACTCGTCCCGCCGAACCTCGAACGCGGCGTGCAGTACCCCATTGAAGAGGCACGGAAAGTGCTCGCGTTGGCGGCCGAGGCCGGCATCGAAGGGCGGATCCGGCACGTCATGATCCCCGGGATGATCGACGAGGACGACGACCGTCCGATCGAGATGAAGCCGCGGATGGATGTCCTGGAGTACTGGAACATCCTGCGGCCCGAACTTCCCGACATGCGCGGCTTGTGCACCCAGGTCACGTCGTTCCTGGACGAGGCCGACCTGGGCGGGCGGCTGACCGAGCTGAGCGGGGCCGGTTTCGATGGCATCGCGTTCGTCGGCGTGCCCCGGACCATGAAGGACGGCGAGGGCGAGGGCGTCGCACCCACGGACGCCCTCTCGATCTATGAGCAGCTGGTTCCCAACCGGGGCGCCATCCTCATCCCAACCCGCGAGGGTGAGCAGGGCCGGTTCAAATTCAAGTGCGAGCGGGGCGCGACGTACGGCATGACACAGTTGCTGTACTCCGACGCCATCGTCGGTTTCCTCAAAGAGTTCGCCGAGACCACCGATCACCGGCCCGAGATCCTGCTGTCATTCGGCTTCGTGCCGAAGATGGAGTCCAGGGTCGGGCTGATCAACTGGCTGATCCAGGATCCGGGAAATGAGGCCGTGGCCGCCGAGCAGGAGTTCGTCAGCCAGCTGGCCGAACGTGACTCGGATGAGAAGCGCAAGCTGATGCTGGACCTGTACAAGCGGGTGATCGACGGGGTGGCCGACCTCGGCTTCCCGCTGAGCATCCACTTCGAGGCGGCCTACGGGGTGTCGAAGCCCGCATTCGAGACCTTCGCCGAGATGCTCGCCTACTGGGCGCCGGACCGGGTTTCCTAGCTCGTCTCCAGGTCCCCCTTGATACCGGCCTGCTCCAGGAATGCCTGTGCAGTTGCCGGGATCCGTTGTCGATGCCAGATCAAGACCAGGGGCCGCTCGGGGCGCGGCCGGCGCAATTCGATGGTCGCGATGTGGGGCCGGGCCCACTCGGCGGTCGACCGCGGCATGAGCGCGATCCCGAGCCCGGCCCCAACAAGTTCAGCGAGATCGGTGAGGTGGTCGGTCTCGGCCCTGACATCCGGCGTGAACCCTACTTCTGCACAAGCTGTTTCGAGAACGGTGCGTAACCCTGTCCCATTGGTGAGGCATGCGAAGCGCTCGTCACGCAGTGCGGATATCGCGACCGACGACTGTTCCGCGAGCGGGTGATCACGTGCCACCGCCACCACCAGGGGTTCGGTGACCAGGGCGGCCGCAGCGAGCGCGGCAGGTAGACGCTGCCTGGTCGGGCCGCCGAGAAGCCGCTCGCCGATCAGCCCGATGAGCGCGGTGTCGATGCGGCCGGCCAGGACGTCGGCGACGAGCGAGTCGGAATCGTTGACGCGCAACGTGATCCGCACCTCGTGGTGGCGATGCTGAAATATCCGCAGCGGGGTCAGAAGCTCCGCTGGTGGTGACGCCACGGTACCGATCGTCAAGCGACCGGCAAGAACGCCGTGTAGTGCAGCGACGGCGTGTCGCCCGGCCGCCACCGTGTCCAGAACGGCTCGGGCGTGCGGCAGGAACGCCTCGCCCTCGGCGGTGAGCCGGACCCGGCGCTCGGACCTGTCGAACAACCTGACACCCAGTTCCCGTTCAAGCTGGGCGATTTGCTGACTGATCGCTGGTTGCGCAACGTGTGCCCGCAACGCGGCGCGGGTGAATCCGCCCTCCTCCACCACCGCGAGCAGATACTCGAGCTGGCGCATTTCCATAAGTGAAGCTTATTCAGATCGAATCGGAAACATGTATTCGACTTCTGGCAACGGGGCGGGCAATGTTGAATTTGTGAACCCCGCAGACAACCGACTGATCGATCCGTACAACGCGGTCGGCCTGATCCCCAACTTCCAGCCCATCAGCGGTCGAGCTGACATCGCTGTCAACATCGACCACCTCGAACACCTGGCAGCGGGCGCGTTCTGGCTGTCGAATCTCGATATCCCGGTGCGGTTGCTGGCCATTCCAGAGGGGGCACTGCAGGGTTTCACCGACGAGATCCGTGATGCCGACCATGCCGAGTATGCGGCGACGTGTGCCATCGACATCCCGGGACCGGAAACCGACCGACTGGGGGAGATGGCGCGGCGCTGGAATGTGTTCGTCATGGGTCAGGCGAAGGCGCGGCATCCCGAGTGGAAGGACCTGTTCTTCAACGTCGGGTTTGTGATCGCCCCGTCCGGTGAGATAGTGCTACAGCACTACAAGCTGAACGCGCTTCTGCCGGTGGAGCGTTCGGTTTCGCCGCACGATCTGTTCGACTGGTGGGTAGAGCGGTACGGCAGGACCCTCGACGCGTTCTGGCCCGTGGCAGATACCGAGATCGGCCGGCTCGGCGTGATGATGGCCATGGAGGGCAACTTCCCGGAAAACGGTCGGGGCCTGGCGATGAACGGCGCCGAGGTGGTTTACCGGGCCTCGCTGCCGGCGGCATTCACCGAGAACGATGTCTTCGAAATCAGCAATCGTGCCCGGGCACTGGAGAACAACTTCTACGTCGTGGCACCGAACATCGGTGGCAGCATCGAGAACGGAGCACCACCGATCGATGCCGGCGGCGGACGGTCGATGATCGTCGACTACAAAGGCGGAATCGTCGGTAAACAGTTCGACACCAACGGCTCGACCTTTGTCGCGGGCACCGTCAACATCCAGGCGCTGCGGCACCACCGGGCCTCTGCGCAGGTGACGAACTGGCTCAAAGATGTCCGTACCGAGCTCGCGGAGATCATCTACGAACGCCCCATATACCCGAAAAACCGCTACCTACACCGAATCCCGGGAAACCACGCGGAGTTTCGGCGAGAAGTTATCGAGCGCCAGATCGAGCTACTTACCGAGCGCGACATCTGGCGACCGCCGTACCAGAATCCGACGGAATGATCAGCCCATCGCAGCGGTGACCGCTTGCGCGATGAACCGCACGGCGTCGTTGCGACTGACCGAAGCCATCAGCTGTGCTGCTGCTTGGATCTCGGGGCCCACCAGACACGTCGGTCCCTCGGTGAGGTTGGCGAACGCGGCCGCCACCACATCGTCGACGGCTGCGGCGCCCGGCGGTGTCTGTGCCGGAGAGGCGATCTGGCCCCGTTCATGTTCGAGCTTGCGCAGTGCGGGAGTGTCCGTCTTGCCCAGGATCAACCCGAGCACATCGACACCCTTATCGTGCAGCTCGGTCCACAACGCCTCGGCGAACACCATGTCGAAGGCTTTGCTCGCACCGTAGGCCACCATGTTCGGACCGCCGGCGAATCCGGCGCCGGACCCGAAGATGATGATGCCGCCGCGGCCCCGATCCACCATCGGTTGGGCGTAGTGGTGGCACAGCTGCATCGGCACCATGCAGTTGCGCTGCACCAGTGATTCCGCGTCCGCGAGCGGCCCGGACAGGAACGGTGCGAAGTTGGGATCGGCGCCCGCGCAGTACACCAAGAAGCCGATGTCCAGATCCGAGGTGGCTGATATCACCTCAGCGGCAGCTGCGGGTGCGGCCAGATCAATTGCCAGCGTGCGGGTTTGCACTCCGGTCCGGGCTGCGATACCTGAGGCGACATCGTCGAGAACAGTTTGGCGCCGGGCCAGCAGCACCACGTTGAGGCCGCGGCGGGCCAGCTCTTCGGCCATCGCCGAACCGACTCCGTCGGAGGCCCCGGCCACGAGTGCCCACGGCCCGTACCTGTCTGCGAATTCCATCGATGACTCCTTAGACCGCAACGACTCGGACCGGGGTGAAGTGCCTGCGTGCGATGCGCCAACCGCCGGTGGCGCGCACCAGCTCGTCGTCGTAGAAGCCGACGGCGTTGACGCCGGAGTTGTTGTCTTGAGCCATGATCAGCGCGTCGACGTAGGTGCGGGCCGTTGCGGCGTCACCGTCGACGGCGATTGCGTGGTTACTCAACCGGTGCATGGTGTGTCCGGCCATCGCGTGGGTTTGATCCATGAACTCGGTGACCGCGTCCACTCCGTTCCAGGCACCGATCTCGCCGTAGTCGAGCACGCAGTCGTCGGTGAACACGGTCCGGAACAACGGCCAGTCCCGCCGGTCGATGCCGGTCGCATAGCGGACCAGCACGTCGGCGATATCCAGGCGGTCTTCGTGGTAGGTCATGCGTGATCTCCGTTCGGATGCACAATGATTCGGGCGGGCCCTGCCGAACGGCGGGCCAGGTCGAGCGCGTCGGGAACCTCGTCGAGCGGCACCACCATGCCGATGCTGGGCGTCGGGTCCAGGTCTCCGGTGACGATGGCGTCCAGCGTCCCGTACCAGTCCTGCGGCCACGGTCCACCGCCGAACTGCAGGGTCACTCCCTGGCGGGTGGCAGTGGTGATGTCGAGGGTGTCGCCGGTGTACCACCCGCCGGCGCAGTAGATGCGGGTGCCCATGTCGGATTCCTCGACGATCTTCTGGATCAGTCCTGACGCACCGACGCATTCGAACACCACGGCCGCGCCCCACAGGTTGCGTTCGGTACGCACCTCGCGCCAGACCTCGATCGGTGAGCGTTCGGCCGGGTCGACGGCGATGTGGGCGCCGAACTCCTTGCAGGCCAGGGCACGTCGATCCGCCTGGTAGTCCGAGACGATGATCGGTTCGACGCTGCGGCGGCCCAGCGCCGCCACTGCGGACAGCCCGATCGCGCCCGCACCGATCACGATGGGGATCTCGCCGGGTTCGAGTCGAGCACTTCGGACGTAGAACTCGCCGACCGCGAAGGCGTCCGTGAGCGCGACGGCATCGTCAGAGGCGTCGCCCGTGACGGCACGGGCGATCGCTTCGGTGACCACCACCAGCTCGGCGAAACTTCCCGGCGAATCAGGGTGCTGACCGATGATGTGTGCGCCGTCGGCGCCGCCGTTGATCAGTTTGATGGGGATCGAGGTGACCCGGGTGCCGACGGGGAACTGCTCGCTGCAGCCGGGACCGTGCCCGATGACCTCGCCGACGAACTCGTGGCCCAGCACCACATCCTGTCCGGTGTCGTAGAGCGATCGGCCGGTCGGATCGTTGAGCCCGAGTTCCGGGTGGTCCATGAAATGGACATCGGACGCGCAGATCGCGGTACTCAGTACTCGCAACAGGAGCTCGCCCCGACCCGGTGCGGGATCGGCGATCTCACGCACCGTCAGTGTGCCCTCGCGTAAGACGACTGCGCGCATCGCACCTATCGATTCTCGAATAATCGAGATATTCTCTCGAATTGACAAGACCGACTGTAGGAACCGCCCAGAGGGGAGTCAAGGGTGCGCGGTGCAAGTTCGGCGCCGACGAGCCGGGTGCTGGATGTGATCGAGTTGCTGGCGAGTGCCGGCGACGTGCGGTTGCGGTTCTCCGACGTGGTCAGCGCACTGGACCTGACGCAGGCCACCGCACACGCGATCCTCAAGACCTTGTGCGACCGGGGCTGGCTGATCCGTGATCCCGTGGACAAGACGTTCGCGCTGGGACCCGGCCTGGCCGTGGTGGCTGCCCGAACCGAGGCGGCGCGACCGCTGGCACATGCGGCTCACATTGCCGCACAAGAACTTTCAGAGCAGTTCGGGCATGCCGCCTCTGTGGTCGAACGGGTCGCCGATGAACTGGTGATCACCGCGTTCGAGGGCGCCGGGCCGCGGCCGGCGGGCACGCCGGGGGATCGCATCCGGTACGCGCCGCCGTTCGGCGTCGCCTTCGCCGCCTGGGATTCGCCCGTTGAGCAGCGGGCCTGGATCGAGCGTGCACCCGCGGCCATCGCGGGGCGTCTGGAGCAGGTGCTGGCCCAGACCAGGGAGCAGGGTTTCGACGTTGACTGGACGACGCCGGATCTGACCCGGGCAGCGCAGATGGTCGGCTCACTGCCGAGTGACGGACTGCCCGACCACGTCCGCGGCATCACCGATCAACTGCTCGCCGAGTTCACCACCATCGGCCTGGCGCCGGCCGGCGACGCGGCCGGCAAGGCACAGCCGGTGGCCACGATCGCCGCACCGGTGTTCGACGCTCACGGCCGGGTCGCACTCATCCTGTCGGTACACCCGCTGCGGCCCATGACCGCCCGCCAGGTGGACACCGCGGGGCAGCGGGTCAGGCGGGCCGCCGATCGGCTGAGCCGACCGTGAAGCTGAACTCCGCGACCCCGTCGACACCACCGGACACCACGTCGCCGGGTTGCATCGAACCGACCCCGGCCGGGGTTCCGCTGTAGATCAGGTCGCCCGGTGCCAGGTCGACGGCAGCCGAGATCGCGCTGATGACCTCCGGCACCGACCAGATCAGGTCCTTGAGGTCACCGTGCTGCCTGAGCTCGCCGTTGACCCGCAGCCAGATCTCGCCGCTGTCGGGGTGACCGACTTCGGCGACCGGATGGATCGGCGTGCACGGGGCGGATGCGTCGAACCCCTTGGCCCAATCCCAGGGCCGGCTGAGCTTCTTGGCCTCGTCCTGCAGATCGCGCCGGGTCAGGTCGACGCCGACCCCGTAGCCCCAGACCAGGCCCAGCGCGTCGTCCGGTGCCACGTCGCGGCCCCCGGCACCCAGCGCCACCACGAGCTCGATCTCGTGGTGAAACGACGAGGTCAGCGACGGGTAGGGGACCGTGCCCGCCGCGTCGATGACGGCGTCGGCCGGCTTCATGAAGAAGAACGGCGGTTCCCGGTCGGGGTCCTTGCCCATCTCGCGCGCGTGGGCCGCGTAATTGCGTCCGACGCAGAACACCCGTCGCACCGGGAAGCGCTCAGGCCCGGTGCTCACCGGGAGCGACGCCTGCGGTGGCAGTGGGATCACGAAGTCGGCCATGGGAACCATCATCCGGGCATCGCCGTGGCGTGGCACGTCACGAACGTGGATCCTCTGCGAGTTTTCAGCTGTTTTTTCGCAGAGGATCCACGCTCGAGGTGTAGCGCGCAATCCGGCGTCAGAACGCGGCGTTGTCCAGGTGCATGACCTCGCCGTCGACCGACTCGACAACTTCGCGAACCGCCGTCAGCAGCGGCAACATGTTGTGCGCGAAGAACTTCGCCACCGCGACCTTGCCTTCGTAGAACGGCCGGTCGCGATCGGTCGCGGTTGCCAGCGCGGTCTGGGCGACCTGCGCGCCGACCAGCAGGCGCCAGCCGATGAGCAGATCGCCCACCGCCAGCAGGAACCGCACCGAACCGAGGCCGACCTTGTACAGCTGCTCGGGCTGTTCCTGAGCGGACATCAGGTAGCCGGTCAGCGTGGCCGCCATCGACTGCACATCGGCCAACGCAGTGGCCAGCCGCGCGATCTCGGGTTCCAGCCCGGCGCCCTCGGATTCGATCGTGGCCGAGATCTGCGCCGCCACATGCGCCAGCGCTCCACCCTGATCGCGGATGATCTTGCGGAAGAAGAAGTCCAGCGCCTGGATCGCGGTGGTGCCCTCGTAGAGCGAATCGATCTTGGCGTCGCGGATGTACTGCTCGATCGGGTAGTCCTGCAGGTAGCCGGATCCGCCGAGGGTCTGCAGCGATTCCGTCAGGATCTCGTAGGCCTTCTCGGAGCCGACGCCCTTCACGATCGGCAGCAGCAGGTCGTTGACGCGGTGCGCCAGGCCGGCGTCGGCGCCCGAGACATGTTGCGCCACCACAGAATCCTGGTGCGCCGCGGTGTACAGGTACACCGACCGCAGGCCCTCGGCGTAGGCCTTCTGCGTGAGCAGGCTGCGCCGCACGTCGGGGTGCTCGATGATCGCGACCCGCGGTGCGGTCTTGTCGGTCATCTTGAGCATGTCCGAGCCCTGGATGCGTTCCTTGGCGTAGGCCAGTGCGTTGAGGTAGCCGGTGGACAGGGTGCCGGCCGACTTCACCCCGACGGTCATGCGCGCGTTCTCGATCACGCGGAACATCTGCGCGATGCCGTTGTGCACGTCGCCGACGAGATAGCCGACGGCCGGGGTGCCGTGCGCACCGAAGGTGAGCTCGCAGGTCGGTGACGACTTGATGCCCATCTTGTGCTCGAGGCCGGTGACGAACACGCCGTTGCGCTCCCCGAGTTCGAGGGTCTCGGGGTCGAAGTGGAACTTCGGGACGTAGAACAAGCTCAGGCCCTTGGTGCCGGGCCCGGCGCCCTCGGGGCGGGCCAGCACGAGGTGGAAGACGTTCTCGGCGGTGTCGCCGACGTCACCACCGGAGATGAAACGCTTCACCCCGTCGATGTGCCAGGTGCCGTCGGGCTGCGCGATGGCCTTTGTGCGGCCCGCGCCCACGTCGGATCCGGCATCCGGCTCCGTCAGCACCATGGTGCCGGCCCAGCCCTTGTCCATGCTCATGCGCGCCCAGCGCTGCTGCTCCTCGGTGCCGACCTCGGCCAGGGTGTGCGCCATCGCCGGGCCGAGTCCGTAGAGGAACATTGCCGACGGGTTGGCGCCCATGATCATTTCCTGGATGGCCCACACCAACGATGCGGGCGCCGGTGTGCCGCCGGCGTTCTCGGCGAGGCCGATGCGCCACCACTCGGCGTCCTTGACTGCCTGCACCGTCTTGGCGAGGGGCCCGGGCATCGTGATCTCGTGGGTTGCCGGATCGAACTCGGGCGGGTTGCGGTCGCTGTCGACGAACGACTCTGCGACGACGCCTTCGGCAAAGCGGGCGACCTCGTCGAGCATGGTCTGTGCGGTCTCTGCGTCGAGGTCGCCGAACGCGCCCGAGTCGAGGACCGGACCCAAGGCGAGAACCTGGAAGAGATTGAATTCGATATCGCGGACATTGGCGATGTAGTGAGCCACGATCTGCAAGCGTTGCCGACGCCGGACGGGGTACGCAAGCGTAGGTGCAGCAACCTACGGCTACGGAACCGGAGGTTGCCAGCTCCGAGCGTGATGTGAGCTACATCACATTTGATCATGCACCTATCCTTGACCGAGTGTCCGAACCGTCAGTCGCCGAGCTTCGCTCCCGCCTCGACGACTTGACCATCCGCGATGCGGATCGGTTGCGCCGCCGCCTGCGGAATCTGCGTGACGCGGAGCCGGCCAAGATCGAGAAGATCGCCGAACAGATCGCGGCCGCGGAAGGCCGCGTCCTCACCCGCCGGGCCGCTGTCCCGGCCATCACGTACCCAGACCTGCCGGTCAGCCAGCATCGCGATGAGCTGGCCAAAGCCATCAGCGAGAACCAGGTGGTGGTGGTCGCCGGCGCGACAGGCTCGGGCAAGACCACGCAGCTGCCCAAGATCTGCCTCGACCTCGGTCGCGGCATCCGCGGCACCATCGGTCACACCCAGCCCCGCCGGCTCGCCGCGCGCACGGTGGCCCAGCGCATCGCCGACGAACTCGGCACCCCGCTGGGCGACGCCGTCGGCTACACGGTGCGCTTCACCGACCAGGCCAGCGATTCGACCCTGATCAAGCTGATGACCGACGGCATTCTGCTCGCCGAGATTCAAAGAGACCGTCGGCTGCTGCGCTACGACACGCTGATCCTCGACGAGGCGCACGAGCGCAGCCTCAACATCGACTTCCTACTCGGCTACCTGCGTGAGCTGTTGCCCCGCCGCCCCGACCTCAAGGTCATCGTCACCTCGGCCACCATCGAGCCGGAGCGGTTCGCGGCGCACTTCAACGGTGCCCCGATCGTCGAGGTGTCCGGGCGGACCTATCCCGTCGAGATCCGGTACCGGCCTCTGGAAGTCACCGTCGGCGGCGCAGACGACGCCGATGATCCCGATGATCCCGACCACGAGATCGTGCGGACCGAACTCCGCGATCCGACCGAGGCCATCGTCGACGCGGTCCGCGAGCTGGAGTCCGAACCTCCGGGCGACGTGCTGGTGTTCCTCTCGGGTGAGCGTGAAATCCGAGACACTGCAGAAGCATTGAAGGACCTGCGCAACACCGAGGTGCTGCCGCTGTATGCCCGATTGCCCACCGCCGACCAGCAGAAGGTGTTCCAGCCCAGCCGCACCGGTCGGCGAATCGTGCTGGCCACCAACGTGGCCGAGACGTCGCTCACCGTGCCGGGCATCCGGTACGTCGTCGACCCCGGCACCGCGCGGATCTCCCGCTACAGCCGTCGCACCAAGGTGCAGCGGCTGCCGATCGAGCCGATCTCCCAGGCCTCGGCCGCCCAGCGGGCCGGTCGCTCCGGACGTACCGCGCCCGGCGTCTGCATCCGGCTGTACTCGGAGGCGGACTTCGAATCACGGCCCCGGTACACCGATCCGGAGATCCTGCGGACCAACCTGGCCGCGGTCATCCTGCAGATGGCTGCCCTTCAGCTCGGCGACATCGCGGAGTTTCCCTTCTTGGATCCACCGGATGCCCGCAGCATCCGCGACGGCGTGCAATTGCTGCAGGAACTCGGCGCGTTCGATGCGGCGGGCGCGCTGACCGATGTCGGACGACGCCTGGCTCGGCTGCCGCTCGATCCGCGGGTCGGGCGGATGATCCTGCAGGCCGACACCGAGGGCTGCGTGCGTGAGGTGCTGGTGCTGGCGGCCGCGTTGTCGATCCCCGATCCGCGCGAGCGCCCGACCGACCGGGAGGAAGCGGCGCGCCAGAAGCACGCGCGGTTCGCCGACGAGCATTCGGACTTCATCTCGTATCTCAACCTGTGGAACTACCTGCGGGAGCAGCGAAACCAGCTTTCTGGCAATGCCTTCCGGCGGATGTGCCGCGAGGAGTTCCTGCACTATCTGCGGATCCGGGAGTGGCAGGACCTGACCGGGCAGCTGCGCAGCATCGCCCGCGACATCGGGATCCGCGAGAGTGACGAGCCTGCCGAGCCGGCCAGCATCCACGCCGCGCTGACCGCGGGCCTGCTGTCCCATGTCGGGCTGCGGGAGGGGGAGTCCCGCGACTATGCCGGCGCGCGCAACTCCAAGTTCGTGCTGGCGCCGGGTTCGGTGCTGACGAAGAAGCCGCCGCGCTGGATCGTGGTGGCCGACCTGGTCGAGACCAGCCGGCTGTTCGGCCGTGTCGCGGCCAAGGCCGAACCCGAGGCGATCGAGCGGGTCGCCGGACATCTGGTGCAACGCAACTACAGCGAACCGCACTGGGAGGCCAAGCGCGGTGCGGTGGTGGCGTTCGAGCGGGTCACGCTCTACGGGCTGCCGCTGGTTCCGCGCCGGAAAATCGGATACACGCAGATCGACCCGGAGCTGTGCCGCGAGTTGTTCATCCGGCATGCACTGGTCGAGGGCGACTGGCAGACCCGGCACCACTTCTTCCGCGACAACGCGCGGCTGCGCACCGAACTCGAGGAGATCGAGGAGCGGGCTCGGCGGCGCGACCTTCTGGTCGGCGACGACGACATCTACGCGCTCTACGACGCCCGCATCCCGGCCGACGTCGTCTCCGCGCGCCACTTCGACGCCTGGTGGAAGAAGCAGCGGCACAAGACACCTGACCTCCTCACCTTCACGCGCGACGACCTGCTGCGTTCCGAGGACGGTGCGGACAATCCCGACACCTGGCAGGCCGGCGATCTCGAACTGCCGCTGACCTACCGGTTCGAGCCCGGGGCCGCCGACGACGGCGTCACCGTGCACGTGCCGGTCGGTGTGCTAGCCCGGCTCGGCGGTGACGGCTTCGCCTGGCAGGTACCGGCTTTGCGGGAGGAACTCGTCACCGCGCTGATCAAGTCACTGCCCAAGGACCTGCGGCGCAACTTCGTCCCGGCTCCCGACACCGCGCGCGCCATCCTGGGTGACATCGATCCCTCCGCGGGGTCACTGCTGGACGAGATCCAGCGCGAACTGCGCAGGCGCAGCGGCATTCTGGTACCGATCGACGCGTTCGACCTGAGCAAGATCCCGGACCATCTGCGGATGACCTTCGCCGTGGAATCGGCCGACGGCAAAGAGGTGGCCCGCGGCAAGAACATCGACGCGCTGCGCGAGCAGTTGGCCGTCCCCGTCGCCCAGGCCGTGGCCGACGCGCTGGGCGGTGACCTGGAACGCGCCGGGTTGCGGGCCTGGCCCGAGGATCTCGACGAGCTGCCGCGCACGGTGGAAAACGTGAGCGGCGGGCACACCGTCCGCGGATACCCGGCCTTCGTGGATACCGGAAAGGCCGTCGACATCAAGGTGTTCGCCAACCCGGCGGATCAGGCCGCAGCCATGCGGCCGGGACTGCGCAGGCTGTTGCGCCTGACCGTACCGTCACCGGTCAAGGCGATCGAGCGGGGCCTGAGCACCCGGACCCGACTGGCGCTCAACGCCAATCCCGACGGCACTCTGGCCGCGCTGCTCGATGATTGCGCCGACGCGGCCGCGGATGTGTTGGTTCCCAAGCCGGTGTGGACGAAGGCCGAGTTCGCCGGCGTCCTGGCCCGGGCCGGCAAGGAACTCGGCCCCACCACGCAAGCCGGGGTGAGCCGGGTCGAGAAGGTGCTGGCCGCAGCGCATGAGGTGCAGGTCGCACTGCCCGACAAGCCGTCAGCCGCCCACGCCGATGCCGTCGCGGATATCCGGTCTCAACTGGATCGACTGTTGCCCAAGCGATTTGTCACCGTGACCGGCATCGCGCGGCTGAACGATCTGGCGCGATATGTCACCGCGATGGCCCGCCGGTTGGAGCGGTTGCCGCAGGGAGTTGGCGCCGATCGGGACCGGATGTCACGGGTGCATGCCGTCGAGGACGCCTACGACGAACTGGTTCAGGCGCTTTCGCCGGGCCGCGCCGCGGCCGCCGACATCCGAGACATCGCGTGGCAGATCGAGGAACTGCGGGTCAGCCTGTGGGCCCAGCAGCTCGGCACTCCGCGGCCGGTCAGCGAGCAGCGCATCTACAAGGCGATCGACGCCGTCACCCGATAACCGCCGAAACGGTATTCCAGCAGGTGCCTTCTCGCACTATCTCTGCTGGAATACCGTTTCGGCGGGAGTCAGGCGATGGTGTGCTCGATGCGGCCGATGCCGTCCAGGGTCAGCGTGAGGGTGTCGCCGGGAAGTAGCCAGTGCCCGGTCTCCATGCCGCTTCCGCCGGGAAGTGTCCCGGTGCCGAAAAGCTCGCCGGGATAGAGCGGTTCGCTGCGTGACGCGTGTGCCAGCACCTCGCCCAGGCTGTGTTGCATCCCCGCGCTGCTGACAGTGCTGACCACCGCCCCGTTGAGCGCGACGGAACCGGTGAGGGAATTGATCCGCGGCAGGATCTCATCGGCGGTGACCGCGGTGTCCGACATCGAGCTGGCGAAGTGCTTGGACTTCTGCGGTCCGAAACCGCTGAGCATCTCGGGGCGTTGCACATCGCGCGCGCTGAAGTCGTTGAGCACGACGAACGCGCCGATCGCCTCGGCCGCTTTCTCGGGTGTCGCGTTGAACAATGGTGCGGCGAGGACGAATCCGATCTCCAGTTCGAAGTCGAGCGCCTGCGAATAGTCCGGTATCGCAACCGGGGTGCCGGTCGGGACGAAGGTCTGCGCGTTGGACATGTAGTAGATCGGCTGCTGGTAGAACAGCGGCTTGGGTTTGAACTGCGGTACCGGACGGCCGGTCACGCGTTCGTACAGCGACGTCAGCCGGTACAGGCCGGGATGGAAGCGCCGGATCAGCCCACGCGCGGCGTCGATGTTGTGTTGTTCGTACAGCATGAAGTCGCGGAAGGACACCGGCTGGAACGGCAGCAGATGGTCGCTGTGCTGCAGCTGGCGATCGGCCGATGCGGCAAGCCAGGCATCGTCGAAAACGCGGCCGCCGATCGGGGTGAGATCGGGGTACGCAGCCCAATTGCCTTCGGAATCAAGCGCTTCCACGCCGAGTCCGGTGGCCGTGCGGACGCGGCGCAGCTTCACGGGGCGCGTCCGAGTTGCCTGCGCAGGAACGCGGTGACGTGCCCGGCCACCACGTCGGGTTGCTCGAGCCAGGGCCAATGGCCGGTCCCGGGCACCGGCTGCACCTCGCAGTTCCGGAAGATCCGGCGGTAGTCGTCGGTTTGTGCGAATGGCACGTAGTGGTCATCGGCACCCCACACCACCAGGACGTCGCCTCCGTAATCGGCGAGCCGATCGAGGTACGGCGCAAGGGCATTCGGTCCGGTGGACCGGTACAGCTTCAACACCGCATCGGGTGTTCCCCGGGCGAACATGTGCTCGGCGATCGATTCCAGTGCGTCGGCCGGCAGGCCGGGATCTCGCATGGCGAGCACGCGACGCAGCACAGCCGGGTTGCCGATCCGTGACAGTGCCTCGGCCAGCACGGGGGTGCGCCACAGCTTGGCGGCGAAGTGGTTGATCACCACCGGGGCGTTGATCAACGTGATGCTGGCGACCGAGTCGAGATGGTCGACGGCCCACGCGAGTGCCCAGGGCCCGCCGAAGTCATGGGCGACCAGGTGCGCGCGTTCGACGCCGAGTTGGTCCAGGATCGCGTCGAGGTGGGCCGCATAGGCGGCCACCGTGTACGGCCACTGGGCCGGCTTGTCGGCCGCGCCGAAACCCGGCATCTCCGGAGCGATCACCCGCGCGAAACCGGCGACCGGCGCCAGCAATCGATCCCACTTGGCCCCGGCGTTGTTGCCGTGCACGAACACCACTGCTTCTGGTGCTTGTTGCCGGTCCGGGCCTGATGGCCCGGCAACAAGCACCGGCGACCGCACCCCGTCGACAGCCAGCGTGCGGTGTTCGGCAGCGCTGTCCATCAGCGGGATTTTACGGTCGAGTAACGCTTGCCGCGCGTTTTCAACCGATCATTGCGTACCCGTCGCCACCCATGGCACGCGTTCGGCCTCTGCGTCGTCGAGCACCAGTTCGGCCACCCGCGACCGATGGGCCTCCGCACTGCCCAACAGCGCGGCGTCGGTGGTGGCCCGCTTGAAGTACAGGTGCGCCTGGTGTTCCCAGGTGAATCCGATCCCGCCGTGCACCTGGATGGTGTCGGCGGCAATCTTGGCGAACGCGGCCGACGCGGTGGCCTGCGCGATGCTGGTCGCCAGTGCCGGGTCGTCGGTGCCGTCGGTCAGTGCCCACGCCGCGTGATAGGTCGCCGAGCGGGCGTGCTCGAGATCCACCAGGCAATCCGCCAGCCGGTGCTTGACGGCCTGGAAGGAGCCGATCTGCCTGCCGAACTGCTGCCTGGATTTCGCGTATTCCACCGATAGGTCCAGCAGATGCTGTGCGGCGCCGATCTGTTCGGCGGCCAGCAGTGCCGAGGCCACCTGGAATGCGTGGGTGATGACGCGATCGGCCTCGCCGGTGCCTGCCACCAATTGCGCGGGGGCAGCGGTCAAGACGATCGTGGCCTGCGGCCGGGTGGGATCGAGCGTGACCAGTGCGGTGCGTTGCACTTCTGAGGCCGATGCGTCGACCGCGTACAGAGCCACGCCGTCGGGCCCCGTGGCGGCCACCAGCAGCACGTCGGCCGCGTCGCCATCGACGACGCGCTCGACGGTGCCGGTGAGCGTTCCGTCTTCGGCGGCAGTGACATTCACCGCGGTGGGATCGAATGCGCCCGCCTGATCCGGGACCGCGAACGCCGCGGTGCGCGTGGCTTCGGCGAGCGCGCCGAGCAGTTCGTCGCGTACCGGGCCGGCCGAGGAGGCGACGAGCGCCGGGATCGACAGCAACACGGTGCCGAACACCGGACCGCACGCCAATGCCGCGCCGAGTTCCTCGACCGCGATGGCCTGGTCGACGAGCGTGCCGCCGGCTCCGCCGTCGGCCTCGGGAACCGCCAGACCGAGCACACCGAGCTCGGTGCCCAACCGCGTCCACACCGACGGATCGAACCGGGGCTCGGACTCCATCAGGGTCCGCACGGTCTGTTCGTCGAAGTTCTCGGCACAGAACTTGCGGACCGCCGTCCGCAGCTGGGCCTGCTCGTCGGTGAACGTGAACTCAGCACTGTTCTCAACGTTCTCAGCCACGCGGGATCTCCTTCCACGGCATACCGGCATCGGCCCGCAGATCGCCGGGCAGCCCGAGGATCCGTTCGCCGAGAATGTTGCGCATCACCTCTGACGTGCCGCCTTCGATGGTGTTGGCCTTGCTGCGCAGGAAGCGCTGCTGGATCGGGCCGCGCCAGTCCTTGCCGCTCTCGTCGTCGTCGCGGTCGCCCGTCCCGTACCCGTGGTACAGGATCCCTTCGGGCCCAAGCAGATCCATGCACCATTGGTAGATGTGCTGATTGAGCTCGGCACCGACGAGCTTTCCGATCGACCCTTCGGGACCCGGCCCGCCGACGGTGGCGGCAGCGCGGGAACGTTCTGCGGTCAGCCGCTGGGCCTCGGAGCGCAGCCAGAGCTGGGTCAGCCGATCCCGCAGCACCGGAGTGCGCAGATCTGGCCGTGATGCCCACAGCGCCACGGCATCCGAGATGGTCCCGGCTCCGCGACGGTTGCCGCTGCCGCCGAGCGCGCTGCGCTCGTTCATCAGCGTCGTCATCGCGACGTTCCAGCCGTTGCCGACCTCCCCGAGCCGATGCGCATCGGGGATACGGGCATCGGTGATGTACACCTCGTTGAACTCGGCCTGGCCGGTCATCTGCCGCAGCGGCCTGGTCTCGACGCCCGGTCCGTGCATGTCCAGCACGAAGTACGTGAGGCCCTTGTGTTTGGGCACATCGGGATTCGAGCGGGCCAGCAGCAGGCCCCAACGGGCCCGGTGCGCCAGACTGGTCCACACCTTCTGACCGTTCAGCACCCACTCGTCGCCGTCGCGCACCGCGGAGGTGGCGAGCCCGGCCAGATCCGATCCCGCGCCGGGCTCGGAGAACAGCTGGCACCAGATGTGCTCGGTGCTGGCGAGCGGCCGCAGCCAGGAACGCTTGAGTTCGTCGGACTGAGCGTGTTCACGCACCGTCGGTGCGGCCATGCCGTAACCCATGGGGTTGAGGCTCAGCGGTATGGGCCCGCCGGCGCCCTGCAGGATGCGGTCGGCCACGGCCTGCAGACCGCGGGATACCCCGAGACCGCCGAGGCCCTCCGGGAAGTGCACCCAGGACAGTCCCGCGTCGTAACAGGCGGCCAGGTACTCGGGGATCGGGACTTTCTTGGGGTCGTGGTCGGCCACGACCCGGCGGGCGAGGTCGGCGACCCGGTCCGCATCAGCGACGCTGCTCATCCAGCCACGATAGGGAAAGGCATTCAGTGGCTCGCGGGCGGGCGGTAGCGTCACGGTTCGTGGACCGTAAGCGCGTGGTGATCGCCGGGCTCGGTGACTCCGGGGTGCTCACCGCGATCCGGTTGGCGCGTCGGTTCGACGTCGTCGGCATCTCGGTGAAACCCGGCCTGGTCAGTGGCCAGGAGCTCGGCACGCGGCTGGCGCGGCCCGACGATTGGGCGCGCGATTACTGGATCGGCTTCGACCGGTTCCGCGAACTCGACCGGGTCCGCACCGTGCACGGCACGCTCACCGGGGCCGACCTGTCCGCACGCACGGTCAGCGTGCGTGAGGCCGACGGGAACGAGCGGGTGGAACCCTATGACGCGCTGGTCATCTCCACCGGTGTCACCAACGGCTTCTGGCGGCAAGCCGTTCTGCAGTCGGCGGGGGAGGTCGATGCCGGGCTGCGGACCGCCCACGAGCGGGTGGGTTCGGCACGTTCGGTTGCCGTCATCGGGGGTGGCGCGGCGGCGGCCAGCAGTGCGGCCAATATCGCTCTCCGGTGGCCGGACATCCGGGTGGGGCTGTACTACCCGGGTGAACACCCTCTGCCGCAGCATCATTGGCGGTCCCGGCAACGGGTCGAAAGCCGGCTGACCGCGGCTGGGGTGACCTTGCATCCCGGACATCGAGCAGTGGTGCCCGAGGGTTTCGACTGCGCGGCCATCACCTCCGAACCCGTTCACTTCAGCGGCGGCCAGGCGCCGGTGCAGGCAGATGCCGTGTTGTGGGCCATCGGCCGGGTGCGGCCGAACACGGCCTGGCTGCCCGCGGACATCCTCGATGAGCGCGGGTTCGTGCGGGTGACGCCGGAACTGCGGGTGCCGGGGCACGACGGCGTGTTCGCCGTCGGCGATGTCGCGGCCACCGACCCGCTGCGCTCCTCGGCCCGCAACCGGGCCGACGGACTGCTGGCCCGAAACGTGGCCGCCTATTTCACCGGCGGCCGCATGCGCGGCTACCGTCCGCCGGCCAGCCGCTGGGGGTCGGTACTGGGTGTGCTGCCGGACGGGCTGGAAGTGTTCGCACCCAACGGGTTTGCCTTCCGATTCCCGTCCTGGTCGATCGAACGGGTGCTGCAGCCGTGGATCGTCCGCCGCGGCATCTACCGTGGTGTGCGGTCCGACGATCAGTACACGGTCACCAACGGTTGATCGACGGGCACCACGTAGGTGGACAGCATCAGCGTCCTCACCGTGCCGACGTTGTGCGCGTTGTGAACGACGCCGGCCGGGATGAGGAACGGGTCGCCCGAATGCAGGTGCTGGGTGGGCCGATCGTCGAAGACCATGTCCACGTCTCCCTGGACGATGTAGCCCACTTCCGGCCCCGGATGACTGTGACGGCCGGACTCCTTGCCGACCGGGATCTCGAACCTGGTCTGGATGATCTCGAATCCCGGCGTGGGAGCGGCGGAACGCTGGAGCTCGGTGCGCGATACTCCCGCGGTCGGGTCGTCGGCGAGCGCGGCCGGGGCGGTGACCAGGCCGCCGGTCGCGGCGGTTAAGGCGAACGCGGCCAGAGCGAGACGTGTGCGTGTCATGGCTCCATGACACCCGGCTCAGCTCATCGAGTCCAACGATGCTTTTCGATGACAGTCATCTGTATTGGTGATAACCCCTCGCGTTTGTAGCGCCATGGCGGGAATTCGGCCGATTTTCCGCCATGGCGCTACGTACGCGGCTCGTTAGCGCGGCAGCGCCACGGGCACTGTCTGCAGGCCAGGTGCCACGGGTGCGACCGGCGCCGCGGCGACGCCTGGCACCCCGGCCACCCGCGGCACTGCGGCCACTCCCGGAACGCCGGCCGTACCCGGTAGTCCGGTCATCCCGGGCACCGCTGGAGCTGCGGGAGCTGCTGCGACGCCGGGGACCTGGCCGGGCACGGCCGGCATTGCGGGCGCTGCCGCGACACCGGGCACCTGGCCGGGCACAACCGGAGCCGCTGGTGGCGGCGGAGCAGCGGCTGCTGCCGCGTTCTGACTGAGCACCCGCAGCATGTCGGGCTTCATCTGCTGCAATTGCGATCCCCAGTAGTTCCAGTTGTGGGTGCCGTTCGGCGGGAAGTCGAACTTCGCATTCCGCCCGCCGGCAGCCACATACTTCTGCTGGAACTCCTTGTTGGAGTTGATCGTGATGTTTTCCAGGAACTGCGCGCTGTACAGCGTGCCGAAATTGCCGCCGGGGTCGTCGAGTTCGGAGGGAACGCCGTTGCCGCAGTACACCCAGATCGCGGTGTTGTTGGCCACCAGCCGGTTGATGTTGACCGTTGGGTCGTTGCGGCGCCAGGCCGGATCGTTGGAGATACCCCACATGTCGGTGGGGTTGTAGCCGCCGGCGTCCTTCATCGCGAAGCCGATCATGGTGGGCCACAGGCCTTGTGACGGATTCAGGAAGCCGGACAAGGCGCCCGCGAAGATGAACTGGGCGGGATGCCAGATCGCCAGGTTGAGGGCGGCCCCACCGGACATCGACAGCCCGACAACGGCATTGCCGGTTGGCGCGACGTCGCGTTTGGCGGCCAGGTAGGCCGGGAGTTCCTGGGTGAGGAAGGTTTCCCACTTGTAGGTGGTGGTGCCGGCACTGCCGGCCGCGGGGCGGTACCAGTCGGCGTAGAAGCTGGACTGTCCGCCGACGGGCATGACGACCGAGATGCCCGACTTGTAGAACCACTCGAACGCGGCGGTGTTGATATCCCAACCGTTGTTGTCGTCCTGGGCGCGCAACCCGTCGAGCAGGTACAACGCCTGCGGACCACCGCCCTGGAACTGCACGGTGATATCGCGGCCCATGGCTGCTGACGGGACCTGAAGGCGTTCCACCGGCAGGCCGTCGCGCGAATATGCCGCAGCGGTCGGTGCCGGCCCGGCCATCACCAGCGCCGGCAACATCAACCCTGCAATCGTCGTAGCCGCCACGCGGCGCGACATCCGACCGAACATTCTCAGTCTCACACCGGCACGCTAACAACGCCTGAGCTGGGCCTACCGGGGCCGCGCCTGGCGTAACCCCTCCGTTATCAAGGTGATTCGGTTCCGATGCCGGACCGGCGCCACTCGCGCGGTGACAGGCCGTGTGTCCGCCGGAACTGACGGCTGAAATAGCCAGGGTCGGCCATCCCCACCCGGGCGGCGACCTCGGCCACGGGCAGGTCCGTATCGCCGAGTAGTTGACGGGCTCGACTCATCCTGCGCTCGTTGATCCACTCGCCGACCGTGCGTCCGGTCCGCCGCCGGACCAACGTGGTGAGGTGACCCGCCGTCATTCCGACCTCGCTGGCGACGTCGCGCAACGACAGCGGCTCGGACAACCTGCGGTCGATCGACGAGAACACCTCGGCCAGCAACGGCTCGCCACTGCGTCGCAAGTCGCTGACCACATCGTCGGCGAGACGGGCCAGATCGATGAGCACCAGGGTCAGATGGGCCAGCGCGGCTTGACGATAACCCTCGCGCCGACCGGTCAGCTCCGCCTCGATCGATCGGATCGCGCTGTCCCAGAAAGGCTGTCGATCGGCGGGCACGTGCAACTGCAGTAATCCACGGGAGTTCCCGTGGATGAACGGGAACAGCAGGGGGTGGGCCTGCCAGGTGGGCCATGGCGAGCCGGCGTCGTACCCCAGCGCGGTGGGGTCGAAGTACACGCCGATCCCGTCGGAGTCGGCGGTCAGCGGTCGTGGGTCGATCACCTCGCCTGCTGCCACCACGTAGACGACCCCATCGGCCGGCACGTACCAGAGCACCGGGAAGTCGTGAATGTGCGGACGGTGTTCGGGGAGATCTGCGCGCCGGCCCCGGGTCACCGACACCGGCGGCGCATCGCCGTCCGCCCAGTACCGGTACACCGGGACGCCGTCGCGGTGGCGGACCAATCGAGACACATCGGCCATGACGCCAAAGATAATCCTGATACAGCCAATTTTCGCCCAACTCCCTAGGTGCTGCCAAATGGATCATGGAATGCATGACCGAACATCGTCCACATCTTCTGAAGAATCGGCATGACTACCTGCCTGCGGCCGGCCATGATGCGTTCCTGCCCGGTTACGACCTCCTGACGCGGGTCTTGGGGATGAACCCCGCATACCGTGACCTGGTTGCTCAGGCCGGACTCTCCGGCGGCCAGCGGGTCATCGAAATAGGTTGTGGAACCGGCAACCTCACCGTCCGCGCCAAGAAGGCATGTCCCGGCGCCGATATCGTCGGGACCGACCCTGACCCGCGGGCGCTGCGGCGGGCAGAGCGAAAGGCCAAGGGAATGACCGGTATCGGATTCACGCGGGCCTACGCCCAGGAACTGCCGTTCGACGACGGCGAGTTCGACCGGGCGCTGTCGTCGATGATGCTGCACCATCTCGACGAGGCGACCAAGATGGCCGCCGCCCGCGAGCTGTTCCGGGTCTTGCGCCCTGGCGGCAGGTTGGACGTCGTCGATGTGCACGGCGACGCCCTCCCGCGGCTGTTCGAGGACGCCGGATTCGATTGCTCGGTAGTGGGATCCGGGCACATCCGGCTGGCCGGAACCCTTACGTATCTCCGCGCGACTCGTCCGGCGTGAATGCTGCGGGGTCGGCCAACGGGATGAGCAGGCTCGACGGCGCGTCGCCGCCCTGACGGATCCGGTAGGTGCCGCCGGCCAGCGCCTGCCGGGCCGGGTGAGTGGGCACCAGGTGGGGGAAGTCGTAGGTGGTCAGGGTCAGCCGTAGGCGATGGCCCGGTTCGACCAGTGCCGCGGTGGGGAAGATCTCCAGGTCGTACCGGGTCAGCTCACCGGGCACGACCGGCGTGACGGCGGTGCGGGTACTGATGTGGTGCGGTCGCAGCACGGTCCCGTCCGGCAGGTGCCACGTCTTCTCCGGATCCAGCGCCCGGTGCGATCCGAGCAACGCGCCCTGGGTCAGCGGTCGGCTGGCGCCGTCCGGGGCGACGTCGTCGAGATGGGCCACCCACAGCGTCTCGGTGCTGTCGGCCGTCGCCTGCACGGTCAAAACGACTGGGCCGGCGATCAGTTGGGCCTCGGTGAACTCGGCCGTGGTGTAGGTCAGGGCCTCTCGCTGAAGCCGGCGGTTGTCCAGGTCGTAGCGGATGCGCCGACCCGCCTGGGCGGCCATGAAGCTGCCCATCCCCAGGGTCCACTGCTCCAGGCTGCGACCGGATATCGGACCACGCACCGCGTAGCGCAGGATGGCCTCGGTCTGCTCGGCGGCGGGTTCGGCGGCGAGGTGCCCGCCCTCGGCCAGATACAGCCGCGTCGGCGTGGCCTCGGGGAACGGATAGTCCTGGGCCTGGAACCATGCTTTGCTGCCGATGGCCTGGAAGCGGATCGGCGAACCTGTGACCGCGGCATCGGCGTCGTCCTTGAGCCAGCGGTCGAACCAGCGCAGCTGCAGCGCATGCAGATGCAGACCGTCCAGATCAGAGACGTGATACCAGGGCCCCATGATCAACTGCACCCGGTCCGTGAGCGGCTGCCCGGGCTCCATCGGAGCGTTGGTCGGCCGGCCCGTGTAGGCGTTCTGCAGCGCGGCGTAGTTGAGCGGGGCGCCGCGCTGGAAGGCGTCGTGCCAGCCTCCGACCAGGAAGACCGCGACCTTGTTCTCGGCGATGTCGGGCAGTACGTCCGAGGCCCGCATGGTGTCCCAGAACGGACCGTCGAAGGCGGTGTCCCCGCCGGCTGTGGCGTCGCCGATCATGGTGCGGAAGTACTGGCGCTGGTCGCGCCCGCGCTGGCGGACCGCGGCCAGGCCACCGACCCGGGGCCGCTCGTGAGCGCCGCGCTTGGCGAACTCCAGCGCCGGGTTGACCACGTTGAGCAGTGAGTAGACAGCGCCGTAGGCCCGCACCGTGCGCATGTGCGGTACCCCGCCCATGGTGACCACGTCGCGGTAGAAATCGTTGGCGGCCATCACCGGGAAGATCGCCTTCAGCGGTGAGTCGGGGCCGACCGCGGCGGCGGTGAGAAGCTGGTTGATGGCCAGGTAGGAGATTCCGAACATTCCGACCCGACCGTTGGAATTCGGCAGCCGCGCAGCCCAATTGACCAGATCGACACCGTCCTGGACCTGGACGGCGCCCAGCATCTCGAACGATCCGCCCGAGGCTCCGGTGCCCCGCACGTCGGCCATCACCTCGATGTAGCCGCGCCGGATCAGGTACGGGGTGGCCCCGCCGCCGATCTGGGCGGCCGGCGGCGGGGCCTTCTTGCCGTAGGGCGTGATGGACAGCAGCACCGGGAACGGTCCCACTGCCGGCGCGCCGGTCTCGGGGACCGTCGGATAGTGGATGTCGGCACGCAGCACCGTGCCGTCGGAGGCGCGGATCGCCACGTTGTGGTGGACTCCGACGCCGTAGCGGGCCGGCGGGGCCGTCCAGGCCGGTTCCAGCGGTGACGGGTTGCGTTTGCGAGCGCGTGCCGCCGATTGTCCGGCCACCTTGGTGCCGCGGTTACCTCGGACCGTCTGCCACTGGTTCGCCATCCGTCCTCCTTGACGTGTCGGCCTGGCTCCACCGTAATGACAGGCTGCGAGCCGACACCGACGGACTACCCGGCCATGAAGTCCGAGTAGGCCGAGGCCAGCTCGGGTGACAGTGCTGTCACGTTGCACGCGCGCTGCGTGTCACCGATGGGTGCCAGGATGCCGCGCAGGTCGTAGTACTCCTGCGGGTTGGCGGTGAAGTAACCGCGCAGGGTGGCCGCGGCCTGCGGACGCGGCTGGGTGAACGCGGTGGTCACGGCCTGGTTGGCGCCCGGGTGGCTGTCCAGATAGGCGCGCGCGGCGCCGGTGGTGCTGCTGACGGTTCCGGCCACGCCACTGGCGCTGCAGTCGGGTGCGGCGGACGCCGTCGGTGCGCCGATCATCGCTGCGGCCATCCCGCCGAGCAGGCCGGCGGCACATGCGCCGGCAATTCCACGGCGAGCGGTGATATCAGTGAATTTCATGATCATTTTCCTTCGGGATTCTGCTGTCCCCGACCCGAATTCGAAGGTAACCGCGACGCGGCCGAGCAAAACATCTGCGATGTGAAACAGCTGTGGCGGGTGTGGTGGTGTTACTACTGCCACCGTGAATTGCGCCTCAATGCCGACGAATTGCGGCCAATGATCTTGAAATGTCTCAGAGACCGGTAGCCATTCTTAATTGATCGTGATCTCCGGCGCCGGGCGTAGTGACCGAATTGTTATCCGGAGGCGGTTCAGCTAACGGATCTGGTCACCGCTTCAGGGTTAGCCCGGACAACGAGTTGGGTAGCCCGCCATCCCGGTAGATCTGCACGCCAGCCACGGCCAGCATGAGCGCGGCGGTTGCCATGTGCACGACGGCGTCGGTGATGTTGTTGGGGAAGGCGAATATGTAGGCCACCTGGTTGGAGAAAAACGCCCAGATTCCCGGCAGCGCTCCGGCCACCGCTGCCAGCAGGAGATACAGCACGGCCCAGGATTTTCGCCAGCACAACAGCAGGCCGGGGCCGAACAATGCCAGGCCGGCCACTGCATGCCAGCCGTTGTAGTCCATCCCGAGAATCGGTGTGGTCGGTGCATCCGGGCCGATGGCGAAACTCGGCTCGGCAATGAAACCGATGATTGCCTGCACCACATGGAACAGCGAGATGACCAGCAGTCCCCATTGAGCGAAACTCCACCGCCGCATGCCCGGACGTTACGTCTACTACAGCGTGTAGTCAACGGGTGGTCGTATGGTCGGGGCGTGGAAATCCGCACCGCCACGGTTGATGACATCGCCGAGATAGCACCGTTTTTCCGCGCGATCGTCGCCGACGGCGAAAGCTACACGTACCCCGATGACTTGACCGACCGGCAGATCCACGAGCTCTGGCTGGCTCCTGAACCCGGTCAGACTATCGTCGCGGTGGTCGACGGAGCCATCGTCGGCACCGCGCGGATGGGGCCGAACAAACCCGGCCGCGGTGACCATGTCGGCACCGCGAGTTTCATGGTCGATCCGGCCTCGTCCGCGCGCGGTATCGGGCGGGCCATGGGCCGGTGGGTGATCGACTGGCACCGCGAAAACGGTTACCGGGCAATCCAGTTCAACGCGGTGGTGGAGACGAACGCGCGGGCGGTGGCGCTCTGGCAGGACCTGGGCTTCCGGATCATCGGTACCGTCCCGAAGGCCTACCGGTCGCGGACCCAGGGCCTCGTCGGGCTGCACATCATGTACCTGGAGCTGTGAACGTCACCAGGTGTCGATGAACCGCGCACGGGGCGCGGGTCGTTCGTGCTCAGCGGCCGCGGCCAGCGTGGCGGCGATCAGCCCACGCGTTTCGGCCGGGTCGATGACGTCGTCGATCTCGAACAGTGAGGCGGAGTTGAGCGCCCGCGCGTTCTCCTCGGCCGCCGCGGTGGCGGCCCGCACGGCCTGCTCGCGCTCGTCGTCGTCGGCGATGGCCTCGAGCTCCTTGCGCAGGCCCAGGCGGACGGCTCCCTCCAGGCCCATCGGACCCAGATGTGCACCCGGCCAGGCCACCGTGAGCAGCGGCTCATGAAGGCTGCCTCCGCACATCGCCTGTGCCCCAAGGCCGTAACCGCGGCGCAAGATCACTGCGACCAGGGGCACCGTCAGCGCGGCACCGGCGACCAGCAGCCGCGAGCCGCGCCGCACCAGGGCTTCGGCCTCGGCAGCCGGGCCGACCATGTAGCCGGGGCAGTCCACCAGCGAGACGACCGGCAGGCCGAATGCGTTGCACAGCTGCAGGAACCGGGCGGCCTTGTCGGAGGCTGCGGCCGTGATGGCGCCGGCCATCACCATGGTGTTGTTGGCGATGACGCCCACCGGCCTACCGTCGATGCGCGCCAGGGCCGTCACCATTTCCGGGGCGAACTTCTCCCGCAGCACGGTGACCGAGCCGGCGTCGGCCAGTGACTCGATGATCGGTGCGACCGGGTAGGCGCGCCGGGCGCGTTCGGGAACCATTGTGCGCAGGTCGGTTTGGTCGGCAACCGGACCAGGTTCGGTCGTCCCGGTGAAGTACCCCATCAAGGTCCTGGTGGTCGCGACCGCCTCCGCCTCGTCCGCCACCACGACGTCGACGACGCCGTTGGCCGCCTGCACCGAGATCGGGCCGACGTCGTCAGGCGCGACATCCCCGAGGCCGCCGCCGGCGATCATCGCGGGCCCACCCATCCCGATGGAGCTGTCCTGCGTGGCGACGATCAGGTCGGCCGCACCGGCGATCACCGCATTGCCGGCGAAACACCTGCCCTTGACCACGGCGATGCGCGGTACCACGCCAGAAAGCCCCGCCCACAACGCGAATGCCCGGATCTCCAGGGACGAGACCGTCGGAATGTCGGTGTCACCGGGTCGTCCGCCGCCCCCTTCGGCGAAGAACACCGTCGGCAGCTTCAGCCGCTCGATGATCTCGAACAGCCGGTCCTTCTTGCGGTGGCCCAGAGCGCCCTGGGTGCCGGCCAGCACGGTGTAGTCGTAGGACAGCACCGCACATGCCGCGCCGCCGATGCGAGCGGTTCCGGCCAGCAGACCGTCTGCGGGCGTGCGTTCGATGAGGTCGTCGAGGGTGCGACGCTGCCGCTGGGCTGCGATCGTGAACCTTCCGTATTCGACGAAGGACCCGTCATCGACCAGGTCGGCGATGTTCTCCCGGGCGGTCCGGCCCCCGGTCGCGTGCCGGCGGGAGACGGCGTCGGGCCGGCCTGCGTCCTGCGTCAACGCCCTTCGGCGCAGCAGTTCGGCGAGATCGTCGCGGAGCGGTTCGTCAGGCATCGGCAGGCTCCTGGAATAGCGGGCGTGCGGTCGGAGGTTGCGCACACATGTGACCGCCACCTCATCTAACCCGTTCGATCCGCACGATCTACTGGCCGAGGCCCGGTTGGGCGTGTTGGCCACCATCAAGGCCTCCGGTGTCCCGCAACTGTCACCGGTGACACCGTTCTACGACCGGGCCGCCGGCGTCATCTACGTGTCGATGACCGAGGGGCGTGCCAAGACGGTCAACCTTCGTCGCGACCCACGTGCCGCGCTGGAGGTGACCAGTGCAGACGGCTGGGCCTGGGCCACCGCGGAAGGGCCGGTGACATTGACCGGCCCGGGCACCGATCCGCACGGCCCGGAGGTCGAGGCGCTGGTCGACTACTACCGCAGCGCCGCCGGGGAGCACCCCGACTGGGATGAATACCGGTCGGTGATGGTCTCCGATCGACGGGTGCTGATGAGGCTGACCGTCGATCGGGTGTACGGGGAGAAGCTGCGCTGATTCAGCGCACGAGTCTCAGCCGACCGGGATCTCGGCCGAGATCCGATCCAGCACAGCGGGATAGCGGTTCGCCTCCCAGTGCGCCCCGGGTTTGCCGCTACTGACGATCGCCGCCGACAGGCTGCGTTGCGGGTCGGCCCACACCGCGATGTCGACCAATCCGGTGTGCCCGAACGCCGACGGGGTGTGGCGGCCGAACGGCCCGAAGCGTTTCCCGCCGAGCATGTAGCCCGTGCCCCAGCGCATCGGCTTGAGGCCGGTCGCCACATCCGGGCGCATGCGCCGGCACGGCGTCGTCGCGGCCTGCAAAGTCTCCGGCTTCATGATCCGCACCCCGTCGAGTTCGCCTCCACGGCGCAGGATTTCGGCGAACCGCGACAGTTCGTCGGCGTTGGAGACGGTGGTCGACGACGGGATGACACTGGTGAGGAACAACGGGGTGTTGCTGAGCGGGATGATGCGGTCCAGTGTCCCGCCCACGGCGGCCCGGAACGCCGCGGCGATCGGCGCGGGCAACGGCTTGCCGGTGACGTGGCTTGGCGCCACCATCGGAACCTCTTCTGCGGCAACGCCGTAATTGGTCCACCGGAATCCCAGCGGGTTGAGAATCTCGTCGGCCAGGATGTCGCGGATGTTGCGGCCGGTCGCCGCCGAGACGATCTCGCGGACCAGCGGACCCCAGGTCAGCCCGTGATAGATGTGCACGAGCCCGGGCCGGTACACCGGTTTGAGCAGGGCCAGCTGCTCACGGGTGTACTCGCTGTCGTCCACGCGGGTGACGTCGGGACGCGGTCCGGTATGGATCGGCACGCCGGCGCTGTGGGTGATCACGTGCCGGATCGTGGTGCGGTCCTTGCCGTGGCTGGTGTAGTTGGGCAGGTAGTCGCAGACCCGGTCGTCGAGGGAGAAGTGCCCCTGCTCGACGAGCATGTGCACCACGGTCGTGCTGATCGCCTTGGCCGCCGAGTAGACGCAGAACGGAGTCCGGGTGGTGACCGGAATCTTCTCGGCGTCCGGGGCGTCTGTGGGGCCGTTGCCCCAGCCGTGGCCGATTGCGCGGTTCAACACGGTTTTTCCGTTGCGCCGCAAGCACACCTGGATCGCCGGGTGCAGGCCCGATCCGTACCAGTACCGGACTGATTCCCAGATCCGTTCCACGGCCTTCGGGTCGATCTCCGAATGGTCCTCTGCGCCGATGTCGGTGACGGCGTCCAGGTCGGAGGGGAGGGCGATCTTGCCGGTCGGTGCTTGTTGGCTCATTCGCTCTTCCTGGTCAGGGTCGCGGAAAGGTGGTGTTGCAGCGGCTGTCCGACAGCGCCCATCTGCAGGCTGTACGTCAGTTGGTCGCCGATGACCTGGACGGAACGCGACAGTGCCGCAACGTTTTTGGCCGATGCGGTCAGCCCGATGGTGGTCGCGGCCAGCTCCATCTCGATGCGCCCGTCGACGACACGCACCGTGCCCTCCTGGATCTCGGTGATGCCGGTCGGATGCGCCAGCACCCATTCCACCCGGCCGGGTGCCGGGACCCGGAGGTAGCCGGTCTCGGCGTGCAACGGCCGGCCGTCATCTTGGGCCTTGGTGCGCTGGCTGTAGGTGAGGAACGGTTTGCCGACGTGGCCGAAGGTGATCTCTTCGAGGTACTCGAACGACTCGATCGTCGGATACTCCCCGGCGCCGGGACCGGCCCAGGTGCCGAGCAGTGGAGCCAGCACGGTCAGGTTCGGGTGGAGGTCAGGCACAACGACAGGGTACGGCGATGGTGGGGCCGCACCCCATCGCGTGGCGTCGGCCCAGGTCAGCCTGCTGCGGTGTAGGCCTCAGCGGTGCGGTCCGCCGCGGCGCGGGCCTGTGCCGGATCCTCGCCGGCCGCCAGGTCCGCCTGGTACCAGAGTTCACTGGCCGAGGTCATGAAGCCGCGGCCCTCCTCGCCGGCCGCCCAGGCCGCACCCTCCTCCGGCGTGATGCGGCCGCCTGCACTGAGGTATCCGGCCAGGCCGAGAAGTGCGGAATCCCAACCGACTCCGACCGCTCCCGGCCCGAACTGCAGCCAGAACTCATCGTCGTCGCCGGAGTGCATGATGTGGTCCAGCGTGAAGGTGGCCCGATCCTCGCCCGCGGGAGTGATGGTGACCTCGACCCAGCTCGTCGCCCCCATGGCCTCCCACGTGGTCGTGAACGTGCGCGGCGGATCGCAGCTCAGCACCTCGCCGGACGCGTTACCTTCCAGCTGGAATCGGCCACCCAGCTGCAGGTCGCCGGTGACGGGCAGGAACCAGCGGGGGATCCGCTCGATGCTGGTGCAGGCGTCCCACAGGTCAGCGGCATCGGTGTCGTAGGTCTGGCTGACGCTCACGACGCGCGCCTCGCGGGCTTCGAACGTCTTGCGCCCCACACTGCGGCGGACGGCGTTGAGCTGGTATTGGACGTCGATCACTGGGAAGCCTCCTTGTTCGTGGTTCTTCTTCGTTCACGTTTGCCGCGCGCGATCTCGGTCGCCAGGGCATCCAGGTGCGGTGTCCAGTTGTGCCGGAACCGCTCGAGCCACTGGTCGACCTCGCGCAGTGGTGCGGTGTCGACGCTGTACAGACGACGGGTGCCTTCTGCCCGCACACTGGCGAAACCGTTGTCCCGCAACACCTTGAGGTGTTGTGAAACCGCAGGCTGGGTGATCGCGAACTCGGCTCGGATCACCTCGGTGATGGCGCCGGATGACATCTCACCCGCCTGGATGAGCTCGAGGATCCGCCTGCGCACCGGATCTCCGAGGATGTCGAAGGCGTGCACGTGCTCCAGAGTAAAAGTCTGTACTTATATAAGTCAAGACTGATTATTCGGAACCGCGAGCCTGCGTGTGTGCGCGATGACCATCGCCTGCGCGGTGGGTTCATCGAGCTGGACCTGACGCGCCCGTTTGGTTGTCGCGTACACGGTGAATCCGGACGCCTCCAGGGCGTCGCACACCACGGGGATGTCGTGTCGCAGGAACGTCAGCGCCACATCCCGGCCGAAGGCATGGTCGTAGACCGCGGTCTCACCGTCGGTCTGGAAACCCAGTAGCAGCCACCCCGGATCGGTCAGGACCCGGCGGAATCGGGTGAACAGCTCGGACAGTGCCTCGGCGGGCGTGTGGATGATCGAGTACCAGGCGCACACCGCGTCGAACGCTCCCGCCTCATACGGGAGGTCGAACATGTCCGCGGTCTGAAACCGCACCTGCGGCCACTGCTGAGTGGCGAGGGAAACCATCGCCGGGGAGCCGTCGATGCCCTCGGCGCGCAGTCCGCAGGAAGCAAGTTCGGCGGCGGCCTCACCGGGCCCACACCCCACGTCCAGCACCGTGCTGCCACCGGACCGCACCACATGGTCGGCGAAGGACCGTAATACCGCGCGATCGAACGGACGGTCATCGAACTCGCCGGCGAAGGCCCGGGTGTACTCGTTCGCGATCAGGTCGTACTGCTCATATGCCCGGCCATCCACGGCGCCAACTCTAGGTCCGGACGCCGGAAGCCCAGCTCAGGCCGCACGGTAAGGTTCCGCAGGTGAGCACGTCAGCCAAGCACGCCGCGCGCCTGCGCGGGGGTTTGGTCGGCGCGTGCTCGGCACTCACCGCAACGGTCGCGCACACCGCGGCCGGCGGCATGGCTCCGACGAGTAGCCCGCTGATCGTTCTGTTGCTGCTGTGCGCGGCGCTCGGAGCCGCCGTGGGCGGGCTGAACCCGCAGACGCGCTCGGCCCGGACGGGTGTGTTGGTCGCCGGGCTGGGCGCTGGTCAGCTCGTCGGTCACTTCGCACTGGCGATGTCCGGCGGGCATCATCACGCGGCATCACTTCTGACCGCACCCATGCTGGGTATGCATGTCGCCGCGGCGGTGGGTCTCGGCGTGGTGATCGGTATGGCCGAGTACCTGTTCGTGGTGTGCGTCTCGGTGCTTTGCTGGTTGCGGATCTTCGCCGCCGCCCGGCTCCGCCCGTTGGACCGTGCGCTCTGGTGGCCTTCGAATGTGGTTGTGGCGCGGCCTGTTCTGCTCCGCGCCGGTCTGGGAATGCGGGCGCCGCCGGCGGTGTCCGGTATGGGCTTCTGACGCCCACTACTTTCTTCTGAGCCCGTCGGACCGACGGGCTGTTACCCGTTTGTGCGCCCGCGCGCACCTTTCTGGTTCTCTCAAGTTCTTTTCCGCGAAGGCGTTTTCATGACCACCACCCCCGACGATCAACTACGCGAGGAATCCCCTCCTCCCGTCAAAACCCGCTCCATCCGTCCCCTTCTGGTGCGGCTGCACTTCTACGCCGGCGTGTTCGTCGGTCCGTTCATCCTGATCGCAGCCGTCACCGGCCTGCTCTACGCGCTGATCCCGCAGATCGACACGTTCGTCTACCGGCACGAGCTGACGGTCGCGCAGGTTGGGACCGAGCGGCTGCCGCTGGCCGACCAATTGGCCGCGGCGCGGCTCGCCCATCCCGAAGGCACGGTGGAGAGCATCCGCCCGCCGGCGGCCCCTGACGAGACCACCCAGATCAGCCTGCTGGTGGGTCCGGAATTCAAGGACGTTCCGCCGGACTACTCGCGCACGGTGTTCGTCGACCCTTACACGGGTGAGGTGCGCGGGGCGCTCACCACCTACGGGCAGTGGATGCCGATGCGGGCCTGGTTCGACGAGCTGCACCGCAACCTGCACCTCGGCGCATTCGGCCGCAACTACAGCGAGCTGGCTGCCAGCTGGATGTGGGTGATCGCCCTGGCCGGGCTCGCCCTGTGGATCATGCGCCGCCGGGAGAACCGCGCGATGCGCGACCTGATCCTGCCCGACCGGACCGCCTCGGGCCGTCGACGCACGCTGTCCTGGCACGGTGCGGTCGGCGTGTGGACGGTGGCGGTCCTGCTCGCGCTGTCGGTGACGGGCATTACCTGGTCCCGTTATGCGGGCGAGACGGTCAACAGCATCCAGGCCCGGCTGAACACCACGGCGCCTGCCGTGGACACCTCGTTGTCCGGGGCCCCGGCCGCTGCCGCGGCACACCACGGACAGCAGGGTGGCCAGTCCGAGCTGCGCGGTGCCGACACCGTGCTGCGGAGCGCAGAGCAGGCCGGGCTGCGCGGCCCGATGTGGATGCACCCGCCGGCCGAGGCCGGTCAGGCCTGGAAAGTTGCTGAGCGTAAACGTGATTGGCCAACCCGTGCTGACGCGGTCGCGGTCGATCCCGATACCGGGGCTGTGACCGATCGAGTGAACTTCGCGCAGTGGCCCTTGCTGGCCAAGCTCACGGACTGGACGATCGATGCCCATATGGGCCTGTTGTTCGGAATCGCCAACCAGATCGTGTTGGCGCTCACCATGGTTGGCCTGATCACCGTCATCGTGCGCGGCTACCGAATGTGGTGGCAGCGCAGACCCACGCGCGGTTCGGACTGGGCCGTGGGCCGGGCCCCGCTGCGCGGGGCGCTGCGTGATCTGCCGCCCTGGGGCAGCGTGGCGGTCGTCGCCGTCGCCGCCGTCATCGGGTGGTCCCTCCCGCTGTTCGGGTTGAGTCTGGTGGCTTTTCTGCTGGTCGATGTGGCTGTGGCGTGGTGGAAGGAAAGATCAAATGTCTAAGGTTGCAGCTGTTCTGACGGGGGCCGCATTGGCCTTGGCGGTAGGACTGGGCGCCTGCACACAGAGTCGTCACGACGAGACGATGGCCGAGACGGTCCAGGTGAGCGAGCAGTGGGCCAGTGCGGCCGACGCGGGGATGACCGCCGTCTTCGGCACCCTCACCAATGCCGGGCACCACGATGTGCGCATCGTCTCGGCGATCTCGCCCGCCGCCGGAATGGTGGAACTGCACGAGGTCGTCGGCGCAGGCGGGTCGAAAACCATGCGGCCCAAGGAAGGTGGGTTCGCCATTGCGGCCGGCGGTACCCATGAGCTGACCCCCGGTGGGGACCACCTGATGTTGATGGACCTCAAGGCGCCACTGCAGCCCGGTGCCGATGTTCCGGTGTCCTTGGTGTTCGAGGACGGTTCCTCACTCCCGGTCACAGCCCAGGTGCGGGACTTTGCCGGCGCCAACGAGAACTATCAGCCGCCGTCGCCGCACGGGCATGGCTGATCCGTCCCGCCTGTCGGTCAACCGGCGGCGCCTCCTCACCGGCGGCGCCGCCGCGCTGGCCGCCGGTGCGGTGCTGAACCAATCCGGCGCGGCCCATTCCGCCACCGTGCAAAAGGGTTTCGGTGTCGACGTGGAACCCTTCTACGGACCGCACCAGGGTGGGATCGCGACCGCGCCGCAGTCACACGGGCTGTTCGTGGCCTTCGATCTGAACCATCGCGGAAAGGCCGAGACCGGGCGCACCGAGCGGGAGACTGTCGCCGCAATCCTGCGGCTGTGGACGGCCGACGCGGCGCGGTTGACCCGCGGTGCGCCTGCGCTGGCCGATACGGAACCCGAACTCGCCACCCGACCAGCCAGATTGACCATCACGGTCGGCCTGGGAATCGGGCTGTTCGACCGGATCGGTCCGGCGGGACCCCGGCCCGCCTCGGCCCGTGAGCTGCCGGTCTTCGACGTGGACCGGCTCGAAGACAGGTGGTCCGGCGGTGATCTGTTGCTGCAGATCTGTGCCGACGATCCGGTGACGGTGGCCCACGCAAACCGGGTGCTGACCAAGAACATCCGGTCGATGGCGACCCCGCGCTGGCGGCAGGCCGGGTTCCGCAACGCCCGCGGCGCCGACGCGACCGGCACCACCATGCGCAACCTGATGGGACAGGTGGACGGCACCGCGAACCTCACGGCGGCCGACTTCGACGACCTGGTCTGGATGTCCGGTCCGGTCCACCCGGGGCTGGTCGGTGGCACGTTGATGGTCATCCGGCGCATCGCCATGCACCTGGACACCTGGGATGAACTGGACCGCGAGAGCAAGGAGTTCACCGTCGGCCGCACGTTGGATTCCGGGGCTCCACTGACCGGCACCCGTGAGACGGACGAACCGGATTTTGCGTTGATGCACAATGGAATTCCGGTGATTCCGCAGAACTCCCACGTTGCGCTGGCGCACCATCGCGGCACCACCGAACGATTCCTGCGCAGGCCCTACAACTACGACGATCCGCCAGAGCCCGGCCAGACGTCGAACACCGGGTTGATCTTTGCGACGTTCCAGCGCGACATCGACGAACAGTTCCTCCCGGTTCAGCGGCGCCTTGCCCGGTTCGATGCGCTCAACCAGTGGACCACCGCGATCGGCTCGTCGGTGTTCGTGGTGCCCGGCGGGGTGCGGGCACCCGACGACTACCTGGCGCAGGAGCTGGTGGGCTGAGCTCAGGTCACCGGATCCAGGGTGAGCAGCAGCCGCACCAGTTCCACCTGGCGGTGCGTGCCGGTCTTGTCGAACACCCGGTGCAGGTGGGTGCGCACGGTGGTGATCGAGACAGACAGATCCTCGGCGACGTGTTTGGGATCGGTTCCGTGGGCGACCCGCAGTGCGATGTCGGCCTCGGTGCGGGTCAGGTGGTACAGGCGTTGCAGGAGTGCCGCACTGGGTTCGGGCTCGTGGGCCGGATCGACCAGCACCACCAGCGCCCGTCGCCGGTCGGGCTGGTCGAGACGGTGCAGCGGCAGGATGTGGATGATGAACGGTCTTGTATCCGACGGTCTTTGGACTGTGAACGAGTAACCGCCGCGAATGTTGTCGGAGGTGCCGGTCAGCGCCGAGTGCAGGGCGCGGTTGAGGGTTCGGTTTGTCGAGGTGTTGGTCGCGGTGATGCGGCCGGAGACCACCTGGAGGCCGTCGCCGCCGCGCAGGATCGCTTCGGCGGCTGCGTTGAGGTTGAGCACCTGGCCGTTGGGCCCGGCGACGACGATGCCGTGGACCACCGAATCCAGCGCCGCGTGCAGGTCGGCGTCCTCGTGGGCGAAGTCGTCGAGTGCGCGCTGCGCCCGTAGTGCCTGCTGCAGGTGCGGGACCAGGCCGCTGAACTGCCGGACGCGGTCCCTCGTGCCGAACGGCTCGGACGTCACCGCGGAATGCAGGAGAAAGCACACGGGGCGGTGCCCCTGCGACAGGCGGACGAACAGTCCGTCCTCCAGTTCGTTGGGGTGCAGCCAGTCGGTGTAGAACTCGGAATTTCGGTACGGGATGACCAGTTCCGATCCGGTGCGGACGGTACCCACCGCGCCCTTCTCGACTGCGGCCATGGGGGAGTCGAGTCGGTGGTAGTACGCCGCGTAGCTGGCGGCGGCGCCGACCGGCAGGATCGAGTTCTGAATCGACCAGATCGACTTTTCGGCGGTGAGCAACGCTCCGCCGTTACCGCCGATTTCGCGATGGATGTCGCGGATCGTGGACTCCCAGTGCTGGGGAGCGATCGCGGCGGCGTAGATGCCGGCTACAAGGCGTGAGAATCCTTCGACCGTGACCATGTCACAGATCCCGATTCGTTCGTCGGCGTATGCATCTGACGTCAGACTAACCCCAGATCAATATCAATCGGATGGATGATGTGTCGCCGCGATCGGGATGGTTTTCTTCGGAGATGAACGGCGTGCCCGCCGCCGACATCGGGTCCGCCGACAACGGAGCCGGCGAAGGGGGCTTGCCATGTTCTCGATGACCCCGCTGCGACCCATGGTGGTTGCCCACAGCCCGTGGCATCAGCCGATCGACGGCCACGACCACGGCCGCCATCCGTTCGAGTGCGCATCGCGGTTGATCTATTTCGAGTGGTCGGAGATGGCGCGGGAAATGGACCGACTCTGAGCTGACGGTTGCTCTGCACACAGCGCGCACTGCTGATCTACGCTCGCGGTATGACCGATCACGACAAAGCCGCGGCCCGGCGCGAAATTGCCGACGCTCTGCTCAACGCACTCAATCGGCGCCACGAAGTGCTCGATGTGATCGTGGACGCCGATGATCGCCCGGCGGCCATCGACGCGGTTGCCGGCCTGCTCGGCACCTCGCACGCCGCGGCCGAAGCCGTGGTCGGGTTGTCGTTCGCGCAGATCACCAAGGATTCGCGTCGCGCCATCGCTGCCGAGCTCGATGATCTGAATTCCCAGCTCAGCTTCACGGTGTCGGAACGTCCGGCGGCCTCTGGTGAATCTCTGGATCTGCGGCCGTTCGCCGCCGAAACCGACCGCGACATCTTCATCGCCCGGACCACCGACGTCGGCGCCTCCGGTGACGGGTCGGGTGCGCCCGCGGCCGATGTCGACGACGAGATCCGCGCGGCCCTGGGCCGGGTGGACGCCGAAGAAGCCGCCTGGTTCGTGGCCTTGGAGGGTGACCAGAAGGTCGGCATGGTGTTCGGCGAACTGACCCACGGTGAGGTCAACGTCCGGATCTGGATCCACCCCGACTTCCGTAAGCGCGGCTACGGCACCGCCGCCCTGCGTAAGTGCCGCTCGGAGATGGCCACGTACTTTCCCGCCGTGCCGATGGTGGTGCGGGCGCCGGGGGCTGTTCCCGGGGCGTAGCGCGTCAGCTCTCAGCCGGCCTGGCCGCGCAGGCTCGCGACGATGATGCGGGCCAGGCCTTCGGCTCGCTGCCGGGAGTAGTCCCGTCCCTCGGACAGGATCGGATAGACCACGCCGCCGAGCAGGGCGTCGGCGGCGGCGGACGCCAGGTCGGCATCGACCTGTTCGGCCATCAGCCGGTTGCGCACGGAATCGACCAGCGGTCGGCTGAACCCTGCCCGCAGCCGTGCGGCGGTGTCCTCGTGTTCGAGTGAGGCTGCCGTCAGGATGCGCAGCATCGCGTTGCCGCGCTTCGTGGTCAGCGCCGAGGCCAGGGTTCCGGCCCAGGAGGCCAGGTCCGCGGTGACATCGTCGGTGTGCGGCATGGTGGCCAGGATCTTGTCGGCGTCCTCCAGCAGGACATCGGCGACCAGTGCGGGCCGGCTCGGCCACCAGCGGTAGATGGTCTGCTTGCCGACCCCGGCCCGTGCGGCGACGGCCTCGATGCTCAGCCCGTCGAAGCCCCGCTCCAGTAACAGTGCGCGGGTGGCCTCGATGATGGCCACCCGCGACTTCTCGCTGCGTCGCCGCGGCGGCGTCACCTCATCGGTAGTGGGGATCATCGGTACGTCCTCGTCGGTTCTCGGCACGGATCTTTACACGGCAAGCTACCCGCCGTAGTCTCCCACAAGACGAGACGTAGCGTCTCGTAAATATCGGAGAACGACGAACGCAAGGGCGCATGGCAACAAAGAAACTGGTCATCGGGGCCAGCGGATTCCTCGGTTCGCATGTCGCCAGGCGGCTGGTCGAGCGCGGCGAGGACGTACGGGTGCTCATCCGCAGCACCAGTTCCACCCGCGGCATCGACGACCTCGACGTGGAGCGGGTCTACGGCGACATCTTCGACCCCGACTCGGTGCGCGATGCGATGGACGACTGCGACGTCGTGTACTACTGCGTCGTCGACGCCCGGGCCTGGCTGAGTGACCCGGCGCCGCTGTGGCGGACCAATATCGAAGGGCTGCAAGAGGTCCTGGATGTGGCGGTCGAGGCGGGGCTGAGCAAGTTCGTCTTCACCAGCTCCATCGCCACTATCGGCATCGCCGAATCCGGCCCGGCCACTGAGGATCTGCCGCACAACTGGCTCGACGTGGGTGGCGACTATGTGCATACCAGGGTGCTCGCCGAACAGATGGTGCTGCGGTACGCCCGTGAGCACGGACTGCCCGCGGTGGCGATGTGTGTGTCCAACACCTATGGCCCTGGCGACTGGCTGCCGACCCCGCACGGGGGTCTGGTCGCCGCTGCGGTGCGGGGCAAGATGCCGTTCTACGTCAACGGAGCGGCCGCCGAGACCGTGGGCATCGCCGATGCCGCCGAGGCGCTGGTCCTGGCCGGTGAGCGGGGGCGGATCGGTGAGCGCTACATCGTGTCCGAATGTTTCATGTCTGCCGGGGAGATCTATCAAACCGCCTGTGCTGCTGTTGATGTCGAGCCGCCGCGGCGCGGGGTCCCGATCCGCCTGCTGGCAGCGGCGGGCGCGGTGGTCGATCCCTTGGCCCGGCTGCGCAAGAAGGACAACCAGCTCAGCCCGCTGACCGTGCGGTTGATGCACGTGATGTCGCCGATGGACCACAGCAAGGCGGTCCGCGAACTCGGCTGGCAACCGAGACCGACGACCGAGGCCATCGCCGAGGGCGCACGATTCTTCACTTCCGGTCTCTTCCGATCGAGGCGGCGCGCATGACCACCCACGTCTCCATCGCGCTGACACCCGAACAACAGCAGCTGAGCGAAGCCGTCGGGCAGTTCGCGGCCCGGCACGCACCCATCGACGCGACCCGGGCCGCGCTGGACGACCTGGCCGCGGGACGGTTGCCGTCATGGTGGGGCGCAATGGTGGAGAACGGCTTTCATGCCGTACACCTGCCCGAGGCGGTGGGCGGGCAGGGTGGCCGCCTGGAAGACATGGCCTGCGTGCTGGAGGCCGCGGGTGCGGCACTGCTGCCGGGCCCGCTGCTCACCACCGCGATCGCCGGGGCCGCACTGGCTTCGCAGCAGGGCCCCGGTGCCGAGACGCTGCTCAAGGAGATCGCCGAAGGTGCGACCGCCGTGGTGGTGTCCAGCGAGCAGTCCGACATCGCGGGCTGCCGCGACGGGGACGGCTGGCGGCTGACCGGTTCGACAGGCCTGACCTTGGGCCTGTGCTCGGCGCAGCGCGTCGTGGTGCCCTTTGCCGACGAGACCGGCGCCCTGCGCTGGGCAGCGCTGAATCCGGCTGAGGGTCAGGTCGAATCGCGCCGCGGCACCGACCTGACCACGGATCTGGGCCTCCTGCGGCTGAGCGATCACGCGGTGCCCGCCGCCGCGGTCCTGACCGGGGTGGACGCCGAGCTGGTCACCGACCTGACCGTGGCGTTCACCGCCTCGATGGCGGCCGGCATCACCCAGTGGTGTGTGGAAACCGTCACCGAACATCTACGGACCCGGGAACAGTTCGGCAAGCCGATCGGGACGTTCCAGGCGTTGCAGCACAAGGCGGCGATGCTGCTGGTGAACAGCGCGCTGGCGACGGCAGCGGCCTGGGATGCGGTGCGGGCGCTCGATGGATCCGTGGATACCGACCAGCACCGGCTGACCGCCTGCTCGGCCGCGGTGATGGCGGTCATGCCGGTTCCCGGTCTGGTGCTCGAGGCGCTCACCATGCTCGGAGCAATCGGATTCACCTGGGAACACGATCTGCACCTGTACTGGCGCCGGGCCACCAGCCTGGCCGCATCGATCGGTCCGGTGTCACGATGGACCCGCACCCTCGGCCGGCTGTCGGCCACCGCCACGCGGGACGTGACGGTCAACCTCGGCGAGTCCGACGCCGAATTCCGGGCCAGGGTCGGTGAAACCCTGGACCGTGCACTCACCCTGTCCGACAACGGTTTCGGACGACAAGGCGAGTACCCGGAGTTCACGATCGGGGCACGGCGTGACTTGCTGGCCGACGCGGGGTTGATCGCCCCGCACTGGCCCGCGCCGTGGGGATGCGACGCGACCGTACGTCAACAGCTCATCGTCGACGAGGAATTCGGTAAGCGCGCAGCCCTGGTGCGACCGTCGGTGGGCATCGCCGAGTGGATCCTGCCGAGCCTCATCGCGGCCGGAACCCCGGAACTGCAAGAGCGTTTCGTGCCCGGCTCGCTACGCGGGGACCTGTCCTGGTGTCAGCTGTTCAGTGAGCCGGGAGCAGGATCGGACCTGGCCTCGCTGAGTACCCGGGCCGTGCGGGTCGAGGGCGGGTGGCGGATCAACGGACACAAGATCTGGACCTCGTTGGCGCATCGAGCCGATTTCGGTGCGTTGCTGGCCCGTACCGATCCCGAGGCTCCCAAGCACCGCGGTATCGGCTACTTCATTCTCGACATGCGTTCACCCGGAGTGGAATTCCGCCAGATCACCCAATCCAGCGGGCGGGCCGAGTTCAACGAAGTGTTCCTCACCGACGTCTTCGTACCCGATGACATGCTGCTGGGCGATCCGGCGTCGGGCTGGCAGTTGGCCATCAGCACCATGGCCCACGAACGGGTGGCGATCAGCGGCTACGTCAACATCGACCGGATGGGGGCGCTACGCGAGCTCGTCGGGGTGAGCCCCGATCCGGATCCGGTGTTGCATGCCATCGGCGAGATCGACTCCTACACAAACGCTCTCAAGGCGCTCGGGGTGCGTGAGACGCTGCGTCTGCTCGACGGACAGCCCCCGGGGCCGGCGTCGAGCATCGCCAAGGTGGCCACCAACGTGATGCTGCGCCGCGCATCCGAACTCACCCTCGGACTCACCGGACCGCTTGCCCTGGAACAGGACAGCCAACCCGCGGTGGTGGCGCCCTACCTGGACCTTCCCGCCGAGCTGATCGGCGGCGGCACCACTGAGATCCAGCTCAACATCATTGCCCAGCTGATTCTGGGATTACCCCGCAAGTGAGGAGCGAGTATGGGAGCGCGTAGGGGACTACAGGGCGAAGCCGCGATCGTCGGCTACGTCGAGTTGCCGCCGGAGCGGATGAGCAAAGCCGCGCCGGCTCCGTTTACCTTGGAGCAGTGGGCCCTGCTGGCAGCGGCAGCCTTGGAGGATGCCGGCCTGTCGGCCGAGCAGGTCGACGGCATCGTCACCTCTCACCTGGGCGAGTCGGAGATCTTCGTGCCGTCGACCGTGGCCGAATATCTGGGCGTGCGAGCGAACTTCGCAGAGTTGCTCGACCTCGGCGGGGCCAGCGCCGCGGGCATGGTGTGGCGGGCGGCCGCCGCGATCGAGCTCGGCCTGTGTGACGTGGTGCTGTGCGCCCTACCGGCGCGTTACATCACCCCGAGCTCGGAGCTGAAACCGAAGACGTTGACCGACGCGGTGTTCTTCGGCTCGTCCAGCAACCAATTCGGCTCGCCGCAGGCCGAATTCGAGATTCCCTATGGCAACCTCGGCCAGAACGGGCCGTACGGTCAGGTGGCGCAGCGCTATGCCTATGAGTACGGCTACGACGAGCGGGCGATGGCCAAGATCGTGGTGGACCAGCGGGTCAACGCCAATCACACCGACGGCGCCATCTGGAAAGACACCCCGCTGAGCGTCGAGGACGTGCTGAACAGCCCGGTGATCGCCGACCCGTTGCACATGCTGGAGATCGTGATGCCGTGCGTCGGTGGCGCCGCTGTGGTCGTGGCGAGTGCCGAGGTCGCCGCCCGAGCCCGCAACCGGCCGGTGTGGGTCAAGGGTTTTGGCGAGCACGTGCCGTTCAAGACGCCCACGTACGCCGAGGATTTGCTCGACACACCGATCCGCAAGGCGGCCGACACGGCGTTCGGGATGACCGGGCTGACCCGCGACCAGATGGACATGGTGTCGATCTACGACTGCTACACCATCACGGTGCTGCTCAGCCTGGAGGACGCCGGGTTCTGCGAGAAGGGCAAGGGTATGTCCTTCGTGTCCGACCACGACCTGACCTTCCGCGGCGATTTCCCGCTGAACACCGCGGGCGGCCAACTCGGTTTCGGCCAGGCCGGATTAGCCGGCGGCATGCACCACGTTTGCGATGCCACCCGTCAGATCATGGGCCGAGCGGGGGCCGCCCAGGTCGCCGATTGCAATCGCGCATTCGTCTCCGGCAACGGCGGCATCCTGTCCGAGCAAACCACCCTGATCCTGGAAGGCGAGTGAAGACCGATGACCGGATTCGCCCGGCCCATGCCGGTGAAAACCCCTACCAGCACGCCGTTCTGGGACGCACTCGCGGAGCATCGCATCGTCATCCAGTACTCGCCGTCGACGCAGGCCTATGTGTTCTACCCCCGCGTGTTGGCGCCCCGCACGCTGGCCGATGATCTCGAGTGGCGGGAGATCTCGGGGATGGGCACGCTGTATTCGTTCACCGTGGCCCGGCGCCCGGTCGGCCCGCACTTCGCCGACGCCGTTCCGCAAATTTTGGGTATCGTGGAATGGGATGAGGGTCCGCGGTTCTCGACGGAAATCGTTGACGTCGCACCCGAGGAACTCAGTGTCGGAATGCGGCTCAAGCCTGTTTTCTGCGACTACCCGGACGCCCTTGCCGGAGCTGGTGTGACGCTGCTGCGCTACACGCGGGCTTGATCACACCACTTGGCAGGAGGCTCACAGGAGAGGAGTATGGAGTCATGCTAACCATACGAAAACTCATGGGATCAGTGTTCGTAGCGGGAGCCGCATTGGCGATTGCAGCAGGACCGACCGCCGCGCTTATGACTGACGCGCCCGCGACGACGATCAGTGCTCAACCCAGCGGCGGCGGTGACGCCGGCGGTGGCGGTGGCTGTGACAGCGGGCCCGGCTGGAACGGCTGTGGCGGTTGGAACCCGGTCCAGGGTGGCTTCGGCCATGGCTGCATCAACGGAATCTGCGGTGGCTGGGACGGCCAGCGCGGCTGGGGTAGCTGACCCCTACCGCTGACCCCGTCACCGACGGGGTCAGACGGCGGTCAGCTTGACCGGCAGCGATGAGTGCCGGCGGATGATGTTGTTGAGCGCCCAGACCGGGGTTGCCGTCAGTTCGATGCGGTCCACCCGCTCGACGAGTGCGCGCAGCATCGCCTGGGTCTCCAGACGCGCGAGCCCCTGCCCGGCGCAGGCGTGGGCGCCATTGCCGAAGCCGAGCTGACGGCCCGCGTCGTTGCGGATGTCGAACACGTCCGGGTCATCCCACTCGAGTTCGTCGCGGTTCGCGGACGCGTAGATCACCAGTACCCGGGCCCCGCCCGGCACGGTGGCGCCACCGACTTCGATGTCGTGGCGTGCCTTTCGGGTGAACGCGCGCAGCGGCGACGAGTACCGGATGATCTCGTTGACGGCATTCGGGATCAACTCGGGCTGACGCTTGAGCAACTCGAACTGTTCGGGGTGGGTGGCCAGCAGGTGTACCGCGTTGGCGATGGCGCTGATCGTGGTGTCCAGCGACGGGACGATGTAGTCGACCATCAGGGATGCGCAGTCGGCGTCGGAGAGCTCACCGTTGTCGGCAGCGAGCAGGAGGTCGTGCCCGAGGCTGCCGTCCAGGACAGCGCGTTTCTTGACGACGCCGCGAGCGAAGCGCAGCATCCGCGCGGAGTCAGGGATGGCTCGCGCAGCCCGCCGATTGAGCGGGCCGAGCAGGTCGAAAGTGGCTCCGCCCCAGGCCATCAGGTCGGCGCGCTGGTCCCGCGGCCAGCCGACCAGGTCGGGGACGATCGCCAGCGGTAGCGCCGACGCGATGTCGTCGATGCCGTCTACCGAACCCTTCGCGACGGCCCGGTCGACGATGTCGGCGGCCATTCGGTCGACGTCGTCGGCCATCGCGCGCAGCGCCCGCGGGAGTAGGCGGTGGGCGACGAGCTTGCGACGCGCGTCGTGTATCGCACCGTCGCTGGTGAGAGTGGTGCCCTTGGAGAGGGTATTCGGGATCGGGTTCAGCCCGACCCCCTCGCCGGAGATGAAGGTCTTGTCGTCGCGCAGGATCGACTTGCACTCGGCATAGCGCGGGATTGCGTAGGCCCGATGGCGGGAGAGTCGCACCACGGGGCCGAGTGCCCGCAACCGGGCGTAGTGCGGGTAGGGGTCGATGATCGCCGCGGTGGAGTAGATGTCCGAGCGGTAGGTGGGAATGGCGTTGCGTGTCAGCGTCATTGCGGTGGCGTCACTTTCCGGATGGTCCCGCTGCAGGACTTGGGCAGCGAGTCGAACAAGGCGTCCAGATCCCGTCCCGCGCGCATCACGGTGCGGTCGGGCCGGATGATGGCTGCGTCGGCGCGACCACGGCGCAGCCAGTTCGCGAGCTCGGAACCCGGCGCGGCGACGTGAATGACGGCGCCGCGCTCATCGGCGAGGGCGCGCCCGGCGGCACTCGGCGCGGTGCGGGTGATCACGGCGAAGCCGTCTGAAAGGTCGGAGTCGAGCCGTATGCCTTCCGCCACCAGCGGATTCGGACAGAGTCTGCCGGCCAGTTGCCGTGGCGCCCGGGACTTCTGGACCAGCGCCGAGCGATGCAACGCCGGCGTCTCGCTGTCGACGAGATTGGTGCTCAGTCCCGGCAACCAGTGCAGGCGTGGCACGAGTATCCGACGGATCAGGTTCCCGAACTCACCACCCGCGGTCATCGCCCGCCCGACCGCGAGGGCCAGCCGGATCATGTGCCGGGTATGTGGCTTCCGTTCCTGCTCATAGGTTTCCAGGACGTCGCCGGGCAAGGACCCGGCCAGCACGCCGGCGAGCTTCCAGGCCAGGTTCATCGCGTCGCGCAGTCCCGCGCCCATGCCTTGCCCGATGAACGGTGGGGTGAGATGGGCGGCGTCGCCGAGCAGGAAGATCCGGCCCCGCCGCCATTGATCGGCAAGCTGCGCGCGGAAGGTGTACTCGGTCACGCGCACCAGGTGCAACTCGGCGCTCGAAACCTGCTGGACCCAGGGGCGAATCAGCGGCTCGAGGGCGTCGAGGGTGGCGAAGTCAGCGGCGGTCTCGCAGTCGCGCAGCTGGAACTCCCACCGATAGCGCGTCTCGCCGATCCGCATGTACGTGCCGGCCCGGTCCGGGTCGCAGACCTGATCGACGCCCTCCCAGTTGGCGAGTTCGGCGGTGGTGCCGACATCGACGACGAGCCAGCGTTGCTCGAATCCGAGATCCTCCATGCGGGAGCCGATCCGGGACCGCACGATGCTGTTGGCTCCGTCGCAGCCCAGCACGTAGTCCGCCTCGACGACATGCTCGCCGCCGTCGGCGCGGTCGGCGTAGGTGACGCGAACCCGGCCACGTGCATCCTCGGCGACGTCGGTGACCTCGACGCCGCCGCGTAGTTCCGCATGCGACCGGCGGGCCAGGTTGGTCCGCAACACGGCCTCGAACTCGGGCTGGTCGAACATGTTGGCCTGGGGAAAACCGTTGCGGCCCAGCGCGGCATCACGTCTGAACTCGGCGAGCACATGCCTAGAGCTGTCGAGCAACCGAAGCCCCAGGGTGGGGCGCGAGATCGCGGCGAACTCGTCGGCGATGCCGAGGCGGGCCACGATGCGGAAGATCTCGTCGTCCAGGTGCACCGCCCGGGGTTGCGGATACACCTGCGCCCAGCGGTCCAGGACCAGGCAGTCGATGCCGTACTGCGCGAGCAGGGTGGCCGCCGTTACCCCGGTGGGCCCCGCCCCGATGACGACGACGGGGACGTGCGGCACCGCCGTCATGCGTAGCGGACCACCGCGCGCTGGGTGCCCAGGTCGATCGCCTTGTCGTCGGTCGCCACGCTGGTCTCGACGACGTCACCGTCGCGCAGGTACCTGGTGTTCTTGGCCTGGGCCTTGAAGAACGCCTTCCACTTCAGTGCCGGTGGCAGCAGCGCACCGATCATCTCGATCGGCTTGGGCGGTGCACTCAACGCGGTCCCGACTGGGGTGCCGGTCAGGAGCAGATCGCCGACGTCCATCCGCTGGAATCGCGTCAGTTCCTGAAGGGCGCGCAGCGGGAGGTAGATCATGTCGCCGGCCACCTTGGCGTCCTGACGAAGTTCGCCGTTGACCCGCAACTGGAGGCGCAGCTCGCCGAAGCGCTTGAGCTCATCGGCATCGAGCAGCACCAGCGCCGGTCCTACCGGCGTGAACGTCGGATACGACTTGGCTTCGTAGAACTGGGTTTTCGGCAACTGGACGTCGCGGGCCGACACGTCATTGGTGACCACCAGCCCGGCGATGTAGGTGGGCAGATCCGTTTCGGTCAGGTGGGTGCCGACCGGGAGCTCACGTCCGAAGACCAGGCCGATCTCCACCTCGTAGTCCAGGAGCCTGACGTGTTCGGGCTTGACGATGTCGTCGGTCGGACCGTTGATCGACCCGGAGGCCTTGCGGAAGAACGCCAGTGGGAGTGTCTCGGGATTCAGGCCCGCGTCCTTGGCGTGCGATGCGAAGTTGGCCATCTGGGCGACGACCCGGCACGGTGCGGTCACCGGTGAGACGAGGTCGAGGGTGTCGACCGGTACCGGGTCGGTGCCGGTGGTGGCTGTGTCGATGGCGGTCCGGTCGCCGAGCAGTTCGGCCGTGGTGGTGGCCGAGGTGTCGATCTTCACTGCGCCACGGTCGGTTTGGACGTACCAGGCGTCGGCGGTGCGGAGGACGGTGGTGGTCATGAACTGGCTACTTTCAGCAGGCCGCGCAGGCGGGTGAGGGTGAATTCGTTGTCGTGGTCTCGGATGGCGGCGAGCATCGAGCGCAGTTCGTCGATCGACTCTTGATTGGGGGCGATCCCGAGGAAGTCCTTGGTGACGGGCGGCCCCCACTGGGCCAGCCCGGACGCGGTGAACGGCGCCCACCCGGGTTCGAGGGTGTTGTCGAACATGTCGCCGTCGGCGAAGTGTTCGACGAGGAAGCCGTCTGGGTCGCGCCAGTAGTCGAACAGTTGGCTGCCCTGGACGTGGCGACCGATGCCCCACGATCGGTGGTAGCCGTGTTCGCGCAGGTATTCGCCGCCGGCGGCCAACGCATCGAGATCGGCCACCTGGTAGGCGGAGTGCACGTAGCGGTTGCGCGGGCCGAGTGTCATCGCCAGCGTGTGGTGATCGGTGGGTACCTCGCCGCGGTCGCAGCGGATGAAGCTCATCGTCGGACCGCGGTCGCGCTGGCCGGGGTAGTACTGGAAGTCGCTGACGATCATCCCGAGGTTGTCCAGATACCAGTTCAGCGTCTCGGTGTACTTGGTGCTTTGCAGCACGACGTGGCCCAGGCGTTGCACGGCGGCGGGAACCCGTGGCGGACGCTGGGTTGCGTTGGTGCGTCGCAGATCATGCCCGACGTTCAGGACCAGCGGGCTCTGCGACGGCAGGGGAGCCAAGTCGTGGGTGCCGGCGATGACGTGGACCGGGACACCGCTGGGGTCGATCAGGTCGACGGCGAGTCCGCCGATGCTCTCGGGCAGTGCGCGCGTCGGTGCACCCGTTGTCTCGGCCAGTCGACGCACGTCGCCTTCGTCGCGGGCGGCGAAGGCCACGCCGGCGAATCTCGACCGGGGACCCCGCCGCACGATCAGACACGGTGCGCCGGCATCAGTGCCACGCAGGTGCAGTTGGTCGGATGTCCTTGCCGCCGTGGCGAAGCCGAACGCCTGCGTGAAGGCCTCGGCGCGGACGAGGTCCGGCTTCTCGAACTCCAGCCAAGCGATGTCGCGCACCTTGATCACCGGATTGCGGGACCGGCCCGGGTGCTCGCCTCGGCGCGCGCCCTGGTCGCTGTGCAGGTCGTGATGGGTGCCTGCGGTATCCGCCATGGCCGCCTCCCGTTGATTCTGACGAAATCGTCACATGCGCCGCGATCGTCAGTCAAGGTGTTCTGACGAAATCCTCAGAATTGATGAGGCGGTTAGAATCAACGGAATCCCGGAAGGATCTGCGCGGGGAAGGGGGCCATCACGATGACGACGCAGCCGGCTGATGGGCCTGGCGATCAGCCGAACCGGTTGGCTCGGCGCAAACAGCGCACCCGCGCGGCCCTGCTCGCCGCGGCGCAATCCTTCATCGCGGCGGGCAAGCTCAACGTGCCGGTTCTGGAGATCACCCAGGCTGCCGACGTCGGCATGGGGTCGTTCTACAACCACTTCGACAGCAAGGAAGAGTTGTTCGAAGCCGCCCTCACCGAGGCGCTCGACGTGCACGCCGACCTGTTGGACGCGTACGCCAAGTCGCTCGGTGACCCGGCCGAGGCGTTCGCCTGCAGCTTTCGCCTGACCGGGCGGATGTTTCGTCGGCGACCTCAGGAAAGCCGGGTACTGCTGTCCAGTGGACTGTCCCTACTGTCCTCGGACAAGGGCCTGGCCCCGCGGGCCCGGCGCGATATCAGCGCCGCCGTCGAGGCCGGCCGATTCCACGTCACAGATCTCAACCTGGCTCTGGCCGTGGTCGGAGGGGCGCTGCTCGGGCTGGGGCAGCTACTTCACGACGAACCGGATCGCGATGACGCACAGGCCGCGGACACAGTGACGCAGAACCTGCTCATGCTGCTCGGCATGTCCGCCGAGGAAGCCGGCCGTCTCTGCAAGCAGCCGCTGCCCGATCTCAGCGCGATCGATCAATCGGGCCCGGCCTGATGGGCTAGACGGATTGCAGCGCTTGGACCGCCGGTCCGAACATGCCCTGCTTGATCGCACCCAGGGTGCCGGAATCCTTGCCGCCCAACGGACGCAGCAGATCAATGGCCGCCGTCGTCACCGAGCCCTCGGGTGCCGTGGCGTCGACGATCCCGTAGGCCTGGGCATCGACGCCGCCGAACCGGCGGCCGGTGGTCATGGACGCGACGGCCGCCTGCGGGGTCAGTTTGGCCTGGATCAGCGCGGCCATTCCCGGGGTGAATGGAATACGGATGTCCACCTCGGGGAAGCAGAAGAACCCGCGGTCGTCACGCATCACCCGGAAGTCGTGGGAGACGGCCAGCATCGCGCCGGCACCGAAGGCGTGCCCAACCACCGCGGCGGCCGTCGGGATCGGCAGCGTCAACACCCGCGCAAACAGGCCCTGTACCCGGCCGACGTACCAATCGCCCTGATCGCTGTGGGCGCCAAGCCAATCCAGATCCAGACCGTTGGAATAGAACTTGCTGTCGGCCGTCGTCACCAGGCCGTGTGCGCCCTTGGCCAGGACCGCGTCGAGGTGTGCGTCGACCGTATCGAGGAACTCGGGGGTGAACCGGTTCTCGTCGTCGCCCAGGTCGAGGATGGCGATCTCGCCGTCGTAATCCAGGGTGGGGGTCATGAGATTCCTTTCTTGAGGGGGAGTTTCGGCGTCTGCCTGGGGCCAGGTCCCACCGTCAGTACGGCGGCCACCGCCGCATTGAGATGATCGCGGGCAGTCGGATCGTCGAGGCGGTTGCGGTGTAGCAGGACAGCCGTGGGCAGGTCCACGATGCACGTCGTCACGGCGTCCACCGCGGCCCGGTCACGGCGGTCCCATGCGGCCGCAGCGAGTTCGATCATCAAGTCCACCAACTGCTTTTCCAACTCGCGCGCCTGCTCGGCCAGATCCGCCGGCAGATCGTGGCCGAGCACCTGCTCACGCCGGACCTGCAGGAGTAGCCGCGCCGACGCCGGGTGGCGCTCGGCGAAGACCGCCGGTGCGTAGGCGGCCGCGGCGATAGCGTCGACACCCGGTTGCGCAGCCTCGACCAGTTCCCGCTGCAGAGCCAGAAACCGTCGCCCGGCACGGAGCCAGACCTGGCCGAGCAGACCCGCCCGTGAGCCGAACGAGTGATACAGCGCGCCGTTGGACAGCCCGATCGCATCGCTGATCGCCCGGATCGTCACCGCTGCCGGTCCTGAGCGCACAGCCAGGGATTCCGTCGCATCGAGGACCGCATCCGGGTCGTAGACGCGAGGACGTGGCACCGCGACACCATAACAGAGCGAATGCTCCGTAACTCAGGGGGCGGTTGACGAGCACTAAGGCGACCCTTAGTTTGTGGGGGTAACTTTCCTGTGGAGGTGATCGTGGCCGGATCCGGGGTCCCGGCGCGGGTAGCGCGCATGGGTGGGCGCCCGCCGCTGATCGCGGTATCCGACATCGTCTCCGCGGGACGCGAGCTCGGCATGCGAAATCTGAGCATCAACGCCGTCGCCGCCCGGCTCGGCGTGTCAGCGACCGCGCTGTACCGCCACATCAGCGGCCGCTGGGAACTGGAACGGCTGGTCGGGGAGAGCCTGCTCGCCGAGCTCGAGTTCACCGATGATCCGGCCCGGTCCGTCGAAGACCACCTGCTGGCGTTCGGGGCGAACCTGCACCGCTACGCCCTGGCCAATCCCGGACTGGCCACCTACATGCAGGTGCTGTTCCCGCGCGGGGAGGCCGGCGCCAGGCTGCTGGCCGACGAGATCGCCGCATTGGGCCGCCGCGGCTACACCGCGGAGGCCGCGGCACTGTTGAGCAGTTCGGTGGCCGTACTGGCCATCGGGCTGGCCGCCCAACACGAACTCAAGGCCGAGGCCAGCGGCGGTGACGACGGATTCGTCCTGGAACGCGATGCCGCCGCCGAGCGGTTGGCCGGCGACGTCGCGCTGGGACCGGTCCACACCGCGGGCATGCAACTGCGTAGTCCGCAGTACCTGGAACTTCTGCTGAACGCGCTGATCCGGGGACTGTTGACGTCCGTCGTGCCCGGCAGGGCGATCACCGACATCGTGGCGGATCTGACCGCCAAGGGAGAGGACCGCTGATGGCACGCGGATTTCAGGGAGTGATGATGCGCGGCTTCGGCGCGCGTGATCACCAGGCGACCGTGGTCGAGACCACCTACCTGACGCCCAACATGGTGCGCCTGCGCATGGTGTCGCCGACGGTCTTTGAGGACGCCGTGGCCGAGCCGACGTCCTACCTGAGATTCTGGGTTCCGGACCCCGACGGCTCGAAAACCGAGTTCCAGCGCGGCTACACCATGTCCGAAATGGAGCCGGCCACCGGTCATTTCGCGGTCGACGTGGTGCTGCACGAACCGTCGGGCCCGGCGTCGAAGTGGGCTCGGGCCGCCAAGCCGGGCGACACCATCCCGGTGATGGCCCTGGGCTCGACGGGATTCACTGTGCCCGAGGATCTGCCCGCCGGATACCTGCTGATCGGTGATGCGGCAGCCACGCCGGCCATCAACGGCATCATCGGCGTTCTGCCGCATGACATTCCGATCGAGGTCTATCTCGAGCAGCATGACGAGAACGACCTGCTGATCCCGATCGCCGAGCACCCGCGGCTGCGGGTGCACTGGGTCAAGCGCCATGACGCGACGTCACTGGCCGCCGCGATCGAGACCCGGGACTGGTCGGACTGGTACTGCTGGGTGACGCCGGAGGCCGGCTCGCTCAAGCTCCTGCGCACGCGGTTGAAAGACGAGTTCGGCTTTCCCAAGTCCGAACTGCACGCCCAGGCCTATTGGACCGAGGGCCGGGCGATGGGCACCGATCGCACCGAAGCCGAGGCCGAAACCCGGGACGAGTCCGAAGCCGCTGTGGCCGAACCTGTTCCCGCACCGGCTGCCGCCACCCCCGCCCGCGGGACCTGGCGGGCGCAGGGCGCGGGACGGCTGCTGTCCCCGCTGAAAACCCCGCTGATCGTGTCGGGTGTGCTGCAGGCGATCATCACCCTGATCCAGCTGGCGCCGTTCGTGCTGCTGGTCGAGCTGGCACGGCTGTTGCTGGCCGGGGCCGAGGAATCCCGCTTGTGGACACTGGGTTTGACCGCGGTCTGGCTGTTGGGCCTGGGCGCGTTGTTGGGTGCCGGGCTCACCCTGTGGCTGCACCGCCTCGACGCACAGTTCGCCCGTCAGCTGCGGACTCGGCTGCTGACCAAGATGGCCCGATTGCCGCTGGGCTGGTTCACCGCGCGTGGGTCGGGCTCGATCAAGCAGCTGGTGCAGGACGACACCCTGTCGCTGCACTACCTGGTGACCCACGCGATACCGGATGCCGTGGCGGCGGTGGTCGCGCCGGTGGCCGTGCTGGTCTACCTGTTCACCGTCGATTGGCGGTTGGCCCTGGTGCTGTTCATCCCGGTGCTCACCTACCTGGTGCTGATGTCGGTGATGACCATCCAGTCCGGTGCCAAGATCGGTCAGGCGCAACGCTGGGCCGACCGGATGAGCGGGGAGGCCGGCGCCTATCTCGAGGGCCAGCCCGTCGTCCGGGTGTTCGGCGGTGCCGCGTCGTCGAGTTTCCGTCGTCGTCTCGATGAGTACATCGGCTTCCTGGTCGGCTGGCAGCGTCCCTTCACCGGCAAGAAGTCGTTGATGGACCTGGTGACCCGGCCCAGCACCTTCCTGTGGCTGATCGCCGCCGTCGGCACCCCGATGATCATCGGCGGCTCGATGGATCCGGTCGACTTGCTGCCGTTCCTGTTGCTGGGCACCACATTCGGCGTTCGGCTGCTGGGCGTGGGCTACGGGCTGGGCGGGATCCGCGGCGGCATGCTGGCCGCGCGTCGCATCCAGAACGCCCTCGACGAGGCGGACCTGGCGCTGCTCGAGCACCAGGGCGGGCCGGGTGACCCGGGTGCCGTGGTGTTCGACGGGGTGACCTTCGGCTACCGGCCGAGCGTGCCGGTGATCCAGGACGTGTCGTTGACGTTGCGCCCGGGCACCGTGACCGCACTGGTCGGCCCGTCGGGCTCGGGCAAGTCCACGCTCGCCGCGCTGCTCGCGCGCTTCCATGACGTCGACTCGGGATCGATCCGATTGGACGGCAGGGATATTCGATCATTGTCGGCCGACGAGCTGTACCGCCGAGTCGGCTTCGTGCTGCAGGAGACCCAGCTCGTGGCCGGTACGGTCGCCGAGAACATCGCGCTGGCCGACCCGGAGGCCGATCAGGCACGGATCGAGCAGGCCGCGCGCGACGCCCAGATCCACGAACGCATTCTGCGGCTATCCGACGGGTATCAGACCGTGCTTTCGGCGTCGTCGGCATTGTCCGGCGGGGAACGGCAGCGGCTCACCATCGCCAGGGCCATCCTGGCCGACACCCCGGTGCTGATCCTGGACGAGGCCACAGCCTTCGCCGATCCGGAATCGGAATACCTTGTGCAGCAGGCACTCAACCGGTTGACCAGGGACCGAACCGTTCTGGTGATCGCACACCGGCTGCACACCATCACCCACGCCGACCAGATCGTCGTCCTCGAAACCGGCCGCATCGCCGAAACCGGCACGCATGAGGAACTGCTGGCCGCAGGCGGGCGCTACCACCAACTCTGGCAGACCGGACAATCGCTGCGCCCCGGCGATGCCGTCACCGCAGGAGAGGCACGATGATCCGCACCCTGATCGCCCTCATCCCGGCCGACCGTCGCGGCAAGGTCGGCATCTATGCCGCGCTCACGTTGGTCTCAGTGGTGATCCGGGCGGCAGGCACGGTGCTGCTGATTCCCCTCGTGGCTGCGTTGTTCAGCGATGTGCCGCGCGACGCGCTGCCGTGGCTCGGCTGGCTCACCGCCGCGACGGTCATCGGCTGGATCGTCGACACCGCGACCTCGCGGCTCGGATTCGACCTCGGCTTCGCACTTCTCGACCACACCCAGCACGACGTGGCCGACCGACTGCCCGGCATCCGGATGGACTGGTTGGGCGGCGCCGGCGGCGCGAACACCGCCAATGCCCGCCAGGCGATCGCCGCCACCGGACCCGAACTGGTCGGCATGGTGGTCAACCTGCTGACGCCGTTGATCGGGGCGATCCTGCTGCCCGCGGCCATTGCGCTTGCGCTGCTGTTCATCTCGGTCCCGCTGGGGTTGGCTGCCCTGGCCGGCGTGGTGATTCTGCTGGGGGCGTTCTGGGCCTCGGGCCGGCTGAGCCGCAAGGCCGACGCGGTCGCCGACGAGACGAACCGGGCGTTCACCGAACGCATCATCGAGTTCGCCCGCACCCAGCAGGCGCTGCGCGCGGCCCGGCGGGTCGAGCCCGCCCGCAGCATGGTCGGCGACGCCCTGGCCGCGCAGCACGGCGCCAGCATGCGACTGCTGCTGATGCAGGTGCCGGGACAGCTGTTGTTCAGCCTGGCCAGCCAACTGGCCCTGCTGATCCTGGCCGGGATGGCCACCTTCCTGACCGTGCGCGGCACTCTCGGTGTGCCCGAGGCGATTGCGATGATCGTGGTCGCGGCGCGCTATCTCGAGCCGTTCACGTCATTGTCAGAGTTGGCCCCGGCGATCGAATCCACCCGGGCCACGCTGGGCCGGATCCGCGCCGTGCTCGACGCCCCGGTGATGGCCACCGGTACCGTCACGTTGACCACGGACGCCGCGCCCCGGATCGAATTCGAGGGCGTGACGTTCGGTTACGGAACCACCCCGGTGCTGCAGGATGTCAGCTTCGTCCTGGAGCCCGGCGGCACTACCGCGATCGTCGGGCCGTCCGGGTCGGGCAAGAGCACCATCCTGTCGCTCATCGCCGGGCTGCACCAACCCAGCGCCGGGCGGGTGTTGATCGACGGCGTCGACACCGCCCAGATGGACACCGAAACCCGCAGGGCAGCAACGAGTGTGGTGTTCCAGCATCCCTATCTGTTCGACGGGACGATCCGGGACAACATCCTGGTCGGCGACCCGGATGCCGATGCCGATCAACTGGCCGCCGCGGCGCGGCTGGCTCGCGTGGACGAGTTGACCGGGCGGTTGCCCGACGGTGACGGCACCAAGGTCGGTGAAGCCGGGACGGCCTTGTCGGGCGGTGAGCGGCAGCGGGTCAGTATCGCTCGCGCGCTGGTCAAGCCGGCGCCCGTGCTGCTGGTGGACGAGGCGACCAGCGCACTGGACACCGAGAACGAGGCCGCGGTGGTCGACGCCCTGACGGCCGATGAGCGTTCGCGGACCCGGGTGATCGTCGCGCACCGGCTGGCCAGCATCCGGCACGCGGACCGGGTGCTGTTCCTCGACGGCGGCCGGATCGTCGAGGACGGCAGCATCGATGAACTGCTGGCCGCGCGTGGTCGTTTCGACGAGTTCTGGAACCAGCAACGCGAGGCGGCCGACTGGCAGATCACGCACTAGCCGCCAAAATTCGTGACCGGCGTGCGGACGGCGCATTGCTAGGGTCGGTGGGTGGATGATTCCCAGCCTGGATTTCGCGAATGGCTGCACCAAATGCGCTGGTGGCACTGGCTTATCCTGGTTTTCGTCGCGGCCTGGTCCGCCGGGTTGGTGTGGCTCTTCACCAGTTTGGCCAGTGAGGACCCGACGCGGGAGCTGGCGCCGGTCAGCTATGCCGGCGACGTCGGGGTGCCCGGCCAGGTGTTGTTGCCGTCGCTGCGTCAGCAGCCGGTGCCGGGCTGGCGCATGAACCTCAAGACCGTGCTCGCTGATGTCACCCGGCCACGCGTTGAACACGTCGGTGATGTCGGCACGCGTGCCTATTTCACCGTGGCCGGTACGGAGCGGACCACCGGTGTGCGCCGCGCGTGGCTACTGGGTGTTGATGTGGCGCAAGGAGTCCCGTCATTCGCCCCGGTGCGGATCGACAACCCGGTAATGGTCACCTGCCTTCTCAACGGCGTCACCAGGGTGCTGTGTCTCAACAAGGACTACGGCGAGGCGCCGGGTGAGGCCTGGGTGCTGGACGCGCAGACCGGTGCTGTCCTCTCACGTACGGCGAGCACGCTGCAGTTCGACACCAGCAGTCTCGGTGACAAGGCCAGAGTCGTGCAGATCGGCTCCTACGCAGTGGCCTACGAACCGGAGACCGGCTGGCACGGTATCGACGATCAAGGTCGGTTCACCTGGACGGTCAAGGCAGTTGCAGGCGACATGACCATGTTGAAACGGCAGCCAGGTATGCCGCCGAGCGACATCGGAGTGGCCAAGATCGACAAGGACCGCAGTGCGGTGTTCTCGGCCGTCGACGGCAAGGTGCTCAGGAAGTCCGGCGGCAAGTTGCTGCCGGTGGTCGGTGGGTTCGCGGAGCAGGAACGTCAAAACAAGGCTGCCCGTCGTAGCCCGACGACGTTCGCGTTCTTCGATGACAGCGGGAATCGGGTGGGCCGCTATGACAACCAGACCGGCAGCCCCGAGCTGTTGAGTTCCGGCCTGCACGGTGCCGAGCTTCCGGTGTTGTCACTGTCACTGAGCGATCAGATGCTGGTGCTGGACAGTCGCGGTACACCGATGACGGCGGTACACGTCGACCAGGAAGTCACGCCGAATTCGATCGGGTTCCTCGGCGGCAGCATGTACCTCACCGACAACAACTGGAGCACCGGCGACAGATCGACAACATGGCAGAAGTTCGATCTGCGCAGCGGCAATCGGGTGTCGTCTTGTACCGGTCTTCCGGTGGAGGAGGACGGGTACGTCGGTTCCGATGGAACGGTCGTGGTCGCGCCGCAAGCGGGCGTCGACAAAGACGACGCGCCGACGGTCGCGGTCGATCTCGATACCTGCGCAGTGCTGTGGAAGATCCCCGAACCGGGACCGATGTGGGCAGTCGGGTCCACGTTGGTGCAGGCACTGCCCGCGTCCGGTGAACTGATCTCACTGGTGCCACCCGCACGCTAGCTGGGTACTAGCCGATCGGATAGTTGAAACGAACCTACTGTAACCATTACAGTTGGGCGTCCCGGAGTGATGAGCGGGGCAAGTTTGCCTATCCGGCGGGAGGCCATGTTGACGACGTCGCAGGTGGTTTTCGACTTATTCTCGGCGCGGGCAGCGCGATGAAGAGTGAAAAGGGCAGTGGCGCCGTGACATACCGCATGCACGTGATAGCCAGTGATGCCGCGGAACTGGCGGCGAACGCCGGGGGACTGATCGTCGACCGGATGATGAGCGGCTGGCGGGTCAGCGTGCAGCTCCTGCGGGAAGCCACGTCCGGGGCTGACCGGTCGGTGCAGATCCTGGGTGCCGAGTTGGTCGATGAGATGGAACCATCGGCCGGCGCCGACGGTGAGCAGTTCGTCCTGGTCATGGGTGCCGATTCGTACGACCGCGTGATCTCGGCTGACAGCCGGCAGTTCCCGGCCGGATTGGTCGAGGTTCTGGTCTGGGGTGAATCACCGGACGCCACTCAGATGTTCGGGCACACCCTGAGCGCGGCAGCACTGGCGTTCAAGACCCAGGCTGTTGCCGCGGTCCACCTCCCGGTCGGGGAGGTGGACATCGTTGAGGCATTCACGTCGGTGAACGCGAAGGCGCGGGCGGTCACCCGGCGCGCGTAAGCCCTCAACGACACATTGTCAGGCCTTCGTGAGCTGCTTCTGCTCGTACAGCCGCGCCCATTCGGCCCGTGGCCGGATCGAGGTGTCGACGTCGGTGGCCTTGGCGCGCAGTGCGCCGACGGAGGCCTGATCACGCGCGGTGTGCTGGAACGGATCCCAGCTGAAGAACCGCGCCGAGTTCTCCCAGGTGATCTTGTTGATGTCGGAATCGCTTGCGCCGGCGGCATTCAACTCCGCCAGCACCTGCTCGGGTGCGTCGGGCCAGAAGCAGTCCGAGTGCGGGTAATCGCACTCCCAGGCGATGTTGTCGATGCCGATCTCGTGGCGCAGCTTCAGCGAGGTCTTGTCGGTGACGTAGCAGGCCAGCGAGTGCTCGCGGAACACGTCGGAGGGCAGCTTGTCGCCGAAGTCGCGGCGCAGCCACTTCTGGTTGGTGTAGTGCCGGTCGCTGCGGTCCAGATAGAAAGGAATCCAACCGATTCCGCCTTCGGAGAAGGCGAACTTGAGGTCGGGGTAGTTGCGCATCGCCGGTCCCCACAGCAGGTCCTGGGCACACATCGCCGAGACCTGGGTGGCCAGGATGATCAGGTTGTCGATGGGGGCGTTGGGGGCCATGCTGATCGCGCCGAAACCCGTGCCGATGTGCAGGCACATCACCACGTTCTCCTCCGAGAGCGTCCGGAAGACCGGGCCCCAGTAGTCCTCGTCGTGGTAACTCGGCAGACCCTCGAGGTGTGGCAGTTCGGGCATCGTCACCGCGCGGCAGCCCTTGGCGGCCACGCGGCGGATCTCGGCGCACATCCCCTCGGGAGTCCACGTCGGCAGGATCGCGATCGGGATGAACCGATCCGGGTAACTGCCCGCCCACTCGTCGATGTGCCAGTCGTTGTAGGCCGACACCATCACCAGCGTGACGTCTTCACGGGTCATGTTGAGGTGCCGGGCGGAGAACCCGGTGAAGGTCGGGAAGCACATCGACGCCAGGATGCCGTTGCGGTTCATGTCGCGGACGCGCTCGTGCACGTCGTACACGCCGGGGCGCATCTCGGCGAACCCGGCCGGATCACGTCCCCACTCTTCGGCCGGCCAGGACACCACGGCATTCAGACCGGACACGCCCTGCGGCCGTCCCTGATACATCCACTGGTCGACGCCCTTGTCGTCGGTCACCACGATGGGTGCCTCCGGCTTGTACTTGGCCGGCACGTGGTTGAGGAACATGTCGGGCGGCTCGACGACGTGGTCGTCGATGCTGATCAGGATCAGGTCGTCGGTCTGCATATCTAACTAGTACCCTCGGGAGGCGTGACCGTCTCTGCACTTTCGGACAGAGGTTTGACTCAATCGGCCAACATGTCCAGGCCGGTCATCGAGTTGCGCCGGGGCGGTCATGCGCTGGCCGGCAGCTACCTCTACGAGGGCGATGGCCTGATCACCGGCTGGCACTCCCACGAGGTGCACCAGATCGAATACGCACTGCACGGCGTCGTCGAGGTGGAGACCGACGCCGCGCACTATCTGCTGCCGCCGCAGCAGGCCGCCTGGATTCCGGCCGGCCTGCAGCATCAGGCGGTGATGAACCCCGACGTCAAGACCGTCGCGGTGATGTTCGATACGCAGTTGATCGCCGATCCGGGGGACCGGGCCAGGATCATCGCGGTCTCGCCGCTGATCCGCGAGATGATGATCTACGGATTGCGCTGGCCGGTCGACCGTGCCCACGGCGACGACACGTCCGACACCTTCTTCCGGACCCTGGCCAACCTCGTCGCCGACGCGCTCGATCACGAGGCCCCGCTGAGCCTGCCGACCACCGAGCACCCGATCGTGGCGGCCGCACTGGCCTACACGAAGGACCACCTCGCCTCGGTGACGGCCGAGGACGTCAGCCGGGCCGTTGCGGTGTCGGAGCGGACGCTGCGGCGCCTGTTCACCGAGACCATCGGAATCTCTTGGCGGACATACCTTCTGCATGCCCGGATGCTGCGGGCCATGGCCTTGCTGGCCGGGCCGGATCAATCGGTGCAGGCCACCGCGACGGCGGTGGGATTCGAGAACCTCAGCTCGTTCACCCGGTGCTTCAGTCAGTTCTGCGGTGAGACTCCGTCGGCGTACCGGAATCGCGCCCGTGAGGAACACCTGGAGCAGCCAACCCGGCCCGCTCGACACTGAGCAGGCTCTCGGTGTGATGCTCGGCGCGGTACGCCGCACCGCCGCCGTTGATCCCGAAAAGCCGCTTGCTCCAGAGCAACCAGATCACCGCGGCGAGGTTGATCACCAGCGCACCGAGGCGCAGGACGGTCACCTTCTCGGTCAACTCGTAGATCTCCAGCGGTAGGAAGACGCCGGTGGCGATCACCGCGAAGTACTCGCCCCACCGTTTCATCAGCCACAGCCCGACGGCCTCGGTGAACTCGATGAGGGCATAGGCGGCCACCCCGACGGCGATCCACAGCAAGGTGGTGGACGACAACGTGAAGGCCTCACCGATGTGCCGCACGATCTTGGAATCATCGATGTTCCAACCGATTTGGTCGGCCAGCGGACGCATCAGCGGGATGTCCTTCTCGAATGCGTCCTGCAGCTGGCTGCGGGACGCACGGACCTTGAGGATGCCCACCGCCAGCAGCGTGAACACGATCCCGCGCACCGCCCGCTCGGTGGCCAGCAGTCGCATGATGGTGCGGTCGCGCAGCAGCCGCCCGCGCGGGATCTCCGGTGCGGTGTCAGCGGGCCCGTGACCGCGCGGCGAGCCGACGACGAACGTCTCGCAGCGCAGGCAGCGCCAGGCCTCCCCGACCGGGGTTTCTACCCGCAACCGCTCTCGTAGCTCCGGTTCATCGGGGGCGAATGTCGCATGCCCACGCAGCCCGCACGACCGCAGGGCGAAATCCACCATGTCAGCACCGTAGCCGTGCGATGTCCGCTAGGCGCGGCAGCTCAGCTCCATGCTGTCGCTGTCGCGCGCCAGGAAGTTGACGCTGACGTACCCGTTCGACGGATCGCGGACACGATCCAGATACGGCTGGGTGTCCGCCATCGACGTGTTGTCCGCGACCACCAGCGCACCCGTGGTCAGCTGGGGCTCCAGGAGTTGGAGCACCGGGAGATAAAGCTCCTTCCAACCGTCGAGAAGGACGAAACCGATGTCGCCGGTCACCGACTTCAGCGTCTCCAACGCATCACCTTCGAGCACGGTGATGACGTCGTCGAGGCCCGTCTCGGCGAACGTCCGCTTGGCCGCCGCGATCTTGGCGGCGCTGAGCTCGGTGGTGAAAACCCGCCCAGAACCGTTGTCGCGCACGGCGGATGCCAGGTGAAGGGCCGAGAGCCCGAAGGACATCCCGAACTCGACCACGATCGCCGGCTTGGTCGCCCGAACCAGGGAGTACAACAACCGGCCGGCCTCCCGCGTCACCGGCATGTAGATGTCACTGAGCGCATCCGCGCGTTCCTGCGCGGTGGCATCGGACAGATCAGCGAATCGACGAGAGCCGTCTTCGCGCAATTTCGCAAACTGTTGATCGGCCGCGGCGTACATCCGATCCAGCGCGCCGGCGACCCTGTCTTCGTTGAGGGTAGTCACGCTGACGAACCTACGCCCGAGGGTGGAATATGGCCGGTGTGCGAAAACTACGAGCGCTCCCGTTTCTGGCCGCAATCGTCCTTGTCCTCACCACGCTGTTGGCCCCGAGCGCGGCCGCGGGCGGGTACCGCTCCATCACGCTGACCTTCGTCCGGCACGCCCAGTCGGCGGGCAATGCCTCGGGGCTCGTCGACAGCTCAACGCCCGGTCCGTCGCTCACGGACCTGGGCCGGACACAGGCCGTCGCCAGCGCGCAACGCCTGGCGCCCAACCATTACGACGGCATCTTCGCCTCGACCATGATCCGGACCCAGCAGACCGCCCAACCCATGGCCGACACCCTCCACGAGCCGATCACCGTGCTGCCCGGGCTCCACGAGGTCGAGGCAGGCATCTACGAGGGCCAGCCCGAGGCGAGCGCGATGGACACCTACTTCTCCGCGCCCGAGCAGTGGCTGCGTGGCGACCGGAATGCCCGGATACCCGGATCGATCGACGGCAACGAGTTCGACACCCGGTTCGACGAGGCGGTGCAGCAGATCTACGACAGCGGCGACGACAACCCCGTCGCGTACTCGCACGGCGCCGCGATCATGTTGTGGGTCCAGATGAACGTCGCCAATCCCAACTCCCAACTGCTCATGCAACACCCGCTCGACAACACCGGATATGTCGTCATCAAGGGCAATCCGACCGACGGCTGGACCCTGACGGACTGGGACGGGGCGGGAAGCTAGCTGCCGATGTGATCCGCCGGCCATAAACTGCCGGAATGCGGCGCCGGTCACGTCTGGCTCGAACCACGGCCGGGCGCGGATACTGTGTGCCAAGCAATCGGAGATGGGAGCGGGGCTATGAGATTTCGGTTGTTGCCATACGTGACCGTCGAGGTCGACGACCGCGTACGGCTGCGGGCCCGCAGGGCCGGTGAGCGGCTGCGGGTCAACCTCAGGGCCTATCTGCGCAGTGCCGCCGATGAGGTCGAGACCGCCAGCGGCCGGGTCCGCGACCTGTGCGACAACGCGGTGAACCGCGTCGACCTGGCGGTGGCCAGCGTCAACGACAAGATCGCTCCCGCCCCGCCGGCCGATCCCGCGGACTCCTCCGACGAGCCACCGAAGCGGCATCTGCAGGTCGTCTGACCCCGGGCACAGCGCGACAACCGTCAGCGCTCTACGGTTGGAGGGCACTGGCCTTCTCCCCTCTCAGAGAGGGCCGACACACTGGCCCGAAAGGGGTTGACGAGGCTTGCTCGGCAACGGTCTTGCGGTGCTGTTCGCCCTGTGCGCAGCCGTTTTCGCAGCTGTCGGCATTGTGGTGCGGCAGCGCGCCACCATGGACGTCCCGCCCGAGAAGGGCGTCAGCACAGTCATGCTGCGCACGCTGCTGCGCCGCAGGCTGTGGTGGGCGGGCACCGCGTCCGCGGTCGCCGGGTACGCGTTCCAGGCGCTGGCGCTGGGTTTCGGCTCACTGCTGCTCGTCCAACCGGTGCTGGTGTCGGCGCTGCTGTTCGCGCTCCCGCTGAGCGCGCGGCTGGCCCACCGGAAAGTCAGCCGCGCGGAATGGGCCTGGGCCCTGCTGCTGACGGGGGCGTTGACCGTGTTCGTGGCGCTGGCCAGGGCCAGCACCGGAACGTATGGGGTATCCGTGGCCACCACGGTCACCGTCGTCGTGGTGTGCGCAGCGGCGGTCGGCCTGTGTGTCCTGGCCGCCACGCGGAGCACCAACTGGCGCCGCGCGGTCCTGCTGGCACTCGCCGTGGGCGTGATGTTCGGTGTGGTCGCCGTGCTGACGAAGATCGTGATGCACACGATCGCCGTGGACGGTGTGCTCGCTGTGCTGACCACGCCGGCCCTGTACCTGGTCGTGATCCTCGGGGTGGTCGCGACGCTGCTGCAGCAGTCGGCGTTCCACGCCGGATCGCTGCAGACCTCGGTGCCGACCATGCTGGTGCTCGAGCCGGTGGTGGCGGTGGTGCTCGGCTCGGTCGTCCTGGGCGAGCACCTGTCGATCACCGGTTGGGAACCGGTGGCCCTCTCGGTGGCGGTCGGCGCGATGGCCGCGGCCACGATTGCGCTGGGTCGTGACGAGGGCGCCTACGAAGAGACGCTCGAAGCCGAACTGGAAGTCAAGACGGCCGGACAGCCCATCCAGATAGCCGGCGAGGACCGCTAGGGGCAACCGCTACGGGTTGATCGTGTTCTCGCCGATCTGGCGGCCCCACACGTACTCGGTCATGAGAGGTTGGCCGAGTTCCAAGTGGTTGTACGGCGCGACCGACGCCCCGACGTCCAACACCAGATACGGAGCCGGCCACAGGTCCTTTGTGATCGGTTGCCAGCAGCCGGGCCGGCCCTCGGGCCCGCCGGTGGCGTTCACCCGGGGCAGGTTGTCCGGGTACACCCACGGGTTGCCCACGCCGACCACGAAGTTCTGCAGCTCGAACGCATAGCCGTTGCGAGTCTGCTGGGCGAACTTCGGTGAGGCCTCGGCGTAGTTGTGGATCATGCAGTACAGCGCGGGGCTGTTGCGGTCCAGCATCGCGCTGACCGGCACCAGATCCTGGGCGCCGCGGACCAGATACGGGCCGCCGCGCTCGAAGATGTCGCCGCCGGTGTTGCCGAAACCGACCGCGGCCACCAAGGCCTGGTCCAGATTTCCGCGCTGCTCGTTCAGGGTGCGGGCGGTGGTGACGGCGTTGGCCAGGCCGTCGAACAAATCCGGGGCCGCGTTGGCGTAGACCTCGCCCAGGTCGGCCAGTCCCGAGATGTCGCGGCGGATCTGGGGCATGCGCGGGTTCAGATCGGCCAGGATGTCGTTGCCGTTGACGATCGACTTGCCGAACTTGTCGCCCAGCCCGTCGAGGGCCTGGGCGGTGGCAGTCAGGGTTTCGTTGAGCTTGATCGGGTCGATCTGTTCGGAGATCGCGGTGATCGTCTCGAACAGGGTGTTGAACTCCGTCGTCACGCCCTTGGCGCGGATCGGCGTGCCCGGGGAGACCCGCTGCGGTGACGGATTGTCCGGTGCGACGAACGAGATGTACTTGTTGCCGAACACCGTGGTGGCCTTCAGCTCGGCGGTCACGTTCTCCGGGATCAGCTTCACGTATTGGGGCTTGACGTCCAGGGTCAGCTTGGCCTGCGGCTCGCCGTCGACCTCCGCCACGTCCACGGCGGTCAGCCGGCCGATGGGCACCCCGTTGAAGGTGACCTTCGAGCCCGGGTCCATCGACAGGCCCGAACGATTGGACAGCACGGTGAGCTGCGTCTTTTGCTCGAATGCACCCCGGAACTGCATCCACGTCAACGTCAGCACCGCGACCAGCAGAATGACCATCCCCGCGCACGCGGTCTTGTACGGCGGGTCGTACCGCCAGTGCTTGAACCGGTCCTGCCATGCCGCCGTGGATGAGGCCACGCGCAAACCTCCGAATTTATTGACGCAGCCAAAAACTCAAGTGAGCAAACCTTCCCAAACAACCAGAGACAAGTGCAACTAACAGGGCCCCGGTGCGGCGAATATCAAACCGCCGGTACCGGGTGAGCCCCGTCACAAGGGTAGGCCCTGATCAGGTATTTCGACCGCCGTTCACGCCCACGATCTGGCCGGTGATGTAGCCGGCTTCTTCTGAGATCAAGAATGAACACGTGGCAGCAATGTCCTCGGGCCTGCCCATTCGGCGCACCGGCGTGGCCTTGATGGTGTCGCGAATGTCGCCGAGCTCGCCCCGGGATTCGGCGGCACGGAGCATCGGGGTGTCGATGAAACCCGGCGGCACGGCGTTGACGGTGATCCCGGCCGGACCGAACTCCAGCGCCAAGGACTTGGTCAGGCCGTTGACGCCGGACTTGGCGGCCACGTAGTCGCACATGTACGGCACACCGGAGTGCGTGCTCGATGAGGAGATGTTGACGATGCGTCCCCAGCCGGCCTCGATCATGTCGGGCAGGGCGGCCTGCACGACGTGGAAGACGCCGTGGAGGTTGACGTCGATGACCTTCTGCCAACGTTCGAAGGTGAGCTCGGTGAACGGGGTGAAATCGCTGAGACCGGCTGAGTTGACCAGGATCGTGACGGGGCCCAGCTGCTCGCGGACCGCCTTGAAGACGGCGTCGACCTGGGACCGGTCGGTGACGTCGGCCGTGTAGGAGTGCTCGTTGTCAGTTGAGTTGAGGTCGAGGGTCGCCACCCGATACCCGTCGGCGGCGAGGCGGTCGGCGATCGCCTTGCCGATTCCGGATGCGCCTCCGGTCACCAATGCGGTTTTGACTGTCATGTCGATCCTTTCGGTAAAACACTTCGATTGCAACGCTTTTCGTCAGCGTCGGGGAGCGCGCAGGCCGAGTGTGCGGCGTGCCGCGTCGACCAGGTAGTGGGAGAGGTCCTCATCGGAGATGTCCGCGACGGCGACGCCCGCGCCCCCGGCGATGCCGGAGAACACCATGGCCGCCTTGACCGTCCCGGCCGGACCCGGATCGACATCGGCCAGCAGAGCCATCTGCCGGTTGATCACGCCGTCCCATTCCGGCCGGTTCCGCAGCGCCTCGTTCACGCTCGGATCGCTGGCCAGAACCGACACCAGGGCGCGGTTGTGGACCGCCAGGTCGGCGTAGCCGCGCACCATCTGATCCGCACGGGCGGACGCGCTGCGCTGGCGCTCGGCGTCTTCGATCACGGTCTGCAACCGGGCCAGGAACGGCTCGACGACCGCGCTCAACAACTGTTCGCGGGTGCGGAAGTGGTAGTAGATCGCGGCCTTGGTGAAACCCAGCTCGTCGGCGATCATCTGCAGCGATGTGCCGGCGAAGCCGTGCCGGGTGATCAGCCGGACGGCGGCTTCGACGAGCCGCTCGCGGGTGGCGCCAGTGCCTGCCGCGTCGTCGGCGTGGTCCATTCGGCCCTCACCTCCCGTGTGCATTCTTAGTGGATCTACTTTACGATCGTAAAGTACATTACTAGTCGATCGTAAAGCAGATCGACATGTTGGAAGGACTGTGCGGATGCTTACGCCGTTGCCGGCAGAGGATTGGGACGATCAGGCGCGCGGGGCGCTGGCCTCCACGGTGCCGCCGGAGCGGCGCAACCCCGACAACGCGGGCAATGCGCTCTCGACCCTGGTCCGCCATCCGGTCCTGGCCGGCGCGTTCCTGCCGTTCAACACCTACCTGCAGAAGGACTCCACGCTGCCCGAGCGGCTGCGTGAACTCGTGATCCTGCGTACCGCGTTCCACCACGGGTGCGTGTACGAGTGGGGACATCACAGCGCGATGGCCCTGCAGGCCGGACTGACCGAAGCTGATGTCGAGTCGACCCGAAGTGGTTCAGCAGCAGACGAATTCGACCAGGCCGTGCTCGATGCGGTGGACGAGTTGCACGCCACGTCGCGGATCTCCGCGCAGACCTGGGAGCGCCTTGGCCGGCGCCTCGACGACCGGCAGCGGATGGACCTGATGTTCACCTTCGGCGGTTACAGCACGCTGGCATTCGCCCTGAACACCTTCGACGTCCAACTCGAGGACGGCGCGGGCACCGACGAGTTCTACGCCTCATTGGGGAGCTGAGATGACTGATACCCGGGACTTTTTTCGCGACGAGAGCCTCGTACCGGACCCGTATCCATTCCTGGCCGGGCTGCGGGAGCGTTGTCCGGTGCAGCGGGAACCGCATCAGAACGTGGTGATGGTGACCGGTTACGACGAGGCCGTCGCGGTATGCGGCGACCCCGAGACCTTCTCCTCGGCCACCTCGGTGACCGGACCGTTTCCCGGATTCCCGGTCGCGTTGGAGGGACATTCCGATCAAGAGGTCAGCGACCTCATCGACCGGCACCGTGACGAACTGCCGATGAGCGACCAGATCACCACGTTCGACCCGCCCACCCACACCCAGCACCGCGCGCTGTTGATGGGGCTGATCACGCCGAAGCGCCTCAAGCAGAACGAGGACTTCATGTGGCGGCTGGCCGATCAGACGCTGGAGCCCTACCTGGCCCGCGGTGGCGGCGAGTTCATCTCCGAATTCGCCGGTCCGTTCACGCTTCTGGTGATCGCCGACCTGCTCGGTGTCCCAGAGGACGACCGCGACGAGTTCGCGGCCCGGATGGGTGGGCACGATCAGGCCGGCATCGGCAGCACCGCCGAGCAGTCCGTCCAACAGAATCCACTGGAGTACCTGTACGAGAAGTTCTCGGCCTACATCGCCGAGCGCCGGGCGAACCCGCGTGAGGACACCCTCACCGAGATGGCCGCCGCGAAGTTCCCGGACGGGTCGACCCCGGAGGTAATCGACGTGGTGCGGTTGGCCGCCAACCTCTATCTGGCCGGCCAGGAAACCACAGTGCGGCTGCTGAGTTCCGCGCTCAAACTGCTTGCCGAACGCCAGGAACTGCAGGATCTGCTGCGCGCCGAACCCGCCAGGATCCCGAACTTCATCGAGGAGGCGTTGCGGTGGGAGAGCCCTATCAAGGGCGACTTCCGGCTGGCACGCAGCGCCGCCACGATCGGCGGGGTCGACGTGCCGGCCGGGGCCACGCTGATGGTGTGCAACGGTGCGGCCAACCGGGACCCGCGCCAGTTCGAGAACCCGGACACCTTCGACGTCGACCGTCCGAATGCCCGCAGGCACATCGCCTTCGGCCGCGGCGTGCACTCCTGCCCGGGGGCGCCACTGGCCCGAGCCGAGGCCCGGGTGTGCCTGGAGCGAATCCTGGCCCGCACCACCCAGATCCGGCTGTCAGAAGCCGAACACGGCCCCGAGGGAGACCGCCGGTTCGACTACGTTCCGACATACATCCTGCGTGGCCTGACCGTGCTGCACCTCGAGGTCACCCCGCGATGAAGGTTCACGTCGACGACGACCGCTGCCGTGGGCACGGCGTCTGCGTGGCGGTGTGCCCGGACGTGTTCACCCTGACCGACGACGGTTATGCCGAGGCGCTGACGCCCGAGGTGGGTGACGAGTTGCGAGCTCCGGTCACCGAGGCGGTCGAAGGTTGCCCGGAGCACGCGATCACGCTTGATTAGACCGCCTTGCGCACCCGGGCGGCGGCTGCGTCGGGCATCGGCTCGTAACGGGCGAACGAGCGGGTGAACGCCCCGGCGCCGTGGGACAGCGACCGCAGGTCGATCGCATACCGGGTCAGCTCGACCTCGGGGATCTCCGCCTTCACCAGGGTTCGGTTCTCGTCGGCCTGGTCGGTACCCAGCACCCGGCCGCGCCGGCTGGCCAGATCGCTCATCACCGCGCCGACCAGATCGTCAGGCACCACCACGGTGACATCGTCGATCGGCTCGAGCAGGTTCACGCCGGCGGCCGCGGCGGCCTCTCGCAGCGCCAGCCCGCCGGCCATCTGGAACGCGAAATCCGACGAGTCGACGCTGTGCGCCTTCCCGTCGACCAGCGTCACCCGGATGTCGACGACGGGGTAGCCGGCCTCTCCGTGGTCACTGATCCCCTTCTCCATCTGGGCCCGCACGCCCTTCTCGACGCTCGGGATGAACTGGCGTGGCACAGCCCCGCCGACGACCTTGTCGACGAACTCGAATCCGCTGCCCTCGGGTAACGGCTCAACCTCGATATCGCAGACCGCGTACTGACCGTGCCCACCGGACTGCTTGACGTGCCTGCCGTGTCCTTTTGCCTTGCTGCCGAGCGTCTCTCGGAGCGGTACTCGCAACTCGACGGTGTCCACCGACACCCCATAACGTCGCGACAGCGCATCGAGTACCACCCCGGCATGCGCCTCACCCATGCACCACAGCACGATCTGGTGGGTTTCCGGGTTCTGTTCGATCCGCAGGGTCGGATCCTCGGCGGCCAACCGCTGCAACCCGACCGAGAGTTTGTCCTCGTCGGTCTTGGCGCGGGGCTGCACCGCGATGGGCAGCAGTGGGTCGGGCATCGTCCACGGGCGCAGCACCAACGGATCGGCCTTGTCGCTGAGGGTGTCCCCGGTCTCGGCCCGGCTGAGCCGGCCGATCGCACAGATGTCCCCGGCCACCACCGCCGGGGCCGGGCGCTGCTGCTTGCCCAGCGGGAAGGACAGGGTGCCGATGCGCTCGTCCTCATCGTGGTCGGCGTGGCCGTGCGAGCCCTCGGCTGCCACCGAGTCGTCGAAGGCAGAAAAATGGCCCGACACATGCACGGTGGCGTCGGGCCTGATGGTGCCGGAGAACACCCGGACCAGGCTGACCCTGCCGACGTAGGGATCCGACGTCGTCTTCACCACCTCGGCCAGCAGCGGCCCGGACGGATCGCAGGCCATCGGCTTGCGGGCGGCGCCACTGGCGGCGAACACCTCGGGTAGGCGGTGCTCGGGCGGTGACGGGAAGCCGCGCGTGGCGATCTCGAGTAGCTCCAGCGTGCCGACCCCGGATCCGCTGCACACCGGGATCACCGGGAAGAACGAGCCGCGGGCCACCGCCTTCTCCAGGTCGGCGATCAACACCGACTCATCGATCTCCTCGCCGCCGAGGTAACGCTCCATGAGCGACTCGTCCTCGGATTCCTCGATGATTCCCTCGATCAGGGAGCCGCGCAGTTCGGCGATCTGATCGTCGTAGGCGCCGTCGGGTGGCCGGGTGGTGCGGGTGCCGTCGTTGTAGCAGTAGTACGTCCGGGTGAGCAGCCCGATCACCCCATCGCCGGCCGGGAAGTACAGGGGCGCCACCTTGTCGCCGAAGGCCCGCTGGGCGCCGGCGAGTGCATTGGCGTAGTTGGCCCGGGCGTGGTCGAGCTTGGTGATGACGACGGCACGTGGCATGCCCACGGCCGCGCATTCCTGCCACAACGACTTCGTCGGCTCGTCGATGTTCTCGTTGGCCGCGATGACGAACAGTGCGCAGTCGGCGGCACGGAGCCCGGCGCGCAGCTCCCCGACGAAATCGGCGTATCCGGGGGTGTCGATCAGATTGACCTTGATCCCGTTGTGCTGCAACGGTGCCAGCGCCAGGCCGACAGAACGCTGCTGACTGATCTCGGCCTCGTCGAAATCGCACACCGTCGACCCGTCGACCACCGAACCCGCCCGGGTCAGCACGCCTGCGGCGACCAGGAGCGCCTCCACCAGGGTGGTCTTGCCCGCACCCGACGGGCCGACGAGCGCCACGTTGCGAATGGCAGTGGGACTGTCCGCGGTGGGAACAGCCCCGTTGCCGGCTGAGTGTGTCTTGTCCGCCATGGCATTCCTCCTGGTGTCCCCGGGGCGCCCCGCTACGGCCCGCCGGACCTGCACTCCACCATTCCCTGATGTGACCTACGACACAAGATGTGCCCGATCGGGCTGCAGGTGAACATTCCGAGGAAGCGCACAGCACGCTGTCAGAATGAGGTCCATGACGCATACGCCGAGTCTCGAGACGACAGTGCCCTTGGAACTGGTCGGCACAGCTGCGGTGGTCGACCTTGAGGCGGCGTGTGAGCTGTACGGCCGTGACATGTTGCCGTATCCGCTGGGCCGTAGCCGGCCGGTTGGGTCGGTGTGGCTTCTCACCAGAGAAGTGGGAGCGATCGAAAATCGCCTCAACGGTGGCGATCTTTTTGGTGTCCGAGCGTGGGTGGAAGCCTTTGTGCGGGCTGATGATTGCGTGGGATGCCGGGTGAGCTTCTCCGCTGAGGGCGCCCCGGATCTTCGTGTGAGCGGGTTGCGGGCCGCCGAGTCGGGCTTTGTTGCGGTGCAGCACAGTGACTCTGATGGCATCGACGTTGTTGATCTCTATGCGGTATCACCAGCGGATTTGGCTGCAGCCACAGCTGATTCGGTCGGCTTGGTCGGCGCCGGCTCTCATGCGCGTATTGCGGTCGTAGGCTTGGAGGATCGGCTTCCGGCCCCGACCGAGTTGGCCGACGAGTACGACGACCTGGGTTTCCCGATTCCACGTGCTGAGCCGGATGGTCCGGCAGTGCACGTTGTGGATGGGAGTGATGTCGCAGCGATCGGGACAGTGCAGTCGCTCTCCGGCTCGACTCGGTACTGGGTGCAGGTCGACGGTGATGGCGACTATCTATATGCGCCCGATGATGCCGGCTATGCCGAACCGCTTGATGCCGAGACGCTGCGTGCGTGCCTTGAGGTGTCACTCCGGTGGGGCGAGTGATGACAGCTCGCCGTCAACAACACATCCGGGGTACGCATCGCGGATTCATCAGACGGTGAACTTCTCGCCCTCAAGCCGCTGTAGGGCACGACCATCGGTCAGTTCGTTGCGGCAGTCGGGATGCAGCCAATAGAACCTCACCCACTCGCGGAGCGCGTCGCTGTTGGCGGTGATGGTGCCGGAGCCCAGCTTTGCGGTGCGTTTTTTGGGGAGGACGAAGACAATCAGTTCGGTGAATGATGTCTTGCCCTTGAGGGGGTGATCCAGGATCTGTTGAACATCTTCCCACGTTCCACGGGCGAATGAATTCCACTGACCGTCCCACACCTCGAAACCGTGCGGATCCAGGTATAGATGTTTCGCGGCCCGGTATTTGAAAATTCGATAGAGGACCGGCGCGCCGTAGATGACGTAGAAAATGAAACCGGCCGGCACAATCAGTCGGTTGGTGCTGGATGGAATGAAATCGACCATGTCGAATTGCGCGAAGATGAGAAATGCACCCGCAGACAAGACGCCCAATAAAAGGCCGATGCTGAATATCCGATCGGCATATCTCTGCGGACGGATTTTAGTGCCTTCAGGGCCGTACTCGCCCCTCGGATGGGCTCTCCCTGACAGTGGGTAGGAGAGGTGAAACAGCAAGCTGAAGAGCAAGAGCGATGCGCCGAGGCAGAGGGCTGCCGTCAAATAGCTGCCGCGGATGAACCAGATGACAGCCCAGGCAGTGACGAAACCGCCGCCGCCTATCAATATTGCGAAGATGGACGCCAGCCGGAGGTAACCGGAGGTCGTCATCGAGGACAGAAGGTGTTGCCGATCCAGTTGCCGAGGGCTTCGCCGCCGAGTGCTGCGGCCAGGCCGATCGGGATGGCGGCCGGACCTGTCTCTGAGGCCGCGATGCCCGCGAGCGTACCGGCGGTAACCGAGGTGACACCCTCAGCTGTGGCGACGCATTTCTGGAAACTCGTCTCTGCCACAGCGATGTCCCACAAGGAGGTGGCAATACTCACGCCCGGCCCGAAGTATTTCCCGGTAGCGCCGAGCGGGCTCAAAATGGGATGGTCGATGAGATTGATGGGGACGTCTGCCTGACGACCATCCGGCGTACGGACGTAGGCGGTTTCCTTGCCGTCCGGCCACTTCGTCACTTCGGCAATAGTGCCGTTCGCGTATTGGGTAGTGCTGATGGTCTTTCCGGCCATACCGTACTGAGCCCAGTCCTCGAAAGTGACCGTCGTTGTCCGGGAAACCTCGTTGCCGTTCTTGTCGATATGCACGTCGGTGGTGAGCGGCCCTCGATCTGAGAAATTTGGTTTGGCATCGACAGTGTGGACGTGCTTGCTGCCGTCCATCATGTATCTGGTCGTGGTTGTCCCGACCGGCTCTCCGGTGGCGGGGTTGTACTGGGTCTCGACCTTCGTTTCCCGGACCGTTTGCGACATGTCGGTGTCGCGGAGGACGCCCTGCTGCAGCATTCCGACCGTTGACAGCGGGTTCGGCACCTCGTCCCCGGGCTTCTGAATTCCGGGAAACAGACTGCCCAGGCCGCCCGGGTTGGGCACCTCGAATCCGTGCTGTTGTGCCGCGCTGGTCACTTTCCCGGCGACGCTCTCGTCAGCCGCACCCACCTTCGCCAGCAACAAGTTGACATTGACCTGCTCGGACTGAGCACGCTTCTCCAGCTCGGCAGCCTGTTCGACCGTCATCTGACCGCCGTGGATCAACACCACCCATTGATCGCTGACATGCAATTGGCCGGTTGCGTCGATCTCGTCGGCCTTGTTCAGCAGTGGGGTGCGGGCACCTCCGATGGTGCCGGCACCCTCTTTGAACGCATCGCCCACGGCGGTGGTGTATTTCGAGAAGTCGTCGGTCTGTTTCTTCGCCCGGTCGAACATCGACGTGGCCGCGTTGTGCGCATCACCTGACCATGCCTTGGTCTCCGGCATGGTCTTGAGGTTGGAGCTGATCCGGGATACCGCGTCACCGACGGCTGTACCGGAAGTCTTGATGGCTTCACCGGCGGGAGTCAGAGAGTCGGGATTCCAGCGTTCGAGACGGGGACGCGAGGGCAACACGGGTCAGAAGATCTTTCCGAAGCTGCCCGCCAGACCGCCGTCGGTGACCTCATAGCTGTTGCCCGCGCCGCGCACCGCGGTACCCATGTCGTTGACACTGGTGGCGATTTTCTCGGCCACCTGTTTGACGTGTGAGCCGACGAGCTGCGCTGCCCACTGCGTGGTCGATCCGTCCAAGCCGTCGGCCGCGGTGGAGACCTTTCTGCCGACGTCAGCCTCGCGGATCAGGCCCGACGCGATATCCACCTGACCGGCAAAGGCGCGCAGGACCTCGGGGTCAACCTCCATGACGGCCTCCGTTCAGCTGTTGCCTCGTTGCATCATCAATGATGTTAAGGCAGGTCGGGGACCCCGCTGAGCAGCAATTCGGCTGTTTGGCGCGCTGTCACACCTGCCAGGACGACCAGTGGGTGACCTCGACGGTGATCACCGGGCCGTTGAGCGCGATGCGCTCGTACTGTGGGTATTTCGCGCGTAACAGCCCGTAACCGGTGGCCATCGCATCACCGCTGTGATGGACCGTGGCCCGCCCGTCGGCGCGTACCCACCACAGGTGTGCCCACTCGTCGGTGTAGTGGTCCACGAGCAGGCTGACCCTGGAATCCCGCTCGATGTTGGCCAGCCGGCGCAGGCGTTGAGTGGATTTCGGTTTGGCGTCGACAGCGCTGTAGATGGTGGCCGCGGCGTCCGCGTCGGCAGGCATGTGGACCGCGAACACCACCGGCACCAGGTGCGGCGCGCCGTCGGAACCCAGCGTCGCGAGCACCGCGCAGGGTGCCGTGGCGAATCGCGTTGCGGCATCGAGATCGGCCATCACTCCAGACTATGTGGATGACGTCGGCAACGCCTCAGGGCGGCGGTACGTCTCCGGGCAGCCCGCCGTCATCTGGGAGTGGTGGCAGCTTCATCAGCTCGTCGTAGGTCAGGTCGTCACCCTCACCCGGTGGCGAGGGCTGGCTTGGCATGACGATCGTGGGCCGGTAGTCCTCTGGCGGATTCTCGACGGGCGCGACGCAGCCTACGCCGTAGGTGGTGTTGGCAGGCACGCCGGCGTAATCGACGCAGCAGGTCGTGGCGATGGTGTCCAAGTTCTGGTCGGGACCGGGTGCAGCCATCGAGGTACACGCCTCGTATCCCTGCACGTCGAAGGCCGCCGAGGCGGGTGCGATCGTCGCCTGACCTGCGGCGCAGACGGCCACGAAGATGGCAGCTGTGGTGAGCGGACGCCGCCGACGTGTGAGGCTGGTGCGGATGGGCGTCATGAGCGCCAACCCTAATCAGCCGGTATCGCCACCGTCCACTGCCGGGCGGCCCGCGGTGCGATTCGGGTCCAACGGATTTCGATGAGTCTCGCGTTCGCTGAGGTCGCGATAGGGTGCCGGTGCGCGCGCTTGGTGGCCAATGGAGGGTTTCGTAATGATCACGTCCCGGATCGTGACAGCATCTGCGGCTCTGGCCGCATCGACACTCGTCGCGGTGGGTCTGGCGGCGTGCGCACCGCCGCAGAAGGGCGCGGCCGGTGGTGACACCGATACCGGGGTGAAGGTCGCCGAAGCCAGGTCTGCCGGCGACTTCGGCGGGATGGACAAGCTCATCGAGGCGGCCAAGGCCGAAGGTGAGCTCAATGTGATTGCGTTGCCCCCGGATTGGGCAAATTACGGCGCCATCATCAAGGCCTTCTCGGACAAGTACGGCATCGAGGTGCACTCGGCGCTGCCCGACGGCTCCAGTCAGGAAGAGATCAACGCCGCCAACCAGCAGAAGGGCAAGAGCACCGCGCCCGACGTGTTCGACCTGGGGCAGTCGGTGGCGCTGGCGAATACGTCGATGTTCGCTCCCTACAAGGTGGCCACGTTCGACGACATCCCGGAGAAGCTCAAGGATCCTGACGGCACCTGGGTCAACGACTACGGCGGCTTCATGTCGATCGGGTTCGATTCGACCAAGGTTCCGCCGATCACGGCCATCGACGACCTGCTCAAACCCGAGTACCACGGCATGGTCGCGCTCAACGGCGACCCGACCCAGGCCGGAGCCGCGTTCGCCGGGGTACTGATGGCGGCGGTGTCTCAGGGCGGATCGGCCGATGACATCGCCCCCGGGGTCGAATTCTTCGCAAAGCTCAACGAGGTGGGCAACTTCCTGCCGCTGGACCCGACGCCGGCCACGATCGCATCGGGACAGACTCCCGTGGTGATCGACTGGAACTACCTCAACGGCACCGAAAGCCAGAAGGTCCCCGGCTGGCAGGTGATAGTTCCCCACGAGGCCCTGGTCGCCGGGTACTACTTCCAAGCGATCAACAAGGACGCGCCGCATCCGGCGGCGGCCCGGCTGTGGCAGGAATTCCTGTTCAGCGACGAGGGGCAGAACCTGTACGCCAAGGGCGGGGTGCGCCCGGTGCGCGCCGACAAGATGATCCTGGCCGGCACCGCCGACCGCGCGGCGTTCGGTCAGTTGCCCCCCATCGACGGCCCGGTGACCGTCGCGACCCAGGCCCAAACCGATACCGCCAACAAGTATCTGGCCGACAACTGGGCCAAGGCGATTGGCTGAGGTCGCCCATGCCGGTTAGGACTTCTCGCCGGGAACTGCGTGCGGACATCCGTGACGCCCTGCCATTGCTGCCGTTCGTGGCCGTGGTGACGGTGTTCCTGATCGTGCCCACGGTGACGGTGATCGTCATGGCGTTCTTCGCCGACGGATCGTTCTCGCTGGAGCGGATCGCCGCGCTGTTCTCCGGCACCGCCCTGGCGGCGCTGGCCAAGAGTATTGCGCTGTCCGCGAGTACGGCACTGATCGGCGCCGTACTCGGTGCGCTTCTGGCCTGGTTGATCTTCAGCAGCCCGCCGGAGTCGATGATTCGGCGTGGGGTCCTGGCGCTGTGCAGTGTGCTGGCTCAGTTCGGCGGCGTGGCACTGGCTTTCGCGTTCCTGGCCACCATCGGGCTCAACGGTGTGCTGACGTTGTGGGTCAAGGAACACCTCGGCTGGAACCTGGCCGGTTCCGGCTGGCTGTACGGACTGGCCGGGCTCATCCTGGTCTACACCTACTTCCAGATCCCGCTGATGGTGATCGTCTTCCTTCCCGCCCTCGAGGGATTGCGTGAACAGTGGCGCGAGGCCGCGGTGAGCCTCGGTGCGTCACAGTGGCAGTACCTGCGGGAGGTCGCCGTGCCGCTGCTGGCCCCGGCGTTCCTGGGATCGATGCTGTTGTTGTTCGCCAATGCTTTTGCCGCCTACGCCACCGCGGCCGCGCTGGTCAGCCAAGGCAGTCCGATCGTGCCGCTGCTGATCCGGGCCGCACTCACCAGCGAGGTCGTGCTGGGTCAGTCCGGCTTCGCCTATGCACTGGCGCTGGAGATGATCGTGGTGGTGGCCCTGGTGATGTTCGCCTACAACGCGCTGGTGCGCCGGACGGCGAGGTGGCTCAAATGAACCGGGTGTATCGGCCGGTTCTGTGGGTGCTGTTCGGCCTGTTCTTCCTGTTCCCGCTGTATGCCATGGCCGATTTCTCGACCCGTAACCTGATCGCCGGCGGGCGCACCGCCGCGGCCTGGCGCAATCTGGTGGCCGACGAGGAGTTGTATCACGCCATCCTGATCTCGCTGTTGCTCGCGGTGTTCACCGTCATCGCGATGCTGGCGCTGCTGGTGCCGACGATGATCTGGGTGCGGCTGCGGGCCCGCTGGGCCGGGCGGTTCGTCGAGTTTCTCTGCCTGCTGCCGCTGATCATCCCGGCCCTGGTGATCGTGGTGGGCCTGCGCAACGTGTACTTGTGGGTGACTTACCTTCTCGGCGAATCGGCGCTCACCCTGACATTCGTGTACGTGGTGCTGGTGCTGCCGTTCGCCTACCGGTCGATCGATTCCGCGCTGGCCGCGATCGACCTGCAGACGTTGTCGGAGGCCTCCAGATCATTGGGCGCGGGCTGGTGGTCGACGATCAGCCGGGTGATCGTGCCCAACATCTGGTCCGGGATCCTGTCCGCCGCGTTCATCTCCATCGCGGTGGTGCTCGGCGAGTACACCGTCGCCTCGCTCAGCGGCTTCCAGACGCTGCCGGTTCAGATCGTCGCGATCGGCAAGAGCGATGGCCCGACCTCGGTGGCGGCCTCGCTGGCCACCCTGCTGCTCGGATTCGCGTTGTTGGTGGTGTTGGCGGCCCTCACCCGTGGGCGCCGCAGAAGGTTAGGAGTCCAAGAGTGAGTGCGAGTGCCGGTGTGCGGGTTCAACTTCGTGAGCTCACGCGCACTTATGGCAACGTCAACGCGCTCGATGGGCTGAGCCTGACGATCGAGCCGGGCGAGTTGGTCGCGCTGCTCGGGCCATCGGGGTGCGGCAAGACCACGGCGATGCGGATCCTGGCCGGGTTGGAAGAGGCCACCTCCGGCGCCGTGCTGGTCGGCGGGCGGGACATCAGTTCGGTGCCGGCCAACAAGCGGGACATGGGCATGGTGTTCCAGGCCTACAGCCTGTTCCCGCACCTCACCGTGCTGGACAATGTCGCGTTCGGTTTGAAGATGCGCGGAAAATCCAAGCGGGACAGGCTGTTCCGAGCTGCAGACATGCTTGATCTGGTAGGCCTGGCCGCGCACAAAGGCAAGTTCGCCAGCGAGTTGTCCGGCGGTGAACAGCAGCGGGTGGCGCTGGCCCGGGCCCTGGCGATCGAGCCGAGGGTGCTGCTGCTCGATGAGCCGCTGTCGGCACTCGATGCCAAGGTGCGTTCTCAACTGCGCGACGAGATCCGCCGGGTGCAGCTGGAAGTGGGGACCACGACACTGTTCGTCACCCACGACCAGGAGGAGGCCCTGGCCGTTGCGGATCGGGTCGGGGTGATGAGTCACGGCAAACTTGAGCAGCTCGCAACTCCGGCCGTGCTCTACGCCCGTCCGTCGACCCCGTTCGTCGCCGAGTTCGTCGGTCTGCACAACAAGGTCCGCGCGCGGGTGGCGGGTGGACGGGCCCGACTGCTGGGCGCAGAGTTGCCGACCCTGCCCGGGTCGATCAGTGCGGGTGCCGGTACCGCGATGCTGCGTCCGGAATCGATCAGGGTGCGCGCCGATCCGGACGGGCCGGCCGTGGTGGAATCCGTCGCGTTCCTGGGGCCGACGTCCCATGTGTACCTGAGCCTGCCGGACGGTTCACTGATCCACGCGCAGCTGCCCAGCTCGCGGGCGCGTGTCTTCAGGCCCGGCGTTGCGGTGAGCCTCGCGCTGGAGCGGGCCCCGGTGCTGGTGATCTAGCTCGTAACGTCACGGCGAAAAATTTCGCCTGTGACCGCCATGGCGTTACGAACGTGACGCCACCGAAGTGTGACAGGGGTTTGTTACCCGGCTCAGGCGTCGGCCCTAGACATCTTTGACCGGTTCGATGCCCAGATCGCGGTAGGTGACCAGCGCCGCGAACGGCACGCCGCGCTTGGCGAACCGGCCCGTCGCGACGTCGCCGCGGTCGACCATCGGGATGACGCCGGTGACAACGGCCCCGACGGCGGTGACGCGTTCGTAGGCGATCTCGGTGGAGCCGCCGGTGCTGATCACGTCGTCGACCAGCAGTACGCGGGTGCCGGGCTCGAGCCGGGTGCCTTCGATCCACTGCTCGCGGCCGCGTGACTTCTGTTCCTTGCGCACCGAGAACCAGGCCTTGCCGGTCACCATCGCCACACCGTGGGCCAGTGGGTCGGCCCCCATGGTGAGCCCGCCCACGGCGTCGAACTCGATGCCGCTCGCCGCGGCCAGATCGGCGACCGCCCGGCTGACGATGGCCATCCGCTCGCCGGTGTCGATGGCGAACTTGCCGTCGATGTAGTCGTGGCTCATCTGCCCGCTGGCCAGACGGAACGGTTCCTCGCGGTGTTCGTACCCGCGGGTGCGGATCAGGTCGAAGGCGGCTTGCCAGGTCTCCGGGCGCTCAGGCATACCCGCGATCGTATTGCACGGGTCGGCGGGGTCTCAGCCCTGCCTGGCGCGCTGGGCCAACTCGACTGTGGCCGCCCGCAACTCGTTGTACGAGCTGATCGGCGCGGCGTAGCCGACCCGGATGTAGGCCATCCCGCGCTCGGTGGTGACCCGCAGATCCAGGCCGTAGCGGTCGGCGCCGGTGCACACTGCCGTGCTTGTGTCGGGATAGCCGCCGAGGGTGCGGGCCATATCGGCCAGCGAATCGGCGTGGTCGGCGTTGAGATGTTCGATCGCCGCTGCGGCGTGTGGCGAGACCGGATCGGGTTCGGCATGGGAGTAGGCCTCACCGGTGGTCGAGTCCATCCGGCCGTATCCGCCGACCCAGCGCACCCGCTGCACGCGCAGTACCCAGAGGGAGAAGTCGCTGTAATCGATGTAATAGCGGGCGGCAGCCACCGCGTCCAGGTGGGCCTGGCGGGCCGCGGCGAGCTCGTCGCCGGTGGGCCGCTCGGCGACCCCGGCCAGTGTGATGCGGCTGCTGGCCAACGGATCCGACCCGGCGTCGGGGGCGACGATGGAGATGCTGGCCCGAGGATCGCCTGCGAGGTTGCGGCCGTGCTCGGCCATGTTCGACACACACAGCACCGGTGCACCGGCCAGGAGCCCGTAGGTGATGAAGGACGCCCATGGGTCGCCGCCGGCGGTGAGCGAGGCCAGTGTGCCTGCGTTCGTCGACGCCGCGACCGTGCGGGCTTCCTCGGCCGCAGACGGACGTGCCCCCTCGATCACCTCCGTCAATGGGGGAGGAACCGAAGGGGCATCACCGGGGTCGCCATGATCGCGTGTCACGCAGCGACCCTATCGTTCGGGTGTCGGCCGGGTCAGCCGCCGAGGGCGGCGATCAGATCCTTGATCTGAGCGGTCTCGGCCTCGGTCGCGGGCTCCTCGGCCTCGACGGCCTCGATGAGGTCCTTGCGCAGGCCGACGCCATTGGCAGCTTCCTGAGTGGACAGCTTCGCGCGGCCACGCGCGACATAGAGACGCTGACCGAGCGTGGCGGCAGGGCCCTCGGACGCCGTCGTCATCAGCTCGTCGTAGCGGTGCCGCACACCGCTGAGCGCGACGATGACGGACGGGGTGACGCGGCTGCGTCCCGCCGCCTCCGACAGCGACGTCTGCAGCTTGCGCAGACCGCTGAGGACGACCGCGGCGCGGTCGGCGTACTCAGGGTCGCTGATCGGCGGTAGCGCGTCGATCGCTGCGATGTACATGTGCATCGCCGCATCAGACAGACCAACGATTACTGGTGCTTCACCGTCATTTGGTGCGGACTCACCCACAGGCCATCCCTCGTCGAATGTTCGTGATCGCCGGCCCATAGCCGACGAGGAGATCAAATGCGGGGAAAACGTAACCCGTCGCCGTCTCTTATTCAACCGTTAGTTTTTCCGCAAACATGCCCGCGCCGGCGAAAAACGTTGCTGCAGGATCGTTTCGGGGCGCCGTGGCCCGGCAGAGGTTCCGAGCGGGTGTCGAGGGCCGATGAAGTGGGTACCTTGGGAGGCTGATGGACAACGTTCAGGACGGCCACCAGGTGGTCGAGCATCCGACCGCCGAGGACTTCGGTCATGCCAGAACGCTGCCGACCGACCGGGACTGGTTCAAGAGGGCGGTGTTCTACGAGGTTCTGGTCCGTGCGTTCTATGACTCCAACGCCGACGGCGTGGGCGATCTGCAGGGCCTGACCCAACAGCTCGACTACCTGAAGTGGCTGGGCGTGGACTGCCTCTGGCTGCCGCCGTTCTACGATTCGCCGCTGCGCGACGGCGGCTATGACATCCGGGACTTCTACAAGGTCCTGCCCGAGTTCGGCACCGTGGACGACTTCGTCACGCTGCTCGACGGCGCCCACCGCAGGGGCATTCGCGTCATCACCGACCTGGTGATGAACCACACCTCCGATTCCCACGCGTGGTTCCAGGAGTCGCGGCACAACCCCGACGGTCCGTACGGCGACTTCTATGTCTGGAGCGACAGCAGCGACAAGTACGCCGACGCACGCATCATCTTCGTCGACACCGAGGAGTCGAACTGGACGTTCGACCCGGTGCGCCGGCAGTTCTACTGGCACCGGTTCTTCTCGCACCAGCCCGATCTGAACTACGACAACCCGGCCGTGCAGGAAGCGATGATCGACGTCCTGCGGTTCTGGCTGGATCTGGGCATCGACGGCTTCCGGCTCGACGCGGTGCCCTACCTGTTCGAGCGGGAGGGCACCAATTGCGAGAACCTGCCCGAGACCCACGCCTTCCTCAAACGCTGCCGCAAGGTGGTCGACGACGAGTTCCCCGGCCGGGTGCTGCTGGCCGAGGCCAATCAGTGGCCGGCCGACGTGGTGGAGTACTTCGGCGATCCGGACACCGGCGGCGACGAGTGCCACATGGCCTTCCACTTCCCGCTGATGCCGCGGATCTTCATGGCGGTGCGCCGGGAGTCGCGGTTCCCGATCTCGGAGATCCTGGCGCAGACGCCGGCGATCCCGGACATGGCGCACTGGGCGATCTTCCTGCGCAACCACGACGAGCTGACCCTGGAGATGGTCACCGACGACGAGCGTGACTACATGTACGCCGAGTACGCCAAGGATCCACGGATGAAGGCCAACGTCGGCATCCGGCGCCGGCTGGCCCCGCTCCTGGAGAACGACCGCAACCAGATCGAACTGTTCACCGCGCTGCTGCTGTCCCTGCCCGGGTCCCCGATGTTGTACTACGGAGACGAGATCGGGATGGGCGACATCATCTGGCTCGGCGATCGCGACAGTGTGCGCACGCCGATGCAATGGACGCCGGACCGCAACACCGGATTCTCCACGGCCAACCCGGGGCGGCTGTACCTGCCGCCGAACCAGGACGCGGTCTACGGGTACCAGTCGGTCAATGTCGAGGCCCAGCGGGACAGCTCGACGTCACTGCTGAACTGGACCCGAAGCATGCTGGCCATGCGGGGCCGCCACGAGGCATTCGCGGTCGGGGAGTTCCGCGAGCTCGGCGGTTCCAATCCGTCGGTGCTGGCGTATGTGCGGCAGATCGACGGGTCCGGGGATGCAGTGCTGTGCGTCAACAACCTGTCCAGGTTCCCGCAGCCCATCGAACTGAATCTGCAGGAGTGGAACGGGTATACACCTATCGAGATGTCCGGCTACGTGGAATTCCCCAGCATCGGCCAGCTGCCGTACCTGCTGACCCTGCCGGGGCACGGGTTCTACTGGTTCCAGCTCCGCGAGCCCGAGCATGACCCTGGAGCACAGCAATGAGTGTCGAATTCGGAGACTGGCTCGGCCAGCAACGGTGGTATGCCGGCCGCGGCCGCGAGTTGGTCTCCGCCGCACCGGGTTTGGTGGTCGAGCTCGGGCCCGACCTCGAACTCACGTTGCTGAAGGTGTCCTATGCCGACGGCGGCACCGAGCGGTACCAGGTGCTGGTGAAGTGGGATGCCGAACCGATGGAGGAATACAGCTCGGTGGCCACGATCGGTGGTGCCGACGGGCGGACCGCCTATGACGCCCTCTATGACCAGGACGCGGCGCAGCATCTGCTGCAGCTGATCGACCGTTCGGCCACGGTGGACGGGCTCAGGTGCGGCAAGGAGCCGGGGGCGATCCTGCCGCTGGATGCCCCGCCCCGGGTGTCGGCGGCCGAACAGAGCAACACCAGCGTGGTGTTCGGGCAGGATGCCGTGCTGAAGGTGTTCCGCCGGATCACCCCGGGCGTCAACCCCGACATCGAACTCAACCGGGTACTGGCGAGGGCGGGCAACCCGCACGTGGCGACACTGCTCGGATCGATGGATATCGACTGGAACGGTGAGACTTTCGCGCTGGGGATGGTGACTGAATTCGCCGACAACTCCGCTGAGGGTTGGGATATGGCCACCGCGAGCACCCGGGATCTGTTCGCCGAGGGGGACCTGTATGCCGACGAGGTGGGTGGTGACTTCGCGGCCGAGTCCTACCGCCTGGGCGAGGCGGTCGCCTCCGTGCACGCCTGCCTGGCGGAGCAACTCGGCACCGAGTCGGTGCCGTTCCCGGCAGACCTCATGTCTGCCCGCCTGGCGTCCGCCGCGGAGGCGGTACCCGCACTGCGCCAGCATGTTTCATTGATCGAAGACCGCTACCGCAAGCTGGCCGACGAGCACGTGAGCGTGCAGCGGATCCACGGCGATCTGCATCTGGGCCAGGTGTTGCGGACCCCGGAGCGCTGGCTGCTGATCGACTTCGAAGGGGAGCCCGGCCAGCCGCTGCAGCTGCGCCGCAGCCCGGATTCCCCGATGCGCGACGTCGCGGGCATGGTGCGGTCGTTCGAATACGCGGCGTATGCGCGGCTGGTGGAGTTGGCCGCCGACGATGACCGGGCCCGGCAGGTGGCTGCCAGGGCGCGGGAATGGGCCGACCGCAACAGTGCGGCGTTCTGTGACGGGTATGCCGCGGTGGCCGGCGCCGATCCGCGCGAGCATGCCGCCCTGTTGGCGGCCTATGAACTGGACAAGGCGGTGTACGAGGCGGCCTATGAGGCCCGGTACCGGCCGAGTTGGTTGCCCATCCCGCTGGGGTCGGTGGCGCGCCTGCTCAGCTAGTCACCTATCTTCATTAGTATGCCTAATCAGCCCACGCGCCGATCGGCGTCCGGTGGGCTGCTGATCGCGGTGCTCGCGGCCGCGGGCATCAGCGTCTCGCTCATGCAGACCCTGATGATCCCGCTCATCCCGCAATTGCCCGCGCTGCTCGACACCAGCCCGGCCAACGCGTCGTGGGCGATCACCGCGACCCTGCTGACCGGTGCCGTCGCCACGCCCGTGCTGGGCCGGCTCGGAGACATGTACGGCCCCAAACGGATCCTGGTGCTGTGCACCGCAATGCTGTTCGCCGGATCGGTCATCGCAGCCACCACCACGTCGCTCATCCCGTTGGTCATCGGGCGCGGCCTGCAGGGATTCGGCGCCCCGGTGATCCCGCTGGGCATCAGCGTGCTGCGCTCCGCCCTGCCCGCCGAGCGGGTGGCCTCGGCGATGGGTCTGATGAGCGCGTCGCTGGGCGTGGGCGGTGCGATGGGTCTGCCGCTGTCGGCGGTGATCGCCGAACACTTCAATTGGCATGCCCTGTTCTGGTGTTCGGCCTTTCTCGGCCTGGCCTCCGGAGTCCTGTTCGTCCTGCTGGTGCCCGACCTGGAGCCGGTGTCGTCGGATCACCGCTTCGATCCGATCGGTGCGCTGGCGCTGGGGGCCGGTCTGGTGATGCTGTTGCTGCCGATCTCCAAGGGCGGGATGTGGGGCTGGGGCAGTGTCACGACGCTGGGCCTGTTCGCGGCCGCGGCGGTGACGTTCGGGGTGTTCACCTGGTGGCAGTACCGCGCGCCGTCGCCGATCGTGGACATGCGGACCACGCTGAAACGCCCGGTGCTGCTGACGAATCTGTCGTCCATCGCGGTGGGCTTCGGCATGTTCGCGTTGTCGCTCGTCGGGCCTCAGCTGCTGGAGATGCCCCGGGAAACAGGATTCGGGTTGGGGCAGAGCATGATCGCCACCGGTCTGTGGATGGCGCCCGGCGGCCTGGCGATGATGGCGGCCGCACCCGTGGCCGCCCGGGTCGTGGCCGCGCGCGGACCGAAGATCGTGTTGGTGATCGGCAGCGCGATCATCGCCGCGGGCTACCTGGCCGGCACCGTCCTGCTCGGCACCCCGGTCGGGGTGATGGTGCTCGGCCTGATCGTCAGCTTCGGTGTCGGGTTCGCCTTCGCGGCCCTGCCCGCCCTGATCAATGCCGCGGTGCCCGTGTCGGAAACCGCGTCGGCCAACAGCATCAACTCACTGGCCCGCTCGCTGGGCACGTCGACGTCGAGTGCGGTGATGACCGCCGTGCTGGCCCAGATGACCGTCACGGTCGCCGGGCACGCGCTGCCGTCGTTGGGTGGATTCCGCGTCGCCCTGTTGATCGCCGCGGTCGCCGCGGCCGGTGCCGCCCTCATCGCCATGGCGATACCGAAGGGGCCCCGACCGGGTGAACCGGCAGGGGCCCCATCAGAACTGGCTTCAGAGGGTGGCGATCTCGTAGCTGTCGAGTTGACCCACCAGCGTCCGTAGCTGATCGGCCGACGAGCCCAGGGTGTGCTCGATCGCGGTCAGGCGGGCGGCGTAGTGGCCCACGGGGTACTCGGCGGTGACACCGATACCGCCGTGCAGCTGGATCGACTCCTGCGCGATGTGCCGGCCCGACCGCCCGATCTGCAGTTTGGCGCGTGCCGCGATCACCGGGTCGAGCTCACCATCGGCGATGGACATCGCCGCGTAGGTGCCCATGCTGCGGGCCAGCTCCAGCGACATGTACATGTCGGCAGCGCGCTGGGTCAGGGTCTGGAACTTGCTCAGCGTGACCCCGAACTGCTTGCGCTGCTTGAGGTAATCGGTGGTCAGGCGCAGCGACTCGTCCATCACGCCGACTGCCTCGGCGCACAGGCCCGCCGAGATCCGAACCAGTGCGTTGGTGATCGCGACGCCGGCATCGGCGGCCTCGCCGAGGGGCTCGGCGGGTGTGGAGTCCAGGGTGACCTGGGCGCCGCGCTGACCGTCGAAGGTGCGGTAGCCCTGACGCGTCACATTGGCGCCCTCGACCAGGAACAGTCCGGTGCCGCCGTCGGGCAGGGCCGCACTGACGATCAGCGTGTCGGCGACGTCGCCGGCCAGCACCGGGTTCTTGGTGCCGGACAGGGTCCACCCGTCGCCGCTGCGCGTCGCGGTGGTCGTCACACCGGCCGATCCGCGCACACCCGGTTCGGAGTGAGCGAAGGCCAGAATCCGCTGGCCGGAAGCGACTTCGTCGAGAAGGGCGCGCTGGGCGTCGGTGCCGGCCTCGGCGATGATCGCGCCGGGGCCGATCGCGCCGTGCAGTACCGGCTCGGGTGCCAGCCGGCGCCCGAGCTCGTTGAGCACCACCATGATCTCGATCTGGCCGCCGGAGTCCTCATCGAAACCCAGGCCCAGAACGCCGACCTCGGCGAGCTGTCCCCAGATCTGGCGGTCGTACCCGGGCTCGGACTCCACCACCTTGTTCCGCTTCTCGGTGTCGTAGCCCGACAACAGGTCGCGGGTGGTATCGGCCAGCAGGGTCTGTTCGTCAGTCAGCTGAAAGTCCATGGCTCAACTCACAATCCGAGAATGGTGGACGAGATGATGGTGCGCTGCACCTCGTTGCTACCGCCGTAGATCGAGGTCTTGCGGTAGTTGAGGTAGTGCGGGGCGGCGTTCTGGGCCCATTCGGGTGAGGCGATATCGCCGGCCTCATACGGCAGCGCGTCGGCGCCTGCGACCTCGACCAGCAGTTCGGTGGCGGTCTGCTGCAGCTGGCTGCCGCGCAGCTTCAGCACCGACGAGGCCGGGCTCGGCTTGCCGTCGGCAGAATCGGAGGTCACCCGCATCTGGGTGAGTTCCAGTGCCAGCACGTCGTTTTCGGCCTCGGCCAGCCGTGCGGCGAACAGCGGATCGGCCAGCAGGCCGTTGGCCGCGGCGCGTTCCTTGACCTCGGCGAGACGCACCTTGGTCCGGGCCACCTGGGCGATGCCGGTGCGCTCGTTGCCGAGCAGGAACTTGGCGTAGGTCCAGCCCTGGTTCTCCTCGCCGACGAGCTGGTCGGCGGGCACCCGGACGTCCTCGAAGAACACCTCGTTGACCTCGTAGCTGCCGTCGATCAGCTTGATCGGGCGCAGCGTGACACCGGGGGTGTCCATCTCGAACAGCAGGAATGAGATGCCGGCCTGCTTCTTGGGGGCCTGCGGATCGGTTCGGACCAGGCAGAAGATCCAGTCGGCGTGCTGCCCCAGCGTGGTCCAGGTCTTCTGGCCGTTGACCACGTAGCTGTCGCCGTCACGCACCGCGGTGGTGCGCAGCGAAGCCAGATCGGAACCGGCCTCGGGCTCGGAGAAGCCCTGGCACCACCAGATGTCCAGCGCCGCGGTCGGCGGCAGGAAGCGCTCCTTGACCGCCTGCGACCCGAACTCGGCGATCACCGGTCCGACCATCCGGGCGTTGAAGGTCAGCGGCTCGGGGACGCTGGCCAGCTGCATCTCGTCGAGCCAGATCTGGTGCTGGTTGGGGGTCCAGTCCTTGCCGCCCCACTCGACGGGCCAGTTGGGCACCGCAAGTCCGTGTTCATGGAGGATTTTGTGCGCCGTGACGATGCCCTCTTTGCCGATGGGCAACCCGAGCCGATTTCGTTCGCGAATCTCGGCGGGAATCTTCGTCGTGTAGAAGGTGCGCAGCTCATCGCGGAAAGCTGCTTCCTCCGGTGTGAGCGCCAGTTGCATGACCGTCTCCCTGTCGGTGGATCTGTCTGCACACTAAACCACCCGGTTGGTCGGGCGTATCGGGGCTGCTCCTAGCGAACCAGCCGGCGCAACAACGACGAGGCGACGGCCACGCCGACCACGGCGGCCGCGACCAACACACCGACGTCCAGCGCCCAATTGCTCGGAGTCCCGATCAACAACCCGCGCAACGCATTGACCTCATAACTGAGCGGGTTGACTGCGGACAGCCAGCGCAGCCAGGTCGGCATGATCTCGACGGGATAGAGCGCATTGGACGCGAAGAACAACGGCATGGTGATGGCCTGGCCGATTCCCATCAGCCGGTCCCGTTTGCGCACCAGCCCGGCCAGCGTCATCGACAGGCAGGCAAAAAACGCCGCACCCAGCGCCACCACGGCCATCGCGGCCAGGATGCGCAGCGGATTGACCGTCATCGCGATCCCCATCAGGTATGCCAGGAGCACGACGCCGAGGACCTGCACCACCGAGCGCACCCCGGCCGCGAACGCCTTGCCCGCCACCAGCGCCGACGCCGGAGCCGGGGTCACCATCAGCTTGGCCAGGATGCCGGCGTCGCGGTCCCAGATGATCTGGATGCCGTAGAAGATTGAGATGAACAGGGCCGACTGGGCGATGATGCCGGGCGCCAGAAAGGCCAGGTAAGGCACACCGCCGGTGTCGACCAGGTGCAACCGGCTGAACGTCTGGCCGAAGATCAACAGCCACAGCGCGGGCTGCACCATGCGGGTGAACAGCTCGGTCCGGTCGTGGCGCAGTTTCTGCAGTTCGACCAGGGCGAAGGCCGACATCCGCCGGGCCATGGCGCGGACCCGGGCCATTCCGCGCGGGGCCATGACCAGAACATCAGCTGACACGACGGGCCGTCCTGCGGGTCGCGCGCACCTCGCGCATGCCAGCGGGCCGTTGCCCGGCGTCGGTCAGGTCGGAACCGGCGTAATGGCGGAAGACGTCCTCCAGCGTGGCGTCCGCAGATGCGGTCGCCTTCAATACCCTGGCCTTCAGGTCGGCGGGCGTCCCGAGCGCCTGCAACCGGCCGTGGTGCATCAGGGCCACCCGGTCGCACAGCGCGTCGGCCTCACCCATGTAGTGCGTGGTGAGCAGCACGGTCATCCCGAACTCGGCCTGCATCCGGCCGACCTGGGTCCAGACGCTGTCGCGGGCGATGGGGTCCAGCCCGACCGTGGGCTCGTCGAGGATCAGCAGCAGTGGACGATTGACCAGTGCCTGGGCCAGCTCGAGGCGGCGCACCATGCCCCCGGAGTAGGTGCCGGCCACGGCGTCGGCGACGTCGAGCAGTTGCATCGATTCCAGCGCCTGGTTCACCCGATCTCTGCGTTCGGCGCGCGGCACGTCGTACAGGCGCGCGAACAACTCGACGTTCTGTCGGCCGGTCAGGGCGGCCTCGATCGAGAGTTGTTGTGGGACATAGCCGATGTTGTGCCGGATGTCCATGGTGTGCCGGCCGGTGTCGAGGCCGAAGATCCGCACCTCGCCCTGCTGCACCGGCGTCAGGGTGGTCAGCACCCGTACCGCGGTGGTCTTGCCGGCGCCGTTCGGGCCGAGCAGGCCCAGGGTCTCACCGCGATGGACTTGCAGGGTCAGATCGTCGACCGCGGTGAACGTGCCGTAGTGGTGGGTCAGGTGTCTGCAGTCGATGGCCGGGGTCTGCTCGGTCATGCTTCCCCCATTTCGTCCTCGTGGAGCAGCCGGGTCAGTTCGGTCATCACATCCAATCCGTTTGCCAGATCCGTGATCTGGCGGTCGTCGAGCTGTGTCAGCGCGGCCGCCAGCGCGGCCCGGCGGGCGGCCCGCGAGTCGTCGGCGATCGCCTGCGCGGGCGGGGTGAGCCGCAGGCGGACCACCCGGCGATCCGCGTCGTCGGTGGTCCGGGTCAGCAGTCCGTCGGCGACCAGACGTGACACAAGCGTGGACGCGGTGTTGGGCACCAGGCTTAGCTCGACGGCCGATTCCCGCACCGAGATGTCCGGCCTGCGCCCGACCAGGCGTAACAGTTCGCCCTGCGACTGGGTCAATCCGGTGGCGTCGAACCCGCCGCCGGTGGACCGGCGCAGCTGTCTGCGGAACCGGCCGACGACCGTGAAGAGCTCGCTGACGAGATCACGCTGGTCCTGCATGCTTCCGACAATACCTCTGTGACAGAGGTATTGCAGGAGAGTGACGGCCCCACGCGCGCTGAATGAATCAACGTGGTTGAGGTTGGAGGTACGGCGGCAAAGCCGTTCAGATGCCGCAGCCGTGGCCGCAGGGTAGTTGCCGCCGCTCTTCGGCTCGTACCCCCCAGCCCGCCCGGCCGGGGACATCGAAAAAAGCGCTCAATGTCTACTTAGGCGGCCACGGCTGCTACATGCTCAAGGTACCAGACTTCCTGGTTAGGGCAGGGACATCCGACCGATGAGCAACTCTTTGAATTGACGCTCAATCTGATTCTGATTGCAGCACCAGGACGGCGCGGGCGTCCACATTCACCGCGTCACCGGCAGCTGCCGCACCGCGTGTGGAGTTTGCCGAAGTGCTGATTGCCGGAACCCATCGGGCGCCGAATTGTGCCGGTGGTAAAACAAACTCGATCGGTTCGTAGTGCGCGTTGAAGCACAGCAGGAACGAGTCGTCCACCACGCGCTGGCCTCGGACATCGGGATCGGCGATGCCCTGTCCGTTCAAATACACGGCCACCGACTTGGCGTACCCGGTCTCCCAGTCCTCGGCCGTCATGTCGGAGCCGTCGGGTGCGAACCAGGCGATGTCGGGCGATCCGTCTGTGCCCGCCTCACGTACCGGCCGGCCGTCGAAGAACCTGCGACGCCGGAACACCGGGTGTGCCGCGCGCAGCGCCGATACCGAGCGGGTGAACTCGAGCAGATCGGAATCTGCGGTGGCCCAGTCGATCCAGGAGATGTCATTGTCCTGGCAGTACACGTTGTTGTTGCCGCGCTGCGTGCGTCCCAGCTCATCGCCGTGCGAGAGCATCGGAACGCCTTGGGAGAGCAGCAGAGTGGCCAGGAAGTTGCGCTGCTGGCGGGCGCGCAGCGTGTTGATCGCCGGATCGTCCGATGGACCTTCGGCGCCGCAGTTCCACGACTTGTTGTTGCTCTCCCCGTCGTGGTTGTCCTCGCCGTTGGCCTGATTGTGTTTTTCGTTGTAGGACACCAGGTCACGGAGCGTGAAGCCGTCATGGGCGGTGACGAAGTTGATCGAGGCGAACGGGCGACGGCCGGTCTGCTCATACAGATCGGCCGAGCCGGTCAGCCGATAGGCGAACTCGTCGAGGGTGGCCGGCTCGCCGCGCCAGTAGTCGCGCACGGTGTCGCGGAACTTGCCGTTCCACTCGGTCCACTGCGGCGGGAAGTTGCCCACCTGGTAGCCACCGGGCCCGACGTCCCACGGCTCGGCGATCAGCTTGACCTGGCTCACGATCGGATCCTGTTGCACCAGTTCGAAAAACGCGCTCAGCCGGTCGACGTCGTAGAACTCGCGGGCCAGCGTGGCGGCCAGGTCGAAGCGGAACCCGTCGACATGCATCTCGGTGACCCAGTACCGCAACGAGTCCATGATCAGTTGTAGTGAATGGGGATGGCCGACGTTGAGACTGTTGCCGGTGCCGGTGTAGTCCATGTAGTACTGCAAGTCGTCGTCGACCAGCCGGTAGTAGGCCGCGTTGTCGATACCGCGCATCGACAGCGTCGGCCCCAGGTGGTTGCCCTCGGCTGTGTGGTTGTAGACGACGTCGAGGATCACCTCGATGTCGTTGGCGTGCAGTTCGCGCACCATGGCCTTGAATTCCTGGACGTGACCGCCAGGGGTGCCGGCCGAACTGTAGCGGGGATCGGGTGCCAGGAACCCGATCGTGTTGTAGCCCCAGTAGTTCGACAAGCCCTTCTCGACGAGCGTGGAGTCATCCACGAAATGGTGCACCGGCATCAGCTCGATGGCGTTGACCCGCAGCGCTTTCAGATGGTCGATGATCACCGGGTGGGCGACGCCGGCGTAGGTTCCGCGCAACTGCTCGGGGATGTCCGGGTGGGTCTGGGTCAGTCCCTTGACGTGGGCCTCGTAGATCACGGTGTCGGCGTACTCGTGACTGGGCGGGTGGTCGACGCCCCAGTCGAAGTACGGGTTGATCACCACGGCCTTCGGCATGCCGGCCGCCGAATCGTCGTCGTTGCGGCTGTCCGGATCGGCGAAGTCGTAGGAGAACAGCGGCTGACCCCAGTCGAAGGTACCTTCGATGGCCTTGGCGTACGGGTCCAGCACGAGCTTGTTCGGGTTGCAGCGCTGACCGGACGCCGGGTCGTAGGGGCCGTGCACCCGGTAGCCGTAGCGCTGGCCGGGCTCGATTCCGGGAATGAAACCGTGCCAGACGAATCCGTCGACCTCGGGCAGCGTCACCCGGGTCTCCTGCAGTGCCCCGGATTCGTCCGGATCGAACAGGCACAGCTCGACCCGGTCGGCGACCTCACTGAACAACGCGAAGTTGGTGCCCGAGCCGTCGTAGGTGGCACCGAGCGGGTAGGCCTTGCCCCGCCACGTTTCCAAGGTCACAAATCGACCATACGGCGCTCAGGGGGCTGCGGCCGGGCGAACGGGCGGCGGTACGTTACCAGCTGTGACCACACGCTCTGAGCTGCCGGAGTACCGGACCCTGCGCGTCACAGTCGACAAGTCCGTTGCCATCATCACGTTGGACCGCCCGCAGCAACGCAATGCCTTCGGTGGTGGGATGCGCGAGGAACTGGCCGATGCCTACCTGCGGTGCGACGCCGACGACGCGATCCGGGTGATCGTGCTGACCGGTGCCCCGCCCGCGTTCTGCGCGGGCGCAGACCTGGGCGCGGGGGAGCAGACCTTCACCGAGCCCGGCAAGGAATTCAGCGCCGCGGGCCTGTCCGTGCCGGCGTGGACTCTCGGCAAGCCGGTGATCGCCGCGGTCAACGGACACGCCATCGGCATCGGCCTGACTCTCGCATTGCAGTGCGACATCCGGCTTTTCGCCGCGGGTGCGCGTTACGGCGTGGTGCAGGCCCGGCGCGGCATGGTCGGCGACGCGTACTCGCACTGGATCCTGCCCCGGCTGGTGGGTCTCGCCAACGCCGCGGAGATCCTGTTGACCGGAGCCACATTCGACGGGCACCGCGCCGTCGAACTCGGCCTGGGCAGCCGGGTGCTGCCGGCCGACCAGGTGCTGCCCGCCGCACTGGAACTCGCGCACGACATCGCGGTCAACACCGCGCCGATGTCGGTCGCGGCCAGCAAGCGGCTGCTGTGGGATTCGTATGACCTCGACCGGGCCGGTGTCGGCGCCCGGGAGACCGAGATCCACCTGCGCTTGATGGCGCACGACGATGCACGCGAAGGGGTGCGTGCCTACGTCGAGCGTCGGGAGCCGCGCTGGACAGGCCGGCCCGTCGACCCGACTAGCTGATTTCCACTCCGGCGCTGCGAAGTTCATCGATTGCCGCAGTGGAGCTCTCAGGTGCGACGCCGGCGGTCAGGCCGGTCAGCACGCGCGTGCGCAGCCCGGCCTTGACCGCGTCAGCAGCGGTGGCCGCGACACAGTAGTCGGTGGCGATGCCCACCACGTCCACAGCCTCGACGCCCCGCCGGCGCAGCCAGTCCGCAAGCGTCGTCCCGGAGTCGTCGACGCCCTCGAATCCGCTGTAGGCCGCCGAGTGGTGGCCCTTCTTGAACACCGCCTCGATCGCAGCCGGATCGAATTCGGGATGGAATGCCGCCCCCGGCGTATCGGCCACGCAGTGCCGCGGCCACGACGTCTTGTAGTCGGGGGTGTCGGAGAAATGCCCACCCGGGTCGATGTGGAAGTCCTTGGTGGCCACCACGTGGTCGTACCCGTGATCGGTGGCCAACAGAGCGGTGACGTCGCGCGCCACCGCAGCCCCACCGGCGACCGCCAGCGAGCCGCCTTCACAGAAGTCGCTCTGTACATCGACGACGATGAGTGCCCGAGTCTGCTTGGACATCTGCATGATCCCGACGCTACCCGCCGAACAGCAGGTACAACCCGGTGAAGGTGTAGCCGACCATCACCAGCATCGTCGCGAGCTGGCCGGTGAGCTGGTGTTGTTTCGGCAGCAGGAGCAGTGCCCGGTCGTGTGCCGCGATCACGCCGGCCACGTGACCGGCCAGCACGAATCCGACCTTCAGACTGGCCAAAAGCGTTGGGTGCACGGACAAGAAGTAGCTGACCCGCACATCCTGCAGTCCGAACAGCAGGATCACCGTCTGCTGGCCGCGCTCCACCAGATAGGACAGGTAGTGCGCGAACACGTAGCCGATGACGATGGGGATCAGCGAATGCGCCATCAGCCCGGGCAATTCGCGGCGCAGCCGGCGATCGACCCCGCCGGTGGTGCGGGTGGCGGCCCAGAATGTGACGGCCACCGTGGTGGCGAACACCAGTAGACCCGCGGTGCGGATCAGGCTAGAGCCCAGCGGGGATCCGGCGTGCGCGTCGACGAAGTTGCGCCACTGAGGCATGGCCGAGAAGCTGTCGAACGCCGTGGATCCCAACAGGACCGCCAGCACGGCGACGAGCCCAGGTCGCACCGGCATCGAGGGCAGGTGATCGAACGGATTGCCGAGCACGATCCGACCGTCATGGCGGCGCAACGGCGACAGTCTCGAAGCAACCGTGCTGTACACCTCGAACGGGTCGGCACTTTCCAGCCAGCGCTGCCCGCAGCACAATGCGCCGGCCAGAGTCACCGCCAGGTAGACCAACAGCCAGTTACGAATGGCCGCAACCGATCCCGAGTCCGGGCTGGCCAGTTCCAACCACACGAAGGCGAACAGCCCCGCGGCGGCCGGCCAGTAACCCAGCCGCTCGGGATAGCGCCACGGGGCCGCCTCGGGCAGGAACCGGTACAGCGCGCGGACAGGAGAGATCAGCCGCCACACCGGGCCCAACAACAGCGAGGCAGCGACGAGTCCCACCCACAGCAGGACATAGAAGACACCCGGCAGCGGATTGGCGCCCACCGGCCGGGTGACTGCGGTGTAGGCCACCCACCCGGTGAGGGCGAGTGAGAGCAGGCCCACCACCCAGCGCGTCACGGTGGAGTCGACGGCCGTCGTCACCCAGGACGGCAGTGGCAGGCCCGGCTTGTCCGGATCGAATCTGGGCCGTCGCCAGGCCAGTGCCACCACCGCGAAGGTGAACGTCAGCGTCCACGCCGCGCCGATCAGCGCGTAGGTGTAGGGGATCGGAAGATCGGTCGAACCGCCCAGACCATGAGCCAGTACCGCGGTCGACCGGGGCGTCACTGCTGCACTTGCACGCTGGCGATCGTGCGGTTCAGCTGATGCAACTCGATGTCGACGGTGCCGGGTACATCGACGGTGAACTGGAACTGCTGGCCGTTACGCGGCTCGATCTTGAAGCTGTGCTCGGGATTGGAGTGCACATGCAGCTCATCGGCGGCATCGCTGTTCACCCGCACCACGATGGGCTGGCCGACCTTGCCCTGCAGCGGCTGGTTGGTCGGGGTGACCTCGCCGCCCTTGATGGTGACGTCGATCAGCAGCCGGGTGGGCGCTTGCTGCTGGTTGGTCATGTCCGACGGATTGACCGTGGTGGCCGTGGGAGTGGCCGAACCGGCTGAGCCGTCGGTCTTCTGAGTCTCGTCGGAGCCGCCGCAACCGGCCGTCACCAGGGCGAGGGCGGACGCCAGGACGATGACACTGCTTTTGAGGTTGATCACGGTGAACCATCTTCGCCTGAGGAGTCCACCGATTCATCTCGAGGAGATTCGCTGCCCGCATTCTGCCGGCGGTCCCGCATGGCGACGTACACCACGACGCCCACCACGACGAGTGCCGGAGCGAAGGCCGGCAATGCCAGCAGCAACGTGTGGTCGGCCTGGTACTGGATCAGATACGTCATGGGAGCCCGGCGGGTTCACGTCCCGCGGCCAGCTCCCTGGCATTGATCCGCCCGGCACCCCAGGTCAACCCCGCGATCAGGATCAGCGTGCACACCAGGACCACCAGCGAAGCCACGTTGTACAGCCAGGACGGGTGGTTGAGGTTGCGTTCGCGCTGCAGGATCGTGATCTCCTGCACGAACTCACGGGTGCTCGTCGTCAGTGCCGGCGTCTCGCTGGCACCGATACCCGGATCGGCGGGCAGGAAGATCGGCACGCCGGCCATGGTGGTCCCGTCCTGCACGCGCAGCAGGGTCTTCCATTTTCCGGACACCGGGATGGGCTGCGTCGACCGGTAGTGACCCGGACCGACCTTCTCCAACGGGTTGACCACCAGACCGCGATCGTTGGCCAGACCGCCCTGCCACGCCAGGACCGACACCCACTCCGGGTTGTCGCTGACCAGGCCGGCCGGGGTGATCTGCACGTCCGCCGAGGTCATGCGCTGTCCGTCGTGAGCCGGGAGATCCGTCAAAGTGATGGTGGCGCTGGCATTTTGCGGAACCTCGGTGCGCAGCCCGTTGGCCACCGCACCGCCGATCACCAGCACGGTTGCCACCACGATGGAGATGCCCACCGCGGGCCGGGGGAGCGGCTGACCGGTGAGCACCAGCGCCAGCAGCGCGCCGCACAGGCCCATCGCGACGGCCACCGGGATCGCCATGGCCAGCGCCTCACCCCACATGCTCGTCGGCCACGGGTAGTGATAGACCGCACCGATCCACAACGATTCCAGCCACAGTCCGACGGTCGCCACGCCGAGACCGGCCACCGCGCCAAAAAGGATGGGCCGCTTGACAAGCGGGGTCAGTGCGATGAGTTCGACCACCAGTGCCGGGCCGAGGTAGAGCGCGAACCAGCTCGTCGGTGCACCGAGTACCGGGCCGACGATGAAGGCCACGGCCCCGCGCAGGGCTATCGCGAACCCGGCGGCGATCAAGGCCGCGCCCGGGCCGAGTACCAGCCGCGCCGCGACCGCGGCCAGCGCCGCCGCACCCGCGATCATCATCGGCTGCAGCACCAGCCGGAACTGCTCCACACCGAAGTCGTATTCGATCTGGAACACCGAGAGCCCGATGAACAGGCCGCCGAACGACAGGAAGTAGAGGAACTTGTTGAACTTGCTGTCCTCACCTACGCTGTCCGGGCCCATCGCGACCCGGCCCTCGTGCTCCAGCAGCAGCACGGCGATCAGTGACAACCCCGCACCGCCGATCAGCATCAAATGGGTTGGGCCCCAGAGGGTGACGTCCTGGCCGAAGATGCGGTGCCAGATGTCGTCGAGGGGGAACCCGATGAGGGCGTACAGCCCGCACAGCGCCATCAGGACTCCGCCGACAGGGGCGTACCAGGTGCGCGTGATCCGGATGGCGGCCGGGCCGGGCTTGTCGTAGGGCAGCACGATGGCCATCGAGCCGGCGATGAAAAGCAGGAACAGCCCGATCAGGATGAAGTAGTGCGCGGGGTTGGCCAGCGGTCCGGCGTCACGTCCCTTGCCGATGTGCAGGCTGACGTCCCAGATGAAACCGAACAGAGCGCAGATGATGGTCGCGGTGAACAGGAACACCTGCAACGCGACCCACGGTGGCCGGTGGAACTTGCGGCCCAGCCATTCGGCGAAGTTGTTCAGCCAGGTGATGCGCCGGTTGCGGTGCAGGTACCCGATCCACAGGAGTGCGACGGTGACGATCAGGGCGACCACCGACATGCCGATCACCTGATCGAGCGCGGCGCCACCGCCTTCAGTCCCGGCGGCCGCGGTGATCGTGACATCCGATGAGCCCATCATGACCTCCGGTCAACTGACAGTGCTGTCGGAGACAGATGTTGCCAGAACCGGGCGGCCCCAAACAGGGCTTCCGTCAGGACCAGGGGGTGACGGGACGATCCATGCGCTCACCGTCGACGAACACGTCGACCCGCTCGTCGAAGAAGCAGATGTGGTCGCGGACCTGCACCGCGTCGATCAACGGCTCGTGATAGGACCAGGCCAGATCGGCAGGACCACCGGGCAGTGAATAGTAGGTGGCCCGTCCCTTGTACGCGCAGTACGTGACGGTGTTGCTCACGTCGAGAACAGCGGTCAGATCTGCGCGCGGAAGATAGTGGCGGGTGGGCAGGCCGGTCTCGAATAACAGCATGGGACTGGAGGATTCGGCCAGCACCTGCCCGTCGAGCTCGATGCGGATGTGCCGTCGGCTGCGCCGGATGTCGATCCGGTGGAACGGATCGTGCGGGTGCGCGACGATCGGCTCGTCTTCCTCGCGCCATTCGAAGGTCGCGAAGTCCAGGATCAGGTAGTCGGCCAACTCCGGATCGTCTGGCCGGAACGCCGCGGCGGCGCCGGTTTCGTCACCGGCGATGACGTCGAAAGCCGTCCCCGGACACGTGTGCGCGGTGAACGGCACCGATGGGTCCAGGAACCCGGGGATCTCGTCGTCACCCACATCCCCGCCGGCCGGAACCAGTTGTGCCGTCAGTGCCGAACGCGGCACCGCATACGTCGGGACCACCCGCCGCGGCTCCCAGATCAGGACCGCCTCACCGGTGTCGGCGACCGGCTCGCCGCCCAGACAGATCCGAATTCGTTTGGCAGTGGGCTGGTATCGCAGGGCATCCAGCTTGCTGCCCAGCAGATCCTCCATTTTCACTGCCATCCGGTCATTATCGACTCCGATGGCAGTGCCTGTCTGCTACTTGACGTCGACGTACACCGTGCGTGTGGTGACGGCGCTCAGCGTGTCGGTGCGGCTGAAGTTCGGCCCGGGCCGTACGGCGACGACGGAAGCCTGATCCAGCGGTGACGATCCCAGGCGGTTGACGATCACGGTGTAGCCCTGGGACTGAAGTTGTCTGATCGTCTTCTCGGCATTGCTGGGGCCACTGGGTGCGGCCGCGGCGATGCCGGCCGATCCGATGACCACGGCCGCCAGACCACCGACGGCGGCGGCGATGATTCGTGACTTTCCGATCGTGTTTCGCACTGGAGCGTCCGTCCTGTTCTGGTTCGCGGCATTTCGACATGCTGCGGTATGTCCGGTAGAACCGGCAGCTCAGAAGCTTTAGTTCCGCTGGCAGAAATTGATCGACTCAATGACCGGATCTGGGTGAAGACAGCGAAATTGGCGGCCCTGCGGCTACTAATGTCGAGGCATGGCCCGGAAATACGCGACCGCCGAGACCGTGGGTATCGACGAACTCCTGGACTTCGTGCGCCCGAGACATCACATGGTGCTCACCACGTTCCGCGCCGACGGCTCGCTGCAGACCTCACCGGTGACGGGCGGGGTGGACGAGCGGGGTCGCATCGTGATCGCCAGCTATCCGCAGCGGGCGAAGGCCGTCAACCTCCGGCGCACGCCCCGGGCCAGCGTGACGGTGCTGTCCGAGGAGTTCAACGGCGCGTATGTGCAAGTCGACGGCGACGCCGAGGTGATCGGACTGCCCGACGCGGTGGAGCCGCTGGTCGATTACTTCCGCGCGGTCGCCGGTGAACACCCCGATTGGGATGAGTACCGGCAGGCGATGGTGGATCAGGGCAAGTGCCTGATCCGGATCACGCCGGTGCGTTGGGGTCCCGTTGCCACCGGGGGCTTCCCTCCGGCTTAGCCGCCGGCCGACGCGTTGCGTTGGCTAGCAGGTCAAACTATAGTCTGGACACATGTCCAGAGGGTTCGGAGTCGACGCGTGAGCGTGTATTCCCAGCTCAGCACGATTCCGGCCGTCGGGTGATCTGATTATGCGTATCGCGTTGCTGTCCTATCGGAGCAAGACTCATTGCGGTGGCCAGGGTGTCTACGTGCGCTATCTGAGCCGCGGGCTCGCTGAACTGGGCCACGACGTCGAGGTGTTCTCCGGCCAGCCGTATCCCGAAGGCCTGGACCCGCGGGTCAAGCTGACCAAGGTTCCGAGCCTGGACCTCTACCGTGAGCCGGACCCGTTCCGCGTGCCCAAGCCCAGCGAGATCCGCGACGGCATCGACGCCCTGGAACTGGCCACGATGTGGAGCGCCGGGTTCCCGGAGCCCCGGACGTTCACGATGCGCGTGGCCCGGATCCTGGCCGACCGCCGCGACGAGTTCGACGTGGTCCACGACAACCAGAGCCTGGGCTCGGCGCTGTTGAAGATCGCCCGCCTCGGCCTGCCGGTCGTGGCCACCGTGCACCACCCGATCACCCGCGACCGGGTGGTCGAGATCGCCGCTGCCACGTGGTGGCGCAAGCCGCTGGTGCGGCGCTGGTACGGGTTCGCCGAGATGCAGAAGAAGGTGGCTCGCAAGATCCCCGAGCTGCTCACCGTGTCGTCGTCCTCGGCCGCCGACATCGCCGAGGACTTCGGGGTGACACCGGATCAGCTGCACATCGTGCCGCTGGGCGTGGACACCGAACTGTTCAAGCCCGCCGAGCACCGGGTGAGCGGACGCATCATCGCGATCGCCAGTGCCGACGTTCCGCTCAAGGGCGTCAGCCATCTGCTCCATGCAGTGGCCCGGCTGCGGGTGGCACGTGACCTCGACGTGCAGTTGGTGTCCAAGCTCGAGCCGAACGGGCCGACCGAGAAACTCATTGCCGAGCTTGGCATTTCCGATATCGTGCACAGCTCCAGCGGGCTGAGCGACGAGGAACTCGCCGCGCTGCTGGCCTCCGCCGAGGTGGCGTGCATCCCGTCGCTGTACGAGGGGTTCTCACTGCCGGCCGTGGAAGCCATGGCCAGTGGCACCCCGATCGTGGCGAGTCGCGCGGGAGCACTGCCCGAGGTGGTCGGTGACGACGGCGCCTGCGCCCGGTTGGTGCGCCCGGCCGACGTCGACGAGTTGACCGCGGTGCTCGGCGAACTGCTCGACTCCCCGTCGGAGCGCCGCAAGCTCGGCGCCGCCGGGCGGCAGCGGGCGCTCGACGTGTTCAGTTGGGAATCGGTTGCCGCGCAGACGGTATCGGTGTACGAGATGGCCCGTGAGCGGGTAGGGAAGAAGGGGGCGTCATGCTGACCGTCGATTTCGACCGTCTCGGTGTCGGACCGGGCACCACGGTGATCGACGTCGGCTGCGGCGCGGGCCGGCACACGTTCGAGGCCTACCGGCGCGGAGCGAACGTCGTCGGCTTCGACCAGAGTGCGTCCGATCTCAACGATGTCGACACGATGCTGCAGGCCATGCGGGAAGCGGGCGAGGTTCCGCTGTCGGCCAAGGGCGAGGCCGTCAAGGGTGACGCGCTCGACCTTCCGTATCCCGACGCCAGCTTCGACTGCGTGATCGCCTCGGAGATCCTGGAGCACGTGCCGGAGGACGACCGGGCCATCGCCGAGTTGGTGCGTGTCCTCAAACCCGGTGGCGCGCTGGCCATCACGGTGCCTCGCTGGCTTCCGGAGAAGGTGTGCTGGCTGCTGTCGGACGAGTACCACGCCAACGAGGGCGGACACATCCGCATCTACAAAGCCGACGAGCTGCGCGACAAGGTCCTGGCGCACGGGCTCAGGCTCACGCATACGCACCACGAGCATGCGCTGCACTCGCCGTACTGGTGGCTCAAATGTCTTGTCGGCACCGAGAAGAACGACCACTTCGCGGTCAAGGCCTATCACCAGCTGCTGGTGTGGGACATGATGGGACGGCCCTGGCTCACCCGCACCACCGAGTCGCTGCTGAACCCGGTGATCGGCAAGAGCGTCGCGCTCTACTTCCGCAAGCCGGAATTCCGCGCGCCGGAAACGAACGGGTAGGCCCGGGCGGTGCTAGTGCCTGAGATCCCCGGTGTGCCCGGAGTTTTGACGCCGGACGACTGCCTGCAGACAGCGCGATCGATTGCCGCGACCCAGGAATCCTCGGGGGCGTTGCCGTGGTTCGACGGCGGCCACACCGACCCGTGGGATCACGTGGAAAACGCCATGGCGTTGACCGTGGCCGGGCTGATCGAACCGGCCCGCGCGGCATTCGACTGGTGCCGCACCGTGCAGCGCGCCGACGGGTCCTGGCCGATCCAGCTGCGCAACGGTGTCATCGAGGATGCCAACAGTGACAGCAACTTCTGCGCCTACGTGGCCACCGGCGTCTGGCACCACGTGCTGATCACCGGGGACCGGGCCTTCGCCGAGTTGATGTGGCCGGTGGTGACCCAGGCTCTCGACTTCGTACTGGGCCTGCAGGCCGCCGGCGGTGAGATCTACTGGGCAGCAAGCCCGTCCGGCCCGGTTGAAGAGGCGCTGCTGACCGGCTGCGCCAGCGTGTACCACAGCATCCGGTGCGGACTTGCGCTCGCCGACTACCTCGACGACCCCCAGCCGGAATGGGAGGTCGCTGTCGGGCGTCTCGGCCACGCGATCGCCGCTCACCCGGAGGCATTCTCCGCCAAGGACACCCACGCGATGGAGTGGTACTACCCGGTGCTCGGCGGCGCCCTGCGCGGGGCGGCCGCGCAAGCCCGGATCGACGACCGTTGGGACGACTTCGTGGTGCCCGGGCTGGGCATCCGGTGCGTGGACCACCGGCCCTGGGTTACCGGCGCGGAGACCTGCGAGCTGGTGATGGCCCTGGACACGATCGGTGACACCCGACGGGCCCGCGAGCAGTTCGCGGCCATGCAGCACCTGCGCGAGGACGACGGATCCTATTGGACCGGACTGGTTTTCGCCGACGGCAAACGCTGGCCCGAGGAACGCACCACCTGGACCGGCGCCGCCATGATCCTGGCCGCCGACGCGTTGTCCTCGACTACCGCGGCCAGCGGCATCTTCCGAGGCGTTGGACTGCCGCGCGGCCTGGAGGGCGAGTACGACTGCGAATGTGTGGCGGGCCGCAACGCCGGCGACCGCTAGTCCAGCTGCCCTGGCTCGCCGGAGGTCCGCTGGAGCACCCGCATCGAACCCATCGCGGCGACCTCGTCGAAGGCGCCGGTCGCCAGAGCGCGCTGGTAGATGTGGAACGGCGCCTGGCCGCCGTCATCGGGATCGGGGAACACGTCGTGGATGATCAGCGCACCGCCCACCTCGACCCAGCGGGCCCAGCCGTCGAAGTCCCGCTGCGCGGCCTCCTCGGTATGGCCGCCGTCGATGAACAACAGCCGCAACGGCATTCGCCATCCACGGGCCACTACGGGTGACTTTCCGACCACGGCCACCACATGCTCGTCCAGGCCGGCGGCGTCCAGCGTGTGGCGCATCGTGGGCAGGGTGTCGAACAGTCCGGTCACCGGATCGACCATGGTGGTGTCGTGGTACTCCCAGCCGACCTGATGCTCCTCCGAGCCGTGGTGATGGTCGACGGTGTACAGCACTGAGTCCGTCTCCTGTGCGGCCGCGCCCAACATCACCGTCGACTTGCCGCAGTAGGTGCCGATCTCGACCCCGACCCCGCCGTTGAGGTAACGCACGCCCGCGTCATAGAGGGCGCGGCCCTCATCGGCCGGCATGAAGCCGGTGACCTGCTCGGCGAGGGCGAACAGGCGCTCGGCGCGGGGCGGCAGGGCGGTGTCAGCGGTGCTCATGAATGCACAACCTACCGTTGCTGGCGAATGGTTGTTGTAGTAGCGTCCGGACACGTGTCTGATGCCGCTCTGGAGTCGACGCGTCGCCGCCTGAGTGCCCGGCAGGCCGACACTGTGGAACGCCTGGGGCAGGCCGCGTTGCAGTTGATCATCCGGGACGGATTCGCCGGGCTGACCGTGCGCCGTGTGGCTGCCGAGGCCGGGGTCGGGGCGGCGACGGCCTACACCTACTTCTCCTCCAAGGAACACCTCGTGGCCGAGGTGTTCTGGCGCCGGCTCTCGGCTGCGCCGCCGGCCGCTCACGAGTCGGCCGACCCGGCTACCCGGGTGGTCGAGGTGTTGCAGCACATCGCATCTCTGGTGGCCGATGAACCCGAATTCGCCGGTGCGGTGACCAACGCGCTGCTCGGCAAGGATCCGGATGTCGAGGCGCTGCGACAGCGCATCGGCAGCGACATCCGCGGCCGGCTGGCCGCCGCGCTCGGGCCCGATGTGGACGCCGATGTCATCGAATCGCTGGAGATGTTGTACTCCGGTGCGCTGGTGCGCGCCGGTATGGGCTATCAGAAATATCCGGATATCGCTCGGCGACTGGAGAAGTCGGCCCGGCTCATCCTGCGCTGACGGTTGTCCCGCCCAGGATGGCCATCGACGCGGCCACGGCGGGACCGTAGATGTCGTGGATATCGCCGCCGTCCTCGACGATCAGCGCGGTCAATTCGCGAAGGCCGCCCAGCAGGATGATGGCCATCGGCTCGGTGAGCCGGGGCAGTCCGGCGCGCCGGAAGCCGGCGCTGCCGCTCAGTTCGATCAGCAGATCGGTCAGATCCCGCAGGGCTTCGCGCTGCAGCGGGCGGGCCCTGCTGCCCAGCGCGGGCAGTTCGCGGATCCAGCTCAGCGTGATCGCCGGGGCGGATGCGATGTGGTCGACATAGGCGCCGACGGCCTGTCCGATCTGATCGGGCCAGGTTGCCTCGGGGTCGACGGCGGCCTGGATGCCGTGGACAAGGACGGCATTGTTGGCGCGCAACAGCTCGAGAAAGCCGTCCTCCTTGGTCCCGAACTGGTCGTAGAACGTGCGCTTGGAGGTACGGGCGTGGCGGACGATGTCGGCCACCGTGGTCTCGCGATAGCCCTTGTCGTTGATCGCCGCAGCGAGCCCGTCGAGCAGTCGGAGCCGGTAGGTGTCGGCAGGGGATTCGGCATGGCTGAGTGCGGTCATCGTGGCTGACCCCCTTGCGTTGCCTGGTACCTGGGGGTACCGTACCCCATAACCGATGGTACCGCGCGGTACCAGTACTTGCTGGAGATGGTATGACCGAGCTCGTAGCTGCTGAGAAGGCCACCGACGACCCCACCGGGAGCGCCGCGCCGGGCCGGGTACCGCCACCCGCGCGCGTTCCGAAGCCCTTGCAGGCCATCGGCTTCGCACTGGCCAGACGCTGGGTGGTCAAGCAGGTCGCCCGCCGGCAGGGCGACGTGTTCAGCCTCAAGCTCCCGATCTTCGGTCCCACCGTGATGATCGCCGATGCCCAGCTGGCCAAGCAGCTCTTCGCCGCCAACACCGACGACGTCGGCAACATCCAGCCCAACCTGAGCCGAATCCTCGGCTCCGGATCGGTGTTCGCCCTCGACGGCACCGATCACCGTCGCCGTCGCAAGCTGCTCACCCCGCCGTTCCACGGCAAGAGCATCAGGAACTATGAGCAGATCTTCGAAGAGGAGACGCTGCGGGAAACGGCGAACTGGCCCGAGGGGCAGCAGTTCGAGACGCTCGAACCGATGATGCGGATCACGCTCAACGCGATCCTGCGCGCGGTGTTCGGCGCCGATGGCGAACAACTCGACGAGTTGCGCCGCATCATCCCGCCCTGGGTCACCCTGGGCTCGCGGCTGGTGGTAGTGCCGACCCCGAAGCGGACCTACGGCCGGTTCAGCCCGTGGGGCCGGCTCGCCTCGTACCGTCGACGCTACGACGCCGTCATCGACCGGCTGATCGACCGGGTCGAAGCCGACCCCGACTTCGACCAGCGCGACGACATCCTGGCGCTGCTGTTGCGCAGCACGTACGAGGACGGATCGGCCATGTCCCGCAAGGACATCGGTGACGAGCTGCTGACCCTGCTGGCCGCCGGCCACGAGACCACGGCCTCGACCCTGGGCTGGGCCTTCGAGCGGATCAGCCGTCATCCACAGGTGCTGTCCGACCTGGTGGCCGAGGCTGCCACCGACAACAACGAATACCGTCAAGCCACCATCCTGGAGGTGCAGCGCAACCGGACCGTCATCGACTTTGCCGGCCGTCGCGTCTACGCACCGTCAATCAGGCTGGGGGAGTGGGAGATTCCGCGTGGGCACTCGATCATTGTGGCCATCTCGCAGATCCAGGAGGCCGAAAAGGAGTTCACCGATCCGGACCGGTTCGACCCGCAGCGATTCGTGGGCAAACGGCCGGGCCTGGGCTGGCTGCCGTACGGCGGCGGCACCCGGCGCTGCGTCGGGGCGGTGTTCGCCAACGTAGAGATGGATGTGGTGCTGCGAACGGTGCTGCGCCACTTCGTCATCGAGACCACCACCGCGCCGGGCGAGAAGGTGCACTCCCGCGGGGTGGCCTACACCCCCGCGGCGGGCGGGCGCATCGTGGTGCGCCGCCGTGCCACGCCGCTGGGGGCCTGACCGTCCCTAGCCGGCGGTCTGCCGCTTGGGCAGCTTCCAGCCCGCGCGCGGGAAGTGGCAGGTGTACCCGTTCGGGTAATGCACCAGGTAGTCCTGGTGCTCGGGCTCGGCCTCCCAAAAATCGCTCGCCGCGGTCACCTCGGTGACCACCTTTCCCGGCCACAGTCCCGACGCGTCCACATCGGCGATGGTGTCCAGCGCGACGCGCTTCTGCTCGTCATCGAGGTAGAAGATCGCCGACCGGTAGCTGGTGCCGGCGTCATTGCCCTGCCGGTCCTTGGTGGACGGATCGTGGATCTGGAAGAAGAACTCCAGCAGCGCACGGAAGTCGGTCTGCGTCGGGTCGTAGACGATCTCGACGGCCTCCGCGTGGCCCGGATGATTGCGGTACGTCGGGTGGTCGTTGCGGCCACCGGTGTAACCCACCCGGGTGGAGATCACGCCGGGCTGCTTGCGGATGAGGTCCTGCATGCCCCAGAAGCAGCCGCCCGCCAGGATCGCTGTCGAATAGTTACCCATGTGCCCCATTGTGCTCCGTGATTACCGTGGTGGTCATGCGTGTAGTTGCAACCGCCGCGCTCGCCGGTTTACTCCTGCTGGCCGGATGCCCCACCGCGGCGGCCGAACCGGCTCAGGTCGCGGTGCCTGAGGTGCCACCCGATCCCGCGCGCACCCTGTTCACCGACAACCCCGCGATCGTTGATCCCCACCTGACTTCGATCGAATCCTTCAGCCGCGACCAGGACCGCCTGTCGGTCAACTTCACCGCCGGTACCCCGGATTGCTTCGGAGTCCACCTGGTCACGCAGGAGACCGCCGACACGGTCACGATCGAGCTTCGCGGCGGAACGCCACCGGAGTCCGTCGGCCGCATGTGTATCGCCCTAGCGGTGCGTGGCACCGCGGAGGTCGCCCTGCAGGCCCCGCTGGGTTCCCGGCGGGTGCTGGCAGTGCAGTGACAGGTCTCGACAAAGACCGGTAGAACGTGTTCTAGTTTTGGGGTGACGAGCAGCCCTTTCAGCCGCGAGGAACTCGCCGCTGCCTTCGAAACGTTCGAGCAGACCGTCGACCGGGCCGCGCAGACCAAGAACTGGGATGTGTGGGCCGACCATTACACCGTCGACGTCGACTACATCGAGCACGCCGTGGGCACAATGAAGGGCCGCGAGCAGGTGCGGCCGTGGATCTGGAAGACCATGACCACCTTCCCCGGCAGCTACATGACGTCGTTCCCGTCGCTGTGGTCGGTGATCGACGAGCCCACCGGACGCATCATCTGCGAACTGGACAACCCCATGCGTGACCCGGGTGACGGCACCATCATCACCGCCACCAACATCTCGATCCTGACCTACGCCGGCGACGGCCTGTGGTCCCGTCAGGAAGACGTCTACAACCCCCTGCGGTTCGCCTCCGCGGCCCGCAAGTGGTGCCGCAAGGCCGCCGAACTCGGCACCCTTACCGACGAGGCCGAGGCGTGGCTCAAGAAGTTCGGGGGCGGGTCGCAGTGAGCGCCAAACTGGTCATCGGGGCCAACGGATTCCTGGGCTCGCATGTGCTGCGGCAACTGGTCGCTGCTGATGACGGGTCCGAGATCCGGGCGATGGTGCGGCCGAACGCCAGCACCATCGGGATCGATGACCTGCCGGTCAAGCGAGTGCTCGGCGATGTCTTCGACACCGAGGCCCTGCGCGAGGCGATGGCCGGTTGCGACGTCGTCTACCACTGCGTCGTCGACGCCCGTGGTTGGTTGCGCGACCCGGCACCGCTGTTCCGTACCAACGTCGAGGGCACCCGCAATGTGCTCGACGTGGCTGCCGAGTTCCCTGAGCTGCGCAAGTTCGTCTACACCAGCAGCTACGTCACCGTCGGACGCAAGCGCGGCAAGCGCTCCACCGAAGCCGACATCGTCGACGTGTCGAAGGTGACGCCCTACGTGCGCTCGCGGGTGCAGGCCGAAGATCTGGTGCTGCAATACGCGCGTGAGCGTGGTGTGCCTGCCGTCGCGATGTGCGTGTCGACCACCTACGGCAGCGGCGACTGGGGCCGGACCCCGCACGGCGCGATCATCGCCGGCGCCGCGTTCGGCAAGCTGCCGTTCGTGATGAGCGGAATCGACCTGGAAGCCGTCGGTATCGACGATGCGGCCAAGGCCATGCTCCTGGCCGCCGACCGGGGCACCCCGGGAGAGCGTTACCTGATCTCGGAGAAGATGATCAGCAACGCCGACGTGGCGCGCCTGGCCGCCGAGGCCGCCGGTGTCGCGCCGCCGCAGCGGTCGATTCCGCTGCCGGTGTCCTATGCGCTGGCCGCGGCGGGCACTATCAAGGGCAAGCTGCGTGGCACCGATGAGCGTTTGTCACTGGAATCCCTGCGACTCATGCGGGCCGAAGCCGAGCTCGATCACTCCAAGGCGGTACGTGAACTCGGTTGGCAGCCAAGGCCTGTCGAGGAATCGATCGCCGAGGCTGCGAAGTTCTGGGTGGGCCTGCGCGCCGCCAAACGCGCGCGCAACGGCAGCTGAACACCACGCCGAAGGGTGTTAAGCCACTGGGCGGCAAGCGTATTGCGGCCTAACCTGGCGAATATGACCGACAAGCTGAAAGTCGACCTGTCCGGGGCACCCCAGACCATGTTGGCGACGTTCTACGCCAAGGCGCTCGACGCCGGCATGCCCAACCCGATCCTGGGCGATCGGATGGCGAAAGAGATCGCCGACCGCATCGACTACGACTGGAGCCGCACCTCGATCACCGAGGCGACGTCACCGTCGGTGACGACTCGCAGCGCGCACTTCGACCGCTGGACCCGCCAGTTCCTGGCCGTGCACCCCGAGGCCGTCGTGCTGCATCTGGGCTGCGGCCTGGACGGCCGGTTCTTCCGGCTGCAGCCGGGACCCGGTGTCGAGTGGTACGACATCGACTACCCCGAAGTCGCGCACCTGCGCGAGCAGCTCTACCCGTCGGCCGAGCACTATCACGTGGTGGCCGCCTCGGTGACCGACCCGGCCTGGCTGCGCGACATCCCGGCCGACCGGCCGACCCTGATGATCGGTGAGGGGCTGACGATGTACCTCACCGAACACGACGGGGTGGCGCTGCTGCGGCGCATCGTCGACGGGTTCCCTTCCGGGGAACTGCAATTCGATGCGTTCAACACCTTCGGCATCAAATCGCAGTGGAGCAACACCGTGGTGCGCCGATCCGGAGCCAAGCTGCATTGGGCCGTCGACAAGCCGGAGGACATCTTGCGCGCGGTACCGGGCACCCGGCTGTTGGCCTGGACCTCGCCCTTCGAAGACAAGGTGTTCAACACACTGCCCTGGTACTACCGGATGATGCTGGCCATCATGAGGCCGGTGCCGGTGCTGCGGTACATGGCGCAGTATCACCGCTACGCATTCTGAGCGTCAGGGAACCAGAACCGACGATCCGATGCTGCGGCCCGATTCGAGTTCGCGGTGTGCGTGCGCGGCCTCGCTGAGGGGATATCGCTGGTTGATCTTGACCGCGATCCGGCCACTGGCGACATGCCCGAAGAACTCTCCGGCAAGCTCTTCACGTTCGGCGGGGTCGGCGATGTAGTCGGCCAGGGCGGGGCGGGTGACGAACAGTGATCCCTTGGCGGCCAACTGCATTGCGTCGATCGGCGGAATCGGACCCGACGCGGTGCCGAAGCAGACGAGGAGGCCCCGCCGCGCGAGACAGTCGATGGAACTGTCGAAAGTGGCGGCGCCGACGCTGTCATAGACGACGGGTACGCCGCGCCCGTCGGTCAGCTCGCGTACCCGATCGACAAGGTTCTCCCGGGTGTGCACGATCACCTCGTCGCAGCCGTGCGCCCGGGCCACGGATGCCTTCTCGTCCGAAGACACACTGCCAATCACCTTGATACCCAACAGATGTGCCCACTGGCAGAACAACAGCCCGACACCGCCGGCCGCGGCATGGAGCAGAACGGTGTCGCCGGACCGAAGCGGATAGATGCGTCTCAGGAGGTACGCGGCGGTCAATCCGCGCATCGTCGATGCCGCGGCGGTGTCGAAATCGACGTCATCGGGTAGGGCGATCAGATGCTCAGCGGGCATCACGCGTTCGGTGCTGTAGGCGCCCAACGGGCTTCCGGTGTAGGTGACTCGGTCGCCGGGGACGACATCTTGGACGCCTGCGCCTACGGCTTCGACAACACCAGCGGCCTCGACTCCGATGCCTGATGGGAGTGCTGCCGGGTACAGGCCGGTCCGGAAATAGGTATCCGCGAAGTTCAGACCGACCGTCACGTGACGAATCTGTACCTGTCCGGGACCGGGGTCGCCGACAGCGACATTTTCCCAGCGCAGCACCTCTGGGCCACCCGTCTCAGTGAATCGCACACCGTACGCCACCAGCTAGAACCCTTCCGCCGCCGCGTCCTTCCCGCGCTCATCGCCGGCTGCCAGGTGCCGATCCAGCTTTGACGATAGACCGGGGGTGGGTGGTAATACTTATCCCCAAGAGACATCTTTCTGATCATTTGGAGTCGTCGGCATGGAGAATCGTGAGCCCCTCGCGCGGTACGCCGCGTTCAATGGGTTCCTGGACCTCGCCGGCGAGATCGGGGTGGATGTCGAAGAGCTGTTCGCGCGATCCGGGCTCGATCCGATGGGCATGAGTCAGCCGGACCGGTGGGTCTCGGCCAGGGCGGTCGCCGATGTGCTCGAAGATGTAGCGGCATCTTCGGAGAGCGACGACGTCGGATTGCGTCTGGCTGAGAACCGGCACCTGGCCAATCTCGGACCACTGAGCCTGGTGATCAGGGACGAACCGCTTCTGCGCGACGCGATGCAGACCCTCATCCGGTACAACCACATGTACAACGAAGCCCTCCAGATTCGAGTGATCGAGGCCGACGAGGTCACCACGATCCGCCTTGAGCTGAACGTCGGGACCGGAAGGCCGCCAAGGCAATCCATCGAATTGGTTGCCGGATCTTTGGTCGGGATACTGACGGATCTCGCGGGAGATCACTGGCGCCCGGTGGCCACCTGCTTCAGCCATCCCCGGCCGTCGGACACGGGGCGGCATCGCCGAATGCTCGGCGACAATGTGAGCTTCGACTGCGATTTCAACGGCATCGTCCTGCGTTCGGCCGACCTCGACACCAGGAACGTCCTGGCGGATCCGAAGTTTCTGCCCTACGCCCAGCAACTCCTCAATCCGAGGAGTGACCCGACGGACGCGGTCATCGTCTCTCGCACACGTGAAGTCATCGAGTTGCTGTTGCCTGCAGGACGGTGCTCGATCGACCACGTCGCACGAAGCCTCGGTACCAACCGCCGAACCCTGCATCGTCAACTCCAAAGCGCCGGAACGACATTCACCGAGCTGCTCGATACCACCCGCGTTGACCTCGTCAAACACCTCCTGACCAATCCCAACAACTCGCTCACCGACATCTCGGTCATGCTCATGTTCTCCACGCCGGGGAACTTCACCCGCTGGTTCCGGCAGCGCTTCGGCGTCGCGCCGCGTACCTGGCGGCAACAGCGGGCCGCCCTGAAGTGACGTTGGTGGGGTTCATCGAGTTTGCTGGGAACTGAGGTTGGAGCGAGCGATCGGCCCATAGGTCGGCGCCGGCCGCCGAGCGGCATCCGCCCAGATCTGGCGAGTCTTTCCGAAATCAATTTTCGCTGACATTTTCAGCCGCCTGACCTGCCAAGATGCGCAATGGCGTAGATCGCCTTTCTGGATCCAAGTGTTACCGACCGGTAACTAGGGAGTATGTTGTCCCGGTCACATCCCCCCTCGGTCGGCAAGGAGCCGCTCAATGTACGTAGCTGTTCGACCCAACAGTTCAGGTCAACGCAACTCCAAGGGCATCGCCCTGGTCGGCGCAACTGCTATCGCCGCAGCATCCATCGGGTTGATGCCGCAGGCGGCTCAGCTCCCTGATCCCGTCAAGATGAGCACCGCAGCCACACAGCTTGTGGCGCAGGTGAATCCGTTCGAGACCCTGGTCGAGGCGCTGCAGGTGACCGCTGCCAACGTGCAGACCGTCGCCAACAACTGGCAGGCCCGGCCGGCCCCGCTCGTGCAACAGGTTGCCGCCAACTGGCTGAACTACGCCCAGATCATCACCAAGTCGATGACCTCCGAGATCACCACCATTGACCGGATCGGTGGTCAGCTGACCGACCCCGCCTTCATTGACGCCCTCCTCAGCAACCTTCAGCAGGGCAATATCAAGGCGGCGTGGACCTCGATCTTCAGCAAGCTGGTCTCCGCCGGATTCCTGTTGGTCGCACCGCTGACGAACATCGCCAACATCCCGGCGTACATGCTCACGAACATGGCCGCGACGGTGAAAGTACTGGCCAGTAGCGGTTTGAGCGCGGTCGGCACTGCGGCGCTTTCCGCATTCCTCGGCGCTGGGACGGCGATTGCTGACGGACTGCAGGGTGCGGTCGACTCCGCCAAGGAGGGTGATGCACTGGGTGTTCTGGAAAATGTGGCAAACATTCCCGGCCTGATGGTGGGCGATGTGCTGAACAACCCGACCGGGGGGCTCATGAGCCCGACCGGACTTCTCGGCCAGCTCACCACCCGCATTCCTCAGCTGATCGCGGCAGGCATCGTGGCGCCCGGAGCGCAGAACATTTTCAAGGGTGGAACCTTGGACGCGGGGTTCGCCTCCCTGACGGATAGCGTCAACAAGCTTGTCGCCGCGATCGGTGCCGGACTGGGCGTTCCGGCCGGCGCAACGGCCACGCTGGACACCGTGTCGGCTCCCAAGGCCCTCACCGCCAAGGCTCCCGCTGCCAACGCACCGTCGGATCCGGCATCGGTGCCCTCACTGACAACGTCAGCGACCAATGCGGTGACGCTCAACGTCAAGGCCGATACCGCCACCGACGCCGCGCCGGGCGTTGTCGCCAAGCTCGCAGCGGACCCGACGGACGATGCTGTCACCGTCAAATCGCCTGTCGCGAAGGTTGATTCGCCGGTCTCCGGTGCGGTTCGGTCGGCGCTCAAGCCGAACGTCAGTGCGATGCCGTCCAGCAAGTTGGCGGCCAAGTTGAAGGACACGGTGACGGCCAAGCTGAAGGGCAAGGCTGGTGACCGTACCGACTCCCCGGCTTCGGGCGCGTCGAGCAAGAAGCCGGCCGGCGCGGGTCAGGCCTCCGGGTCGCACGACAGCAAGTAGTCCTTACTGCGTAAGGGCGCCAAATCTGGGGGGATGAAAAGCGAAGAGGGGCAGCCCGTTCCGGGCTGCCCCTCTTTGTCTGCCGGTGTCAGCGGACGCCGCTGTGGCGAACAGTGTTGTCCACCTTGGGAACCATCGGCTTGGGGTGGATCTGGTCGAGCCAATCCAGGTGGTCGACACCCGCTGAGACGGTGACGGTGCTGGGGGCCGCGACGTGGGCGGGCTCGGCGGCCAGTGCCGGTGCGGCCAAGCCCAGAACCCCTGCGCTCAATCCACTGGCGGCGATGACGGCGAATCCGAACTTCTTCATTTCCTGCTTCTTCCTGCCTCGTCCGGCTGTCGATTTCTGGTGCGCTCTGTGCCGGTATGACTGTCCAAACCGAGAGGTCAGCCGGACAATTTCCGATGGCAGAAATTGACCGCCTCATGGCAGAAAGAAGCATGTTCAGCAGAATCCATCGGTGCCCGCGCCCCCGAGGGAGCGCAAATGCACTGCTGCGATCTGACCGATGTTGTCGGTGGGTGGTGGCATAATCGAACGTATGTTCGATATCGATTCCGATGCGGAGCTGATCGACAGGATCAGTGGTGCGGCGCGGGCGGAGTCGGTGGCGATCGCGGCACGGTTGGCCGCGATCGGGGCGTTGGACAGCCTGCGGGAACAGGAGTTGGTCGAGAGCATTTTGTGGCGGACCGATCCGTTCGAAGAAGTCGCCGCGGAGGTCTCGGCGGCGTTGCGGATCAGTCGGGGGCGGGCGGCGACTCAGGTTCATCATGCTCGGGTGTTGCGAGACAAGCTGCCGTTGGTGGCGGCGCGGTTCGCTGTCGGGGATATCGATTATCGGGTGGTGTGCACGATCATTGCCCGCACCGGCATCGTGGATCCTGCAGTCTGGGCCGGGCTGGATGCCGAACTGGCGGCGCGGGCACACCGATGGATGCGGTTTTCGCAGCGGCAGTTGCGGGACCGGGTGGATCAGTGGATCGCCAAACTGGATCCGAATGGGGTGCGGGTACCCCCGGATGTGGCTGAGGAGCGGTTCGTGCAGGTCGAGGCGGGCAGCCCGGGCAAGGCGACGGTGTGGGCCAACCTGGATGCCGCCGACGGGACCGCCTTGGATCAACGCCTGAACGCGCTGGCGGCGACGGTGTGTGAGCATGATCCACGCACTCGTGAGCAGCGTCGCGCGGATGCGGTGGGCCCGTTGGCCCGGTTGGAATCCCAACTGGCCTGCCGGTGTGGTCGTGACGAGTGCCCCGCGGCGCGGAAGCGGGCCGCGGCCGATGCGGCGGTGGTTCATGTGCTGGCCGATCGGGCCACCGTCGACGGCAGCTCGGATGATCCGGGATACCTGCCGGGGCACGGGATCCTGCCCGCCGAGTCGGTGCGCGACCTGGCCGCCACCGCGAAGATCAAGCCGCTGCACGTGCCCAACCAACCTGCAGAACCCAGCGAGTCGCCTGACGCGGCTGAGCCCACCGAAGCCACCGAGCCACCCCAACCCGCCGACTCCGATGCCGGTGAGCCCGGGTATCGCCCATCGGTGGCGCTCTCGGAGTTCATCCGCTGGCGGGACCTCACCTGTCGGTTCCCGGGCTGTGACGCCCCCGTCGAGCGCTGCGACATCGACCACACGATGCCCTACCCGCTGGGTCCGACGCATCCCTCGAACAACAAGCTCTACTGCCGCGCCCACCACTTGGTCAAGACCTTCTGCGCGGGCTGGTCGGACCGCCAATTCCCCGATGGCACTGTCGAATTCACCGCACCGACGGGGCACACCTACACCACTGAACCGCACGGGGCCGGCATGTTCCCGATGCTGGCTGAGCCGACCGGGGAGCTGAACCTCCCCGAACCGCCGGCCCACCACCCGAACCGGGGCGCGAGGATGCCGACCCGCCGCCAAACCCGCGAACAAGACCGCCGAGACCGGATCAACGCCGAACGACGGCTACGCGCCGAACTCAACAACGACCTCGAATTCGAACGCGACTACCAAGCCTGGCTCGCCGAAGAATACGGACCACCGCCACCCTTCTGAGGTAGGCGGGGTGGACATCAAGCCTCGGCGCGCTCCTTGAGCCGCTGCAGGGTGAGCTGGATGTGCTCGGCATTGGCACCATCGCGGTCGGGGACCCCGGTGGCCAGACCCGCGACCTTCTTGAACCAGCCCGCGCGGCGATCCCAGGTGGACTCGGTCACCGTGCACCCGCCTTCGGCAGCGACGATGTCGTAGCGCCAGTGCGCGACCGGGAACACCAGGGACTTCACGTCGAAGGCGAATGTCTTGCCCGGTTCGGCATCGGTAACGGTGCAGGTGGTGCTCCAGGCTTTGGAGCCATTGCGGTTGTGCCCCTTGAAAACCGAACCAGGAGTGGCGGAAGTGCCCTTCTGCCACTCCATCGCATGCGCCTCCTCGGCGAGCGCGGCCAGGGTGGACAGGTCGGTGATCAGTGCATACACCGCTGCGGGGTCGGCAGCGATCGACACGGTGGCTTTCACAGGCGCGGTCATGGGCCGATCGTAGTCCCGGGCTACCGGTCGATCATCCGCATCTGAGCCTCGCTGTGATGGGCACCGGCAGCCGGGGCGAGGTTGTCCAGCCTGGACAACTGCTCGGCGCTGAGCGTCACGGAATCGGCGGCGACGTTCTCCTCCAACCGCTCGATACGTTTGGTTCCGGGGATCGGCACGATATCGGGGCCGCGGGACAGCAGCCAGGCGAGCGCGACCTGACCCGGCGTCGCACCCGAGGCTTCGGCGATTGCCCGCACCTCGTCGGCGAGGCGCAGATTCGCCGCGAAGTTCTCACCGGTGAATCGGGGATTGTCCCGGCGGGTGTCGTCAGCGGCCAGATCGTCGATGGACCGGATCTGCCCGGTGAGGAAACCACGTCCCAGCGGTGAGTACGCGACAAAGCCGATACCGTTCTCGCGCAGCACATCCAGGATCCCGTCCTCGGGATCGCGGGTGAACAACGAGTACTCCGACTGCAGTGCGGCGATCGGATGGACCGCATGGGCCCGCCGGATGGTCTCGACGCCCACCTCGGACAACCCGATATGGCCCACCTTCCCCTCGGCGACGAGTTCGGCGAGCGCACCGACGGTCTCCTCGATCGGGGTGTCTCGGTCCAGTCGGTGCTGGTAATAGAGATCGATGTGATCGGTGCCGAGCCGGCGCAACGACCCCTCCACCGCGGTGCGGATATTGGCCGGGCTGCTGTCCGCCCCGTCGCGGCCGGTGTGGGAGATCACCCCGAACTTGGTGGCGAGCACCACCTTGTCGCGTCGGCCCTGCAGTGCCTGGCCAACCAACTCTTCGTTGACGTACGGGCCGTAGACCTCGGCGGTATCGATGAGGGTGACGCCGAGGTCGATCGCCCGATGAATGGTGCGGATGGACTCGGCGTCGTCGCGGCCCGCGCTGCCGTACGCGAACGACATGCCCATCGTGCCCAGACCGATCCGGGCCACCTCGAGCTCACCCAACTGCGCGTTCTGCAATGTTCCCATCACCCCAGTGAACCCGGCTCCTGCTGGGCTCGCCAGGAAGCCTGGTGGGAATCGGTGGCGGCACCTCGACGTTGTCACGCATATGACCGAGCGCCAGGTGCTGCAGCCCAGCGCAGCCCACCCCATCGCCATCACCCCGACCGGACGTCGGGTCACCGTCACCATCGGCGGCGCGATCGTCGCGCAGACCGATGACGCCCTGACCCTGCAGGAGTCGACCTACCCGGCGGTGTATTACATCCCCCGCGCCGACGCGGTGTCCGAGACACTGACCCGCAGTGCCACCACCACCTACTGTCCATTCAAGGGCGAGGCGAACTATTACCACGTCGGCGGGGTCGAGGACGCGGTCTGGACATATGAGCAGCCGTATCCGGCCGTCGCTGAAATCGCCGGTCACCTGGCGTTCTACCCGGACAAAGCGGACATCGCCCTGGCCTAATCTGGTGCGGTGCCCTCAACCAGCGTCGTATTCGAGGGTCCGGCCAGCCCGGGCCTGACGCTGGCCCCGTGGCGGCGCGGCGGCGGTGACCCGTGCAACCGGGTCGGTGCCGACGGTGCGATCTGGCACACCAGTGCGATGAATACCGGTCCGGTCACGGTGCGGATCACCAAATCGGCCCCCGATACCGTCGACGGCGAGGCGTGGGGTGCCGGCAGCGCAGAGTTTCTGGATGGATTCGCGGCGCTGGTGGGTGCAGACGATGACGCCACCGGTTTTGCCCCCGTCGAGCCGACGATCGCCGAGGCCCACCGGCGGGTGCCGCATCTGCGTCTCGGCCGCAGCGGCCGGGTACTTGAAGCCTTGGTGCCCGCGATCATCGAGCAGCGGGTCTCGGGCATGGACGCCTGGCGGGCCTGGCGGTGGTTGGTGACAAAGTACGGCGCCCCGGCCCCGGGACCGGCGCCGGTCGGGATGCGGGTGCCGCCCACCCCGGAGGCATGGCGGCGCATCCCGTCGTGGGAATTTCACCGGGCCAACGTGGATCCGGGCCGGGCCCGCACGATCGTCGGGTGCGCGCAGCGCGCCGACGCCCTCGAGCGGCTCACCGCCGAACGGGCTGTCACGGCGCTGCGGTCACTGCCCGGCGTCGGCGAATGGACGGCAGCCGAAACCGTGCAACGTGCCTTCGGTGACGCCGATGCACTGTCGGTGGGGGACTATCACTTGGCGACGATGGTGGGGCGCACTCTCCTCGGCCACCCGATCGATGACGAAGCGATGGTGGAGCTGCTCGAACCACTGCGCCCGCATCGGCAGCGGGCGGTTCGACTGCTGGAAGCCAGCGGACTGGCGCACAATCCGCGTTTCGGTGCGCGTCAGGCGATTCCGAACCTGCGCACGCTGTAGCTTGACCTGAACCATGGTTGAGGTGCCAGTCTGGGGTCATGCCTACCTGGATTTGCACGGGATGTGGTGTGGAACATCAGGATTCCGACACCGAACCCGCGAGCAGCTGCATACTGACCTCCGAGACGGTTTCGATCGAAGAACGTGGCGACCTGCCGCCGCACGGCACCTGGACCACGCTGGATGAACTGGCGGCCCAGCCACACCACACCGAACACGTCGACCACGGCCGCGGAGTGCACAGCCTGCGCAGGGCGCCCAAGTTCGCCATCGGACACCGGTCGTTCCTGGTGCAGACCGCCCACGGAAACCTCCTGTGGGATTCGCCGAGCTATCTGGATGACGAGATCATCGGCCTCGTTCACGGCCTCGGCGGTGTTGACGCCGTCGCTGCCAGTCATCCCCACATGTTCGGCGCGCAACTCAGTTGGAGCAGCGCGTTCGGGGGAGTCCCGGTGTACGTGAATGCCCTTGACGCAGAGTGGCTTCCCACTCAGGATCCGCTGATTCAACTGTGGAACAAACAGTGCGAACCACTACCTGGACTGCGGCTGATACACGTCGGCGGCCACATGCGGGGGAGTTCGGTGGCGCTCGCGGCCGACGGCACCCTGCTGGTCGGGGACACCATCTCCGGTGGACTGGCGCGGAACTGGGTGTCGTTCCAACGGAACTTCCCCAAGCACGTCCCGCTGTCGGCCGCGGTGGTGCGGCGGATCGTGAACCGGCTCGACGAATACGACTATGACCGGCTCTACACCCTTGGCGGCGATGAGATAGACAGCGCCGCCAAGGATGTAGTGCACCGGTCAGCGGAGACTCATATTCGTTGGGTCAGTGGTGAATTCGACCACTTGACCTGATTTAGCGGTCGCGCGGGTGGTCCAAGGCGTCCTCGCGCACCGGCCGGTCGGCCAGTTCGTCGGCGACACCGAACAGGAACGAGTAGGCCAGCCCGGCGATGGCCGCACCGACCAGTGGGGCCAGCCAGAACGCCCACAGCTGCGCAGGCGCGCCGTTGCCGTTGAAGAAGGCGACCGCTGTGGAACGGGCCGGGTTGACCGAGGTGTTGGAGATCGGGATCGAGATCAGGTGGATCAGCGTCAGGGTGAGCCCGATCGCCAGTCCGGCAAAGCCCTTCGGCGCGCGGTCATCGGTAGAACCCAAGATGACCAGCAGGAAAATCGCGGTGAGGATCACCTCGGCGAGAAGGACCGCGGCCAGTGAATATCCGCCGGGGGAGTGCTCGCCGTAACCGTTGGCGGCCATGTTCCCGGTGGCGGACCAACCGTCCTTGCCGCTGGCGATCACGTAGATCACCAGGCCGGCCACCAGACCGCCGACAACCTGTGAAATCCAGTACGGCACAACGGCTGCCCACTCGACCCGGCGGGCCAGCGCGGCGCCCAGCGTGACCGCCGGATTGAAGTGCCCGCCCGAGATGGTGCCGAAGGCGTACACCCCGGTCAACACGGTCAGGCCGAACGCGAGGGCGACCCCGAGGAAACCGATCCCCACGGAGAAGCTGTCGGAGAGAAACTTCGCGGCGAACACCGCGCTACCGCAACCGCCCAGGACCAGCCAGAACGTCCCGATGAATTCGGCTGCCAATCGATGTGACATTGTTGGCGTACTCATGGCGAACTCCTCCGTAGATGTGGTTCATCCGGAGGGTTTCACGCCAGTGCGCAATGGCAGCATCGTTGTTGTGAAATTGATTGCAGAGTGAAATTTACGTTGCCGTGCCGAAATCAGCGATAAGCGGTCAGCCGGGCCACCAGGGCGACCGCGCCGTCGTCGCCGATGGCCTGCGCGTCGGCGACCCCGGAACTTCGACCGGTACGCAATGCCCGTGCCTCATAACGGGATTCGTTGCCGCCGCGGAACTGGCGCAGATAGTTGACCCGCAATGACGCGGTATGCCAGGGCGCACCGGTCCCGTCGCTGAGAGCGGCGGAGCCCACGAGTTCGAGTGCCGCCGCGGACACCCCGCCGTGCACGATGCCGATGCTGTTGTTGACAACGGGATCTGGCAGCTGCCGTAACGCCGCGGTCCGGCCGCCGGTCTCGGCGACCTCGACCGACATGCGGTCTTCCAGTGCGGCGGGCGGCGTTCCCTCCGTCGACTCGGAGGGCCACGCGACGACGTGCCCCGGGGCGTGGATGTGGAAGGACCGCACCGTTGCCGTCCCGATCAACTGGCCGCCATGCGTCAGCTCGGAGAGGCTCAACGAACCCGTGCCCTTCGGGCCGAACGGCCGCGCGGTCGCCACCACCGGCTCCTCGGGCGCTGCCGTGACGAGCTCAAGCGCGTGCGGGGTGAGCTCGATGGCCAGCTCGCTGGACACCGTCCACTCGTCGTCATCACGGCGGAGGTGGTTGACCAGGCCGCCGATGTGGTCGACGAGCATCGCCAGTGGGGCCAGCGTCGGTACGTGCGTCAGCGGATTGAGTAGACCGCCCACGGGTATGGAGGCCACGCAGCGGTTCGGGCTCTCCTCAAGGGTTTGTACGCCCATGCGGCCCAGCGGGGTGTTCAGCGGATAGTGCATCGCCGTCAACAGTTACGCCCATCACGGTAGCCAGATACCCCCTAGGGGTATACAGTGGCGACATGACCACGACCGAACACGCGATGCACGAGCACGAACACACCGGTCACACGGGGCATGCGGGCCACGGCGACCATGTCGCCCAGTTCCGGAGCCTGTTCTGGGTCATGACGGCCCTCGCCGTGCCGACGGTGGCGCTTTCGCCGATGTTCGCGATGCTCCTCGGCTACGACCTCCCGGACTTCCCCGGAGCGCGTTGGATCTCCCCGTTGCTCGGCACGGTCATGTACGTGTGGGGCGGCCGACCGTTCCTGACCGGCGCCGTCAGTGAAATACGTTCGCGCGCACCGGGAATGATGCTGTTGATCGGATTGGCGATCACGGTCGCCTTCGTCGCGTCGTGGGGTGCGAGCCTCGGCGTGCTGCACCACCAACTGGACTTCTGGTGGGAGCTCGCGCTGCTGATCGTGATCATGCTGCTGGGCCACTGGATCGAGATGCGGTCGCTGGCCCAGACCACCTCGGCACTCGACTCGCTGGCCGCGCTGCTGCCCGACGAGGCCGAGCGCGTCGAGAACGATGGCGATGCCGAGCAGGTGGTGACCGTGGCCCCGGCGGATCTACAGGTCGGCGACCTGGTGATCGTCCGGCCGGGCGGCAGTGTGCCCGTCGACGGCCGCATCGTCGACGGTGCCGCCGATATGGACGAGTCGATGGTCACCGGAGAGTCGCGGACCGTGCGCCGAGGCATGGGTGACGACGTCGTCGCGGGCACCGTCGCCACCGACTCCGGACTCCGGATCCGGGTGACGGCCGTCGGCGACGACACCGCGCTGGCCGGCATCCAACGGCTGGTCGGCGAGGCGATCAACTCCTCGTCGCGGGCGCAGCGCCTGGCCGACCGGGCCGCGGGCTGGCTGTTCTGGTTCGCGCTGGGATCAGCGTTGCTGACCGCGCTGGCGTGGACCTTGCTGGGCGAACCCGACCAGGCGGTGGTCCGCACGATCACGGTGCTGGTCATCGCGTGCCCCCATGCGCTCGGCTTGGCCATCCCGCTGGTGGTGTCCATCGCGACCGAGCGGGCCGCCCGGGGCGGCGTGCTGATCAAGGACCGTCTGGCGCTGGAAACCATGCGCACTGTCGGCGCGGTGCTGTTCGACAAGACCGGGACCCTCACCAAGGGTGAGCCGGCCGTCACCGCGGTGGCGGTCACGGACCGCCCGGAGAACGACGTGCTGGCGTTGGCCGCGGCCGCCGAGGCGGATTCCGAACACCCGCTGGCCCGCGCCATCGTCGCTGCGGCGCAGGACCGCGGCCTCGACGTCCCTACGGCAAGCGACTTCAGCTCCTCGCCGGCGGTCGGGGTCAGCGCACTGGTCGGTGGACAGCGGGTGCGGGTCGGCGGGCCGGCACTGCTCGAACAAGCCGGGCAAGCCGCCCTTGCGGGCACCGCACACTGGGCCGGCGCCACCGTGCTGCACGTACTGGTCGACGGGGAGCCGGTCGGTGCCCTGGCGCTGGCCGACGAGATCCGGCCGGAATCCCGGCAGGCCGTCGACGCCCTGCACGATCTGGGCATCGAAGTGGTGATGATCACTGGTGACGCCGCTCCAGTGGCCTCCGCGGTGGCCTCTGAGCTGGGTATCGACCGCGTATTCGCAGGTGTACGGCCTGAAGACAAGGCCGCCAAGGTCGCCGAACTCCAGCACGAAGGCTTGAAGGTGGCCATGGTCGGCGATGGCGTCAACGATGCACCCGCGTTGGCCGCGGCGGACGTCGGCATCGCCATCGGCGCGGGGACCGATGTCGCCATCGCCTCGGCGGGTGTCATTCTGGCGAGCTCGGATCCGCGATCGGTGCTCTCGGTGATCGAGCTGTCCCGGCAGTCCTACCGGAAGATGAAGCAAAACCTTTGGTGGGCAGCGGGTTACAACCTGATCTCGGTCCCGCTGGCGGCCGGCGTGGCCGCTCCGCTCGGTTTTGTAATGCCGATGTCCATCGGGGCGATATTGATGTCAGCGTCGACGGTTGTCGTGGCACTCAATGCGCAGTCGCTACGTCGCCTCGACCTGCGGCCCGAGGCCGGCGTGCGCAGCGTTGCGCGGGTCTCGGGACGTTGACGATGCAAATCTAAGAATCTGACTAAGCTTTCTCGCAAATTTCAATCGCACGTATAACAGCACTATAACGGCACATATATGAATATGTAGCAAACAAAATCGACGACTGAGGTAGTGGATGGCCCCAATGGGGGGTGGGGGTCCCTCTGGTGGGAATGCATGAAATATCAAGGGCTGCAGGATGATTCGCATTTTCTGCGGCGCATCTATCGTCAGGGGTAAAAGCCGCCGGCGGAGTATCGTTAGGCTTAGCTAAGTTGGCATCTGCCCCGGTAGTTGCCTTATCGTTTTCTCCACTTATGGCGTGTGGGACATAGCCGTCGTCCAGTGCTGCACGGAGGCCACCCACGCCGAGCCGGCTTCTTCGTAGAAGCGTGTTGAAGGGCAAGGTGGGAATGGCGCCCAACAAGGTCGGGCTGTACAACCCCGCATATGAACACGATGCGTGTGGTGTGGCAATGGTGGCAGACATCCATGGTCGCCGCAGCCGGGACATCGTGGACAAGGCGATCACAGCACTGGTGAATCTGGAGCACCGCGGTGCCCAGGGTGCAGAACCGAACACCGGCGACGGCGCAGGCATCCTGCTGCAGGTCCCGGATTCGTTCCTGCGCGAGGTGGTCGACTTCGAGCTCCCCGAGGCCGGCAGCTACGCCACCGGCATCGCCTTCCTGCCGCAGTCATCGCGCGATGCATCCGCGGCAGCCGAAGCCGTCGAGAAGATCGTCGAAGCCGAGGGCCTGCAGGTGCTGGGCTGGCGTGAGGTGCCCACCGACGACTCCTCGCTCGGCGCACTGGCGCGCGACGCCATGCCGACCTTCCGGCAGCTGTTCATCGGCGGAGCCTCCGACATGGACCTGGAGCGCAAGGCGTACGTCATCCGGAAGCGGGCCGAACACGAGCTTGGCACCAAGGGGCCGGGCCAGGACGGCCCCGGTCGCGAGACCGTGTACTTCCCGAGCCTTTCCGGTCAGACCTTCGTCTACAAGGGCATGCTGACCACCCCGCAGCTCAAGGCTTTCTACCTGGACCTGCAGGACGAGCGGATGACCAGCGCACTGGGCATCGTGCACTCCCGCTTTTCCACCAACACGTTCCCGTCCTGGCCGCTGGCCCACCCGTTCCGGCGGATCGCCCACAACGGCGAGATCAACACCGTCACCGGCAACGAGAACTGGATGCGCGCACGCGAGGCGCTCATCCGCACCGACGTGTTCGGCACCGACGGACTCGACAAGATCGTCCCGGTCTGTACCCCCGGCGCGTCGGACACCGCGCGCTTCGACGAGGTGCTCGAACTGCTGCACCTCGGTGGCCGCAGCCTGCCGCACGCCGTGCTGATGATGATCCCCGAGGCGTGGGAACGCCACGAGTCGATGGATCCCGCGCGCCGCGCCTTCTACGAATTCCACGACTCGCTGATGGAGCCCTGGGACGGACCGGCATCGGTCTGCTTCACCGACGGCACCGTCATCGGCGCCGTGCTGGACCGCAACGGCCTGCGCCCCTCCCGCATCTGGGTGACCGACGACGGTCTCGTCGTGATGGCGTCCGAAGCCGGCGTCCTGCCGCTCGACCCCTCCACGGTGGTCCAGAAGCTGCGCCTGCAGCCCGGCCGGATGTTCCTGGTGGACACCGCCCAGGGCCGCATCGTCTCCGACGAGGAGATCAAGGCTCAGTTGGCCAGTGAGCAGCCCTACCAGGAATGGATCGAGGCGGGCCTGTTCCCCCTCGACGAGCTGCCGCCGGGTGACTACGTCCGGATGCCGCACCACCGCGTGGTCCTGCGCCAGCAGATCTTCGGCTACACCTACGAGGAGCTGAACCTGCTGGTGGCGCCCATGGCGCGCACCGGTGCCGAGGCCCTGGGCTCCATGGGCACCGACACCCCGGTCGCCATCCTCTCGGCGCGGCCGCGGATGCTGTTCGACTACTTCCAGCAGCTGTTCGCCCAGGTCACCAACCCGCCGCTGGACGCCATCCGGGAAGAGGTGGTCACCAGCCTGCAGGGCGTGATCGGACCCGAAGGCGACCTGCTCAACCCCGGTCCGGAATCGTGCCGGCAGATCGTGCTGTCGCAGCCGATCCTGCGCAACGCCGACCTGTCCAAGCTGATCTGCGTCGATCCCGACCACGAGGTCCGGGGCCACAAGCACGGCATGCGGGCCGCGGTGATCCGCTGCCTGTACCCGGTCAACCGGGGCGGACAGGGACTCAAAGAAGCGCTGGACAACGTCCGCGCCAAGGTCTCGGAGGCGATCCGCGAGGGCGCCCGCATCATCGTGCTGTCGGACCGCGAATCCAACGAGACCATGGCGCCGATCCCGTCGCTGCTGTCCGTGGCCGCGGTGCACCACCACCTGGTCCGCGAGCGCACGCGCACCAAGGTCGGCCTGGTGGTCGAGGCCGGTGACGCCCGCGAGGTGCACCACATGGCGATGCTGTGCGGCTTCGGTGCCGCCGCGGTCAACCCGTACATGGCGTTCGAGTCGATCGAGGACATGGTCGACCGGGGCGTGATCGCCGGAATCAGCAGCGATAAAGCCAAGGCCAACTACGTCAAGGCCGCAGGCAAGGGCGTGCTCAAGGTGATGTCCAAGATGGGCATCTCCACCCTGGCCTCCTACACCGGTGCGCAGCTGTTCCAGGCCATCGGCATCTCCCAGGGCGTGCTCGACCAGTACTTCACCGGGCTGAGTTGCCCCGTGGGCGGTATCGACCTCGAGGACATCGCCGCCGACGTCGCCGCGCGTCACTCGCTGGCCTTCCTGGACCGTCCCGACGAGCGCGCCCACCGCGAGCTCGAGGTCGGCGGCGAGTACCAGTGGCGCCGTGAGGGCGAGTATCACCTGTTCAACCCGGACACGGTGTTCAAGCTCCAGCACTCCACCCGCACCGGTCAGTACTCGATCTTCAAGGAGTACACCGCGCTGGTCGACGACCAGAGTGAGCGGATGGCCTCGCTGCGCGGCCTGCTGAAGTTCCGTACCGGTGACGACGCCGTGCGCCAGCCGATCTCCATTGACGAGGTCGAGTCCGCCGCCGAGATCGTCAAGCGTTTCTCCACCGGTGCCATGAGCTACGGCTCGATCTCGGCCGAGGCACACGAGACCCTGGCCATCGCGATGAACCGCCTTGGCGCCCGGTCGAACTCGGGTGAGGGCGGCGAAAGCGTCAACCGCTTCGAGCCGGACGAGAACGGTGACTGGCGCCGCAGCGCCATCAAGCAGGTGGCCTCCGGCCGGTTCGGCGTGACCAGTCACTACCTGACCAACTGCTCCGATATTCAGATCAAGATGGCCCAGGGTGCGAAACCTGGTGAGGGCGGCCAGCTTCCGGGGCACAAGGTGTACCCGTGGGTGGCCGAGGTGCGGCACTCGACCCCGGGTGTCGGCCTGATCTCGCCGCCGCCGCACCACGACATCTACTCGATCGAGGATCTGGCGCAGCTGATCCACGACCTGAAGAACGCCAACCCGGCTGCGCGTGTGCATGTGAAGCTGGTTTCGGAGAACGGCGTCGGAACGGTCGCCGCGGGCGTCTCCAAGGCGCACGCCGACGTGGTGCTGATCTCCGGCCACGACGGCGGTACCGGTGCCACCCCGCTGACGTCGCAGAAGCACGCCGGTGCGCCGTGGGAGCTGGGCCTGGCCGAGACGCAGCAGACCCTGCTGCTCAACGGCCTGCGTGACCGCATCGTGGTCCAGGTCGACGGTCAGCTCAAGACCGGCCGCGACGTGGTGGTCGCCGCGCTGCTGGGCGCCGAGGAGTTCGGCTTCGCCACCGCTCCACTGGTGGTGGCGGGCTGCATCATGATGCGCGTCTGCCACCTCGACACCTGCCCGGTGGGTGTGGCCACCCAGAACCCGGTGCTGCGGCAGCGGTTCAACGCCAAGCCCGAGTTCGTCGAGAACTTCTTCATGTTCATCGCCGAAGAAGTCCGGGAACTCATGGCGCAGTTGGGCTTCCGCACCGTCAACGAGATGGTCGGCCAGGCCGGCGCGCTGGACACCACCAAGGCCGCCGAGCACTGGAAGGCTCACAAGCTGGACCTGACGCCGGTGCTGTACGAGCCCGAGTCGGCGTTCATGAACCAGGACCTGTACTGCAGCTCGCGTCAGGACCACGGCCTGGACAAGGCGCTGGATCAGCAGCTGATCACCCAGAGCCGCGAGGCCCTGGATTCCGCTTCGCCCGTCCGATTTTCAACAAAAATCACCAACGTCAACCGCACGGTGGGCACCATGCTCGGCCACGAGGTCACCAAGGCTTATGGCGGACAGGGGCTTCCGGACGGCACCATCGACATCACGTTCGACGGGTCGGCAGGCAACAGCTTCGGTGCGTTCGTGCCCAAGGGCATCACGCTGCGGGTCTACGGCGACGCCAACGACTACGTCGGCAAGGGCCTGTCGGGTGGTCGCATCGTGGTCCGCCCGGACGACGCAGCACCGGCCGATTTCGCCGCCGAGGACAACATCATCGCCGGCAACGTGGTCCTCTTCGGTGCCACCAGCGGCGAGGCGTTCCTGCGCGGCCAGGTCGGCGAGCGGTTCGCGGTCCGTAACTCCGGCGCCCACGCGGTCGTCGAGGGCGTCGGCGACCACGGCTGCGAGTACATGACCGGCGGCAAGGTCGTCATCCTCGGACCCACCGGCCGCAACTTCGCGGCGGGCATGTCCGGCGGTGTCGCCTACGTCTACGACCCGGCCGGCGTGCTGGGCGAGAACCTGAACACCGAGATGGTGGAGCTGGAAGCTTTGGAGGCCGCTGATGTCGAGTGGCTGCAGGGCATTCTCACCGCCCACGTCGATGCGACCGATTCGGCTGTGGGACAACGGGTCCTATCTGATTGGGATAACGAGTTGAAGCACTTTGTGAAGGTCATGCCGCGCGACTACAAGCGCGTGCTGGCCGCTATCGCCGAGGCCGAACAAGCCGGCGTGAATGTGGACGAGGCGATCATGGCGGCCGCCAATGGCTGATCCGCGCGGTTTCCTCAAGCACACCTCCAAAGAGCTTCCGTCCCGCCGGCCGGTTCCGCTGCGCCTGAAGGACTGGAAAGAGGTCTACGAGGACTTCTCCCACGAGACCCTGCAGGACCAGGCATCGCGATGCATGGACTGCGGTATCCCGTTCTGCCACAACGGTTGCCCGCTGGGGAACCTGATCCCCGAGTGGAACGACCTGGTGTACCGGGACCGGTGGCGCGACGCGATCGAGCGACTGCACGCCACCAACAACTTCCCGGAGTTCACCGGACGGCTGTGCCCCGCCCCGTGTGAGGCCTCCTGCGTCCTGGGCATCAATCAGGATCCGGTGACCATCAAGCAGGTCGAGGTCGAGATCATCGACAACGCCTTCGACCAGGGCTGGGTCGTTCCGAAGATGCCCGACGTGCAGACCGGCAAGAAGGTCGCCGTCGTCGGGTCCGGACCGGCCGGACTGGCCGCTGCCCAGCAGCTCACCCGGGCCGGCCACACCGTCACGGTGTTCGAGCGCGCCGACCGCATCGGTGGCCTGCTGCGCTACGGCATCCCCGAGTTCAAGATGGAAAAGCGCCACATCGACCGGCGTCTGGAGCAGATGGCGGCCGAAGGCACCCAGTTCCGTCCCGGCGTCAACGTCGGCGTCGACATCACGGTGGCCCAGCTGCGGCTGAACTACGACGCGGTCGTGCTGGCCGGCGGTGCCACCGCATGGCGCGATCTGCCGATCCCGGGCCGCGAGCTCGACGGCATCCACCAGGCCATGGAGTTCCTGCCCTGGGCCAACCGCGTTCAGTTCGGCGATGACGTCCTCGACGAGAACGGCCAGCCGCCGATCACCGCCAAGGACAAGCACGTCATCATCATCGGCGGCGGCGACACCGGCGCGGACTGCCTGGGGACCTCGCACCGTCAGGGCGCGGCCAACATCCACCAGTTCGAGATCATGCCGCGTCCCCCGGAGACCCGCGCGGATTCGACCCCGTGGCCGACCTACCCGCTGATGTTCCGGGTGTCCTCGGCTCACGAAGAGGGCGGCGACCGCGTGTTCTCGGTCAACACCGAGGAATTCACCGGTGCCGACGGTCACGTGACCGGCCTGCGCGCGCACGAGGTCAAGATGAACGCCGGCAAGTTCGAGAAGGTCGAAGGGACCGACTTCGAGCTCAAGGCCGACCTGGTGCTGCTCGCCATGGGCTTTATTGGTCCAGAAAAGGACGGACTCCTTACGGGGCTCGGTGTCGAGCTGACCGACCGCGGAAACGTCTCGCGCGACAACAACTTCCAGACCTCGGTACCCGGCGTGTTCGTGGCCGGTGACATGGGGCGCGGGCAGTCGCTGATCGTGTGGGCGATCGCCGAAGGCCGGGCCGCTGCCGCGGGCGTGGATCGCTACCTGATGGGCAAGACCGCCCTGCCGGTGCCGATCAAGCCCACTGCCGCGCCGCAGCGCTGAATTGGTGAATCGGCCTCCTGCGGAGGCCGATTACGATCTCCAGGTGTCGCTCGCTCGGATACCCCACGTGACCGGGGGTGAGTTGGTGCTGCGACGGCGTGTCGTCTCGATCGCACTGATCGGGGCAGTCCTGGCATTGCTGGTGCACAACCACCTCGTTCCATTCCAGACGCAGTTCTTCGGACTGACCGGGAACAACTTCGACCTGGATACGTATCGCGCCGCGGTGCACGCTTCCTGGGACGGCAGGAGCCTGTACGAGGAACCGGCGCTGCGCGGGGCCTGGTTCGTATATCCGCCGTTCGCGGCTTTCGTCCTTGCGCCGTTCGCCTGGCTCGGTTTCGACGTCGCCAAGTACCTTCTGCTGGCGCTGTCGATCTGCCTGCTGGCGCTCATCGCGTGGCGCATCCTGCGCCTGGCAGGTCTTCGCGCGGATCTTCGGCTGGGCGTGCTGAGCGCCGCGCTGGCGGTGATCGTCATCGATGTCGAGCCGGTACAGGCCACCTTGTGGTGGGGGCAGATCAACGTCCTGCTCATGGCGCTGGTGATGCTGGATCTGTTGCGGCCCACCGCGTCCCGGTGGCGGGGGATCGGGCTGGGGATCGCCGCCGGCATCAAGCTCACGCCGCTCGTGTTCCTCCCGTATCTGCTCTTAACCAGGCAGTGGCGCGCCTCGGCCGTGGCGGCACTGACTTTCGTCGCCACGGTGGTGCTCACCTGGCCGCTGCTACCGCGAGACAGCGCCTGGTTCTGGAGTCACCTCGGGGACACCTCGCACATCAGCTCCATCGATCATCTGGCCAACCAGTCGATCAACGGATTCCTCGCCCGGTACTTCGCCCCGAACCCGCGCCCGGAGTGGCTGTGGATTATGTTGAGCCTCTTGGTGCTTGCCGCCGGTCTCGCGGCGGCGACCTGGGCGTACCGGCGAGGAGAACGCGCGCTGGCGGTGGTCCTGGTGGGCTTGACCGGTTGCGCGGTATCGCCGTTCAGTTGGGCGGCGCACTGGGTGTGGTTCGCACCTGCGATCTTCTGGCTCGTCGCGAAAGCGTGCACGGCACAAGGCATGTGGGCTCGTGGCTGGATGTACCGGGCGGCGGGCCTGCTCGCGATGGTGTTCATGTGGACTCTGCACCGGCCAGGCCGTAATCACACCACCATGTACTTCACCGGCGTGTACTGGAACTTCCTGGATGTGCGGCGGTTCTGGGTCGGCCAGCTCGCGAGTGGTTGGTATCCGCTGGTGTTCGTGTGTTTCGGGATCGGTGCGGTGGGTTGGTTGCGTCTGAGCGCGACGCCGCGGGCCGACGAACCGGAGGTGTTCTCGCTGCCGGGCACGGGCATCGACGACTACCCGCCGGAGCTTCTCGATGAAGAGCTGGCGCGCGTCTGAACGGCCTGGCACGAAAGCGGTTACGGGCTGACGAGGGAAAAGAGCTGAGTGCCGTCGTCGGACAGGCGCACCAGGGTATCGCCCAGTCGGGTGACCCGGCCGAGTGGTCCGTTCCTCGGGATCGACCACACTCGTTCACACGTGGAGAGATCCCACGCATCGGCCAGCAGATCGGACTTCGGATTGACCGGAGCGCGCACCGCCACTGTGCCGTCTGATCCGAGATAGCCTGTGTCCAAGTTGAATTCGCACGCCTCGCCCTTGTCGCCCGTCCGCATGTCATATGGCCGATAGAGGGTAGATTGGGTGACCCTGTCGGTCTCACTGACCCACAGTGTGGTGCCGATCAGTTGGAGGTGGCCGCCATCGAGGTCGAGCAGTTTCATGCCTTGCAGGGTGTACACGCCGTAGTCGCCGGAGTCTCCGATGCCGATCAAGTTTCCGGTTATGGTGCCGACATTGCCGTCGAAGCGTTTGTCGACTGCGAGTTTTCCACTGTTGTCGAATAACTGGACGAAATCGTGGCCCGGCCTCTCGGTGAACTGCTGTGCAAAGCCGCCGTTGAAGAATGCGGTATTGAGCAACTCGGTGTTGTCTGGGAATTGCGGGTCTAGCACCTCACCGTCCTTGAGGGAGAACAGTATTGCGCCATCTTCTCGACCAGTGCCCTGGAAGGCGACGTCATTGTTGTGCTCGGCGACGAGGCCCGCTCCCGGTACGAACCATGTCGTCTGGGCTTGTGGTCCGAAGCCGTAGAGCCCCTGTTTCTCGGTTGCCGCGACCAGATAATTGCCAACCTGGGCGGCCTTGAGCTTCCCCGTCATCAAGCGCACTCCGGTCGGGCCCGTGAACGTCAGTTCCCCGGTGTGCTGGTCGATCACCCACGCAGTGGCTCGGTAATAGTCGTCTGCGATGCACACGACCGAAGGTCCGTTGATGAAGCAGCTCGGCGCTTTGTCGGTCATGTTCAGCGCGACTGGCGGAAACAACCTGTGCCCGTCGCTGGCATCGACACCGGTCAGCCACCACTGCGGAGTGGGTCCGGGGCTGTTAGCCAGGAGATACGCGCGAGACGTTCCCGTTCCGACGATGGGGCCGGAGGGGTCGTCACCGGCGGTGATCGTCGAGCCGGGCGGTAATCCCAGGGTAGCGATATCGGTTTTCCACCCTGCTTCCGGCGCTGTGCGCATCGACGCGAGGTAGTCCGATTCTGGAGGATTCCAGTGATGCCGCGCCCAGGCCTCGGAGCCGGCCGAGAACCACCACACGATGGTGCCGATAACGAGCACGACAATCGTCACAAGCGCGGCAAGAATGAACGGCCAGCGTGCGCGTCGTTTGGTCGGGAGTGATTGAGCCATCAGTCGTCTCCCTCATCTTGGTACCGGGTGGCGAAGATCTGGGCCTTCTCCGCGAGCACGGCTTCGACGGACGGTAGCCCGGCGTCGTGCTCCAAATGGTTGCGGATAGACGTTCGATCGACGCCCAGTCGCTCCAGGGCACTCGAAAGGATGAGGTTCTGGCCAGCCAGGGCCTGCTGCGCAGCGAGTCTCGCAATCACCAGGATCTCGTCGGTGAGTTGGCCTTCAGTCATATCGACGACGCGCGGCGAGAGGTCGATATATGCGGGTTGACCGCTCGCCAATGCACTGACCGACACTGTCCCTGGGGGATTCGTCACGGTGAAGAGTACGGCCAGCATGGCCTCATCGTCGGCATCAGGAGTCGGCACCGCTAATTCCGAGTTATCCCCGGACTGTTCGATCGGGTTGGTGAAGTCGAGCGCATCAAGCGACGACTGGTCTTCGGGATAGTCGGGTTCGTCGTCGTCCCAGGAGGAATCGTCCCAGCTACCGCTCACTCACACCCCACATGTGTTGATGTTGCCACCTTCAGCGGAGTCGGTGTTTTCGTAGTTGGCGGCCGCGGTGGTTAACTTCTCGGCGAGCTCTGTGGACACCTTCTCCATTTTTCCGCCGGCCGTCCGCCGCGCGGCCTCGACCGCAGCAACGGCGAGATTCGTTGCACCACAGACTAGTCCGTGGGTATCTAGGACATTCCGTGCCGGGTCGACAATCGACCGATTCGCTCCCGTGATCTGGTCGACCGCCGTGTGTTGCTTCTCGGAAAGGTGTTGGATGTGCTCGGTAAGGACCGTGAGGTTCTTCTCGTAATCGGTTGGCATTGAGGTTCTTTCGCAATAGTTCAGGATCGGGCGGTGGGCACGGGGGTTGCGCCATCGCCGCGAACACCTGGACCGACGGGCGCGCGTTGGCCGGCATGAGTGGCGGGTGCAGCCGCTGCCGGGACCTTGGGTGGCGGGGCGGCAGGTGGCGGCACCGCAGCCGCGGGGGCTTTGGGTGTCATGGGCGGGGGAGCGCTCGGTGCAGCCGGACTTGCGGGTGCTGGATTCCTGTAAGGCGTAGCCGGTGGGCCATAGACGATGGGTTCCTCGGGGCTCGGGACCGTGTACGGCTCTTTGGGGTCCAATCGCGATGGTGCCTTGGTCGGCGCATGCAGGTCCGGTAGCGCCGTCTCCTTCTTGGGGCGAGGAAGGGTTTCGTCGGGCTTATCCGGATCACCCTGCTCCGGCACTGCGAAGACTTCGCACCCTCCCATGGGCTTACCTGACGTGTCTTTTGCAGCGCCTTCGTACCCGTCGAGATGGTCACGGATGCGCAAGGCGTTCTGCACGCTGTTCGCGAGCAGCTTGCCGATCGCGTCACCCGCGATTCCCGTTGCTGTGGCGGCGGCGGCGGTGTCCAGGAGGACCTTGAGTGCAGCACTGACTGGATGGGCATTCATCGCCATCGTCGCGTAGTCGTAGGCCTTGAGCCAGTCGATCTGGTCGTCGAGAGTTTCTCGGGTATGGCCCACCTGTTCGGCCTCGATGTCGAGGATGTTTGCAACTTCGAGGTCTGCATTCTGTACCTCGAAAGTGACGCGTCGATGCGATGCGTTCACCGCGTTGTAGACCTGCGAGGCCGTTCCGTCCCACCGATCAGTGTGTGGCTCCGCGGCAATGAGAGTTGCCACCGCTGTGCCGAGGCGTTCGCTCGAGCCGCGGAACTCGTCGCCGTTGGTGGGGTTTCCCGATCCGGTCGTCAACTTCATGCCGTCGATCGCCATTTGCGCGAGCCATAGGATCTTGGACTCGGCCGGCACGAGGCTCTTCATCGATTTGAACGCCGTCGGTAGTGGCCCTACCCCAAATCCGAGGCTTGCGAGGCCCTCGGTGATGTCTCCGATGTCGTCCGCAATCTTCAGGCCATCCTGAAGGGCGCCCCCCCATGTCCCTGTCGAGTATGTTGTCGACGAAACTTGCGCCGTCTTTGGCACCGTTTACGACGCCACTGACGAGTTTGAGCGGGCCCTCGGCGAAATCGGTCAGGCCATCGACGAAACCCACGAGCCCCCCTTTATTCGGCTAGAAGTCTATCGGCGCGATGAGCGGCTCCGGCGCGGCAATTTCCGTGTTCGCGCATCTGAGCTTCACCGTGCACCTTCGGCAACGAAGGCAAGGTTGAGAGTTTTCTTAATTAACTGATGTGGCCTGCATCACAACTCTTGATGATGTGAAAAAGTGATCCAGATCCTCTTTGGGGCCCCTCGATGTCACATCCACCTCATTGGTAACACGGGAAACATCAGATTTTTGTGCGGCGTGGCTCACACTGTTTGCCGGATGTCAGGTATCTAATGACGTGGTGAGAGTGCTGCGGTAACGTGGAACTACGGGTACAGCTACCAGTAAGTCGCAGGAGTGATCACCGTGTACATCAGTCCGATAAGTCGGTCACGGATGGGTCGTATTGCCTGGTCATTGTTCCGTCATCCGATGAAGAGCCGTGAGTTTCCGGCCAAGAACGAACGCCTGGCCACTGCCGACGAGCTACTTCGCTTCGGCTGGTGACGAGTATCCGTCACGCCCCGGACCGACGCCTTAACGCCGACCCGAGGGCGTAGCCGTATCGGTCAGCGGGTCAGCTGGCCGGAATCTCTGATCGCCTCGGCCAACGGTTCCAACACAGCCGGATCGTAGGGCGGCGGCAGGTAGATGATCGCCAGATCCAATCCCTCGGCACCGAGTGCGGCGGCCTCGTCGACCACCTTCTCGTAGTCGAGGTCCGCACCCAGTCGCACGTGCGCCGACAGGGTGATCTCCTTGGGGTCACGGCCGAGATCGGCGCAGTGCGCGGCCAGCACATCGCGCTTGCGGGCGAACTCCTCGGGCGGGCCGCCGACGAAGTTCCAGTGATCGGCGTACTTCGCGGTGATCCGCAGGGTGCGCTTCTCGCCGCTGCCGCCGATACAGAACGGTGGATGCGGCTGCTGTGGGCCCTTGGGCTCGTTGCGCGCGTCCTTCAGTTGGTAGAACTTGCCGTCGAACGTCGTCGTGTCCTGCGTCAGTAGCCCTTTGAGAACCTCGCAGGCCTCCTCGAACCGGTCGAAGCGTTCCTTGATCGAACCGAGTTCGATGCCGTAGGCACCGGACTCCTCCTCGTTCCAGCCGGCGCCGATGCCGAGCTCCAGGCGCCCGTTGGAGACGATGTCCAGTGCGGAGGCCATGTTCGCCAGCACGGCGGGATGGCGGTAGTGGATACCGGTGACGAGCACCCCGACGCGCAACCGCTCAGTGGCCTGCGCCAGGGCGGTCAGCGTCGTCCAGCCCTCGAGGCAGGGGCCGGACGAGTCGGAGAAGATCGGATAGAAGTGGTCGAACGTCCAGCCGGATTCGAAGACGTCGATCGTGTCGGCAGCTTTCCAGATGGCGAGCATGTCGGCCCAGGTCGTGTTCTGCGGGGAGGTTTTGAAGGCGAAGCGCACGTCATCACAAACTAGTCGCGCGCCGGCATTCATTCCTGGACTCGCGCAACTGCCAGGAGCTTTTCAGGCGCGCTACGGATCCATGGTGCTGATTCCGTATCTTCGGTGCCATTTTGGCGTCGCAATCGGTAGTCTCGGGCAGGGAAATATACGAAATCCCCCGATCTGACCCGTCTTGGAGTGAACATGAGCGTGTACGCAGTCACCGATCCGGCGACCGCCGAGGTGGTCGCCACTTACCCGACCTCGACCGACGCCGAGGTCCAGGCTGCGATCGACGCCGCAGCCAAGGCCGGCCGGAGCTGGGCCCGCACCACCACCGTGGCCGAACGGGCCGCGCTCATCACCAAGGTCGCCGCCCTGTACGAGCAGCGCCGCGAACAGCTGGCCGACGTCATCGTCCGAGAGATGGGCAAGCCGCGCGATCAGGCGCTGGGCGAGGTCGACTTCACCGCCGCCATCTACCAGTACTACGCCGACAACGCCGAACAGTTCCTGGCCGACGAGCCGATCTCGCTTCTCGATGGTGATGGCACCGCGGTGGTCAAGCGAGGCCCGGTCGGGGTGCTGCTCGGCATCATGCCGTGGAACTACCCCTACTACCAGGTGGCCCGGTTCGCCGGACCAAACCTGATCGTGGGCAACACGATTCTGCTCAAGCACGCCCCGCAGTGCCCCGAATCCGCCGAGCTGATGCAGCTGATCTTCCTGGAGGCCGGCTTCCCGCAGGGCGCCTACGTGGACATTCGCGCCACCAACGAGCAGATTGCCGACGTCATCGCCGACCCACGGGTGGCCGCCGTATCGCTGACAGGTTCTGAACGGGCGGGTGCCGCAGTCGCCGAGATCGCCGGCCGCAATCTCAAGAAGTGCGTACTGGAACTCGGTGGCTCCGATCCGTTCATCCTGCTGTCCACCGATGACCTCGACGCCACCGTGCAGGCAGCTGTCGACGCCCGCATGGAGAACACCGGACAGTGCTGTAACGGCGCCAAGCGCTTCATCGTCACCGAGAACCTCTACGACGACTTCCTGGCCAAGTTCACCGAGAAGCTGCTCGCCGCGGCCGACGGAATCGCCCCGCTGTCCTCGGAGCTGGCCGCCGACCGGCTTGAGCAGCAGGTGTCACAGGCTGTCGAGCAGGGCGCCACACTGGCCACGACAGGCGAGCGTCGTGGCGCCTTCTTCCCGCCGGCCGTGCTGACGGGTGTGACCGAGGACAACGACGCCTACCACCAGGAGCTGTTCGGCCCGGTGGCGATCGTGTACAAGGTCGGTTCCGAAGACGAGGCCGTTGCCCTCGCCAACGACACCCCGTTCGGACTCGGGTCCTACGTGTTCACCACCGACGCGGACCAGGCCGCCCGGGTCGCCGACAAGATCGACGCCGGAATGGTTTTCGTCAATCTCGTCGGCGCTGACAGTGCGGAACTGCCGTTCGGCGGGATCAAGCGGTCCGGTTTCGGACGCGAGCTCGGCAGGTACGGCATGGACGAGTTCGTGAACAAGAAGCTGATCCGCATCGGCGGCTGACGCTGACGGAGCAGGTCAATGCGGGCCACGCGCGACATGCAGTCGCGCGTGGCCGATCGCATCGTCGAGCGAATCGAGCAGATGGTTCTCGTGCCGGAGTGAGTCGAAGACGCCGACGTTGGCGAGCAACTCGGAGTGCTCCGGGCGTACGCCCTTGATGATCACCGTGATACCCCGTGACTCCAGTTCGGTGGCGATCTCCGCGAGCGTGTGTGCGCCGGTGGCGTCGAGCATCCCGAGTTGCGACATCCGGATGATGACGACGGAAGTCTGCGGGTGCTCGGCGTCCGTGATCGCACTCGAAATGCGTTCGGCTGCACCGAAGAACATCGCACCATCGAGGCGCAGCAGCGCGATCTGATCATCCCCGGGATGCGATGGACCCGGGAGCTCTTCACGAACGACGCTGCTGCGCCGTGCTACGGAACGCAATGCGAAGAACGCGGCGGCGACGACGCCGATCTCGACGGCCTCGATCAGGTCGAAGCACACGGTGACCGCGGCGGTCAGCGCAAAGGTCAACGCATCGGATCGGGTGGAGCGCAGGATCTTCCGGATCGTGGCCGCCGAGATCATCCGGAACGACGTCACCATCAGCACGCCGGCCAGCGCAGCGAGCGGAATGGTGGACACCGGACCGGTGGCCAGATACACCACGCCCAGCAGGACGAGTGAGTGCACGATCGCCGCCACCCGCGTCCGGGCGCCGGACCGGACGTTGACGGCGGTGCGGGCGATCGCGCCGGTGGCGGGCATACCGCCGAAAACTCCGGAGGCGACAGAGGCCAGACCCTGCCCCACCAGCTCACGATCAGGGTCGTACGGTCCGGTCGGCGACATGGTCGCGGCGACCCGCGCCGACAGCAGAGATTCGATGGCCGCGAGCGCGGCGATGGCCAGCGCGGCACCCAGCAGGGTGCGCAAGGCGCCGAGGTCGGCGTGCGGCAGCACCGGGGTAGGCAGGTGTGACGGCAGCTCGCCGATCGCGGCGACCGGAACGTGGAGCGCGGAAACCAAGACGGTAACCACGATCACCGCCGTCAGCGATTCCGGGATGGACCGGTGCAGTCGGGGCAGGACGACCATGAGGAGCGCGACGACAGCAACCACCCCAAGGGTTTTCGCCGCGGCGGTCCAATCGGCCTGGACGATTGCCGTGATCGCGGCGGGCAGTGTGCGCTCACCGGCCGGGGCCTGCTGGGCGAAGGCGGCGGGAACCTGTTGCAGGAAGATGATCGCCGCGATGCCCAGGGTGAACCCCTCGATCACCGGCCACGGAATGAATGTCACGGCCCGGCCGAGACCGGTTGCCCCGGCGGCCAGCACCAGCAGGCCTGCCGCAACGGTCACCAATGCGATGCTGCCGAGCCCGTGTTGCGCGACGATCGGCGCCAGGACCACCGCCATCGCCCCCGTCGGGCCGGATACCTGCACATGAGAACCGCCGAACACGGCCGCGACCAGGCCGGCCACCACTGCCGTGACCAGCCCTGCGGCGGCTCCCACGCCTGAACTGATCCCGAATGCCAACGCCAACGGCAATGCCACCACCCCGACGGTCACACCCGCGAGAACGTCGCGGCGCCACGAGTGTGGAAATTCGGTGTAGTCGTCGCGATGGGGCAGCAGCCGACGGAATGTGCCGGCCGCGGTTCTGATCAAAGTACTGCCTGACGAATTGATGGATTGAGCGATTTCGCAATCCACTGTACGGCATCGCAAATGCTGGGCACACTGAAGGTATGAGCGGCGTCCTGTACTTCGACGGCAACTGCGGCATGTGCACCCGCAGCGCGAACTCCTTGATGCGGCGGCAACGCACCGGAGAGCTGCACATCGAGCCGTTCCAGCGGCCCGGCACGCCGGAGCTCCTCGGCGTCGCGAACGATGAGATGCTCGAAGCCGCGTGGTGGAAGGACTCGTCGGGGGACGTGTACCGCGGCGCCGAAGCGATCAACGCGGCGCTGTCGGCCGGGATGGGCAGCCGGATTCCGTTGGGGCTGTACCGCATTCCCGGTGTGCGTCAGGTGCAGAATGCCGCCTACCGCTGGGTGGCGAGCCATCGATACCGGTTCCCGGGCACCACGCCGCATTGCGCGGCGCGCCCAGGGGACTGCTGAGCAGCGCCGATGGATCCGGTGACCGCACTGCGCCAGATCGCGTACTACAAGGACCGCGCGCGCGAAGATTCGCGACGGGTGATGGCCTACCGCAACGCGGCCGACGTCGTCGAAGCATTGAGCGATGTCCAGCGCGAGCGCCTGGGTGCGTCGAACAGCTGGCAATCGTTGCCGGGGGTGGGGCCCAAGACCGCGAAGGTCATCGCCCAGGCCTGGGCCGGCCGTGAGCCCGACACGCTCATCGAATTACGTTCGGCGGCTGAGGACTTCGGGGGTGGCGCGGTGCGCGCCGCGCTTCGGGGCGACCTGCATGTGCACTCCAACTGGTCGGACGGATCCGCCCCGATCGAGGAGATGATGCTGGCCGCACGCGACCTCGGCCACGAGTACTGTGCGCTGACCGACCACTCACCGCGCCTGCGGGTGGCCAACGGGCTGTCACCGGAACGGTTGCGCGACCAGCTCGACGTCATCGAGGGGCTCCGCGAACTCGTGGCCCCGATGCGCATCCTCACCGGGATCGAGGTCGACATCCTCGAAGACGGGTCGCTGGACCAGGAGCCCGAACTGCTGGAACGCCTCGACGTGGTGGTGGCCAGCGTCCACTCCAAACTCGCCATGGACTCGGCGGCCATGACCCGGCGCATGGTCAAAGCGGTATCGAATCCGCACACCGATGTTCTCGGGCACTGCACCGGACGCCTGGTCACCGGTGGACGCGGAGTGCGGCCCGAGTCCAAGTTCGACGCCGGGAAGGTGTTCACGGCCTGCTTCGACCACGGCACCGCCGTCGAGATCAACTCGCGGCCCGAGCGGCGCGACCCACCGACCCGGCTGCTGAACCTGGCATTGGAGATCGGTTGTCTTTTCACCATCGACACCGATTCCCACGCTCCCGGCCAGCTCGAGTTCCTCGGCTACGGAGCCCAGCGGGCCCTGGACGCCGAGGTGCCGATCGAGCGCATCGTCAACACCTGGCCGGCCGAGCAGCTGCTCGCGTGGACCGCCGGCTGAGGTTCACGCTCCCGAAGTGAACGGATCATGCTCGGCGAGCAGCCTTTCCATGCGGGCCTCGTCCAGCCGGACCCGGACAGTGGCCGCCTCCTGCTGATCACGGATCACCTTGGCCAGGGTGAAGGCGCTGGTGACGAGGAACAGGACCGACATACCGAGGAACATCCGCTGCCAGATGTCGATCGGGAGGAAGAAGACCCCGCCGAGCACGCCGAGGAAGCTCACCCCGAACGCGATGGTCGCCTGAAGGGAGAACGCGGCGGTGACTTTCGAGCTGTCGTTGAGTGCGATCATGCTTCGAGCCTGGCGTAGAACACGATTCGCCGGATGCGTGAGACTACTCAAAACACCTCGGTCTAAGCTCACGCGATGCACGCCGAACTCGGTATCGACACCGTCATCACCCTGTTGGCCGCCGGGCTGATCTTCCTGCTGGCACTGGTGCTCGGAGTGTGGAAATACCGGCAGATGGCCACCAGTGAGAACCACCTGGCCCACCCGTACGTCGACATCGCCCACCGGGCCGCCCTGCTGTATTCCTTCGCCACGCTGCTGGTCGCGGTGTTCGTCGAACTCAGTGCCTGGCCCACCTGGGTGAACCTCACCGCGGCGATGGTGCTCGTACTGTTCTTCGTCGTCGCCATCATCAGCTACATCGAGCACGGCGCCAGGCGGGACACCACCAACCAGTTCGAGCGGCCCAGCGCCGGCCTGCATGCCGGGATGGTCGCGCTCATCGTCGGCGAGATCGGCGGATTTGCCGTACTGCTCGCGGGATTCATTGCCGCGCAACTGTTCTAGCGGTAGCCCGTCAGTAGGGCAGCGTCGGCATCTCCAGGCCGGGATCGCGCCCGACCAGCACCCCGCGGGTCAACATCGCGTTGCCGAACCGCTGACGCACCTCGTCGATGGCGCCGTCGATCGCCACCGGATCAGGCTGCGAGTCGAACGGCAACTCCAGCTGCTGACTGCCTTCGTGATCGATGTTGGACACCGCGAACCCGATCAGGGTCAGCCCGCGCTCGGCGATCACCGGCGCGGCGGCCGTCACCAACGCACGGGCGGCGGCCAGGACCGCCTCGGTCGAGGCGGTGGCCCGGGGCAGGGTGTGCGACCGCGTCGCCCGGCCGAAATCGTCGAAGCGCAAACGTAATACGACGGTGCGACCGGTGCGTCCGGCACCCCGCATGCGGCGGGTGATGCGGTCGACGAGGTTGACCACAACAACGTCCACCTCAGCGGCCGACATCGTGTTGCCGCGCCGCCCGAGTGCGCGTTGGGCACCGACCGAACTGCGCCGCACACCCGTCGTCACCCGGCGTCGATCGATGTTGCGCGACAACGCATACAGCTGCCGCGCCATCGCGCCGCCGACCATGGTGCCCAACGCCGACTCGGACAACTCGGCCACATCAGCGACTGTCTCGATGCCGTGGACGTGCAGCTTCTCGGCGGTCTTGGCGCCGACACCCCACAACCGGCGCACCGGCAACGGATGCAGGAACGCCAACTCGCGGTCGGGCGGGACCAGCAGCAGGCCGTCCGGTTTGGCCACCTGGCTGGCCACCTTGGCCAGGAACTTCGTGCGTGCGATGCCGACGGTGATGGGCAGGCCCACCTGCTCGCTGACCTGCTCGCGCAGCCGGCGGGCGATCTCTACCGGGGTGCCGGACACCCGGCCCAAACCCGACACATCGAGAAACGCCTCGTCCACCGACAGCGGCTCGACCACCGGCGTGGTGTCGTAAAAGACCTCGAACACGTGCCGGCTGGCTTCCGAATAGGCCGACATGCGCGGCGGCACCACCACCGCCCGCGGGCACAGCGCACGCGCCTGGCCACCGCTCATCGCCGTGCGTACCCCGAATGCCTTGGCCTCGTAACTGGCCGCCAGCACCACACCGCCGCCGACGATCACCGGGCGGCCGCGCAGCGCCGGATCGTCACGCTGCTCGACCGATGCGTAGAACGAGTCGAGATCAGCGTGCAGGATGGCCGCCTGCGGAGCTGCGGTTGGTGTGCCAGACACGAACATATGTTCGCATAGATGACGGACGGGTCAGCGGGCCTCGCCGTAGATGCTGGTCATCCAGATGTGGGCGAGGGTATCGACCACGTTGTCGAAGGCGACCGCGGGTTGTTCGGCGCTAAGGGCCGCCATCATGGTCCGCTCGTTCATGAGATTGAGCGAGGTTGCGAGGTCCATGGCGGGGATGGTCTCCGGGGCGGCGCCGCGTTGGCGCTCGGCGGTGATCAGCGCGGCGGTCAGGGCGATCCATTTCTGCATCAGCCCCGACCAGAGCGTGCGGAACTCCGGGCTGCTGTTGAGTGCCTCGGTGCCGGCGCGTGCAGTGGCCGGATCCGACCCGAACGAGCTGAAGAAGATCTCGATGCCGCGGCGGATCGCCCGCTTGGGATCCGCGGGCATGGCCTCCAGTGCGCTGTCGAAACCGGTGTCCGCGCGCTTGATCAGCGGATCGAGCAACGACAGCACAACCGCTTCCTTCGACGGGAAGTAGAAGTAGAACGTCGGCCGGGAGATCCCGGCGCCTTTGGCCAGGTCATCCACCGATATGTCGGCGAATTTCTTGGTCTCGAGCAGCTGCCTGGCCGTCGCGAGGATCGCCGCTTCGCGGTCGTCGCCCGAAGGGCGGGCGGCACGGCGGCCGCGCGGGGCGCGCGTCGTGCTGGAGCTGGTCACAATGAAGCAGCCTAACATCGCGTTGAGTTTCTCAACACACCGTTGACCGACTCAACACCCTGTTGATACCGTCGGTCTCATGACCGAACATTTCGATGTTGTGATCGTCGGTGCCGGCATTTCCGGCATCAGCACGGCCTGGCACCTGCAGGACCGTTGCCCGACCAAGAGCTACGTGATCCTCGAACGCCGGGAGAACATCGGCGGCACCTGGGACCTGTTCAAATACCCGGGCATCCGCTCCGACTCCGACATGTTCACCCTCGGATTCCGGTTCAAGCCGTGGGAGTCGGCCAAGTCGATCGCCGACGGCGAGTCGATCTGGAACTACATCAACGAGGCCGCCGACGAGAACGGCATCCGCAACCACATCCGCACCGGTCACCGCGTGCTCTCGGTCGACTGGTCGGACGCTGACAACCGCTGGACCGTCGACGTCGAGCACGACGGCGAAGCCAAGCAGATCACCGCGTCGTTCCTGTCGGTGTGCAGCGGCTACTACAACTACGACGAGGGCTACTCGCCCGAGTTCCCAGGGGCCGAGAACTTCAAGGGCCAGATCATCCACCCGCAGCACTGGCCCGAGAACCTGGACTACACGGGCAAGAACGTCGTCGTGATCGGCTCCGGTGCCACCGCCATCACGCTCATCCCGTCGCTGGTCGACGGCGGCGTCGGGCACGTCACGATGCTGCAGCGTTCACCCACGTACGTCGGATCCCTGCCACTGGTCGATCCGTTCGCGGTGAAGACCAACAAATACCTGCCGAAGAACCTCGCGCATTTCGCGAACCGGTGGAAGCAGATCGGTTACAGCACCGGCCAGTACCAGGTCGCACGCCGCTTCCCGTCGATCTTCAAGCAGTTCTTGCGCAAGATGGGGACCCGCCGCCTGCCCCAGGACTTCGACTACGACAAGCACTTCAGCCCGCGCTACGCCCCGTGGGACGAGCGAGTCTGCCTGGCCCCCAACGGGGATCTGTTCAAGGCCATCCGCTCGGGCAAGGCCGGCGTCGTCACCGACACCATCGAGACCTTCACCGAAACCGGGATCAAGCTGGCCTCCGGTGAGGAATTGCAGGCCGACATCATCGTCACCGCAACGGGTCTGAACATGCAGTTGTTCGGTGGTGCAGTCGCCCACCGCAACGGCGAGCCGATCGACCTGACTGAGTCCATGACCTACAAGGGCCTGATGCTTTCGGGCGTGCCGAACATGGCGATCACCTTCGGGTACACCAACGCATCGTGGACGCTGAAGGCCGACCTGGTGTCCGAGTTCATCTGCCGCGTGCTGAATTACATGGACGCGAACGGTTTCGACCGGGTCGAGCCGCAGCACCCCGGTGGCAGTGTCGACGAGCTGCCGTTCATGGACTTCACCCCGGGCTACTTCCGGCGGGCCATGGACACCCTGCCCAAGTCGGGTTCGGAAGCGCCGTGGAAGCTCAAGCAGAACTACTTCTTCGACATGCGGACCATCCGGTACGGCAAGGTCGACGAAGAGTCGCTGATGTTCACCAAACACCGTGCCGCAGTGACGGTTTAACTGGGCAAAGCGTGAAAAAGCCCCCCACGTCAACGTGGGGGGCTTTTTTCGTCCGGTGCTACCGAGCCACCACCACGATGCCGTCCTCGTCGCAGTAGGCGATCTCGCCCGGGACGAAGGTCACGCCGCCGAACTCCACGGGCACGTCACGTTCGCCCTCGCCGGTCTTGGTGCCCTTGCGCGGGTTGGTGCCCAGCGCCTTGATCCCGACGTCGATGGTGCGCAGCGTCGCGGCGTCCCGCACCGGTCCGTTGACGACCACGCCAGACCAGCCGTTGTCGGCGGCCAGCCCGGCGATGATGTCGCCAACCAGCGCGGTGTGCAACGACCCACCGCCGTCGACCACCAGCACCCCGCCGTTGCCCGGGGTGGACAGGATCGACTTGAGCAGTGCGTTGTCCTGAAAGCAGCGCACCGTGGTGATCGGCCCGGCGAACATCGTCTTGCCGCCGTAGTTCTGCAACTGCAGATCGCAGCTACGGACGTCGGGGTAGATCTCGTCGACCAGATCAGCGGTGGCGCGCGGTTCGATACTCACCCAGCGATTATCGCAGCCGGCTAGCCGGCGACGCTTTGCACGATGATGTCGTGCACGAACTGGGCCAGGCCCGGTTCGACGTCGTCGTAGTAGCGGGTGAACCGCTCATCCGCCAGATACATCTCTGCCAAGCAGACGTGCATGTCGTCGCTGCAGCCGTAGAACCGCTCGATACCGGCCCGATGGCGGGCCGCCAGCTGGCCGGCCGCAGCTGAACCCGGGCTGACCCCGCCCCGTTTGGCGGCAGCCAGATCAGCCAACAGCGCGTCGCCCTCGGCCTTGATCTCGAGCCAGTCCCCTTTGGTGAGCTTGGCTGCGCGCTCCTGTGACTGCCGCCATTCGTCGGTGTCGCCCCAGCGCTCGCGGACCTCGTCGGCGTGCTCGTCGTACACGGCACTGCCGAAGATCTCCGCCTGCTCCTCGGCGGTCAGCTGGATTCCCCGATTGTGGGCGCTCATCAATTCCTCCACTGCCTTGATGGTCTGCTGCAGCTGCTCGGCCTGATCGCACAACAGGCTGTGCTGACGTCGCAGGTGGGCGAGCACGTCGGAATCGTCGTCGATCAGGGACCGGATCTCGTCCAGAGCCAGGCCGACCGAGCGGTACACCAGGACCAGGTGCAGCCGCTCGATGTCGGCATCGGTGTAGCCGCGGTAACCGGCCGCGGTACGCACGCCGGGCACCACCAGACCGATGTGGTCGTAGTGATGCAGCGTGCGCACCGAGACCCCCGTCAGCGCGGCGACCGCACCGACGGATCTCGCCTCTGAATTCGCGTGCATGAGGCCACTATCGACCCTGACGTCGCGTCAGGGTCAAGCCCGGATCAGTCCTCGTCGGAATGACGGCGGCTGAGCAACACCAAGAGCACCGCCAAAAGACCGACGGCAACCGCAGCGGCCAGCGGCAGCTTGGACGACGGACTCTCGCTCATCGGGACCAGCGCTGGACCGGACACCGGGTTGGCGGCCGAGGTGACAGTTGACTTGGCTTGTGCCGCAGCCTCTTTGGCGGCCTTGGCGACATCCGGCAAGGGAGTGACGGGAGCCGGGGCCGCCTTGACCGGGGGCGGGGTGGCCGGCGGGGCAGGTTGAGCCTTCTTGGCCGGGGCCTTCTTCGCCGGAGCCTTCTTGGCGGCCTTGGCGGGAGCCTTCTTCGCCGCTGCTTTCTTGGCCGGGGTCTTCTTCGCGGGGGCCTTCTTGCCCGGCGGAGGACCGGGTTTGGGAGCCGGGGTCGGAGGGGCCGGAATGGGCGGAGCAGGATCCGCGCCGGCCGCTGATGCGTCGACCGCAGCCGGCTCGGCTGCGGTGGCGGGCTTCTCGGCGGGTTGATCCTGCTGCTCTGCCATCTGGCTGCTCCTTTGCAGTTTCTGGTGCTCCGCGCCATCGCGGAGGGTGGGGCCGGCAGTGTTTCCCATCATGCCAGGCGCCGCAGCGGTCAACCCGTGACGGCCAGAGCCGCGGCAAGCGTGACCGCAACAGCCATCATGCCCAATTCCATCAACGAGCGGTTCTGCGACAACGCCGCACTACTGCGGTGAGCCCGCGCCGCCGGCAGCCAATGAGACCGGTTTCGCCAGGCCAGAGCCAGCAGAGCCACGGTCACGACCAGTTTGGCGGTCAAGATCCGGCCATAACCGGTGGCCCACAACTCGGCGGGCGAGTTCAACTTGATCGCCGCCCCGACCACACCGGCGACCAGCAGCACACCCACGCACGACAGCGACAACTGCGAGAACCGGGGCAGCACCCTGGCCCACTGGCCGCGGTGCGTCACGGTCAGCACCAGCGCCGCCAGCACCCCGCACCACACCGCGGCGGCCAGGGCATGCAGCGCCACGGCCATCCCACCGATCGGACTCTCCGAGAGATGTCCGGCCAGAGTCCTGGCGGCCATGCCGACCGCCGCGACCCCGACCGTCATGGCCGTGGTGGTGGCACCGCGCGGGACGAGGATCGCCACCACGCCGACGATCAGCGCCGCCGCGACGCCGACCAGCCCCGAACGGCCGACTGTGGTGTGCAGAACGAAGTCGGTCAGGGTGTGCACGCGGATCTGCCAGAACCCGACACCCGCGGTCTGCGCGGCCTCCACGGTCAGCCGCACGATCTCGGCCAGTAGCCAGAGTGCCGCAGCCAACGCGAGTGGCGTGGCCGCCCTCCGGCTCAACTCGGCGCGGTAGCGGTCGGACTCGAGCAGCGGCACCGCCGCCAGGCCAAGAGCGACGATGGCGGCGCCGTCAGCCAGCGCCCGGATCAACGCACCGATCACCGCTGACGTCGGACCGCCCACCAGGCTCCGCCGCCGATGAGCACGACGGCGACCAGAACGAACGGCCACACCACGATGCCGCCGTCGGACTGCGCAGGCGACGAGGCGGCGGGCCCCGGAGTGCCCGCACCGGCGACGGTCAGGTCGAACGACCAGGAACCCGAGACCACGTGCCCGTCGGCCGAGGTAACCCGGTAGTTCACCGTGTACGTACCGGCCGGGCCGAGTGGGCGGACCCCGACGCTGAGCACCGCACCGGCGACCTTCGGGTCACCCTCGGACCACAGGTTGTTGTCCGGACCGACGACCGTCATGTTGGCGAAGGCCGGCTGCAGCGCCTCGTTGAACGTGGCGCTCACCCGTGGCGGTGCGGCGCTGAGCGCCGAATGCTCTGCCGGGTCCGCCGCGACCCGGGCCGCGTGCGCCGACGCGGCCGGCGCCCCGACCAATGCAGAGGCGGCCAGGATGAGCCCGGTCAGGGCCGCGGCCAGCAGCCGGCTCATGACCGGCGCCGGTTCAGCAGACTTGCGACCACCGCGGCGGCCGCGACGATCAGCGCTCCGCCTGCCAGCCAGCGGGCCGAATTGTCGACGGTGCCTGCGGGCTGTGCGGCAGCGGCAGGCACGGGCTGACCGGCCGCCGGGGCCGTCTCGGTGCCGTGTTCGGCAGTTCCTGCTGCAGGCGGGGTTCCGGTCAGCGTCAGTTGCGGAGCCGGGTGCTCGGGCTCGCTGCCGTCGGGCAGCGGGGCCTGATCCCACCGGACCACCGAGCCGTCCGAATAGGTCTGGGTGACGGGGAAGCTCGCCGTCGGCGCATCGGGCAGTTTGACCGACACCCGGAACAGCGCGAACTGCTCGGGTGAGATGCCCACTCCGGGTGCCGCGGTCCAGGTGACCGTCCGGACCGTTCCCGCGGAGGTGTCACGGTCGAGCTTTGTGGTCCAACCCGGCATCACCTCGGTGCGCGCCGAGGCCACGTTGGGCAGGTCAACCTTCAATTGTGTTGTCAGCGCGCCGGAATCGGACTCGCCGGGAACTCGGAAGGTGAGTATCGAGGTGGATCCCGGTGTCGGATCGTCGGCGTCGACGTGGACATGCGCCCACGCCGGTGCGGCGGTGAGCAGACCGGCGACGGCTACCGCCGCGGTCGTGAGCAGGGCGCGCGAGGACGCCCCGGTGAGGGGTTGCATTCGTGGTGTCTTTCTGGAGTTGGTCGGGTCGGACGGTCAGGCGCAGGCGCCGACCGGCGGGCCCCGATGCGACACCGAAGCGGCCAGGAAGAGAGCCGAGTGCAACGGCTGATCCGTGCCACGCGCCAAGACACCGACCGTCGTAACCGGCACCGGCCGCCCTTGGGGCGCCATCGTGCGCACCGCCCGCGATACCGCTGCCGACAGCCGGGCACCGCAGGCGATCAGGCCTGCGCCGAGCGATACCGCAGCCAGGTGCGCGCCGAACATCACCAAGCCGGGCCGGGTGCCGTGCGAGTGACCCGCCGTCGCCAACAACGCGTGGGCCAGCAGCTGGCCGGTACCGAGCAGGCCCCACAACACCGCGGTGCGGTTCGCGCCGCGCACGGTCGCGGCCACCGTGCCGAGGGTGGCCGCCAGCACGACGAGCTGGGCGGCCACCGCGCCTCCGGGCAGACCGCCGCCGCCGACGCCGTGCGCCGCGACGGCCAGTGCGGCCGTGAGGGAGCCGACGGCCGTACCGCGCAGCGGGGCTGCGTAGTCGATACGGGCGCCGGTCATGGAATTGGGCTCAGACCAGTCCCAGCCGAGCCATCAGATCGGCATCGATGCCGTCGAGTTGGGCGGCGATCGCCGCGTGGGCGCCGCGGCGCCGTGCGGTCGGCATGTTCTCGGCGGCGGTCACCGCCGCGGCCAGGTCGGTGAGCCGTTCGTTGATCGCCGTTGCGAACTGTTTGGTCTCGGCATCCTTGGGCTTCTTCTCGGCCACCTGCCGCAGCGTCTGCTCGGCCCCGGAGATCCGTGCGGACAACTCGGCGCCGTGTCCCGAGAACTGACCGAGCTGGGCCAGCGGGACACCGAGGCGATCGGCACGACGTTCGTCCAGAGCGCCCCGGGCGGCCGTGGCGGCACGGTAGATCAAGGGCACGAGGACCGGCGCCAGCAAACGTGTGACGGTGAGCAGACGACGAATCCTGGCAGGGGCGAGCAGACGTCCTTCACGGGCCGCCTTCAACTCGGTCTCGGCCACTTTGAGGGCGTTGCGGTCGCTGTCCCGCTGCGTCTTGACCTGAGCTTTGAGGGCCCGCTGTGCAGATTTCTGATCGGACTTGATGCGACGAGTCTCGTTCTTTGCGGTGAGCCGGGCTTCCAGCTTGGCCTTGGCCTTGATGGCGCGGGCTTCGGCGCGGCGGGTGGCGCGGCTTTTTCGTCGCGTGAACAGGCCCATTCCGGTTGCCTCCCGGTCAATTCGTCGTGTGTTTGTGGTCACCGCAGAAGTGCTGCAGACCCACAGTATCGTCCGGTGGATTTGCTCCGCCGCGGCTCCCCGCGATCAAGGTGGTAAATCGCCTCAGCTAGCAAATTCGGACTGCTTGTTTGTGCGAGAATTGAATTCGTCAACGAAAGCTTGCAGGCGGTGCGCGAAAGGGTGGTGACAACGTGCGTTCGCGGTTGCGCGTCGCCGCCTCGACCGGTCTGGTGCTTATAGGCCTGATCATTGCCGGTGTCGGGGGCGCATTGGCGTTTGCCGATCCGGATCGAGGCCGGCCCGACAGCGGTCAGGGCTCGTCGAATACTGCCGGCAACGGGCAGGACGGGCACGGGGGCAAGGATCACGGGCCGGGCCAGAATCAGGGCGGCGATTCCCAGGGCGAAGACGGGGATGGCACCGGCTCGCCGGGCACCCGGACGACCCACAAGCCCACCAAGACGAGCGGCAAGCCGACCAAGACGACGGGCAAACCGACCCAGACCGACGAACCCAGCGGGCCGTCGCAACCGTCCGGTACCCGGACGCCTCCGCAAACTGGAACCGACACCAACACCCCGACCAAGACCGACACGGCGACCCCGACGAAGAGCGACACGGCGACCCCGACCAAGACCGACACTGCGACTCCCAGCACGAAGCCGTCGGAGTCGGAGACACCCACGACATCTGCCAGCGAGACAGTGTCGACCACGCCCTCGACGACGGCTGTCACGACGACCGCGACCACCACGCGCACGACCGAGACGACCGCGACCACCACGAAGACGACCGAGTCGTCGACGACCGAGACGACCAAGTCGACCTCCGAGACCACCGAGACGACCAAGTCGACGTCGGAGACCACCTCCGCGACATCGGAGACCAGCCAGACCACCACGACTCTGATCGGCGGCGCTGCCGGCGGTGGAGGCGGTGGCGGCGTCCCCGCGCCGTTCAACTTCCCGCGCCCGCCGGTGATGCAATTACCGGCACCGCCGGCACCGGCGGCCGATGTGGCTGTGCCACCCCCGCCCGGCCTGGCCGCGGCGGCCGGCGTGCCGCCGATCGCCGTTCCGGTCGTCGTGCTGCCCGTCATCGTGCCGCCGCTCGCGGCGCCGTTGGGTGGTCCGGGCTCGGACCACGGACCGAGGTCGGGACCTGAGATGCAACCCTCGACCAAGATGCGGACCGAGACGAGGCCTCCCGCCGCCGTCGGATTGAACGCGGGCCTCCCGCCGGCGTCCTACCGGGCCGGCTACGCGGACTACCTGCGTACGGCGAACACGATGGAGATCGCGGCGATGGCGCTGCCCGGCGTAACCGGGATGATGGCCCTGACCGGCCTGGGCGGGCTCGTGGGCTACCGGCAGGCCAAAGCCGGCCGTACCGTCAGAATCGACGCCAGTCGGTTCATGCGTTAGGAACGACCTGGGAGAATCCAGGTAAGGGGACTTGTCCGGGCGTGCTACGAAAGGGTGGAAAGGGGGATCATGTCCGCCAGTCGAAGCGTTACGCGCGCTGTCAAGGAGGTTCTCGATCTGGCCCCGCGACAGGGCGAAGTCACATTGACCCGCCTGGTCGACGCGGTGAGCGCAGACCGCGGTAGGCCGATCGAGCTGACCATGGCAGAACTTCCGCCCGGGGTCTGCGGGCAGTGGCGGCAATACACCGACCGCGATGTGTTCCTCATCCAGCAGGGCCTGCCGGCCTGGGACCGCACCCTGGCTCACGAGCTCGGCCACCTGGTGCTGGGCCACGAGGGCATCTCGATCGTCGATGCGGCCGCTGCCACCGCTGAGGTGGCCACCTCGGATCTGATCAGCTACATGCTCAACCAACGGACCGGCTGCATGGGGCCCAACGGCGAGGACATCGAGCAGGAGGCCGAGGACTTCGCCGCGCTGCTGCTGTACCGGCTCGGCCGGCTGCCCTCCGACCGGTCATCGATTGTGCAGGTTCGCCTCGGAGAGGCGTTTGGTTGATCGTCTGGGTGATTGCCGGCCTACTCGGCCTGGCGACCGGCCTGCGCATCGGTTGGGCACTGGTCAACAAACAATCCCTGGTGAGCTCGGCGATGATCCTGTCGTTGGGCAGCCTTGGCGTCGTCGCAGCACTGAACTGGCAGCCGCTCGCCCTGCTGATCGACACGGTGGTGCACTGGCCCAACATCGCGGTCGGACTGAGCCAGGTTGCGCTGATCGCCTGCGCAGCCGGTAGTTGCGTGATGATCACGACGGCGTCATCGAGCCATTCGGCGACTCTCACCCGACGCATCGCACTGGTCCAGTACGGCATTGCCGGACTCGTGACCGTCATCAGCCTGGTGATCTTCTTCCGCGCCGGTCGACAGCCGGAGATGTCGCCGTCGGAGTACCTCAGGCGGGATCTCGTCTCGAACGGCACCTCATGGCTGCTGCCGTTGCTCTACGTGTTCCTCGCCCTCACCCTGGTGGCGTGGGCGGGTCTGCGCTACTCGAACCGCAGCCGGCGTGGGCGGGCGCTGTTCCTGTTCACGGTCGGGATGGTGCTGATCGTGGCTACCAGCGGCTTCGTCCTGCTACGCGCCGCGGGGCGCACCGAGCCTGTCGGTGTCGGCGCCGCGGCGACCATGCTCGGGTGCGCGATGGTGATCGTCGCCGCCGGATCGCTGTTGCCCAGCGTCGAAGACTGGTTCGGTGCACAACACGAACTGCGGACCATCAAACCGCTGCTGAATGAGTTGGCCCGGCGTCAGCCCGACGTGGGTATCGGCGTGCGTCCGCGCGGACCGCTGGTGTTCCGCGTCGCCGAACGGATGTCGCTGATCTCCGACGCGCTGTACCTGGAAGCGACCGCGGCCGACGCGCGTCAGCATGAGACCGCCGGGCCCCGCGGATCAGCCGGATCAAGTGACGCAACACAATTCGGCGATACCGAGCGACCTCAAGTGTCACCCCGGGATCAGGCGCGGGCCATCGCCCAGTGGATCTACGACACTCGCGAGGAGGATGAAGATTCAGCGTTTCCGGGGCTGGCCTGGCTCAGCCAGCCGGAATCGTTTTCGGACCGGGAGTGGATTCTGGCGATTGCCGAGCAGTACCGGAAATTGGACCGCGGGGCTGCGCGCAGCTGAAACCCGCGCGAGTGGAAACCACCTAAATGGTCCCACTGACGTGGGTTTCAGCGCGCGAGGATGCCGGCAGAACTCGACGAATCAGTCGTCGAGGTGTTCCCGGCGGCGCAGCTCATCGACCTTCTGGACCAGATCCTGTTGGGCTTCGGTGGACAGCCCGACGGTGCGGGCAGCGATCCGGCGGATCCCTTCGTCACGCATGCTGGCCAGCCAGGTCAGCTCCTTGTCGAGCTTCTCGTAGTACTCGTCGTCGGTGAAGTAAGCCGGCTTGATACGGAAGAAGTTGGCAAGTGCGGCCATAGTTGCCGCCGACGGGTTCGTCCGGTTGCCCGAACGGAGCTGCGACAGATACGGAGCCGACATGGTGACGCCCTCGGACTTCAGTGCGGCGATCACCTCGGCAGACGTGTGGGGTCCGCGCCCGGGTGGATAAACCGTATCGAACAGGCGGTTTAGGCGGGCGGCGAACGTCTTGCTCATCGATTTGACCTCCACATGCTTCACGAGCGGTACGAATAGGCGGCGTATTTGCTGACTATGGTAGCGAGTGTTGTGACGACAACCAAGTGCAAACGCCACAAAAGTTAACCTGGCTTTGCGTTTTGACTGTCCATGCCACGGATAACGAGTCCTTCGCCATGGAGGCGGGGCGGGATTGCGCCGTCTGGCAATGCAAAAGGTGACGGTTGCGTTGTATTGGGCGCGGTGAGCTGCGCTCACAGGCGCGCTCGATCATGATCAACTTCCGGGCCGGCAACCGTCGCGGCGCCGTGACTAGGGGAAACAGATATTTGCTGTAGCGTGGGCCCCAGGTCGCGTCAGATTGCGCGCAACGCCGTTGTCGAACGACGTGGAACACGTTACAGGTTGGGCGATGGAATGCGCATCAGCCCCCTTGCGTGCGATAGCCAGACGGCCCCGGGAGGATTCCGGCGTCGATTCCAGGCGGGGTTGCGACGTGGAAACAGGCGGCGGTTTGCGTCGTCAAGGGACAATCGATGGCACAAATACGGCCGCCGGCACGGTTGCGGCAGCTCGCCACGGCTATCTAGGGGTCGCGATGGGTAGCCGAGTACGGCGACCCTGCTGCTGACGCCGGCGCTGACGCCTGCGGCTGCGGACATGGCGACCTTTCGACACACCGCCGGTCTGTGCCGCTTGCGCGGCGCACTTACATACGGTCGAAGGTCTCACTCACCGCATCACCATTTGTCGGCCGGGCCTGACGCCTGCGTGTCGACGCGACGATTGCGGGCTGCTGCCCTTCGCTGATCTTGAGGACCCTAGCTGTTGTCGGCCGAACCCGCTACGTTTCCTGTCGTTTTCGGGTAGCCAGATTCTCCTGATTAGAGAGGATGTCCCCCCACTGGTGGCGTCACGCGGCCAGGAGCATCGCCAGGATTGCGGTGTCGGGGTGGCTGATCGGATCGACTCCGACCCGGCTGACCACCGATGTCACCGTGCCATCTGACTCGGCTTCCACCCAGGCGGCTCTGTGTTCCAGCCCGAGATACGGAAGTCCTGGTAGCAGTACGCATCCCGACGCCGCACCGGTGCATTCCGGAAGCGACGGCGTTGTCTCCGAAGGAGGATGCAGCATCAGCAGTGCCGGCGGCTGATGCTCGGCGAAATACCCGGGCGGAACCGCGGATTCGCCGACCACCGGGCCTTCGGCGATGACCAGGCCGACGGTGCCCGGGCGGGGCTGCTCGGGCAACTCTTCGCGGACTCCGAAAATCGTTGTGGTGGAGAGCAATCCGGGCAGTGATGCGATCCGGACCGTGACCATGAGAAGCTGCGCCCACTCTTTGGTGGAGTCAGGCCATCGGCCCGAGACCACGAAACCTTTGAGAGCACCGCCGGAATGAAAGGGGGCGATCTCGATCGCCCTGCCGGACCCCGTCGTATCCATATCGCCTCCGGGACATCGGTGTTGGGCCACCGGTTCACCGGTGCTCCGACACGTCTGTGGGTCGATGAGACCAGAATGCGGCAGCAGTCGCAGCTGTGCAAGACGACACGGGGCCCGGACCGGTAACGAGTCGGCCAAGAACGAGCCGGCCCGGAAACGAGGGCGGGGCGTCACGCTGTCGCGCGACGCCCCTTGGTGAGAGATCAGAAAACTGATCCAGCCCTCGATCGGACCGAATCGGAACTAGCCGAAGATCAGGCCGTTGGTCTTGGAGGTGGCTGCCGCGTAGCGGTTCTGCACGTCCTCCCAGTTCACGACATTCCAGAACGCCTTCACGTAGTCGGCCTTGACGTTCTTGTACTGCAGGTAGAAGGCGTGCTCCCACATGTCGACCTGCAGCAGCGGGATGATGCCGAGCGGCACGTTGGCCTGTTGGTCGTAGAGCTGGAAGGTCAGCAGCCGGTCGCCGAGGCTGTCATAGCCGAGCACTGCCCAGCCCGAACCCTGCAGCCCGTTGGCGGCCGCGGTGAACTGCGCCTGGAACTTGTCGAACGAGCCGAACTGGTCGTCGATCGCCGCGGCGAGATCGCCGGTCGGCTTGTCGCCACCGTTGGGGGACAGGTTCTTCCACCAGATCGAGTGGTTCACGTGGCCGCCGAGGTGGAAGGCCAGGTTCTTCTCGTTGAGGAAGATCGCCGCGTGGTCACCGTTGGCCCGCGCCTCGTCGAGCTTGCCGACGGCGTCGTTGACGCCCTTCACATAGGCCGCGTGGTGCTTGCTGTGGTGGAGCTCGTTGATCTGCCCGGAGATGTGGGGCTCCAGCGCTCCGTAGTCGTAATCCAGGTCCGGCAAAGTGTATTCAGCCACGAGATTCCTTCCTCATTTTCGATCGATGGAGCCAGGCGTCCTCAACGATCCTGACGTTCGACACTCAAGATCGTTGCCAACATTGCTCCATCGCAGGGCGCACCGCAAGGACGCGCATGCCGTCCTCACGTATACCCGATGGGGCGACGGTCAGAGCAAGACCATCACGGCGAGCACGCCGAGCAACAGCAGCGCGATCACGCTGGCCCGGAGGAAGATCATCAGCTGGTTACGGGTGTGCAGATGACCGGATGAATGCCATTCGGGCTGCGGAAAGGCTGATCCCGATCCCATCGGATGTGACGCCATCAAACACTCCTGACCTGCACGATCAATGTTTGCCCCCCAGTGAGTTCTGTCACAACAGCTGGTGTGACGCTGATCATAGACCCTGTAATGGCCAGGGGAAAATCGGCTACCGCGTAAGTCGATACGGCCCGCTCGGCCACTGGAATCAGGCTGATCCCAACCGATCCGGGCCCCTGTTCGTGACAGCGTTTAGCCGAGTGGTTAATTTCGCTCCGCGCCTGCGGGGGTTGTTGATCGCCGCCGCGGATACCCCAGGTTTATCCACAGTCCTGGACAGCTACCGCACAGTAATCCCCATATCGCAGGCTTTTCCGCTGGTGCCGGGCTGTGGATGAACCTGTGGAAACTGTGGATAGCCTCCCGTTGCTAACGCCGCAGCGAGGCATAAGGGTCGGGTGCGCTCTGCCTCGCAGGCATGCGAGCATTGAGGGCATGGACGATGTGGAAGTCGGGAAGGCAGATATCGCTGCGGTACCCGCCACGTTCGAAGGGTCTGTCGTGCTGCTCGACGTCCGTGAGGACGACGAATGGCAACGCGGACACGTCGCGGGCGCGCAGCACATCCCGATGGGCGACGTCCCGACGCGGATCGCCGAGATCGACCCCGATGCCGAGCTGTACGTGGTCTGCCATGCCGGCGGACGCTCCCTGCGCGTGGCGAACTACCTGGCCCGTAACGGCTACACCCCGATCAATGTCGAGGGCGGAATGCTGGCCTGGGCCGGGGCCGGACGTCCGGTCATCACGGATGCCGGCGGCCCCGGCAGCGTCTGACCGCAAGGAACTCCGGGAGATCGTGGCTAGGCTGGTCGGATGATCCAGGTGTGTTCGCAGTGCGGGACGCGCTGGAACGTGCGTGACCGGCAGCGGTCGTGGTGTCCCCGGTGCGGTGGCTCGTTGTTGGCGCCCTCTGCGCCGTCGTCACCTCAGTCCCAGTGGAGGCCCCCTGCCCAGCCTTCCGCATCGTCCGCGCAGGCACCGTCACCGACGGCAAAACGCACGCCACAACTCTCGCCCGGCTATCGCTGGATCGCGCTGCGCCCGGGCGCCCCGCCACGCCAGCGGCGCGGGCGTCGCGCGCTCGGGCCGACACCGCGCTACCGCACGATTCCGAGCTGGGGACTGCACCAGTACTTCGACGTCGACGAGCAGCCGGAGAAACCCGCTGACGAGTCCGGCGTCGGCACGGTCCGCCTCATGCTCGTGGCGGCCATGGTGGTGTTGGGTGTCGCGGCCTTCGCCCACGTGGTTCGGTATGCGCTGCTGCTGATCAACCGCAGTGTGTTGCTGCATCCGCTGATCGCCATCGGCGGGGTGCTGATCGGTCTGCTCGCCAGCGTGGCAGCGATGCTCGTCGTGGTCATCACGGTGGTGGCACTGGTGCGCTGGCTGATCGCGCGTCGGGCCGCTGGGTACGCCGAGCACGGCGAGGAGGATCCGCGCAGCACCACGACACTGTGGGTCTGTTGTCTGCTGCCGGGGGTGAACCTGGTGATGGCGCCGGTGTTCGTGTGGGAACTGGCGGCCCTCGAAGGTCGTCTCTCGCACCTGCGGCGACCGATCGTGGTGTGGTGGATCGTGTGGATCCTCAGCGCACTGGTCGCGACGTGGTCGATGGCAAGCACCGTGTACGTGACCTTCTTCAACAACACCCCGCAGAACATCGCCGACAACACGGTGGCCACGATCGTCGGGTACCTGCTGGCGCTGGCGGCCTTCCTGCTGACGGCCAAGGTGTTCGCCGGTTTCGAGGGCACCGGTACGGCGGCGGCCGAGCGCAGCGTCCGACGCTGGGTGGTGGTCGAGCCCGAGGGTTCCGAGCCTTCGCAGAATCGTGAGGATTCAGCTGAATCCGCCGTTCCGGTTGAGTCCCAAGGGCAGAACCCGGCAGCATAGTCCGTATGGAAACGGGCGACGGCGGAGCCGCTGGGCAGGCGGCCCCGGGGCCTGGCCATCCGTTCGTGGTGGCACATCGGGGAGCATCCGCCGCCAAGCCCGAGCACACGCTTGCCGCGTACGACCTGGCATTGCGTGAGGGTGCCGACGGCGTGGAATGCGATGTGCGGCTGACCCGCGACGGGCACCTGGTGTGTGTGCACGACCGACGGGTGGACCGGACCTCCACCGGTACGGGCCTGGTCAGTGAGATGACACTCGCCGAGTTACGCAGGCTGGACTACGGGTCCTGGCATGCCGGCGGACGTTCCGGCGATGACACCGACGGAGACGGTGTCATCGAAGGCGCCGTCGGGGAGACCGGGCTCCTGACCCTCGACGATCTCGTATCGCTGGTGCTGGACTGGAACCGGCCGGTCAAGCTGTTCATCGAGACCAAACATCCCGTGCGCTACGGCGCGCTGGTGGAGAACAAGGTGCTGGCCCTGTTGCACCGGTACGGCATCGCCGCGCCCGCCTCGGCCGATCTGTCCCGCGCAGTGGTGATGTCGTTCTCGGCGTCGGCGGTGTGGCGGATCCGCCGGGCCGCCCCGATGCTGCCGACGGTGCTGCTCGGTGAGACGTCGCGATACCTGGGCGGCAGCGCGGCCACGACGGTCGGGGCCACCGCCGTCGGCCCTTCCATCGCGACCCTGCGCGAGCATCCGGAACTGGTCGACCGGGCCGCCGCCCAGGGGCGCGCGCTGTACTGCTGGACCGTGGACCATTACGAGGACGTCCGGTTCTGCCGAGACATCGGGGTGGCGTGGGTGGCCACGAATCATCCCGGCCGCACCAAGAGTTGGCTACAGAACGGCCTGACCGGTGCGGGCCGGGACTGAGGGCTGACAGAAGGCCGGTGGCCTCAGATCAGAGATTGCCGCCGGCAGCCTTCGGGGCTGCCGGATCCGCTCCGGCGCCGCCGGTGAGTTCCCGGGCGACGAAGTCCTCGATGTGGAACAGGTTGGCACCCGCGCGGTCGGCGATGCGCACCAAGGTCGCCATCGACGCGACCTCTTCGATCTGCTCCTTGAGGAACCACTGCATGAACTGCTCGCCGAGGTAGTCACCCTCCTCGCGGGCGACGCTCGCGAGCCGGCTGATCTGCTCGGTGACGGTGCGCTCCTGGCTCAGTGCCAACGCGAGCGCGTCACGCGGTGCGTCGAAGCGGTTGCACACCGCGTCGACACCGGGGATCTCGACGTCGATATCCCGGTCGAGCAGATACTGGACCAGCATCATGGCGTGGTTGCGCTCTTCGACCGCCTGCGCATAGAAGTGCTTGGCGAGCTGCGGAAGGTCGGCGCCGTCGAAATAAACCGCAATTGCGATGTATTGCTGTGACGCGGTGAACTCGCTGCGAATCTGGTCGGAGACAAGCGCGTGGAATTTCGAGTCGAGTTCACTGGTCGTCGTCATGATCGCGAGGATATAGCAGGTCAGAGCATGTTGTCATCGAAGGTTGACCTCATTGAGGTCAGCTTTACCTTAGTGGTGTGGCGCGCATTACATTTGCTGTGGAGAATTTGCTGATCGCGAATTTAGCTTTGCCTATGCTTACGGTTCGGGCTTTTCGATGACATCAGCGGGGACGGCCGAATCGTTGGCCAGTGCGGTGAACAGGCGGCCGGCCGCGTCACTGTCCCACACCACCACCGCGCCCGAATCACTGCCGGTGAACTCACCGATCGGCACGGTCGTGGTCACCATGTCGTCACCGTGCATCGCCCAGGCCAGCCGGGCCAGGTCCCAGACATGTGCGTCCTCGTCGACCGCCACAGAGTTGGTGGCGGCCCGGGCCATCGGCTGCCACCGCAGCGGGTTGAGCAGTACCTCCGGGCTGGTGGCCCGGTGTAGCAGGGCAGACATGAAGGCCCTCTGGTGGATCATGCGATCCAGGTCGGCTCGCGGCGTGGCGCGGGTGCGGACGTAGCCGAGGGCGCTGCGGCCGTCGAGTTCCTGGCAGCCCGCCGGTAGATCGATCCCGGCCAGCGGGTCGCTGATCGGTTCGGCCGGGCACATCGTCACCCCGCCGACGGCATCGACGAGTCCGGCGAAACCGTCGAACCCGATCTCGGCGTAGTGGTCGAGGTGCAGGCCGGTCGCCAGTTCGACGGTCTGCGCCAGCAGCTGCGCCCCGCCCAGGGAGAAGGCCGCGTTGACCTTGTCCTCGCCGTAGCCGGGAATCGGCAGGTAGGAGTCCCGGGGGATCGACACCATGGTGGTCGGGGTATCTGAGCCGATCCCGGGGATGTGCACCAACAGGATGGTGTCGGTGCGGCCGTTGCCGATGTCCCCGCCGGTGGCCAGCTCGGCCTGCTGTTCGGGGGTCAGGTTCTGGCGACTGTCCGATCCGACCAGCAGCCAGGTGGTGCCCTGGGCTGCGGCGGGGCGATCAGGGTAGTCGGCGAGAGCCGGGATGCGGTGCAGCGACGAGTTGATCCAGAAGCCGCCGCCGACCACCGCCAGCACAACCGCCAGTACGAAGACCAGGGGCACCGCCACAACCATCCGGCCCCAATGCCGCCGGCGCCGGGGCTTGCGTGAAGGCGTGGGTGCGGGCGGCCGGGCGGCGGAGGGTCGTGGCGCGCCGGGCTGAGGTCGCCGCGGCGGGGGTGGTGGGGGTGGTGGGGGAGCCGATCGAGGCGGGGGTTGCCTGGGGGGTTGTCTGGGTGGCTGCTGCCTCGGGGGTTGCCGCGACGGCGGCGGTGGTGTGCGCGGCGGTGTGGGTGGATTCGGCGGCCAGGCCGGGCGGTGGTTCGGGTCGCGCCGGATCACCTGGGACGGCTCGGCGTCACGACGGCGTGGTCCCGGACGCCGCGAGCGCGGGTCGGGAGGTCCCCCTGAAGCGGTGAAGTCGGCCACAGCAGAAATGTACGTGCCGGATGCGCTATCGCAGCCAGCCCAGACGATCCGCCACCAGCGCGTAGCCGACGAATGCCACCGCATCGATCAGGGTGTGGGCGATGATCAGCGGCCAGAGGCGCCCGGTGCGCTGCCACGCGTAGCCGAACACCAGGCCCATCACCACATTGCCCAGACCGGCGCTGTAGCCCTGGTACAGGTGATACGCGCCGCGGAGCAGGCTGGAGATGATCAGCGCCCGCCCCGGGCTCACGTCGAGCTGACGCAACCGGGTCAGCAGGAACCCCACGACGATGATCTCTTCGGCCCAGCCGTTGGCGAACGCCACACCGAGCAGCATCGGGATGCGCCACCACGTGTCGTACAGCTCGGCGGGCTCGACGTCGGCGCTCAGCCCCAACACCCGGGCCAGCACGTAGAACCCGAGCCCCGGCAAGCCGATGAGCAGGGCCAGGCCGAGGCCTCCCAGCCCGTCGGCACGCCATTGTGGGCGCGACAATCCGATCGCCGACGGTCCGAAGCCGCTGCGCCACAGCAGGTACAGGGCCAGTGCGCCCCAGGCCAGAAGCTGCAGTACCACGGCCAGGTGCAGGCCGAGGTCGATCAGGTCGAACGGGGAGCGCTTCGGGTTGAGCGCGACCGTCTGCCCGGACAGGCCGAGCAGTATCGCTTCGACCAGGCGCAGGCCCGCGGTGTACGCGCTGAGCCCGAATGTCACCGCCAGTACGACGGCGATCTCGATTTTGAGCGTGCGGCGCTGCGGCTCGAGCTGCTCGTCGGGCCCGGTCGCCGAAGTCGTCACCGGAGCTACGGTAGCGGCGCCCAGGCCACGGGGCGGATCGCGCGGGTCAGATCCGGCGCGCGCGCAGGCCGTTGAGGAACGGGCAGCCCATCAGCACCCGGATGGCCTGGCTCAGCCCGGTCACGTCGTCGACCGGCTTCGGGAACGGCAGCCGCACGTCGTGGTCCCCGTGTTCGTTCTCCACCCGCAGTTGCACGCCGTAGCGGTCGAGGCCCAGCGGGCGGACCCGGCCCTGGCGCAGGGTCATCGGCAGCCGGGTGGCCAGGCGCTCCACGACGTCGCGGTGAGAGGACTCCATGTGTTGCAGCCAGCCGGATTCCATCGCGCAGAACGGATCGGGGCGAGCCTGCAGCAGGGCCCCGAGACCGACCGACTCGGCGCCGGTGGAGTCGGCCACCACCACGGACTCGATCTCCAGGCGCATCAGCGTGTAGTTGTCGTCATCCTGTTCGGCGCCCGACCGGGCCCTGGAGTTCACCTGCAGCAGGGCCGGATTCGGGTTCTCCGCGGCGACCAGATCGAGCAGTGCGGCGACCTCCGCCGACGGCACATGGTGCAGGCGGCCGCGGATCCACACCAGGGAACGCACCGGTTCGCGCAGCGGCAGCGGGGCGTAGTCGGTCATCTCCAGCACGGCCTGGACCCCGGCCGAGCCGGCTGACATCGCCACGCCCGCCAGCGGGCCGGTTTCGGGGACCGTGATCGCGAAGGACCCGTCGTCGAGCAGGTGGTGAACGGGTGAGGCGACCGGTTCGATGCCCTCGACCGCGAGCATGGCGCCGCCGCCTCGTGCGCATGCACTGCGGATCCGCTCGGCTGTCGTCGGTGTCGCTATGGCCATCTCGCCGCCTTCGAAACTAGGTGAGGTGATTAAGTGAGGTAAGCCTAACTTAACTGGACGCTACGGTGCGGGCAAGGGCTCCGGTGAAACACCGGCGGGGCCGTCATCAACCGATCGCACCCGCGCCGACCCGATAGGGTTGGGATGTGCCGCGCATCGCCTACCTCGGGCCGGAGGGAACCTTTACCGAAGTGGCGTTATTGCAGATGGTGGCCCACGAGATGGTGCCCGGTCTGCAGGCGGCCGCCGGTGACGGAAAAGCCGGCTTCACCCCCGTGCTGACCGACAGCACCCCGGGTGCGCTGGCCGCGGTCCGGGACGGCCGCGCCGACTACGCCTGTGTTCCGATCGAGAATTCGATCGAAGGGTCGGTGCTGCCGACGCTGGACAGCCTGGCGGTGGGGGAACCGCTCCAGATCTACGCCGAACTGACCCTCGACGTGGCCTTCACCATCGTGACCCGCCCCGGGCACAGCGGGCCGGTGCAGACCGTGGCCGCCTTCCCGGTGGCGCTCGCCCAAGTGCGGCGATGGCTGGCCGCCAACCTGCCCGACGCCGAAATCGTGCCGGCCACCTCCAACGCCGCGGCCGCCCACCAGGTCGCCGAGGGCAACGCCGACGCCGGGGTGAGCACCCGACTGGCCGCTGAGCGCTGCGGGCTGGACATCCTGGCCGCCGACGTCGTCGACGAGGCCAACGCTCGAACCCGCTTCGTCCTGGTCGGTGCGCCCGGCGTACCGCCGTCGGCCACCGGTGCCGACCGCACCTCGGTGGTGCTGCGCCTGGACAACGTCCCAGGCGCGCTGGTCACCGCGATGACCGAATTCTCGATCCGCGACATCGACCTCACCCGGATCGAAAGCCGGCCCACCAGAACCGAGCTGGGCACGTACATGTTCTTCCTCGACTGTGTCGGACACATCGATGACGATTCGGTGGCCGAGGCACTCAAAGCGCTGCACCGACGTTGTACCAATGTGCGATATCTGGGTTCCTGGCCGACCGGAGCGAGCGCGGGTGCGCCCCCGCCGCGTCTGGACGAGGCCACACGGTGGTTGACGGGTTTACGTGACGGGACGGGCGGCTCATGAGCGGACGGCTGATACTCGTCCGGCACGGGCAGTCCCACGGCAACGTCGCGCGGCGTCTGGACACCCGGCCGCCCGGTGCCGAGCTGACCGACCTCGGGCACGACCAGGCCCGGCGGTTCGCCGGAACGCTCAGTGCGCGTCCGTCGATCCTGGCCCACTCGGTGGCTCGGCGCGCAGCGCAGACGGCAGCCGGTATCGGCACCGAAACCGGTCTCGTCCCATTCGAATTCGAAGGGGTCCACGAAGTTCAGGTCGGTGAGCTGGAGGACCGCAGCGACGACGACGCCGTCGCCGAGTTCAACCGGATCTACGAACGCTGGCATCGGGGCGAACTGGACGTGCCGATGCCGGGCGGCGAGAGCGCCGAGGCGGTACTGGCCCGGTACGTGCCGGTGCTCACCGAACTGCGGCTGCGCTACCTCGACGACCACGACTTCCACAGCGACATCGTGCTGGTGAGTCACGGCGCGGCGATCCGGTTGGTGGCCGCCGTGCTGGCCGGCGTCGACAGCGGCTTCGCCCTCGACCATCATCTGGCCAACACCGAATCGATCGTGCTGGCACCGATCACCGACGGGCGCTGGAGTTGTGTGCAGTGGGCGGCGGTGACACCGCCGTTCTACCCGGAGCTCGACGCCACACCGGTCAGCGACGCGGTGACGTCCGAGGCCGACCCGATGGGCTAGGCGTACCGCCGGCTCGCAAGTGCGCTCTCATCGGCACACGTGCAGCCCACCGCCGCACAGTCGAGGCTGAACGTATGTGCTGCTTCCGGGGTGGTGCAGGTGTCGTCGGTGCATTCCGCGCGGTACCGGACGTGGTGGATCACGGTGCCGTGGCAATGCTCCAGACCGGCTGCGCACTCCCGGCACTGGATGGTCATAGCCCGTTGATAGCACCGCGGGCCGACAAAACGCGGTTGCCGCGCCTAGCCGCCTAGCCCCAACCCAGTTCGTGGAGCCGATCGTCGTCAATCCCGAAATGGTGCGCGATCTCGTGGATCACCGTGATCGCCACCTCGTCGACCACGTCGGCCTCGCTGTCGCAGAAATCCAGCAGGGCTTCGCGGTAGATGGTGATGGTGTCCGGCAAAGATCCGGCGTACCAGGAATCCCGCTCGGTCAGCGCGACTCCCCGGTACAGGCCCAGGATCTCGGGCTCGTCGGGATCGCGATCTTCGACCAGGATCACGACGTTGTCGATCGCGGCGGCCAACTGCGGCGGGATCAGGTCGAGTGCGTCGGACACCAACTCGTCGAACCGCTGCGAGCTCATCCGCACCGGCACGGGTTACGGCCCCGGCGGTACGGGCGCCTGCTCACCCGGCGGCGGCCCGGCGGGCGGGGCCGCACCCTCGGGCGCGGGTGCCGGAGCCTGCTCGGGCGCGGGTGCCGCGGCCTGCTCGGGCGGCGGTGGGTTGAACGTGTTGGCCTGCGTGGGGGCGGGCGCCGCAGTGGTCGCGGATTGCGGCAGGTGCTGGCCGCTCGACGACGAGCCCGATGACCCGGAGGACCCGGACGAATTCGAGCCGGACGAACCCGATGAGCCCGATCCTGACGATCCGGACGAGGACGACCCGGACGAAGACGACGACCCGGACGAACTCGACGACGACGGCTCGTCGACATCCGGCATCGGGATGGGCTCCATGTTGAGCCGCTCCTCCGGGATGTCGGGCGGCGCGACCGGGGGCTGCCCGTTGATCATCAGCGGGCCCTTGGCGCTGTTGATCAACGTCGACCACCCGCCGTTGCCCAGCGTGGCGCCGATGCTGCACGACACCTGGTGGCTGCCGGCCGACCAGCTGGGCAGCGAGATCGTGCTGTAGCTCAGGGCCAGCGTGGTGGTGCGCAACTGGACCGGGGCCAGGTAGGCATCGGTCTGCGCGGTGCACGTGTCCTTGATGAAGTTGTCCTGATCGCCTTCCGAAGGCAGCCCGCCGGGGAACTTCTCGCCGAGGTTGACCGCGCCGGTGACCTCCATGGCGTGCGGCGCCGCGCAATCGACCGGGACGTCGGTGGGCTGGTTGGTGGCGGCGTCGATGCCGAGGCAGGTGCCTGCGGCCCACACCTTCGACTGGTCCACGTCGGACACGTTGCCCGCGGACTCCAACTGGCTGTCGCCAGGACCGAGCAACTGCAGGCCGCACAGCATGCGCCGCTCGCCGGACTGCTTCCAGGCCTTCTCGCCCGACCACAGCAGGCCGATCGTGTACTTGCCGTTGGGGTCGTATTTCGGACCGAGGTAGCCGCGCACCGACGGGGTGCACTGCTCCTGGCTGATCTGCTTGATCCGGTCCACCGTCGGTGGCGGGGAGCCGGGCCCGTACTCGCTGCCGGGGAACGTGCGCATGTCGACGGACTGGGCGACCTCGAAGCGATGGTTGTCTTTGCAGTCGACGATGCGTGCGGCGTCGGGGTTGCGGCCGGGCCAGTTCAGGCAGTCGCCACGCTTGACGTGATTGAACGTGTCGTTGCCGCGGGGGCCCAGGGCGATCGCCCCCGGTCCGGAGTTGGACCCCTCACTCCGGGGCAACGCGGTGATCAGGCCGGCGATGAGCAGTGCGCCGAGCGCCGTCAACAGCAGCGCACGTCGCGTCGACGCGGCTGCCAGGCTCTGCCACCAGTGGTCCCTTGCGGGATGTTCTTCCGGCAGAGGTTCGGCGAGCAGGACCCCGCTCTCGGGCTGCTCGGGGTGCTCGGGTGCTTCCAACATTGCCCTCCATTGTGACAGGCGTGTCAGGCCCTGTGACAACTGATGCGGTTGTAATGTTGCGAGGTTGTGGCCGGCGGCCGCCGCCCTCGGGTGGGGTCACGTCATCGACCACCTCAGATGTACGTCGCCGCACTTCAAAAAGTAGGGTTGCGCCCGTGATCGACCTCAAGCTGCTGCGCGACAATCCCGACACCGTCCGTGCGTCGCAACGGGCCCGCGGAGAGGACCCGGCGCGCGTCGACGCGCTGCTGCAGGCCGATACGGCGCGGCGGGCCGCGATCTCGACGGCCGACAACCTGCGCGCCGACCAGAAGGCCGCCAGCAAGCTGGTGGGCAAGGCGACACCCGAGGAGCGTCCGGCCCTGCTGCAGCAGGCGAAGGACCTGGCCGAGCAGGTCAAGGCCGCCGAAGCCGCTCAGGCCGAGGCCGAGACTGCCTTCACCACAGCCCATATGGCGATCGGCAACGTGATCATCGACGGGGTGCCGGCCGGCGGCGAGGACGACTTCGTGGTGCTCGACACCGTCGGCGAGCCGCGGGCGATCGAGAATCCCAAGGACCATCTGGAGCTGGGCGAGTCGCTCGGGCTGATCGACATGGAACGCGGCGCGAAGGTGTCGGGTTCGCGGTTCTACTTCCTCACCGGGCACGGTGCGCTGCTGCAACTGGGCCTGCTGCAGCTGGCCACCCAGGTGGCGGTGCAGAACGGTTTCACGCTGATGATCCCGCCGGTGCTGGTGCGCCCGGAAGTCATGGCGGGCACCGGATTCCTCGGTGCACACGCCGACGAGATCTACCACCTGGAGGCCGACGACCTGTACCTGGTCGGCACCTCCGAGGTACCGCTGGCGGGCTACCACTCCAACGAGATCCTGGACCTGTCGGCGGGCCCGAAGCGATATGCCGGCTGGTCGTCGTGCTTCCGGCGCGAGGCGGGCAGCTACGGCAAGGACACCCGCGGCATCATCCGGGTGCATCAGTTCGACAAGGTCGAGGGCTTCATCTATTGCAAGCCCGAGGACGCCGTGGCCGAGCACCAGAAGCTGCTGGGCTGGCAGCGGCAGATGCTGGCGGCCATCGAGGTGCCCTACCGGGTGATCGACGTCGCCGCAGGCGATCTCGGCTCTTCGGCGGCGCGCAAGTACGACTGCGAGGCGTGGGTACCCACCCAGCAGACCTACCGGGAGCTCACGTCCACCTCGAACTGCACGACGTTCCAGGCCAGACGGTTGGCCACGCGCTACCGCGACGAGAACGGCAAGCCGCAGACCGCCGCGACCCTCAACGGCACGCTCGCCACCACCCGCTGGCTGGTGGCGATCCTGGAAAACCACCAGCAACCCGACGGCAGCGTGCGCGTCCCCGACGCGCTGGTGCCGTTCGTCGGCACCGCAGTGCTGGAGCCCGGTAAGTAACCACACAGCCCGGGGGGATGACTGTGGAGGACCCGGTACGGGTAAGGGTGCTCGGCCCGGTGCAGGCCTGGATCGGTGAGGATCCGGCGGATCTGGGGGCGCGGCTGCAACGAGCCCTGCTCGCGAGGTTGGTGGCCGCACACGGCCACACGGTGTCCGTCGACCGGCTCATCGACGATCTGTGGGAGGGCGAGCCGCCACCCAAGGCGTTGTCGGCCCTGCAGGTCTACGTCTCGCATCTGCGCCGGGCTCTCGAGCCTGGGCGGCAGCGTCGGGCACCGGCCCGCATCCTGGTCAGCGCCGCACCGGGATACTGCCTGCGACTGCCCGTCGACGCCGTCGACTCCTGGCTGTTCGAAGCCAAAGCCACTGCGGCGTATGAGGAAACGGATCCGCAAAAGCGGGTTCGGCTGCTTGACGAGGCGCTGGCAGGCTGGTCGGGAGATCCGTTCGCGGGGGTCGGCGACGCGCTGTGGGCCGCGCCCGAGGTGGCCCGGCTGACCGAGCTCCGGCTGGCCGTGGTGGAAGCCCAGGCCGCGGCGCAGGTCGAGCTCGGCCGGTACGGCACCGCGGTGGCGGCGCTGGAACGGCACGTCCGTGAGCGTCCGGGCCGGGAGGGCGCCGCTGCCGTGCTGGCGACGGCGCTGTATCGGACCGGCCGCCAGACCGACGCGCTGGACGTGTTGCGGCGCACCCGCGACCACCTGGTCGACGAGCTCGGTTTGGAGCCGGGCCGGGCATTGCGCGACCTCGAGCGCGACATCCTGCGTCAGGCCGACCACCTGGAGCCGTCCCGACCGCTTCTGCAGCCGGCGGCACCGGAGGTCGCGGCGCCCGATCGGATCGAGGCGGCCGCCTACGGCCGGGCCGAGGAATTCGCCGAGATCGACAACGCCGCGCGTGCCGTCGTCGCCGGTGGCAGCACGGTGCTGTGGATCGCCGGCGAGGCGGGCTCCGGCAAGACCACCCTGGCCGGCGTCGCGACGGGCCGGTTGCGCGCTGCGGGCTGGCGGACGGTGCACGGGCGTTGTCCGGAGGTCCACGGCGCGCCGGCCGGGTGGGCGTGGACCGAGGTGCTGCGCGAACTGATCGAACCAGGACCCCCGGCGGACGACAGCAGGCAGGCGCTGACCCCGCTTCTGCACGACGGCGCCGCGGTCGAGGCGGGCACGTTCTGGTTGGGACAGGCGGTCGCCGACGTGTTGAGCGCGGTGGCCGAATCCCAGCCCCTGGCAGTCGTGCTCGATGACCTGCACCGCACCGACGGCCTGACGTTGGAGCTGCTGCGGCTGGTGGCCGACCGGATCAAGGATCTTCCGGTGCTGATCATCGGTACCTATCGCCCGTCGGAGGACCGTGGCGAACTGGAGGTGGCCCGGGCCGCGCTGGCGGTCCACACCGCGGCGCACCTGAATCTCGGCGGGCTGGACGCGGCGGCCACCGCCGCTCTGGCCGCCGACTGCGGGATGACCGCTGCCAGTGGAGAGGCCCTGCGGTTGCTGCGGGAGCGGACCGGCGGCAATCCGCTGTTCGTCCGGGAACTGGCCCGGCTGATGGCCGCCGAAGGGCCGGACGCGGTATGGGCGTCGGTGCCGGTCGGGGTCCGTGATGTGTTGCGGCGCAGGCTGGCCCGGCTGCCGGGCCCGACCGTCACGGCATTGCGCCAGGCCGCCGTGCTGGGCCGTGACATCGATGTCGATCTGCTTTCCGAACTGGGCCGCAGCGACCCGGACGACCTGCTCGACGCGCTGGAGCCGGCCGTCCTGCTGGGCCTGCTCGACGAGCCCGAGCCCGGTCGGCTGCGGTTCGCCCACGCGCTGGTCCGCGACACCCTCTACGAGGACACCTCGAAGCTGCGCCGGTCCCGGTTGCATGCCGCTGCGCTGGAGCTGCTCCGCGCGCCGGGGCGGTCGGTCGATCCGGCTGCCCTGGCACACCACGCCGTCGCCGCGGCGACGGCCGAAACATCCGTCGCCGCTGCGGCTTTCGCGACGGAGGCGGCTCGCGAGGCGGACTCGGTCGGTGCCCATACCGAAGCTGCCCGGCAGTGGCGTGCCGCCGTGCAGATGCTGGAGCTGGCCGCCGGCCGCCGGTTGCTGCCCCGCACCGACGGTCTGGAGGGCGAGGTCGACGCCCGGTGCGGGCTGATCTCCGCGCTGGCCCAGTCCGGCGACGCCGTCGCGGCGCGCATCGAGATGAAGGCCGCGCTGCAACTGTTGAGCGGGAAGTCGCGGGACGACCTGACGGTCCGGGTGCTCACCGCGTGGGACACCCCGTTGGTGTGGCGGGACCGCGAATACGACGGGTCCGACGCGCAGATGATCGGGCTGCTGCGTCAAGTGCTGGCCGGCGGCGGAAGCGGAGAGCCCACTGAACTCTCAGTGGCCGACCGGATCCGGCTGCTCAAGGCGCTTTACGTGGAACTGGAGGGCACCGATCCGGACGGGGCACTGGCCACCAGCACGGAACTGCTTGAGCTGGCGCGAAAGGCCTACGCCGAGGACCCGGCAGCGTCGGGCCGGCTGCTGTGCACCGCGCTCAATGTCCGGGCCTACTGCGCATTGGGGCCCGACCTCGATGCCGAACGTGACTCGACCGCCGCTGAACTCTTGCGGACCGCGGAAGCCACCGAGCAGGCCGACTATCAAGCGGTGGCGCACTGGCTGCTGTCGCTGGCGGCCGGCCATCGCTCCGATCTGGCGACGGCGAAACGACACGTCGACATCGCGGTGGCCCGGGCCGGCACCGGGCAGCTCGTCCACCTCCTCGGCGTGCTCGGCCTGTTCCGGGCCCGGATGCACCTGCTGGCGGGGCGCCTGGACGACGCGGTGAGTGCGTACACCGACCTGGCGGCGCGCATGGTGGAGAACGGTGCCGCCAACGGGGCCAAGCTGGCGATGGTGGGCCGGGTGACCGGCGAGTTCTGCCTCGGGGATCTGGGCCTGCTGGCCGACGAACTGGTGTTCTTCTACAAGGAGGTGTCGGTTGCCGCGCTGGACGCCGCGGTGCTCGCGCTGATCGCACGCGGCCGCGACACCGAGGCTCGTGAGCTGTGGCGGGATCGCCGGCCGATCGAGCGAGCGTACTTCTGGCTTCCGTTCACCGTGCTGCGCGTCAACGCCGCGGTGGCGCTCGGCGACCTCGACGAGGCCCGGGACCGGGCGGGTGACCTCGGCTCGTATTCCGGCCGGATCGCCGGGCTCGGCGTCGACGGCCTGATGGTCGGCCCGGTCGACGAGGCGCTCGCCGCCGCTGCCGACGCCCTGGGCCGCCCCGACGAAGCACGTGGTTACCGTGAGGCCGCCTCGACGCTGCGGGACCGGCTGGCCGCGGAGGCCCGGGGCTTCATCGACTGACGTCGGGCGCCTCGTCGCACTCTTCCTCCAGCGCTTCCCCCAGCACCTCGATCTCGCGGGGGATTCGCGTTCCGAAGACCGCCCGCTCCAACCGCCGGTAGCGCTGCCCGACGACGGCGAGGACGATCCGCAGACCGATCCCCACCTGCCCGATCAGTTGTGCGCGTTCGTCATCCGTCATCGCGGCCAGCGAACGCGGACCCTCGAACCACAGTCGGCCGCCCGAGCGGGCGGCGGCCTCCACGGCCGTCCAGTCCGCCACCGACACGTGCTCGGTGATGAGCGGGAACACGTCGCGTTCCTCTTCTTCGATGTGCTCGGTGAGCAGTGCCGACAGCTCGGCCAGCTCGATGACCATCAGGCTGGCGACCTGGCGGTCGCCCATCGACAGTCGCAAGGATGCGGCCCGGGCCCGTAACTGGTCCAACCGCGGGTCCAGGGCGGCGTGATCGTCGGTCAGTTCGCTCAGGTCGAGATGGCTGCCCCCACTGGCCTGGATCACGGGCCACAGGACAGCGTCCTCGGTCGTGTGGTGGTGATGGATCGAGTCGCACAGCAGCTCTGTGTACCGGGAGATGGCGCGGACCCGGCGCGGCGTGCAGATCACGTCCCGGTCGCGTACCGCGATCGCCAGATCGGTCAGGCGGCGCAGGTCGGCCAGCATGGCGCGGTGCGCCACGGTGATGCCGAGCAGGTCCGGTTCGGGATCGCCTGCGCGACGGGGTTCGACGGTGGGTGCGTCAGTGGTTGCGGTCGACACGGCGGTGCTCCTCGGTTTCGACGGATCCCCGGTTGGTGGATCGCAAGTCTTGAGAGCACAGCCTGCAGACGGGGACTTAAGTGCGACTTGTATCCGGCTTGTCGCGGCCACAGTAGGGTTGCAGCCATGATCGACATCGACCTTGGCGAGGTGCGTAACTGGTTCGGCTTCGGTGTGGCCGGCAACTTCGCCGGCCATCTCGAGCAGGCAGGGGAGGCCGGGGATTTCGTCAAGGTCGTGACCGAAGGGTATGCGCCGAAAGGCATCTTCCCGTGGTACGCGCCCGGCCGGGACGACTTCCTGGGCGAGTTTCCGCTGTCCAGCGATGCCATCCTGCTGCCGGAGCCCGGTGCGGTTGACGGCCCGCTGAACCTGCAGATCGAGCCCGAGGTCGGGGTGGCCTGCCACGTGGTGTGGAACGGCGACACCGTGGTGCGGCTGGAGCCGTTCGCCCTCGGCGCCTTCAACGACTGCTCGATCCGCCGGCCCGGCGCACCGAAGATCAGCTACAAGAAGAACTGGGGGCCGGCCTCCAAAGGTGTTGCGCCGCAATTCTTCGAGATCAGCGACCTCACCCCGGACGGGCCGACCGCCACGATGCGGCTGGTCTGCTACCTGAGCGAGGACGACGGCCAACAGCACGCCTACGGGGTGGATTCACCGCTGGTCGGCTACTCGTATTACGGCGAGGTCCTGCTGGACTGGATCGTCGAACGGCTGGCCAATCAGAAGGGTTCGGCCGATACGCCGTTGGAGGACGTCGGTGCCCTCATGGTGGCCGGCGGGCACCCCGAGAACGTGCTGATCGGTATCGGTGCCACCCGCTACACACCGCTGGGCGAATCCACCTATCTCAAACCGGGGGACGAGGCCATCGTTCGGGTGTACGACAGCGCCTCCAGCGCGGCTTCCGAACTGCGGCAGGTCGTCTCGGCGCGCTAACCGCCGAGCAATTCCTCCAGGCGGGCGACGAACTCGTCAGGGCGGGCGGGGGTGAACGCGGGCTTCGGGTAAGTGCCCGGCACGTCGAGCGTGATCAGTGTCGAGCGCAGCGGCCGGTGCACATCCAGCGGTAGCCAGCGGCGCAGGTCGGTGCTGCCCCACAGCCGGAAGCGCTGCATCCACAATCCCAGTGGAGTGGCCTGGTAGCCGGTGATCGACCGAAGCGGAATCACTTTCGACGTTCCCGACGGGAAGTGATAGCGCCGCAAGGTGATCGCCTCGCGATCCAGCTGGACCAGGCCGTCGTCGTAGTACTGGCGCGGCGCCGCGGTCATTGCTTACTGCACCTCAACTCGTGCCCCTTGGTCGTCAGGCACTTGCCGTTCTCCAGGTTCCACTGCCAGCCGTGCAGATTGCAGGTGAGGGTATTGCCTTCCACCACGCCGAATTTCGAAAGATCGGCCTTCAGGTGCGGGCACCGGCGCTGGATTTCCCAGCCGTCCAGGGTGATCGATGAGGAATCGTCATGGGCCTCGGCGAACCAGCCGTCGGCGTAGGCGATGCGCTCATCGGTCAGACACTTGAAGAACGTGTACAGATACTCGTTGTAGCCGCCCACTCGCCACGCCGTGAACCGGGTGGACAGGAAGATGGTGTTCACCCAGTCGGGCTCGTTGTCGCGCAGCACCGTGCGCACCAGTTCGGGCGGGATGGCGAATCCGTAACGGAACTTCTCGTCGGCGATAGGTTCGCGCACAAGACGTTTCGGGAAATCCAGGACCACCGTCTCGCTGTGCTCGGGGCCGGACAGCTGCAGCTCCACCGGATAGCCGATGCCGTCACAGATCTGATCGGTCTGGCTCATGATCGGCTCGAACAGCGCCCGCAGCCCGGGCAGCAGGGGCTCGCCGGCCGCGGGTGCCCATGAGGCTTTCTCGGCAGCCAGCACCGGGGCCATGCGCTGGGCGAAGTCCTCGATGTAGGCGGCCTTGCCGGTGGTGAAGATGGTCTCCGGATCCTCGACCGGGTGGGTCAGTGAATCCAGTTGCGAGCCCGTGAAATCCGCGGTGCTACCGGGGATCATCAGCAGGCCGCCGTCGTGGCCGTGGCGCCGCATCTGATCCAGGAACACCACCTGGTCGGGGAAGATGTTCGCCGGATCGCCGTGGTCGTCGTTGAGATCGCGCAAACCGGGGTCCAGGAAGCAGGGCGGCCCGGCTGACGGGATCACCCAGGTGGCGCCGACCTGTGCGATGTACTGGCGGCACCGGTCCATCTGGCGTTGGCGCTTCTGGACGCCGAAGGCCTCCTTGGCGCGGGCGGGCATGTCGTAGACCATCGGGTACCAGATGGCCCCTGAGTACTGCAGCATGTGCACGTCGACCTGACCGAAGTCGGTGTGCACCATGTCAAGATCCACCGGGCGCGCGTCGTTCATGTTGAAAGCGACGGTCTCGCCGTCGTCGACCACCAGACCCGAGTCGCCGATCGGGCCGTCGGCCGGCGCGCGCAGCGCGACGATCATCACGTCGAGGTCGCCCTTGGGGCCGGTGACGGTGTGTTTGACCGAGTCGGTGGTCTCGAAGAACCGATGAAAGCCCAGCTTCTGCAGTTCGCGTTGCAGGTCGGGTACCGGGAAGTCGGGCAGCAGCACGACGGCGTCTTTGTTGACGTGGCGGCGCAGGTTCTCCGGGTCGAAGTGGTCCTTGTGCAGGTGCGACACGTACAGGTAGTCGACGTTGCCGAGCGTGTCCCAGTCGAGCCCGGTGTTATCGGGGAACGGGAACCATGAGGCGAAGTAGGCGGGGTTGACCCAGGGGTCGCACAAAATGCTGCCAGCCTTGGTCTCGATCAGGAAGCCGGCATGCCCGACGCTGGTGACCTGCACAAACAGCCTTTCGATGGAGTCCTTTGATGCCCGCCCAGCCTAGCCCGAGTTGGGTGATGCGCCGATCCGGGCTGGGATTAGGCTGGCCACGTGGAACCGGTGTACGGGACTGTCATACAACTCGCTCGGGCTGCCTGGCGTCTGCAGGGGCTGAAGTTCAACGTGACCGGGGTGGAGAACATCCCGGTCACCGGCGGTGCGGTGGTGGCCATCAACCACACCAGCTACTTCGACTTCACCTTCGCCGGCTTGCCTGCCTATCTGCAGAAGCGCGGTCGCAAGGTCCGGTTCATGGCGAAGAAGGAAGTCTTCGACAACAAGATCACCGGGCCGATCATGCGCAGCCTGCGCCACATCGAGGTGGATCGCGACAGCGGGGCCGCCTCGTTCGAGGCCGCCGTCGACTACCTCAAGGCCGGTGAGCTGGTCGGGGTGTATCCGGAAGCGACGATCAGCCGCAGCTTCGAGATCAAGGACTTCAAGTCCGGCGCGGCGCGGATGGCGATCGAGGCCGGGGTGCCGATCGTGCCGCACATCGTGTGGGGTGCACAGCGCATCTGGACCAAGGGCCGCCCGAAGAATCTGTACCGGCCCAAGGTGCCGATCTCCATTGCGGTGGGTGAGCCGATCCAGCCGACGCTGCCCGCCGCCGAACTCACCGCTCTGCTGCATTCACGCATGCAGCACTTGCTGGCCCAGGTGCAGGACGCCTACGGGCCGTATCCGCCCGGCGAGTTCTGGGTGCCGCACCGGCTCGGCGGCTCGGCGCCGACGCTGGCCGAGGCCAACCGGATGGATGCCGACGAGGCGGCCGCGAAGGCGGCCAGGAGAGCCGAGGCCGGACCCGAACCCACCGGGGCCCCGGGGTAAGCCCGCGTATGGAACCGGTTTTCCGAAGCTTGGAGATCGCCGCCGGGCTCGCAGTGCGGGCCACCGGAACCCGGATCACCTTTCGCGGGGTGGGCAATCTGCTCGCCACCGGCGGTGCTGTCATCGCCATCAACCACACCAGCTACGTGGACTTCCTGCCTGCCGCCATGGCCGCGACCGAACGCGGCCGCCGGATGCGGTTCATGATCAAGGCCGAGATGGAACAGGTGCAGCCTGTGGGCTACCTGATCAAACACACCGGCACGATCCCGGTGGACCGCAGAGCAGGCGCGGGCGCCTACGCGGCGGCGGTGGACGCGTTGCGCCGCGGCGAGCTGGTCGGGGTGTATCCGGAGGCCACGATCAGTCGCGCCTTCGAGCTCAAGGACTTCAAGACCGGTGCGGCGCGCATGGCCCTGGAGGCCGGTGTGCCGATCATTCCGCTGATCGTCTGGGGCGCGCAGCGCATCTGGACCAAGGACCACCCGAAGTCGCTGGGGCGCAAGAAAATTCCGGTGAGTGTGGTGGTGGGCGAGCCGATCACGGCGACGGGTCCGGTGGCCCAGATCGATGACACCCTGCGGGCCGGGATGTCGGCACTCCTGGACCTGGCTCAGCGGGACTATCCCGCGCCGGCGGGGGCATACTGGGTTCCCCACCGACTCGGTGGCAGTGCGCCGACACTGGCTGAGGCCAAGCGGCTGGACGAGGCCGAGTTGGCCGACCGCGCGCGCAAGCGTGCCGAGCGTGAAGCGACGGGAAAAAAGTGACAGGTGCCGAGCGGGCGCCGGGGCTGATCGCCACCGACGTGGACGGAACGCTGCTCGACGAGGACGAGAAGGTCACGCCGCGCACCCGTGCGGCGGTCCAGGCGGCGGTCGAGGCGGGCGCGACGTTCGTCCTGGCCACCGGACGGCCGCCCCGGTGGGTGGCGCCGGTGGTCGACGGACTGGGCCTGGCCCCGATGGCGGTGTGCGCCAACGGTGCCGTGATCTACGACCCGGCCACGGACCGCATCGTGTCGGCGCGCACGCTCTCGTCCGACGTGCTCGGTGAGCTCGCCGAGATCGCCACCCGGGTGATTCCGGGAGCGGGTCTGGCGGTGGAGCGGGTGGGCGCCTCCGCGCATGACGCGGCGACTCCGCAGTTCGTCAGCTCACCGGGGTACGAGCACGCCTGGCTCAATCCCGACAACACCGAGGTGTCGGTTGACGATCTGCTCAGTGCTCCCGCGGTCAAGCTGCTGATCCGAAAGGCCGGCGCGCGGAGTGCTGACATGGCTGCCGAGCTGCTCAAACACGTTGGTTTGCAAGGTGATATCACCTATTCGACCAACAACGGTCTGATCGAGGTGCTGCCGCTGGGGATCAGCAAGGCCACCGGTGTCGAGGAGTTGGCCGCTCCGCTGGGGCTCACCGCCGCCGATGTCGTGACCTTCGGCGACATGCCCAATGACATACCGATGCTGCGCTGGGCCGGGCGCGGTGTGGCGATGGGCAATGCCCACCCTGAGGCGGTGGACGCGGCCGACGAGGTCACCGTGACCAACGCCGAGGACGGGGTGGCCCGGGTGCTGGAACGCTGGTGGTCCTGACGCGCCGAGCGCTCAGGTGATCGGGGTGAAGCGCTCCAGCTGCACCGGCTGCTGATCGGGTGACGGCGGCGGCAGTTCCACCGGGACACCGTCGACCACACGGGTGACCGTGCCCTTCTCGCGGTCGAAGTTCAGCGTGCCGTGCTGGAAGTTCTGCACGATCCACTGGGGTTCGGGGATCTCGGAACTGGTCGGCAGGCCCAGCGCGCCGCGCTCGAAGCCGAGCGAGCCCCATGCCTCGTAGATGGCGCCGGTCACCGGTTCGGCGCCGCTCTCCGGTGACCAGTACACGGCGCCGTGCTCGAAGGTCGCGTAGCGGGTGGCGCCGGCACCGGCGGACTCCGGCGAGGTCGGGTTGCCCAGCAGTCCGTTCGCACCGCCTTCGGCCTGCCACCGGGCGTAGATCGCGCCGCCACGCATCTGTTCGGCCAGGTCCGCGGGGCCGGGTGGCTGGTTGAACCGGGCGGCGATGTCGCGGATGTGGTCCATCTGGGCGTAGGCGGCATTGCCGGGGCAGTCGGTGATACCGACGTCGCGGTGGGTGAAGATCGTCGGCAGGGTGGGGGTCGCTCCGCGCGGGAAGTGGGTGAAAGATCCGCCCGCGGAGGTGAGTACGACGGTGCCGCGCGGGTCGATGTGATCGAGGCCGAGTCGCCAGCCCAACAGCCGGCCGGTGTTGCGCACCTGGATCTCGGTGGGTGGCACGACGTCGAAATCGCCCAGCATCGCCACCCCCCAGGTGTCGATGTTGAAGCCGCCGGTGTGCGAACCCTCGACTGGCTTGTCCATGCCGCCGGCGCGGCCTTCGAACACCTGCCCGTACTTGTCGACCATGGCGTTGTAGGCGATGTCGCACCAGCCGAGCTCGCGGGTGTGGTACTCGTAGATCGACCGGATGATGCCTGCTGAATCCTCGGGGGCGTAGTCGTTGCTGCCCGCCGTGTGGTGCACGATGCCGGCCCGGATGCCCTTGTCGTACACCGTGTTTCCGCATCGCATCGACTCATCGGCACCCCACTGGGCCCGGCTGATGATGGTCGGCGGTTGGCCGGGGTTGATGGCGGCGATCGGTAGTGGTCCGACGTCGACGGGGGACTGGGGCGGGCTGATCAGCACCGCGGTGACGTTCTGGCCGATGGGCGCTTCGACGTTGGCGGGCACATAGCCGAGGGCCGGCTTGGCCGGCCGGGGCTTTCCGGGCGGCGGGGTGGGGGCCTGCGGTGCGCGGGTGACGGAGATCTGCACGGTGTTGGTGCGCCCGACGAACACCGGTTCGGTGCCCCGTGGGCCCGGGGTGTCGGCGCCGACGCCGTCGAGGTTCTCGGCCTGGTACCAGGGGCCCCAGGTGCCGTCGTCCTTGCGGGCCCGGACCCGGGCGGAGGTTCCGCGCAGGTCCGGTGAGGTGAGCGCGACCATCGAGAACGGGGTGTCCTGATGGATCTCGCGGACACTCTCGCCGACCGCGAGATTGTCGAGCGGTTGCTGTGTGAGTTGTGGTGCCGCGTCAGATGGATTGGGCTGTTTGCCATGTTCGGATCCGGCGATCGCCCAGGGCGCGATCACGACCGTCGCCGCAAGTGCGGTGAAGAGAATCGACGGCGCGGAACGGCGGGACTGCACGGACTGATGTTACGTATGAGTCAGATGTTGCGAATGTTTCGACACGGTCCCCGCGTGTCTTTCACAGGCAACGGCACCGCAGAGCCGATGGCTTCTGCGGTGCCGTTCTTCCAGTAGGGCCTTTGTTACGGGACCGGCGCGGGGGCCGGGGCCGGCGGCGGCACCGCGGCGGCCGGGGCCTTCATCGCCGAGGTGATCGCCGGCATGACCATGCCCTTGAGCAGGTCGATGGCCTGGCCGGCGCCGAGCTGGTTGGCAGCGCTGGACAGGTCGCCGAACAGCCCGCCACCGCCGCCGCCGGTGGCGGGCATCGCGGCCAGCGACGGATCGGCGCCCAGCAGCGGGTAGGTCCCCGCGCTGGGATCCAGCCCGATCGGAGCCGAGATCGGCACCTCGCCCGGGGCGCCCAGGCCGCCGAGGCCGCCGGAGAGCGACGGGTCGAGGCCCGTCGGCGAGGTCAGGCCCCCACCGCCCAGTCCAGCGGGGGTGGTGGTCAGCCCGCCCGGCACGGCGCCCGCCGGCGTCAGTGCCGGGTTGGTCAGCGAGCCGGTCGGCGCGGTGAGCGCCGGGTTGGTCAGCCCACCCGGTGCGGCCGGAAGGCCGGCCGTCGGCGAGGTCAAGCTCGGCGACAGACCGTTGGGGCTGATCAGCGAGGCGTCAGGCGAGGTCAGGCCGGGGGAGGTCAGTCCCGGTGACGTGAGCCCCGGTGACGTGAGTCCGGGCGAAGTGAGCCCGGGGTCGGTCAGGCCCGGTGCGGTGAGCCCCGGCGACGTCAGGCCCGGGGACGCCAGACCGGGTGACGTCAGCGTCGGCGAGCCGAGGGTCGGCGTCGGCGACGAGCCGGTCAGCAGGCTGTTCGGCATCGGCGGCAGGTTGATGCCGAACTGGGACAGGCCCTGCGACAGTGCGGACATCAGTTCACCGGGAAGGTCGGTGACCAGTGCGGCCTGGGTGAACTCGCGCTCCTGTGGCGCGGGGGAAAGCTGCGACATGGCAACTAGGGCGACTGGACTTGCGACTGCCACTGCGGCGACTGCGCTCATGGCTGTCGAGAGCTTGCGTCGACGGCGGTTCGGCACGGAAGTCTCCTCAATTTGTTGCTGCTCGGACGTGCACTTCACATAACTGGGTGGTGCATTCCTCTTGCTCCGTCGGCATTCCGGACCAGATGGTGTGAAGCCCATGAGTGCCAACGAGATCGATGTTAGGGCTGTGACTCATGGGTCTAAAGTGACGATATTGAATCGTGAGCGAATTGCGACCTGGGCCCTTCGTTGAATTCGGGGCACAGGGGCGTGGTCGGATACCCTGGCTGCCGATGACGTCCTTATCTCCCCGGGTCGCTACAGACCAGTCCAGCGGACATTTCGACTTATTCGTCGTCGGCTCCGGTTTCTTCGGTCTGACGATCGCTGAGCGCGTGGCGACGCAACTGGGCAAGCGTGTCCTTGTTATCGAACGCCGTCCGCATATCGGTGGTAACGCCTACTCGGAAGCCGAACCGCAGACCGGTATCGAGGTCCACAAGTACGGGGCCCACCTGTTCCACACGTCCAACCAACGGGTGTGGGACTACGTGCGGCAGTTCACCGACTTCACCGGCTATCAGCACCGCGTCTTCGCGATGCACGCCGGCCAGGCCTACCAGTTCCCGATGGGACTCGGCCTGGTCTCCCAGTTCTTCGGGCGCTACTTCACCCCGGACGAGGCCCGGGCGCTGATCAAGGAGCAGGCGAGCGAGATCGCCGGGCACGAGGCGGCCAACTTCGAGGAGAAGGCCATCTCGCTGATCGGCCGCCCGCTCTACGAAGCGTTCATGAAGCACTACACCGCCAAGCAGTGGCAGACCGACCCACGCGAGCTGCCGGCGGCCAACATCACCCGCCTGCCGGTGCGCTACACGTTCGACAACCGGTACTTCAACGACACGTACGAAGGTCTGCCGGTCGACGGGTACACCGCGTGGCTGCAGAACATGGCCGCCGACGACCGCATCGAGGTGCGGTTGGACACCGACTGGTTCGACGTGCGCGACGAACTCCGTGCGGCCAACCCTGACGCCCCGGTGGTCTACACCGGGCCCCTGGACCGCTACTTCGACTATTCCGAGGGCCGGCTCGGCTGGCGCACACTGGATTTCGAGCTCGAAGTGCTCGAGACCGGGGATTTTCAGGGCACCCCGGTGATGAACTACAACGACGCCGACGTGGACTACACCCGCATCCACGAGTTCCGCCATTTCCACCCCGAGCGGGACTACCCGTCCGACAAGACGGTGATCATGCGGGAATTCTCGCGATTCGCCGAAGTGGAAGACGAGCCGTACTACCCGATCAACACCGAGGCCGACCGTGCACTGCTGGGCGCCTACCGGGCCCGCGCCAAGGACGAGACCGCGTCGGCGAAGGTGCTCTTCGGCGGCCGGCTGGGCACCTACCAGTACCTCGACATGCACATGGCCATCGCCAGTGCGCTGAACATGTACGACAACACCCTGGCACCGCACCTGTCCGAGGGTGCACCGCTGGCTACCGAAGTGGAAAGCAGCAAAGCATGAGTGACATCCCATCCGGCGCGCTCGACGCCGGAGAATCGCGGGCCGTCAGTCTGCTGGCCCGCGTCATCCTGCCGCGACCGGGCGAGCCGCTGGACGTCCGTCAGCTCTACATCAAGGAATCGGACACCAATGCTCGTAGGGCACATGCGCCGACCCGCACCGCCCTGGAGATCGGCACCGAATCCGAGGTCTCGTTCGCCACGTACTTCAACGCCTTCCCGGCCAGCTACTGGCGGCGCTGGTCCAGCCTGAAATCGGTGGTGCTGCGCGTCGAGCTGACCGGCAGCGCCCGCGTCGACGTCTACCGGTCCAAGGCCACCGGCGCGCGGATCACCGTCGGCGGCGCCCCGGTGTCCAGTGGCGAGTCCACCGAACCCGCAGTGGTGGAATTCGAGATCGACCTGGCCCCCTTCGAGGACGGCGGCTGGATCTGGTTCGACATCACCACCAACTCCGCGGTGCGGGTGCACAGCGCCGGTTGGTACGCGCCCTCACCCGCGCCGGGCCGGGCCAACATCGCCGTCGGCATCCCGACCTTCAACCGGCCCTCGGACTGCGTCAATGCTCTGGCCGCCCTGACCTCGGATCCGTTGGTGGACGAGGTGGTCGGTGCGGTCATCGTGTCCGATCAGGGCACCAGCAAGGCCAAGGACCACCCCGGTTTCGAGCCCGCCGCGGCCGCGCTGGGCAACCGGCTCACGATCCACAACCAGCCCAACCTCGGCGGGTCCGGCGGCTACAGCCGGGTGATGTACGAGGCGCTGAAGAACACCGACTGTGAGCAGATCCTGTTCATGGACGACGACATCCGTATCGAACCCGATTCGATATTGCGTGCCCTGGCCATGAACCGGTTCGCCAAAGAGCCGATCCTGGTCGGCGGTCAGATGCTCAACCTGCAGGAGCCCTCGCACCTGCACATCATGGGCGAGATGGTGGACCGGGCGAACTTCATGTGGTCGGCGGCGCCGAACGCCGAGTACGACCACGATTTCGCCAAGCATGCGCTCGACGACGTCGAGTCCGACCGCAGCAAGCTGCTGCACCGCCGCGTCGACGTCGACTTCAACGGCTGGTGGATGTGCATGATCCCGCGGCAGGTCGCGGAGGAGCTCGGCCAGCCGGTGCCGTTGTTCATCAAGTGGGACGACGTCGAGTACGGCCTGCGCGCCGCCGAGCACGGCTACCGCACCGTCACCCTGCCGGGTGCGGCGATCTGGCACATGGCCTGGAGCGACAAGGACGACGCGATCGACTGGCAGGCCTACTTCCACCTGCGCAACCGGCTCGTGGTGTCGGCCATGCACTGGGACGGCGACGTCCGCGGGCTGATGGCCAGCCATCTCAAGGCGACGTTCAAACACCTTCTGTGCCTTGAATATTCGACTGTCGCCATTCAGAACCAGGCGATGGAGGATTTCCTGGCCGGCCCGGAGCACATCTTCTCCATCCTGGAGTCGGCCCTGCCCGACATCCGCGCGATGCGCCAGCAGTTCCCCGATGCCGTCGTGCTGGCCGGGGCCACCGAACTGCCGCCGGCCTCGGATCTCAAGCGCAGGAAGATCAGCATCCCGGTGTCCAAGCCGGCGATCCTGGTGAACCTGGCTCGCGGCGCGGTCCACCAACTGCGTAAGCACGATCCCGAGACCCACGTCCGGCCGCAGATCAACGTGGCCACCCAGGACGCCCGCTGGTTCTCGCTGTGCCGGGCCGACGGGGTCACCGTGACCACGGCCGATGGCCGCGGTGTGGTGTACCGGCAGCGCGATCGGGCCAAGATGTTCGCACTGCTGCGTGCCTCGCTGCGCCAGCAGTTGCGCGTGGTCCGTCAATTCGACCGGATGCGCAAGGTCTATCGTGAGGCGCTGCCGGTGCTGACCAGCACCCAGAAGTGGGAGACGGTGTTGCTGAGCGAGTCGGCGGAGAAAAACTGACATGACCGATGCCCCGCGCGGCGAGGACGCCGTGTTGGTCGCCGTGCAGTCCGCCCTGGCCACGCGGCCAGGCGTGCTGGCCGGCGCCCGTGCGCTGTCGCATTTCGGTGAGCACAGCCTGGGTTGGCTCGGGCTCGCGGCCGTCGGTGCCCTGGCCCAGCCCACCAAGCGCAAGTCATGGATCGCCGTGGGCGTCGGCGCCTTTGCCGCCCATGCCGCCGCGGTCCTGATCAAGCGGGTGGTGCGCCGGGAGCGGCCGCACCACCCCGACATCGCCGTGAACGTCGGGACACCGAGCCGGTTGAGTTTCCCGTCGGCACATGCCACCTCGACCGCCGCGGCGGCCGTGCTGCTGGCCCGGACCACGGGACTGCCGGTGCGGGCGCTGCTGGTCGTGCCGATGGCGCTGTCGCGCCTGGTGTTGGGCGTGCACTATCCCACCGACGTACTGACCGGCGTGGCCGTCGGGACGGTCGTGGGTTCTGTGGTCGGAAAAACTGCCGGTGTCGGGCAGAAGGAGACTGTGGCCAAATGAGTGAGGAAGCGCAGCCGGAGGCCGGGCCGCCGAAGAATCTGGCCGTCGGGCTGATCAAGGCGCTGCGGCCACGGCAGTGGATCAAGAACCTGCTGGTGCTCGCGGCGCCGTTGGCCGCCGTCGGCAGCGGAATCGAGTACAACTACGCCGACCTCGCCTTCAAGGCGTCGATCGCGTTCGTGGTGTTCTGCCTGGCCGCGTCGTCGATCTACCTGATCAACGACGCGCGTGACGTCGAGGCCGACCGTGCCCATCCCACGAAACGGTTCCGGCCGATCGCCGCGGGTGTGGTGCCGGAGTGGCTGGCCTACACGCTGGCGATCGTGCTCGGGCTGGCCTCGCTGGGTATCTCGTGGCTGCTGACACCGGATCTGGCACTGGTGATGGCGGTGTACATCGCGATCCAGTTGGCGTACTGCTTCGGGCTCAAGCACCAGGCGGTGCTCGACATCTGCATCGTGTCCTCGGGGTTCCTGCTCCGCGCGATCGCCGGTGGTGTGGCCGCCGATATCCCGCTGTCGCAGTGGTTCCTGTTGGTCATGGCCTTCGGCTCGCTGTTCATGGCGGCCGGAAAGCGTTATGCCGAGCTGCAACTGGCCGAGCGCACCGGTGCCAAGATCCGCAAGTCGCTGGAGAGTTACACCAGTAGCTACCTGCGTTTCGTGTGGACGTTGTCGGCCACCGCGATGGTGGTCTGCTACGGCCTGTGGGCGTTCGGGCGCGACAGTGCGAATGATGCGCTGGGGCTCGATGGCCAGGACGCTTCGTGGTACGCGATCACGATGGTTCCGTTCACGATCGCGATCCTGCGTTATGCGGTTGACATTGATGGTGGCATCGCCGGTGAGCCAGAGGAGATCGCGCTGAAAGACCGAGTGCTGCAGGTCCTGTTCCTGGCGTGGATCGGAACCATCGGTGCTGCCATCTACTTCAGCTGACCGAATTACTCTGCGCCGCCTGGCGGGCGGCGTGGGTGCCCGGTTGGCGCGCTGGCCGGTATTTCCGTACGACGTCACGGTGCGGATCAGCTTGTGGGTGAGCGTGGTCGTGGTCGCCGGCCTGTTCGGTTGGGGTGCCTGGCAGCGCCGCTGGATCGCCGACGACGGCCTGATCGTGCTGCGCACGGTGCGAAATCTGTTGGCGGGCAACGGTCCGGTCTTCAACGCGGGTGAGCGGATCGAGGCCAACACCTCCACGGTGTGGACCTACCTGGTGACGCTGGGCGCATGGCTCGGCGGCCCGGTCCGGATGGAGTACGTGGCCCTGGCGTTCGCGCTGACGCTGAGCGTGCTCGGCGTCGTGCTGGCGATGCTCGGAACCGGCCGGTTGTATGCCCCGAGCCTGCAGGGCCGCCGCGCACTGCTGCTGCCCGCTGGTGCACTGGTCTACATCGCGGTCCCGCCCGCCCGCGACTTCGCCACCTCGGGGCTCGAAAATGGTTTGGTGCTGGCCTATTTGGGTCTGCTGTGGTGGATGATGGTGTGCTGGTCGCAGGCTCTGCGCGCGGCTCCCAAAACGGTCGGTCGTGGCAGCCCGAAGACTGCGCCCAATCCGGTCTCGAGCCGGTACTTCGAGGGGGCACTGGCCACCGTCGCCGGGCTGAGCGTGCTGATCCGCCCCGAGCTGGCGCTGATCGGCGGTGGCGCGCTGGTCATGATGCTGATCGCGGCGCGCGGTTGGCGTCGCCGGGTCCTGATCGTGGTGGCCGGCGGACTGCTGCCGGTCGCCTACCAGATCTTCCGGATGGGTTACTACGGGCTGATGGTGCCGGGCACCGCGGTCGCCAAGGACGCGTCGGGATCCAAGTGGTCCCAGGGCCTGACCTATCTGACCAATTTCAACCAGCCGTACCTCCTGTGGGTACCGGTGATGCTGCTGGCCGCGCTCAGCGCCGTCCTGCTGACCACCAGGACCCGGCCGTGGTGGGTGCGCCATCAGGTGCCCCGCGGCTACGGCTGGCTGGCCCGGACCGTTCAAAGTCCGGCTGCCGTGGTGCTTTTCATGTTCCTCAGCGGGCTGCTGCAGGCGATCTACTGGGTGCGCCAGGGCGGCGACTTCATGCACGGCCGGGTGTTGCTGACGCCGCTCTTCTGCATGCTGATGCCCGTCGCGGTGATCCCCGTCGTGCTGCCCGACGGCACCAAGTTCACCAGGGAGACGGGTTACCTGCTCGCCGCGGCCACGAGCGTGCTGTGGGCCGCGGTGGTGGGCTGGTCGATCTGGGCGGCCAACTCGTCCGGCCTGGGCGCCGACGGTACGCGGGTCACCTACACCGGCATCGTCGACGAGCGCCGGTTCTACTCGCAGGCCACCGGTCACGCGCACCCGTTGACCGCCGCCGATTACCTGGACTACCCGCGCATGCGTGCGGTGCTGACGGCCATCAACAACACCCCCGACGGGGCACTGTTGTTGCCGTCGGGCAATTACGACGTGTGGGACGTCGTCCCGGCCTATCCGCCCCCGCCCGATCGCTCCCCGGCGGAACGGCGGGCGTTGGCTACCCCGCACACCGTGTTCTTCACCAACATGGGCATGCTGGGCATGAACGTCGGGCTCGACGTGCGGGTCATCGACCAGATCGGCCTGACGAACCCGCTGGCGATGCACACCCAACGGTTGACCGACGGCCGTATCGGCCACGACAAGAACCTGTTCCCGGACTGGGCGGTGGCCGAGGGGCCGTTCCTCAAGACCAGGCCCTACATCCCGGCTTATCTGGACGAGGAATGGATCGCCCAGGCCGAGGCGGCGCTGGCCTGCCCGGCCACCGAGTCGATGCTCAGCTCGGTGCGCGGCGAGATGACCCCGCGGCGGTTCCTGTCCAACCTCGCGCACGCTTACGAGTTCACGAAGTACCGGATCGACCGGGTGCCGCTCTATGACCTGAAGCGCTGCGGTCTACCGGTTCCCGGGCCCAAGAAGCCGCCGTACACGGGGATGCCGGCCACGGGGCCGTAAGGCTGTCTGAACTGAATCTGTGTGGTTGGTAACGCTGGGCGTGCTAGCGCCGATACCCAGACGAGCCTGTGCACAGATCTTGAATGGACGGTACGAAAAAACCGATGCTGACCTCTGGTGTCTCCGTCACGCGTCGATGGGGCCGGCGCCTTCTGACGGCTACCGCCGCGATCGCGATGCTGCCCGCTGTCGGGGCGCTCGCCGCTGCGCCGCCTGCCGGGGCGTTCTCCCGCGAGGGGCTGCCCGTCGAGTACCTCGACGTGTATTCGCCGTCGATGGGGCGCAGCATCCGCGTGCAGTTCCAGGGTCCGGCATCGGCGACCGCCCCGGCGAGCACCACAGAAGGGGCGCAGGCCCAGCCCGCCCCGGCGACTTCGCCCAGCGGGCCGAGCAAGGCGGTCTACCTGCTGGACGGCATGCGCGCGCAGGATGACCTCAGCGGCTGGGACATCAACACCCCCGCGTTCGAGTGGTTCTACGGTTCCGGCCTCTCGACGGTGATGCCCGTCGGCGGGCAGTCCAGCTTCTACAGCGACTGGTATTCGCCGTCGACTCTGAACAAGCAGACCTATACCTATAAATGGGAGACGTTCCTCACACAGGAGCTACCGGCCTATCTGGCCGCCAACAAGCAGGTGTCCGCGACGGGCAACGCCGTGGTCGGGTTGTCCATGTCGGGCAGTGCCGCGTTGATCCTGTCGGCCTATCACCCAGGTCAGTTCAGTTACGCCGCGTCGCTGTCGGGATTCCTCAACCCGTCGTCACTGCTCATGCAGCAGGCGATCCGTGTGGCCATGCTCGACGCGGGTCGCTACAACGTCGACAACATGTGGGGTCTGCCCTGGGACGGCGCCTGGAAGCGCAACGACCCCGTCAAGCAGGTGGCCAAGATCGTGGCCAACGGCACGCGGCTGTGGGTGTACTGCGCACCCGGCGGCGCCACCGGGCTCGACGAGGGCTCCGACCCGAACCTCGCGATGAGCGCCAGCAGTCTGGAGACGCTGGCGATCAAGAGCAACAAGGACTTTCAGGAGGCCTACACCAAGGCGGGCGGCGGCAACGCGAGCTTCCATTTCCCGTCGGCGGGTAACCATGCCTGGCCGTACTGGGCGGCTCAGTTGCAGGCCCTGAAACCAGACCTGATCGCGACCATCAACGGCTGAGGGGCGACCAGGGACGACAACTGCTGAAGAGAAGCATCACGCATTCGTGTGGTTGACTACACGGGCACGTGAGCCGCTTACGTCGGTCCTGACATCGATGTGCGGAATACGAAGAAGAGATTCAGATAGGGAGCGGTATGAAGTTCGTTGGGAAGATGCGCGGCTTGTCGCGCCGGCTGACGGTCGCGGCAGCGGCAGCGGCCGTGCTGCCTGGCCTGGTTGGCGTCGTGGGCGGCTCGGCGACCGCCGGAGCCTGGTCTCGACCTGGCCTACCGGTCGAGTACCTCGAAGTTCCGTCGGCAGCGATGGGGCGTGACATCAAGGTCGAGTTCCAGAGCGGTGGAGCGGGTGCACCTGCGCTGTACCTGCTCGACGGTATGCGCGCTCGCGAAGACCAGAACGGGTGGGACATCGAACTCCCGACGTTCGAGTGGTTCCTGAACTCGGGCATCTCGGTTGTCATGCCGGTCGGTGGCCAGTCCAGCTTCTACACCGACTGGTACAAGCCGGCGTGTGGCAGCAAGGACGGCGGCTGCAAGACCTACAAGTGGGAGACCTTCCTGACCCAGGAGCTCCCGGCGTACCTGGCGGCCAACAAGGACGTGAAGTCGACCGGCAGTGCTGTGGTCGGTCTGTCGATGGCCGGTTCGTCGGCGCTCATGCTGTCGGCTCGCCACCCGGATCAGTTCATCTACGCGTCCTCGCTGTCGGGCACGTTGAACCCGTCTGAGGGCTGGTGGCCGATGCTGATCGGTGTCTCGATGGGTGACGCCGGTGGCTACAAGGCCGATGACATGTGGGGTTCGACGGGCGACCCGAACAACGCCTGGAAGGCCAACGACCCGACGGAGAACGTCGCGACCCTGGCCAACAACGGCACCCGTCTCTGGGTGTACTGCGGTAACGGCAAGCCGGGCGAGCTGGGCGGCGCCGACATGCCCGCGAAGTTCCTCGAGGGCTTCGTCTGCCGGACGAACTCCACCTTCCAGGAGAAGTACATCGCGGCCGGTGGCAAGAACGCCGTGTTCAACTTCCCGCAGAGCGGTACGCACAACTGGGCCTACTGGGGCCAGCAGCTGCAGGCCATGAAGCCTGACCTGCAGCGCGTCCTGGGTGCCACCCCGACCGCCTGAGCGGCCGGATAGATATACGGACGACGGCGGCGATCCTCACGGATCGCCGCCGTCAGCCGTTTCTGGGCCCCTGCTGTGGTTGCGATGTGGTTCACTACAACGCGGGTTACGTGTGCGGGGGCACTTTCGAACGACCGGCAGCATGAGAGGTTGATGATGAGACGTGCGTTGAGTCTGATGCGGGCGATGCTGCTGGCCCTGTTGGCCCCAGTGCTCGGTACTGCCCTCTGGGCCGTGTCGGCGACGACGAGTGCCCCGGCCCGGGCTGACGGTGTCGAATACCTGATGGTCCCGTCGGCCGCGATGGGCCGCGACATCCCGGTGGCATTCCAGGGTGGCGGGCCGCACGCGGTGTTCCTGCTCGACGCGTTCAACGCGGCCCCTGACGTGAGCAACTGGGTCAACGCCGGCCATGCGATGTCGACTCTGGCCGGCCGCGGCATCTCGGTGGCGGCCCCGGCCGGCGGAGCCTGGAGCCTCTACACCAACTGGGAGCAGGACGGCAGCAAGCAGTGGGAGACCTTCCTGTCCGCCGAGCTGCCGGACTGGCTGGCCGCCAACAAGGGTCTGGCCCCGAACGGGCACGGGATCGTCGGCGCCTCGCAGGGCGGTACCGCGGCGGTGACGCTGGCCGCATTCCACCCCGACCGGTTCCGCTTCGCCGGATCGCTCTCGGGTTTCCTGACCCCCTCGGCTACCACCGTCAACGGTGCGATCACCGACGGGATGGCGAAGTTCGGCGGCGTGGACAGCTACGGGATGTGGGGAGCCCCACAGCTCGGCCGCTGGAAGTGGCATGACCCCGACGTTCACGTGCAATTGCTGGCCGACGCCAACACCCGGTTGTGGGTGTACAGCCCGGCCGCGCTGACATGCAGCGATCCGGCCGCGATGATCGGGGTCTGCGATCTGGCGCAGGGCAGCAACCGGTCGTTCTACCAGCATTACCGTTCCGTCGGCGGCAGCAACGGGCACTTCGACATGCCCGCCGGCGGCCAGCACGACTGGGGCAGCTGGGCCCCGCAGCTGGCGCAGATGTCGGGCGAACTGGTCGCGACCATCAAGTAGAAGGTCGCTGGAACTGCGAATCAGCTGCGCCGGGACACTTTTCACCAGCCGGTACGGTGGAAGCGTGCAGCACTCGGTACGGTCGGCCGCCCTGGTGGTAGCGGTGTCCGCTGCGTCGTTGCTCACGGCATGCGATGCGGGCGGTGACATCATGGCGCCGCTGGCTCTGCCCACCTCACAGATCAACGGCGCGCAGCCGCAGGCGGTGTCTGCGCAGCCTCTCCCACACCGCAGCGGTGATCTGGCCGTCACTTCGCAGCAGCGCACCTACCTCGACGAGCTCAAGGCCGCCGGGATCACCCCGTCCAGTGAGCTGCTGGCGTTGTCGATCGGGTCGTACGTGTGCCAGGGCCGCGCCGCCAAGCAGGATGACCAGGCAGTGCGAGAATTCGTCCTGCCGCTGGTGCGCAGCGATGTCCGGGCGGCCCATTCCGGTCAGGAAAGCCCGACACCTGGCGAGATCGACACCGCCGCCACCGACTACATCCGAACCGCCACCGAACATCTCTGCTGAGAAGCAGATCACCGCACCGCACGCGAGGAGCCCCAGTAACCCATGGCCAAAAATGCCAGCCGCCGGAAGCGTCACCGCATCCTGGCCCTGATCGCTGCCGCGGTGATGGCTCTCGTCGTGGTGCTCGTGGTGACGATGGTCGTGATCTACATGCGGCGTCCCGAAACCCCGTCGGTGCCGCCGTCAGCCCAGCCCCCGGCCGGGGTGCCGGGTCCGTCGGCGACGCGTAAGCCGCGCCCGGAGTTCCAGTCCGCCGACTGCCCCGACGTGATGCTGGTCTCGATTCCAGGCACCTGGGAGTCCTCGCCGCAGGACGACCCGTTCAACCCGACGCAGTTCCCGCTGTCGCTCATGAGCAACGTGAGCCGGCCGATGGCCGAGCAGTTCGGGACGGACCGCCTCGAGGTCTACACGGTTCCCTACACCGCGCAGTTCCATAACCCGTTCTCCGCCGACAAGCAGATGTCGTACAACGACAGCCGGGCGGAGGGAAAGCGCACCGCGGTCAAGGTGATGACGGATATGAACGACCGCTGCCCGCTGACCAGCTACGTGATCGCCGGCTTTTCGCAGGGCGCGGTGATCGGCGGTGACCTGGCCAGCGACATCGGCAACGGCCGCGGCCCGGTCGACGAGGACCTCGTGCTGGGTGTGACGCTGATCGCCGACGGCCGCCGTGAACTCGGCGTCGGGCAGGACGTCGGCCCCAATCCGCCGGGGCAGGGTGCCGAGATCACGCTGCACGAACTGCCGGTGCTGTCCGAGATGGGCCTGACGATGACGGGCCCGCGGCAGGGCGGATTCGGTGCGCTGAACAACCGGACCAACCAGATCTGCGGCAAGGGCGATCTGATCTGCTCGGCGCCTGAGGAGGCGTTCTCGATCTTCAACCTGCCCAAGACCCTGGAGACACTGACCGGCAGTGCGGCCGGGCCGGTGCATGCCCTGTACAACACCCCGCAGTTCTGGGTGGAAAACGGGCAGACCGCCACACAGTGGACGCTGAGCTGGGCCAAAGACATGGTGGACAACGCGCCGCACCCCAAGCACGGTTGACACCGAACACGCCCGGGTCACGACTCGCGCGGCGGATTTGGTCGGGACCATCACGGTCCCTTAACATTAAGAGAAAAATAAGAGCATCGCGCGTGAGTAGTGGGTTTGATAGAGCCGTCAGCTGATTCGTGGGCGCGGATCGGCAGCCCGGTACGATCGTCCGGGTTTGGGTACGTACCGGCCGCCGAGTGGCTGCGACGCACCGCCAGTGACGTGCGCCAACGCGACGAGTACCGCTCTGACAGGAGAGTTATATGCCGTTCATCAATCCGTTCATCAAGGACGGTCAGATCAAGTTCCCTGACGGCGCCAGCATCGTCGAGCACGTCGAGCGTTGGGCCAGGGTTCGTGCTGACAAGCTGGCATACCGCTTCCTGGACTTCTCGACCGAACGTGACGGCGTCGCCCGCGACCTGACCTGGGCCCAGTTCAGCGCCCGGAACAAGGCAGTGGCCGCCCGGCTTCAGCAGGTCACCCAGCCCGGTGACCGCGTCGCCATTCTGTGCCCGCAGAATCTCGACTACCTCGTCGCCTTCTTCGGCGCGCTCTACGCCGGCCGCGTCGCGGTGCCGCTGTTCGACCCGTCCGAGCCCGGACACGTCGGCCGCCTACATGCGGTGCTGGACGACTGCCACCCGTCGGCGATCCTGACCACCACCGATGCCGCCGAGGGCGTCCGCAAGTTCTTCCGCAGCCGGCCGGCCAACCAGCGTCCCCGGGTCATCGCCGTCGACGCCGTGCCCGATGACGTCGCCGCCACCTGGGTCCACTTCAAGGACGTCGACGAGAGCACCATCGCCTACCTCCAGTACACCTCCGGATCGACCCGGATCCCGACCGGTGTGCAGATCACCCACCTGAACATGGCCACCAACGTGGTGCAGATCGTCGAGGCGCTCGAAGGTGAGGAGGGCGATCGCGGCCTGTCCTGGCTGCCGTTCTTCCACGACATGGGTCTGGTCACCGGGCTGATCGCCCCGATGATCGGCCACTACTTCACCTTCATGACCCCGGCCGCCTTCGTGCGCCGGCCCGAGCGCTGGATCCGGGAGATGGCCCGCAAGGAAGGCGACACCGGCGGTGTCATCTCGGTGGCCCCGAACTTCGCGTTCGACCACGCCGCGGCCCGCGGTGTCCCCAAGGATGGCGCGCCGCTCGACTTGTCCAATGTGAAGGCTGTGCTCAACGGCAGCGAGCCGATCTCGGCGGCCACGGTGCGCCGGTTCAACGAGGCGTTCAGCCCGTTCGGCTTCCCGGCCAAGGCCATCAAACCGTCCTACGGTCTGGCCGAGGCAACGTTGATGGTGTCGACCACACCGGCCGCCGAAGAGCCGAAGATCATCTCCGTCGACCGCGACGAGCTCAACAGCGGCCGCATCGTCGAGGTGGACGGCGATTCGATCAAGGCGGTTGCCCAGGCATCGGCCGGCAGGGTCGGCGTCTCGGAGTGGGCCGTCATCGTGGACGCCGAGAGCGCGACGGAGCTGCCCGACGGACAGGTCGGCGAGATCTGGATGAGCGGCCAGAACATGGGCACCGGGTATTGGGGCAAGCCCGAAGAATCGATCGAGGTTTTCCAGAACACCCTCAAATCGCGGACCAGCCCGTCACACGCCGAGGGTGCTGAAGACGACGCCACCTGGGTCCGCACCGGCGATTTCGGTGCCTTCTACGACGGTGACCTCTACATCACCGGCCGCGTGAAGGATCTGGTGATCATCGACGGCCGCAACCACTACCCGCAGGACCTGGAGTACTCGGCGCAGGAGGCCAGCAAGGCGCTGCGCACCGGGTATGTCGCGGCCTTCTCGGTGCCGGCCAACCAGCTGCCCGACGAGGTGTTCGAGAACGCGCACGCGGGGCTGCACCGTGACGCCGACGACAGCTCCGAGCAGCTGGTCATCGTCGCCGAGCGGGCGCCCGGCTCTCACAAGCTCGAAGTCGGCCCGATCACCGACGACATCCGCGCGGCGATCGCCGTGCGCCACGGCGTCACCGTGCGCGACGTGCTGCTGACCGCGGCGGGCGCCATCCCGCGTACCTCCAGCGGCAAGATCGGCCGCCGGGCCTGCCGCTCCGCATATCTGGACGGCAGCCTGCGCACCGGGAAGATCGCGAACGCGTTCCCCGACGAGACGGACTAACCGAACCTCTAAGCCAACGACACGTGGCCGACCAGCCCGTTCTGATGCAAGGTGACCTGAATATGGATGAAACACAAAGCAATTCGAATCTTCCAGAGGGCACCGAGCCCGCCGGGGCACCGGCGTCGCGCCCCGACCTGACCGTCGCGGAGATGCGTGAGTGGCTGCGCAAGGCGGTGGCCACCGCCACGAGTCAGTCGGCCGACGCGATCGACGAGACCACGCCGCTGATCGAGCTGGGCCTGTCCTCGCGCGACGCGGTGGCCATGGCCAGCGACATCGAGGACCTCACCGGCGTCACCCTGACGGCCACGGTGCTCTTCCGGCACCCGACCATCGAGTCGCTGGCCACCGTGATCATCGAGGGCGAGCCCGAGCCCGAGAACACCGATGACGCGGACTGGTCGCGCGACGCCGATGTCGAGGACATCGCGATTGTCGGCGTCGCCACCCGCTTCCCGGGGGACATGAATTCCCCTGAGGAGATGTGGGAGGCGCTGCTGGAAGGCCGCGACGCCATCACGGACCTGCCCGAGGGCCGCTGGGAGGAATTCCTCGCCGAGCCGCGGATCGCCGAACGCGTCGGCAAGGCCAGCATTCGCGGCGGCTATCTCTCGGATATCAAGGGTTTCGACTCCGAGTTCTTCGCGCTGTCGAAGATGGAGGCCGACAACATCGATCCGCAGCAGCGGATGGCGCTCGAACTGACCTGGCAGGCCCTCGAGCATGCCCGCATCCCGGCGTCGAGCCTGCGCGGTACCAATGTGGCTGTGTACGTGGGTAGTTCCAACAACGACTACCAGTTCCTCGCCCTGATGGACCCCACGGCCGCGCACCCCTACGCGATCACCGGTACCGCGACCTCGATCATCGCCAACCGGGTGTCCTACTTCTACGATTTCCGCGGACCGTCGGTATCGGTCGACACCGCCTGCTCCAGCTCGCTGGTCGCTGCGCACCAGGGTGTGCAGGCGCTGCGCTCCGGCGAGGCCGACGTGGCCATCGTCGGCGGGGTCAACGCCATGATCACCCCGATCGTCACGATCGGTTTCGACGAGGTCGGCGGAGTGCTGGCCCCGGACGGCCGGATCAAGTCGTTCTCCTCCGATGCCAACGGATATGCCCGCTCCGAGGGCGGCGGCATGCTGGTGTTCAAGCGGGTTTCCGATGCCCGCCGCGACGGAGACACCATCCTCGCCGTGATCGCCGGCAGCGCGGTCAACCATGACGGCCGGTCCAACGGCATGCTCGCGCCGAACCCGGACGCGCAGGAAGACGTGCTGCGCAAGGCCTACAAGGACGCCGGGATCAACCCGCGCGACGTCGACTACATCGAGGCGCACGGCACCGGCACCATCCTGGGTGACCCGATCGAGGCCGACGCACTGGGCCGGGTGGTCGGCCGCGGTCGCGACGCCGACAAGCCCGCCCTGCTGGGTGCCGTGAAATCCAATGTGGGGCACCTGGAGTCGGCTGCCGGTGCGGCCAGCCTGGCGAAGATGACCCTCTCACTGCAGCACGACAAGCTGCCCCCGTCGATCAACTACGCGGGCCCCAACCCGTACATCGACTTCGACAAGGAACACCTCAAGGTCAACGACACCGTCTCGGAGTGGCCGCGCTACAGCGGACATGCCATCACCGGTGTCTCGGGCTTCGGCTTCGGTGGAGCCAACGCCCACCTGGTGCTGCGCGAGGTGCTGCCGTCGGATCTGGTCGAGCCGCAGGCGGAACCCGAAGCGGAAGAGGACAAGTCGGCTGCTGATGACGCAAACGCCGTGCACGTCGGTGGCGTGCGGATGGACGAGTACGGCGAGTTCATCCACGATGAGCCCGAGGTCGACGAATACCCGGCCTACGACGAGGTGACCCATGAGCTGCCCGGCCTGACCGACGAGGCGCTGCGCCTGCTGGATGCGGCCCGTGCGGAGCTGGCGGCGGCGGAAGCTGCCGAGCCCACCAAGAAGGTTGTCCCGCTTGCTGTTTCGGCGTTCCTGAGCTCACGCAAGAAGGTCGCCGCGGCTGAGCTGGCGGACTGGATCGACAGCGAAGAAGGCCGCGCGTCGTCGCTCGAGTCCATCGGGCGCTCGCTGTCACGCCGCAGCCACGGCCGTTCCCGCGCCGTGGTGCTGGCCCATGACCACGACGAGGCGATCAAGGGCCTACGGGCGATCGCCGAGGGCAAGCAGCATCCGACTGTGATCTCGGCCGACGGCCCGGTGACCAACGGGCCGGTGTGGGTGCTCGCCGGTTTCGGTGCGCAGCACCGCAAGATGGGCAAGAGCCTGTACCTGCGGGAGCCGGTCTTCGCCGAGTGGATCAACAAGGTCGACGCTCACATCCAGGATGAGCGCGGGTACTCGATCGTCGAGCTGATTCTCGATGACGCGATCGACTACACCAATGAGACCTGCGAATACCCCATCGAAGTGGTCCAGACGGTGATCTTCGCCCTCCAGATCGCGCTCGGTGAGTTCCTCAAGGCTCACGGAGCGAAACCCGGTGCGGTGGTGGGACAGTCGCTCGGTGAAGCGGCCGCCGCGTACTTCGCGGGCGGCCTGTCACTGGCCGACGCCACCCGGACCATCTGCTCGCGCGCGCACCTGATGGGTGAGGGCGAGGCGATGCTGTTCGGCGAGTACATCCGGCTGATGGCGCTCGTCGAGTACTCGGCTGACGAGATCAAGACCGTCTTCGCCGATTACCCGGGCCTGGAGGTGTGTGTCTACGCCGCCCCGACCCAGACCGTCATCGGCGGCCCGCCGGAGCAGATCGACGCGATCATCGCCCGGGCCGAATCGGAGGGCAAGTTCGCCCGCAAGCTCCAGACCAAGGGCGCCAGCCACACCCAGCAGATGGACCCGCTGCTCGGTGAGCTTTCCGCCGAAATCCAAGGCATCGAACCGCATCCGCTGACCACGGGCTACTTCTCGACCGTGCACGAGGGCAAGTTCATCCGGGCCGGCGCCGAGCCGATCCACGACGTGGACTACTGGAAGAAGGGCCTGCGGCACAGCGTCTACTTCACCCACAGCATCCGCAACGCGGTGGACAACGGTCACACCACGTTCCTTGAGCTGGCGCCGAACCCGGTGGCCCTCATGCAGGTTGGGCTGACCACCGCATCGGCCGGCTTGCACGACGCGCAGTTGGTGGCGACCCTGGCCCGTAAGCAGGACGAGGTCGAGTCGATGGTCACCGCCATGGCCCACCTGTTCGTGCACGGCCATGAGCTGGACTTCCGGACCCTGTTCCCGCGCAAGTCCACCGGTTTGGCCGGTGCCCTGGACTTCGCCAACATCCCGCCCACCCGGTTCAAGCGCAAGCAGCACTGGCTGGACGCACAGTTCACCGCGGACAGCTCGGCAGTGATGCCCGGCAACCACGTCGCGACACCCGACGGCAAGCACGTCTGGGAGTTCGTGTCGAAGGGCACCGCCGACCTCGCCGCACTGGTGAAAGCGGCTGCCGCGCAGGTGCTTCCGGACGCCAAGCTGACCGCTTCCGAGCAGCGTGCGGTGCCCGCCGAGGGCTCGCGCCTGGTCACCACGCTGACCCGGCACCCGGGCGGCGCCTCGGTGCAGGTGCACGCGCGCATCGACGAATCGTTCACGTTGGTCTACGACGCGATCGTGACCCGTGGCGGCGCCGCGGCAGCGCTGCCGACCGCCGTGGGCGCCGGTGTTGTCGCCGAGCAGGTTTCGGCTACCCCAGAAGTGGTGGCTGAGCCCGAGGTCGAGGACGATGCGGCGATTCTGTCCGACAACCTGACCAAGGGCGCCAATCTCGGTGCGGGCTTTGCCAAGTGGTCACCGGATTCGGGCGAGACCATCGCACAGCGACTCGGCACCATCGTCGGCGGTGCCATGGGCTATGAGCCCGAGGACCTGCCGTGGGAGGTGCCGCTGATCGAGCTGGGCCTGGATTCCCTGATGGCGGTGCGGATCAAGAACCGGGTCGAGTACGACTTCGACCTGCCGCCGATCCAGCTGACCGCGGTGCGCGACGCCAACCTGTACAACGTCGAGGAGCTCATCAAGTACGCGATCGAGCACCGCGACGAGGTCGATCAGATCGCCGAATCCCAGAAGGGCAAGACGGCCGACGAGATCGCCGCCGAGCAGTCCGAACTCCTGGGCGGCGCCTCCACGGTCGCCGAGCTCGAGGCCAAGCTGGCCGAGGCCGGACACCCGTTGGCGGAGACGGACTCCGACGACAGCGCTGAAGCTGCCGAAGCCGCACCCGCACTGGACATTCCGGCCCCGCCGAGCGACCCGTCGGGCCCGTCGATCCCGGCTCCGCCGTCGGATCCGTCCGGACCGAGCAAGGCCACCGCGGCCGCGGCCGCGGCCAAGGTGCTCACCCAGGAAGCGGTCACCGAGGCGCTGGGCGCCGACGTGCCCCCGCGTGACGCAGCTGAGCGCGTCACCTTCGCCACGTGGGCGATCGTCACCGGCAAGTCGCCGGTCGGCATCTTCAACGAGCTGCCCTTCGTCGATGTCGAGACCGCGACGAAGCTGTCCGAGCGGCTCTCCGAGCGTGCCGAGGGCACAGTGACGGTCGAGCAGGTGCGCTCGGCGAAGACCATCGAAGAGCTGTCGACGATCGTGCGTGATCAGCTCGAAGAAGGTGTTGTCGACGGATTCGTCCGCACTCTGCGACCGGGCAAAGAGGGCACCTCGCACGTGCCGCTGTTCGTGTTCCACCCGGCCGGCGGATCGACCGTCGTCTACGAGCCGTTGATGAAGCGGCTTCCGGCCGACACCCCGGTGTACGGCATCGAGCGCGTCGAGGGCGCGATCGAGGAGCGTGCCGCCGAGTACGTGCCCAAGCTGCTGGAGATGCACAAGGGGCCGTTCATCCTGGCCGGCTGGTCGCTGGGCGGGGCGCTGGCCTACGCGTGCGCGATCGGCCTGAAGCAGGCAGGTGCCGATGTCCGGTTCGTCGGGCTGATCGACCTCGCGCTTCCGGGCGAGCCGATCGACCAGAGCAAGGAGGGTATGCGGGCCCGTTGGGATCGCTACGCCCTGTTCGCCCAGCGCACGTTCAATGTCGAGATCCCGGCGATCCCGTACGAGGAGCTGGAGCAGCTCGACGACGAGGGCCAGGTGAAGTTCGTTCTGGACGCGATCAAGGACAGCGGTGTGCAGATCCCGGGCGGGATCATCGAGCATCAGCGCACGTCGTATCTGGATCAGCGTGCCCTGGCCACCATCGAGGTTCAGTCCTACGACGGCCACGTCACGCTGTACCTGGCCGACCGCTACCACGATGACGCCATCGTCTTCGAGCCCGCGTACGCGACCCGCAAGCCCGACGGCGGCTGGGGGGAGTACGTCAAGGATCTCGAGGTGGTGCCCATCGGGGGCGAGCACATCCAGGCCATCGACGAGCCGTACATTGCCAAAGTCGGTGCTCACATGAGCGAGGCGATCAACCGTATCGAAGCGGAGAGCGAGAGCAAGTGACCAACAAGACCACGGCTGAACTGCTTGCCGAGCTCCGCGAGAAGCTGCAACAGGCTGCCGATCCGGGCGACGAGAAGGCCAAGGCCCGCCGGGACAAGAAGGGAATTCCGTCCGCACGGGCCAGGATTCACGCCCTGGTCGATCCGGGCAGCTTCCTCGAGATCGGTGCGTTGGCGCGCACTCCGGGTGACCCCAACGCGCTCTACGGCGACGGCGTCGTCACCGGCCACGGGACCATCAACGGCCGCCCGGTCGGTGTGTTCAGCCACGACCAGACGGTGTTCCAGGGTTCGGTCGGTGAGATGTTCGGCCGCAAGGTGGCCAAGCTGATGGAGTGGGTGGCCATGGTCGGCTGCCCGATCATCGGTATCAACGACTCGGCCGGCGCCCGCATCCAGGACGCGGTGACCTCGCTGGCCTGGTACGCCGAGCTGGGCCGCAGACACGAAATGCTGCGCGGCCTGGTGCCGGAGATCTCGATCATCCTGGGTAAATGCGCCGGCGGCGCGGTGTACTCGCCGATCCAGACCGATCTGCTGGTGGCGGTGCGCGATCAGGGCTACATGTTCATCACCGGACCGGACGTGATCAAGGACGTCACCGGCGAGGACGTGACGTTCGACGAACTCGGCGGCGCCGACGTACAGGCCCAGCGCGGCAACATCCACAAGGTTGTCGAGGACGAGGCGGCGGCGTTCCAGTACGTCCGCGACTACCTTTCGTTCCTGCCCGCCAACCATTTCGACGACGCGCCGATCGTGAATCCGGGTCTGGAACCCGAGATCACCCCGCACGATCTGGAGTTGGACGCGATCGTCCCGGATGCCGACAACACGTCCTACGACATGCACGAGATCCTGCTGCGGATCTTCGACGACGGTGACATCTTCGAGATCGCTGAGCAGCGTGGCCCGGCCATGATCACCGCGTTCGCCCGGGTGGACGGTCGCCCGGTCGGTGTGATCGCCAATCAGCCCATGCACCTGTCCGGCGTGGTGGACACCGATGCCTCCGACAAGGCCGCCAGCTTCATCCGGTTCTGCGACTCCTTCAACCTGCCTTTGGTTTTCGTCGTGGACACCCCCGGCGCCATGCCGGGCTTCGCCGAGGAGGAGAAGGGGATCATCAAGCGCGGCGGCCGGTTCTTCAACGCGATCGTCGAGGCCGATGTGCCGAAGGTGACCATCATCGTCCGCAAGGCCTACGGCGGCGGGTATGCGGTGATGGGTTCCAAGCAGCTGTCGGCCGACCTGAACTTCGCCTGGCCGACTGCGCGTATCGCGGTGATCGGTGCCGAGGGTGCGGCGCAGCTGTTGGTGAAGCGGTTCCCGGATCCGACCGCGCCTGAGGTGCAGAAGATCCGCGCCGACTTCATCGAGGGCTACAACCTCAACCTGGCCACGCCGTGGATCGCGGCCGAGCGCGGTTACATCGACGGCGTGATCCAGCCGCACGAGACCCGGCTGCTCCTGCGTAAGTCCCTGCACCTGCTGCGGGACAAGCAGAACATGCCCAAGGTCCAGCGTAAGCACGGTCTGACCCCGATCTGATCGTCAGCGAGGGTCAGGGACCGGACAGCACCGCGGTGCCGTACCGCTCACACAGCAGCAGGGCCAGTTCGACGTCGAGCCGATCGTCGTCGACGGGCCTGCCGCGGCGCTCCTCGGCACGGCCGACGCGGTACTTGACCGAGTTGAAATGCAGGTTGAGTTTCTCGCCCGCCGATTTGTAGCTGGCGCCGCCGTGCAGGTACACCCGCAGGGTTTCCCGCAGCCGGGCGTCGTTGGCGGTGTCCGATGCCAGGGCGCCTAATGTCTGGGAAACGAATTCCTTTGCATCGTCCAGGTTTTCACCGATTAGCGCCGCAGCGGCAAGTCCTGGGTCGCCGGCGGCGGTGACCCCGCCGGTGCCGGCGGCGAGCGCGACGCGGCGTGCTCGCAGCGCCTGGTGGTGTGATCTGCGGAAGCCGTCGACGCCGTACAACGGTGTGCCGAGCGCAGCTGCAGGGCCGGTGTGCCGTGCGCCCATGTGAGAGCGGACAACCTCGACCGCGGTCGTCGCTGCAGAGGCCGACAGCGGTATCCACCCCCAGCCGGTGTTGCGATCAGCGGCGATGAACAACGGACTACTTTGTGCCCCAACAGCTTCTGCCGAGTCCCGGAGTGCTGACTCCAGCCGGCCGAGCCCGTCGTCCAGTTCGGAGTCGGCCGGCCACCACATCACGACGGCAAGATGTGTCCGCTGCATCGGGTACCGCAGCGTCGCGGTGAGGGTATCGGGGTCGGACACCGAGACCGACAGTGGCGTCGCGAGCAGCTCACGCACCCGCAGCGCCCTGGCGCTGTTCCGGTTGGCCAGCCACCGGTCGCGTTCGGCTTCGTAGACCACCACCACCTGCTGGCTGATCCAGTCGATGTAGCGGAACGACACCGAGGTGATCCGCTCGAACACCGCCAACCCGATCCGGGCCTGAAGTCCGGCGGCGTTGACCTCCTCGGCCGCGGCGTCGATCACCAGGGCGTGCCCCAACCGATATGCGCGCACCAGCGCCTCCATCGGCACACCGCGCTGGGCCACGCGCCGGGCGTACTCCAGGGCGGCGGTCGGCGGTTCGATGTTGCCCAGCGATATGTCGTGGCGAAGCGCATGGAAGATGGTCTCGACATTGCCCGCGACACTGGATCCCAGTAGTTGCACCAACTCGGGATCGCCACGCAACTCCGTAATGTCGCTGGCCAGGGCCTGTTGTACGGAATGGCTCACCGCTACTTGACGTGCCATCAACCGATCCATCACCACGGCGGATGCGGCCGCGACATCGGTGTCCATGTGTTGACCCTAGATCGCAAATTTGTCTCCAAGCGACAAACCGCCGGGCCGACTTCATCGCCGCGAGATGATGTGAGGCGCATCACCGGCTACCTACCGTCGTGACATGTTCCTCGCGACTCTGCCAGATCGCCGCGCCGCCCGAGCCCCGCATGCTTCGGCCGTCGCCGACGACGCCCTCGACTTCGACAACACCGCATTCCTCGACGCCGTGACGCGTGCCGCGGCCGCGCTGCGTTCCGCGGGTGTGGGGCCCGGCGATGTCGTCGCACTCAAGCTGCCCAACCGCGCCGAATTCGTCGTGGTGCTCTTCGCGGCCTGGCGCTTGGGTGCCGTTATCACCCCGATCAGCCCGACCCTGGTGGCGGCCGAGATGGCCTACCAGGTCGCCGATGCCGGGTCCAAGGTGCTCGTCGTAGACGACGATACGGCGGCTGAGGTGCCGGTCCTGACGCTCGATGATCTGGCCGCCGGATCGGCGGATCCGGTCGCACCCTTCGAGATCTCGGACGACGCGCTGGCCCTGCTGATCTACACCAGCGGCACCACCGGCAGGCCCAAGGGCGTCATGCTCGACCACGCCAATGTCAATGCCATGTGCGACATGGTCATCCAGGGGTTCGAGCTCACCGAGGCGGACCACAGCCTGCTGATTCTGCCGCTGTTCCACGTCAACGGCATCGTGGTCAGCGCCCTGTCCCCGCTGATCGCCGGCGGCCGGACCACGATCGCCGGCCGGTTCAACCCGGCCACGTTCTTCGAGCGCATCGAAACTACCCGCGCCACATACTTTTCCGCAGTACCCACCATCTACACGATGCTCGCCGGACTGCCCGCCGAGGTGCAGCCCGATGCCAGCTCGGTGCGGTTCGCGGTGTGTGGCGCCGCGCCGGCCAGCGTCGAACTTCTCGATCGGTTCGAGCGTCGCTACGGCATCGGACTCATCGAGGGTTACGGACTGTCCGAGGGATCCTGCGCCAGCACGGGCAATCCGCTGCATGGCAAGCGCAAGCCGGGAACCGTCGGCATCCCGTTGCCGGGTCAGGAGATTCGCATCGTCGACGGCTCCGGTGCGACGCTCCCGCAAGGAGAGGTCGGCGAAGTCGTCATCAAAGGCCCCAACGTCATGCGCGGCTATCTCAACCGCCCGGAGGAGACCGCCGAGACCCTGGTCGACGGCTGGCTGCACACCGGCGATGTGGGCCGGTTCGACGAGGACGGATACCTGGTGCTCGTGGACCGGGCCAAGGACATGATCATCCGCGGCGGGGAGAACATCTACCCCAAGGAGATCGAGACGGTTGTCCACCAGCTGCCCGAGATCGCCGAGGCCGCCGTCGTCGGGCGCGCGAATCCGGTCTACGGCGAGGAGCCGGTCCTGTTCGTGTCACTGAACCCGGGCGCCGAGCTCGGCGAGGACCGGATCCGCGAACATCTCACCGGATCGCTGTCGAAATACAAACTGCCCGTCGACATCACAATTCTGCCCGGCCTGCCGGTGAACCCCGTCGGCAAGATCGACAAGCCCACGCTGCGTAAGACACTGACCACCGCGGTTGCGCGGTCCTAGCCCGGCCCGAAAAAGGAGCTCGTCATGGGATTCGTCAAGCCAACCCTGCCTGAGGTCGACCTTCAGGAGTTTCTGCGCCTGCCGCTGCAGGAGCGCCTCCGGATCATGAGCCTCAAGTGGGTGGACCACGGCCTCGGTGCCCCCCGCATGATCCATGTGCTCTACATCGTCAAGCTGACGCTCTTCTATGCGCTCGGCGGGGTTGTCATCGCGACTGCGACGTCTCATCTGCCCGCCTTCTGGCATGTGGCCGATTGGTGGAATCAGCCGATCGTGTATCAGAAGCTGATCCTGTGGACCATCCTGCTGGAGCTCCTCGGGCTGGCCGGATCGTGGGGCCCACTTGCCGGCAAGACGAAGCCGATGACGGGCGGCTACCGATTCTGGGCCAAGGTCAACACGATTCGGCTGCGGCCGTGGAAGGCGGTGCCGTTCACCGATGGTGACCGTCGCACCCGGTTCGACGTGTTCGTGTACCTGGCGCTGATCGCCGCCGTGGTGGTGGCGCTGGTGGCACCCGGTGTGCACAGCGATTCGCTGAGCGCGGTGTTGCCACAGAACACCTCGGGCCTGGTGAACCCGGCGCTGCTGATCATGCCGATGGTGCTGCTGGTCGTGATCGGCTTGCGGGACAAGACGATCTTCCTGGCTGCCCGCGGCGAGCAGTACCTGCCCGCGCTGCTGTTCTTCACGACATTGCCGTTCGTCGACATGATCATCGCCGGCAAGCTCTTGATCGGCACGGTGTGGATCTGGGCCGGTGTCTCCAAGTTCGGTCTGCACTTCACCAACGTCATCCCGCCGATGGTGAGTAACAGCCCGACGCTTCCGTTCAAGTGGCTCAAGCGCGCGCACTACCGCAACTTCCCGCACGATCTTCGTCCCTCGCACCTGGCGACCTTCATGGCGCACGGGCCGGGCAGCTTCGTGGAGATCGTCGCACCGCTGGCGCTGCTGCTGTCACCGTGGCCATGGCTGACGTTCGGCGCGGCCGCGGTGATGGTGTGCTTCCACCTGTTCATCATCTCGACGTTCCCGCTGGCGGTTCCGGTGGAATGGAACGTGCTGTTCGCCTACATCACCGTCTTCCTGTTTCTCGGCTTCCCGAACTGGGACGGCTACGCCATCGCGGACATGTCCTCGCCCTGGCTGACTGTGGTGCTGCTGATCGGGCTGTGCTTCTTCCCGGTGCTGGGTAACTTCCGGCCGGACCTGGTGTCCTTCCTGCCCGCCATGCGTCAGTACGCGGGCAACTGGGCTTCGGCGGTGTGGACCTTCACCCCGGGCGCCGAGCAGAAGCTGAACCGGGTCACCCGGTCCGCGCCGAACACGGTGGACCAGTACATCAACTTCGGCTGGGACCCGGTGGTGGCCGAGGTGTTCACCCAGCAGGTCACCGCGTGGCGCGCACTGCACAGCCAGGGCCGCGGACTGTATTCGGTTCTGTTGAAATCCCTCCCGGACATCGACAGCCGCACCGTGCGCGAGGGGGAGATGTCGTGCAACACGATCATCGGTTTCAATTTCGGTGACGGACACCTGCACAATGAAGACCTCATCGCCGCGATCCAGTCCGAGGCACAGTTCGAACCGGGCGAGTTCGTGGTGGCATGGGTGGAATCGCAGCCGATCCATCGCAAGACCCAGGAGTACAAGGTGATTGACGCGGCCCTCGGGGTGATCGAGCGGGGCACCTGGAATGTGTCCGACCTGGTCGACGAGCAGCCCTGGCTGCCGAACGGGCCGATCCCGTTGAATGTGACGTGGCGGCGGGCCGGGATTCCGGCATGAGCACCGCGGTTGTGGTCGGTGCGGGGCCCAACGGGCTCGCGGCCGCGATCACGCTGGCCTCGGCTGGGGTGGACGTCACCGTCCTGGAGGCCGCCGACGAGATCGGCGGCGGGGTGCGCTCGTCGAGCGAGGGCCTCGCGGAGGGTTTCCCCGCGGGCCTCGTCCGCGACCACTGCGCGGCGATCCATCCGATGGCGGTCGGCTCGGCCTTCCTGAACGGTCTTGGGTTGGAGCGTCACGGGCTGCAGTGGAAATGGCCAGAGATCGATTGTGCGCATCCGCTCGACAGTGGTGATGCCGGCCTGCTGTACCGCAGCGTGGATACCACCGCGGCGGCGCTCGGCGGGGATGGAGGTCGGTGGCGGCGGGCTTTCGGCGGGCCGTCATCGAATTTCGACATGCTCTCGCAGGACATCATGGGGCCGCTGCTACGGGTGCCGAAGCATCCGCTTGCGCTGGCTCGTTTCGGCGCGCCAACGGTGCTGCCCGCGGCGGCGTTCGCCCGGCTGTTCCGTACCGAACGCGCGCGGGCATTGTTCGGCGGTGTCGCCGCACACACCTTCCGGCCCTTACACTTTCCGCTGACCTCGGCCATCGGCCTTGGCATCATCACCGCCGGGCACTGGCACGGTTGGGCGGTGGCACAGGGCGGTTCGCAGGCCATCACCGATGCTCTGGCCGCGGTGCTCGCGGAGTTGGACGTCAAGGTGGAAACGGGTATCCGCGTCACGTCCGGTGCGCAGCTGCCGTCCGCCGACGTGACGATGTTCGATCTCGCACCGACAGCGGTGGTCGACATCATGGGGGACCGCCTGCCCAGGCGGGTGGCCCGTGGCTTGGGTGGATTCCGGTACGGTCCTGGAGCCTTCAAGGTCGACTTCGCGGTCGAGGGTCCGGTGCCGTGGACGAATCCGGAGGTCGGCGGCGCGGGGACGGTGCACCTGGGCGGTGACTTCGCCGAGATCGCGGCGACCGAGCGGGAGATCCACGCCGGCCGGATGCCGCAGCGGCCGTTTGTGCTCGTCGGGCAGCAGTATGTGGCCGATCCGGGCCGCTCGGTCGGCGACATCAATCCGGTGTATTCGTATGCCCATGTGCCACACGGCTATACGGGTGACGCAACAGAGGCGATCATCGGCCAGTTCGAGCGGTTCGCCCCCGGGTTCCGCGACCGGATCGTCGGGATGGCGGTGCGGTCGACGACGGAGATGTCGGTCTACAACGCCAACTACGTCGGCGGTGACATCTGTACGGGGGCCAAGGACATCCGGCAGTTGGTGTTCGGCCCGCGGACTACGCTGCAGCCCTACCGAATTGGTGTTCCCGGCATGTACCTGTGCTCGGCGGCCACCCCGCCGGGGCCCGGAGCGCACGGCATGTGTGGCGCCAACGCGGCCGCGGTGGCCCTGGCTTCTCTCGCGCGGTGAGTGGCGGCGGGTTTGCGGTAGGCCGGCAATGCACATTCCTACTCACAAGCGTGTAATTCAAAAACATGTCCTGTGATCAGCGATGACATCGGGCTCGTCGAAAACCATCCACAAGTTATCCACAGGCCGCTCTGGTTGGCTGTGCGAGCCGTCGATCCGCAGCGAAGATCGTTGCAGGACATCGGGTTGGGCAGTCGCGTGGTCTGGGCGCGGGTGTAGCCCGTTTCCGGTGCGACCCGACCGTGTGCGCGCTTTGATGGGTACATGTCGAACCACTTCACCGGGCTGAGTCTCGGGCCACCGCTGGGCGACCAGCGTCTCGATCTATGCGATCTATATGCCTTCCAGTCACCGGCCGATCCCACGCGGACCGTGCTGATCCTCAACGCCAATCCCAACGCGGACGCTCTGCATCCGGATGCCATCTACCGGCTGGCCATCGACAACGACGGTGACCTGCGCGACGATATCGCGTTCAGCTACGTGTTCTCCGAGCCGGTCGACGGCCGCCAGACCGTGGACGTGTATCTGGCCGCCGACGAGGACGCGGAATCGCCCGAGGCAGTCGGAGAACGGATCTTCACCGGCGTCGAGGTGTCGTTCGGGCGGGAGCCGGTGATCGCCCAGACCAACGCCTACACATTCTTCGCCGGTGCCCGCAGTGACGCTTTCTTCTTCGACTTCGACGGTGTCAAGAACCTGTTCGACACCTCCGGAGGCCGGAACTTCACCGCGCTCCATCTCAGCGGTCAATATCCTTGGACCGGCGTGGATTCCAACACCCAGGCCAATGTGTGCTCGATGGTCATGGAGCTACCGACGGTGCAGCTGGGCGCCGACCCCGACATCCGGATCTGGGGCCGGTGCAGCCTGCACCGAGATGGCGAGCTGTTGCACGTGGACCGGGCCGGGCATCCGTCGGTGAGCAGTTTCTTCAACACCGACGACACCAAGCTGGAGTACAACGCCGGCGTGCCGATCCATGACCGGGAGCGCTGGATGGGCCAGTTCATCCATCTGCTGGGGCACACCGGTGGCTACTCGCACGACGAGGCGATCGCTGCCATCGACGAAGAGGGGATCCTGCCCGACATGTTGACGTTCAACCCGTCGAAGCCGGCCAAGTACCCGAATGGCCGGGTGTTCGCCGACGACGTGATCGACTACCGGCTGGCGTCGCTGACCAAGGGGGACTGTCCGCCGTCGGGCCTGAGCCCGCACACCGACACCCTCGACGTGTTCCCGTACCTGGGCCCGCCACACTGAGGCCGCACTGCAGGACTTTCCCGACTTAGAGCCGCAGGCCCGCGATGAAGATCGCGAGCAGCCGGCTCACGGTCGACTCGAAGTCGGTCACCATCGAGGTGCCCACCGCTGAATCCGGTGTGCTCCATGCCCAGGCCGTGCCGGTGAACGCGTGGACGGCTGCCGTCAGCGAGCGGAGCTGATCATCGGACAACGGCAGCGACGGCTGTAGCGCGGCGCCGAGCCGCTGTTGGGCATCCTGCGCCTGGGCCGCCAGGACGCGGAAATCGTCCGGGGCGAGGCGGCTGATGAGCACGGGCGAGGCCGCGATGAGATCGCACAGGACCGGTCGAGCGGCCAGCGTGTGGGCCAGTGCGGCTGCCGGAGTGGCGGTGCGGAGTTCGATCGTGAGCGCATCGATCCAACCCACGTGCTCGTCGTACATCACCCGCAGCAGCAGTGCCTCGCGGGAGCTGACGTACCGCAGGATGCCCGACTTCGCCAGGCCCGCAGCGGCGGCCACGTCGCCCAGCGTCAACGTCGCCGCGCGCGTCTGCGCCAGGCACTCCCGCGTCGCTGTCACCAGCCCCGACAACCGGTCCTGGCGCTGCGCCTCGCTGCGTGCGCGGGTGAAAGGTGGGGCGGATTCCGGCATTTCCACATAATAGAACATTGTTCTGTTAAAGTCGCGAGCCATGAACCGCCGCTATGAATGTGTTGTCCGCCGGCACACCACGGCACCGCCGCGGACCCTGTTCGCCATCGTGTCCGACGGATCTCGCTGGTCCGCTTGGGCCTCGCCCCTGATTCCCTACTCGGCCTGGGAATCCCGCGGCCCGGCCGGCGACGGTGGGGTCGGGGCGATCCGGGCCGTGGGCACCCGGAAGAAGCCGACCCGCGAGATGACCACGATCCACGAACCGGACCACCGGCACGGCTACACCATGCTCACCGACGGTCCGATCCGCGACTATCAGGCCGAAGTGACGTTCACCGAGGTCGCCGGCGGCACGCAGGTGACCTGGCGCGGTGGGTACGAGACCCGTTGGCGCGTGGTCGGGTTGGCCTACTGGCTTGTCCTCCGCGTGGTGCTCGGGACGTTGTCACACAAGCTCGTCACCGCCGCGGAAAAGGGCAACGTCTAACGCCGAGTGGCCAGTTATGACACGGTTTTTCGTTGTCCGCGTGTCACAACTGGCCACTCGACGCCCTACCCCGGTCCGGGCTACGGCTTGATGCGGATCCGGCCCGGCTTGTAGAGCCCGGAATGTGTCGCTGTCCCGAGCTCGACCTCCGCCGGAACCGCGTCGACGATGGTGTCGAACTTGCGCAGCGAACCCCAGTCGCGGCCCCAGTCCTTGTTCAGGTAGGTGGCCATCACGTGCTGGCGCAGCAGCAGGTCACTGATGCCCAAGAGACCGCCGTTGATGCCGTCCTCCCAGGTGTCGGTGTCCTTCATCTTGGCGTTGTAGTCCGGGGTGATCCGGAACTTCGGCACCTCGGTGACACCGTTGGCGTGCAGCATCGGCTGCTGGCACGGGAAGGCCAGGCCCACAGCCCAGTCCATCAGTACCGGCTGCTGTGAGCCGATGTACTCCTGCACGGTCTTGACCTCGGGAACCCGGGGCGGGGTGACCGCGATCCAGTCGCCGAGGCTCAGCGACTCGTCCTCGGCGATGACCCGGACGAACGTGGCGTCCGCCGGAATCTCGCTGCGGTCGAAGCGCAGGTTGCGCCATGACGGGATCGGCCCGAGGTCGTAGGGCGCCACCCGGCCGGCCGGTACCGCGGCCCCGTCGGGGCCTGGCCGTCCGTACTCGAGCTCAACCGTCTGGCCCTCGGTGCGGCCGTTGAAAATGCTGTTGCCGGTGATGGTTCCGGCCGCGGTGACGACGACCAGCGGGTGGGCGGCGTCGGGTGCGGGCAGTTGGTACCAGGCCGAGGCCAGCTTGCTCACCTGCTGTGCCGGGCCCTCGGTGTAGCTGCCGGCCAGCGGAACCCGGGCCGGATCCAGCCCGTAGGGCAGCGGAACGGTCGACCCGTTGATGCCCGGGGTGGTCAGCTTGGCGTCGGCATTCCAGTCGGCGTCGATGCCCGGCATCGGCACGGTCAACCGAATCGCTTCGGCGACAATATGGTCCGGCACACCGTTCGGGGTGAACCCGGTCGGTGCGGTGCCGCCCAGCGGCCCCAGCGGGCCGTACTCGCCCGGCGCGGGGGTCAGGAACCCGTCGTTGGGGTCGGGTTCGACCAGTACGTCGTCGGCCAGGCCGCAGCCGCCGGCGAACGCGCGGAGGTTCGACGATGCGTTGGAGTAGGTGCCGTCCTGGCGGACGACCCCGTAGAGCATCGAACCGACGAAGACCACCACCATGAACCCGGCCGCGATCGGCACCGGGGCGGCGGTCAGTGCCCGCGCCACCCGACCCTCGGCCGAGGGCCGCAGGTGAAGCCAGTACGCCCACAACGCGGTGATGGCGAACAGCGCGAAGAAGATGGCGCTCACGGTGATTCCACCGATTGCGGGCTTGTCGTTGTTGAACGGCACGCCGTAGCTGGACACGTACCACCAGCCGTTGGTGGTGGCGAAACACAGCGCCAGGACGAACAACACCGCGGATGTGAACGCCATCCGGTTGCGCGCCGAGCGGAGCACGACCGGCGACGCCAGCACCGTGACCACCGCGGCCATCGCCGCACCCACCGCGGCGAACAGGCCGAAGTGGTGCACCCACTTGGTGGGGGTGAACATCAGGCAGAACATGGTGGCGAAGATGATGCCCATCAGCCGCCATACCGGGCCGCGGGCCACACCGGGAACCCGCTTGCGCCGCAACATGATGAACAGTGAGGCGAACAGGCTCAGCGCGGTGATGATGAAGCCGAACCGGCGGGACAGCGAGCCGTCGACGGTCGGCAGGATCAGGTAGTAGTAGCGCAGGTTCTCGGTGTACCACTCCTGGCTCGGGCCGATTGCGGTACGAATCCTGGTCGCCTCCAGCACTGTTGCCAGCGTCTGGTCGGCGAAGACCACGGTCAGGATCACCGTGCCGGCGGCCAGTAGCGGCAGCACCAGCGGCCAAATGCCGAGCGTGCGGCCACGACGCACGAGGATGCGCAGCAGCGGGCGGCCACCGGCGAGCAGCGCGGCGACGGCGATCAGGCCGGTCGGCTGGATGCCGAGGGTGAAGGCCGCGGAGATGATCGCCATGGCGGCCGGCGTGAGCCGTCCGGAGATGATGGCTCGCTCGATCAGCACGTAGGTGATCAGTGCGCCGGTGGCGATCTGGCCCTCGGGGCGCAGGCCGTTGTTGAACGGCATCCAGGCGGCCATCAGAACCAGGCCCGCGGCCCACAGTGCGGGCTTGGACGCGATCACCGCGGGCCCGAGGCGGGGCAGCACTTCACGCGACAGCAGCAGCCAGCAGACCAACGCGCAGATCAGGTCGGGCAGTCGCATCCAGATGCTGGCGTCGCTGACATGGGTCATCAGGGCCAGCAGGTTGTAGAACCAGCCGAACGGATCCTCGGGGCTGCCGAACCAGCGGAAGTAGTTCGACATGTATCCGGCGTGGTCGGCCACCCGTGCCATCTGCAGGATGTAGCCGTCGTCCGACGAGTTCGCCCCGATCACGTGCCAGGTCAGGAATCCGCCGACCACCACCACGTCGACGGCGCTGAAGGTGCGCCAGCGCGACGGGATCAGGTGGTGCATCCGCCGTCCGTCGAGCCGGTCCAACCGCCACAACGCCACCAGTGCCACCACGGTGGCGGCGATGCCCAGCAGCATCGCCACCAGCTTGAGTGCGGTGGGCTTGGAGGTGAACCGGGTGTCGATCGTGGCCGACAGGGAAAGTCCTTGCGGCGCAGGCCCGCTCAATTCGGTGAAGACGCCGACGACCTGGGGCCGCAGGTTCGGGTCGGGGAAGCCGGTGCGCAGCTCTTTACCGTCGGTGCCGGTGAGGCCGACGAACGTGGCGAAGGTGCCCGCTTCCGACGAGGTGATCTCGATGCGTTCGCAGGCAGGCGAATTCACCTTGTCCCGAGTCACGCTCGCGATCACCACGTTGCGGTCGGTGATGTCGACGCGCTTGCTGTTGACGTTGACGAACAGCGCGTTGAGCGCGGCCTGCCTGCCCTCCTTGGGCGCGGTGCCCAGCACCATGCCACCCTCGGGCGGCATGGACCGGATCACGTCACAGGGCACCGTCACCGACATGGTGACCGGCGTCTGGGTGATCAGCGGCGCGGTGACGCTGTTCATCTGACCCGCCTGGGGCCAGTTCAGCGTCGCGGTGGTCTGCACCACCGGCAGCAGCGGTGTGGCCACCGCGCACAGGAAGCCGATCAGGCCGGCGATCATCGCGACCCAGCGGGTCACCTGAACGCCCTTGTCGGCGCTGTGTTCACGCAGGGTCACGCTCATGGCAGGGCTCGGATCGGTCCGGGCCGGCTGAAGCCGAACACTCGCTGGGTTCCTTCATCGATGTGGGCGACGGGCGCCTGCCCGGCCGGCACCACCGGGTCGTATTTCTCGATCGAGCCCCAGTCCCGGTACCAGTCGTCACGCAGATACGTCGGAATGGTCGACGTGCGCAGCAGCGCCTGGATGAAGAGGAAGGGGCCACCCTTCTGGGCGGACTGCCACATGTTCGACGACACCACCACTTGCTTGACGTTGGGAAGGATGCGGTACTCCGGCAGCTCGGCCACACCGAGATGTTCGGAGAACGGCCGCTGGCAGGGGAAATTGGCGGCGGTCGCGATGTCCATCAGCACCGGGGTCTGCGCGCCGAGGAACTCACTTGCGGTCTGCAGGGTCGGCACCCGCGGCGGGGTGAAGCCGAACCACTGGTCTTCGGAGAGGTTCGGGTCGTCGGCGACAATCCGCGCCACATTGGCCTCCGGCGGCGCCCAGGCCAGCGGGAAACGCAGGTTGCGCCAGGCGTATTGGGCGAACACGTCGATCGGTTGCACGGCGTCGAGGGCCTGGAAGCTGCCGTCGGGACGGTGCACACCCCACTGCAGTTTCAGCGACTGCCCGTAGTGGAACTCGTGCTCTTCGTCGTAGTACCAGATGGCGCCTGCCGCGGCGACGGTCACCAGCGGCCGGTCCGCGGTGCGCGGTGGCAGTTGGTACCACGCCGAGGTGGCCTTGGCGGCGACGGTGTTCTCCTTGTAGCTGCCCATCACCGGGGTGCGGGCCGGGTCCAGGCCGAACGGCAGGTATACCCGGGAACCGTTGGCGCCGACGGGTCCGTAACCGCCGCCGGTGCCCGCGGCGTAGGCGATGCCGACGTTGGGCTTGTTGGGCGATCCGTCGGAGTTCACCGTGCCGGGGTTGGCGACGACGGGCTTCGGCGGTTCGAGGGTGTCGCTGATCCCGTTGGGGGTGAAGCCGATCGGGTTCTCGCCGCCCAGCGGGCCGTACTCGCCGTAGGTCTGGCCCGGAACCGGTTGCAGCATGCCGGCATTGGTGTCGGCTTCGACGAGAACGTCGTCGGCCATGGCGCAACTGTCCGACGACAGACCCGAGGTGAGCGCCGAAACGTTGGCCTTGGCGGTGGTGTAGACGGGGTAGCGCTGGACGAAGCCCTTGGCCATCGACCCGACTTCGAGCACCACCATGATGGTCGCGACCACGAGCAGGGGCGTCGATGCCAGCGCCCGGTTGCGCCGGGTGTTGGCCACCTCGGTGTGCCCGGCGTAGTCGATCCGGAAGTGCAGCCAGCCGGCGAGCACCGCGGTGATGATGGCCAGGGCCAGGAACATGGTGGTGACCGGATGCCCGGCGATCACGGGCTGGCGGTCGAACCAGGGCACGCCGTAGTTGCCGACGTAGAACCAGGCGTTGTTCCCGGATGTGGCCCAGGCGAGTACGAACAGCAGCGCCGTCACGTACAGGGCGAGGTTGCGTCGGCTGTGCAGGCCCACCAGGGCGAAGGCGAATGCCGTCACCGCGCCGAGCGCGGCGGCCAGCCCGGCGAACGCACCGAACTGCACGGCCCACTTGGTCGGGGTGAAGTGCAGCAGCAGCAGGCCGATCGCCGTGGTGCCGATCAGTCGCCAGACCGGCCCGCTGGCCAGCCCGGGCACCCGGCCCTTGCGCAGCAGGACGGCGATCATGCCGAACAGGCACAGCATCATGGCCAGCACCGCGAACCGGCGGGTCAGGGAGCTGTCGACAGAGTCTTCGACGGTCAGGAAGTAGTAGCGCAGGAATTCCTGGTACCAGGAGATGGTCGGGCCGACGGTGTATTTGATCCGGGCCGATTCGGCAACGCTGGCCAGGGTCTGGTCGCGGAACACGATGACGAACACCAGTGCGGCCGAGCCGGCGAGCGCGGCCAGGGCGGGCAGGGCGATGCGGCGGCTGCGGATGGTACTGACGACGCTGCGCGCGCCGACCAGCAGCGGGGCCACCGCGATGATTCCCTGCGGGGCCAGCGTCACGCTGAGCGCTGCGACGATGATCGCCAGGCAGGTGGGCCACAAACGGTGAGTTCCGATGGTCGTCTCGATGAGCGCCCACACCGCGAGCACACCGAAGGCGATCAGCGGTTCGGGCCGCAGGCCGTTGTTGAACGGCAGCCAGGCGGCCAGGAACACCGCTCCGGCGGTCCACATGGTGACCTGGTTGCGTGCGACGCGCCGTCCGAGGCGGGGCAGGACCCAGCGGCTGAGCAGCAGCCAGGTGCCGATCGCGGCCAGGGTGGCGGGTACCCGCATCCAGACACCGGCCGTGCTGATCGCTGCGAAGTGGGCGAGCACGGACTGGTACCAGTCGAACGGTGCCTCGGTGGCGCCGAAGTAGCGGAAGTAGTTGGCGGTGTACCCGGCGTCGGCCGATACCCGCGCGATGGTCAGGTTGTAGCCGTCGTCCGATGAGATGGCGCCGATGACGTGCCACAGCAGCAGGCCGCCGATGACGCCGATGTCGGCGATCCAGGTCGAGACCGGAACCTTCACGAAGCGCTGCCAGGCCCCGCCGACCCGATGGCCTCCACGGCGGTCAAGAACGGCCAGCGCCACGATCGAGGCCACCACACACAGCACGCCGAGCGTCATCACCAGCAGTTTCAGCGGGGTGGGGGAGGTGATGAACCGGGTGTCGATGTCGACGCGGGCGCTCAGCCCGGGCTGCGGTGCCATCTTCAGATCGGTGAACAGGCCGGCGACCTGAGGCTTCTTCTCCACGGCCCCGGTGCCGGTGGCGCCGGGGATGCCGACGAAGTCGGCGCCCACTCCGCCGACGTTCGCCCACAGGTGCATCGTGCTGCAGCCGCCGGCGTTGATCGCGGCGCGGGGGGCGACGGCCACCACCGAGTCACGGAACGCGACCACCACGGTTTCGGTGTTGGCCCGCACGAACAGCCCGTTGCGGCTGGCGTCGATGCCGGCCGAGGGGATGGTCGAGAACACCAGGCCGCCCTCGGCGGGCAGCGTGGCGATCGCCGAACACGGGATGGACACGTCGAGCGACTGCGGGGCGCCGGACACCAACGGGGCGGTCACCGAGGTGACGTCTCCCGCGGTATCGGTGCCCTGCGGCCACAGGACGGTCGCAGTGGTCTGTTTGACGGGCAGAAGTGGCACCAGCGCGCACAGCACCACACCCGCGATGCCCGCGACGATGGCGATCAGGCGTGCGATGCCCACAACACGGTCGGTTGGCTCATCGGAAGGCACGAGGCTCGATGTTATGCGACCCGTATGTGAGCCCCGGTTCCAACCGCCGAGTGGCCAGTTATGTCGCGGGATTGCCGCCGCTATGTGACATAACTGGCCACTGAAGGTGGGTAATGCGAACTAGCTGTGCCGCAGCGGCGCCGGGCTCCACAGTCCACTGCGGATCGCGGTGCCCAGGTCAAGACGGGCCGGTCCGGCGTCCGGGTACCACGGCGTGAGCCGTTGCAGCGAGCCCCAGTCCCGGAACCAGTCGTCCCGCAGATAGGTCGGCACGCTCGACGGCCGCAGCAGCAGTTCGGAGATGCCCAGCGGGCCGCCGCCCAGGTAATCCATCACCGGCGAGTTGGCCTCGGCGCCGAAGCGGTCTGGCAGGATCCGCCACTTGGGCACCTCGGTCACGCCGTACTGATGGCCGAAGGGCCGCTGGCACGGGAACGCCAGGCCTACCAGCCAGTCCAGCAGGACCGGGTCCTGCGACCCGACCACGTCCTGCAGGGTGCGCAGCTCCGGAATCCGCGGCGGGGTCACCGCGATCCAGTGCTGGGGGGCCAGGTCGTCGTCGGTGGCGACCAGCCGGATCTGGGTGGCCTCGCGCGGAATGGCGGCCATCGGGGCGCGCAGGTTGCGCCAGGCCGGGGCGGCGCCCACGTCGGCGAATCCGACGCCGCCGCCGGGCTTGTTCTCGGCGGCCTGCGCGTCGGTGGCCCACTGCACCACGACCTCACCCGGATCGAAGCGGCCCGCGGCCGAGACGACCAGCAGCGGTCCGGCCTGATCGCGATCGGGCAGCCGGTACCAGGCCGAGCGCATGACCGCTGGCTGCTGGGTGCCGGCTCGCCAGCTGCCGAGCACCGGGGTGGTGGCCGGGTCGAGCCCGTAGGGCAGCCGGGCCCGGGAGCCGTTGATCCCGGCGGCCGCGGTGGTGCCACCCTCGGTACCCACCTCGCTGCCGGTCACGGTGCCCGAGTCGGTGTCGGCGAAGTTGCCTGCGCCGGGCTGCTCCATCACCGGGTCGGCCGAGACGTCCGACGGGATGCCGTTGGGGCCGAATCCCTGCGCGGTGACCGCGCCGAGGGCCTGCCCGGGCGGCTCACTGACCGGTGCCAGGAGGCCGGCGTTCGCGTTCTCCTCGACCATCACGTCGCTGGCCAAGCCGCAGGTCTTGCCGGTGAGCGCCTCCAGGTTGGAGCGTCCCACCGACCAAGCCGGGTACTGGGCGGTCATCGCCAGGGTCAGTGACACCACCTCGAACATCACCACCACCCAGGCGGCGATCGCCAGTGGCGATTGCACGATCCGCTGCCAGCGGTGCTGCGGGCCGTCCGGGGATTCGTCACGGTCGCTGAAATGGAACCAGGCCGCCAACAACAAGGTCAGCACCGACAAGCCCAGCAGCATCGTGGTGAACCCGAAGTGCCACTCGGGGAACGAGTTCGACCAGGGCACCCCGAAGTTGGATACGTACCACCAGCCGTTGACGGTCGCGAACGACAGCGCCGCCACGAACAGCACGAGCGCGGCGAACATCGACCGGTTACGCCGGGACTTCATCGCCACGGCCGTCACCGCGACCGCGGCCAGCGCGCCGAGAGATCCGGCCAGCCCGGCGAACACGCCGAAGTGGTGGGTCCACTTGGTCGGGGTGAACATCATCGCCAGGAACGAGATGATCGTGATGCCGATGATGCGCCGGCTCGGACCGGCGGCGGTGCCTGGGATGCGGCCCTTGCGCAGCGTCATCGCCACCGAAACAGCCAGTGCCACCAGCAGGGTCAGCACCGCGAAGCGTCGCGCCACCGAACCGTCCGGGCTGCTGGTGAACAGCCGCGAGTAGCGGATGTGCTCGTCGAACCAGGCCAGGCTGGGGCCGACGGCGGATTTGAAGGTGCTGGCCTGCAGCTCACCGGCCAGGGTCTGGTCACGGAAGATCAGGATGATCGTCACGGTGCAGGCGGCCAGGATGGGGGCCAGCAGCGGAAGGTGCCCGAAGCGTGAGGTATGCCGGGCCACAATGGTTTTCAGTGGTCCCACGGCGACCAGCAGGGCGCCGATGGCGGCGATGCCGGTGGGCCCGGAGAACAGGGTCAGCGCGCCGATGACGATCGCGACGGCCACCGGCAGCATCCGGTTGGTGGCCACGCCACGTTCCACCGAGCACCAGGTCAGCAGGATGCCGAGGGCGATGATCGGTTCGGGGCGCAGGCCGTTGTTGAGCGGCAGCCAGAACGCCAGGAACATGCCTGCGGCCGTCCAGGCGGCCGCGCGGTTGGTCTTGACGGCGCGACCGAGTCGCGGGAGTACCTCACGGCTGATGACCCACCAGCACGCGAGCGCCATCACCAGGGTGGGCAACCGCATCCAGACGCTGTTGGTGGAGACGTGGGCCCACAGTGCGAGCAGGTCGTAGTACCAGCCGAACGGGGCCTCGGGGGTGCCGAACCAGCGGTAGTAGTTGGCCATGTAGCCGGCGTGTTCGGACACCCGCGCCATGGTCAGGATGTAGCCGTCGTCGGAGGTGTTGGCCCCGACGAAGTGCCACCACACCAGCACGGCGGTGACCAGTCCGTCCAACGGTGTCATCGACCACCAGCGGGGCGGCAGGAACCGCCGGTGCCGGACGCCGTCGGCGGTGTCGAGGCGGTGCAGCGCGGCCAGCGCGATCGCGGTCATCGCGACGCCGATGATCATCGCCAGCATCTTGAGCAGCGTCGGGGCGCTGCTGTAGCGGGAGTCGATGGTGGCCGAGAACTTCAGGCCCTCGGGTGCCGGGCCGGACAGGTCGGTGAATACGCCGACGATCTGCGGCCGGAAGTCGTAGCCGCCCCGCTCACCGCGCAGGGGCGCGGCGGGGTGGTCGGCGGTGGCGCTGGCATCACCCTGGGTGAGCCCGACGAATTCGCCGGTCACCTTGTCGGCGTGCGCGGTGAATGTCAGGGACTGGCAGGCCGGGCTGAGTACCGCGTCCAACGGGGCGCTGACCACCGGAGTGTTGCGCACGATGACCAGTAGGTCGTTGTTCACCCGCTCGATCAGCAGGCCGCGGTCGATGGCCTTGGGTGCCTGCTTGGGAACCGTGGATAAGAGGACCGTGCGACTTCGGTTTTGCTGGCTCTCCGGCCCGGCCAGTCCCGCGGCGGCCTGGCACGGCACGGTGATGGTCAGATCGGTGGCGACGTACCCGATCAGCGGGGCGTTGATGCTCTGCCAGGTGCCGTTCTGCGGCCAGTTCAGCTGGGCCGTGGTCTGCTTGACCGGTAGCAGCGGTGTCGCCACCGCCATCAGTACGCCGAGCAGACCGGCGACGATCGCGATGAGCCGCGCCGTCCGGTGGTTGCTGCCGGCGGTTCCTTGCGGTCCCGTCACGGGCTCTGATGCTATCGGCGTATCAGTGGCCATCGGGAATGGGCTTTCTGATCGCCAGGACGAATGGGCCGATGTCAGTCACCTCGAAACGTGGATCTTTGAACAGTGCCGCGTCGAGCGCCACGTGGTAGCGGCGCACGTTCGGCTGGTTGGGGTAGACGTCGGAGGCTAGGCGCAGCGTGTAGGTGTCGTCCGCGCCGTGGCGCATCAGGAACACGGTCGGCGCCTTCCAGGGCATTTCGTCAAGAGCCTTCACGAACTGGTCGGGCTTGCTCAACGTGGCCCAGCCCTCGATGGCCTTGGCCCGCTTGTCGAACTCGGCAAGCGGGTTGGCGTAGTGCGACGTCAGCCCCTGGAACCCGTAGTAGGGGTAGAAGGACAAGAAGCTGTAGTCGGCGGTCAGCACGACGGTCTGGTTGCGCGGCACCCCGGTGATCTCGGCGATCTTGGCGTCGATCTCGCGGTAGTAGCGCTCGGCGCCGGGTGCCCGGCGGTCGGCCCGCTGGCCGCTGCCGTCGGTGTCTGTGTAGGCCACGTTGATGTCGGGGCGCAGTACGTCAGGGATGTCCTGACTGAACGTGATGCCGCCGATTGCGCCGACGGTGGCAGCCGCCGCGACGACGCGACGCGCGGTCTCCGGCTGGTAACGCCTGGCCGCGAGACGGGCCAGGCCCTGTGCCGATTCGATGAACCCGAACGCTCCGGCGGTGATGAGCAGCACGGTCAGTGTGGGCTGCAACCGGAAGGACAGCAGCGTGGTGCCGGCGAGTGTGGTCAGCATCGACAGCAGCGACCAGGCGTAGACGGCGAGCACCGCGACGGCCAATGCGCCGGCCCGCGTCGAGCTGCGCGCCCGGACCACCAACCACAGCGTGCCGAGCATGCAGAGCGCGCCGAGCAGCGTGAAGCTCAGCATCGGGAAGGTCAGCTGGGCGCCGGCGTCGGGCAGGTAGTGCTGGGCGGTGCCCTTTTCGGCGGGTGTCCCGCGCAACGCGGCCAGCAGGTACGGGGCCCAGGTGAGCAGGGCGATCACGCCGGCGATCACCGCGATGACGATGCCTCGCAGCAGCGGGTCGAAGCGACGGCGCGCCACGGCCAGCACCAGTCCCATGATGGCGAGTGTGAATGCGCAGTAGAGGAAGAGCAGGGTGTAGAGCAGCGCGGTCATCCCGAGGAAGATCCCGACGCCGACGACGGCGGCCCAGCCTCCGTTACGGGTCTGGCCGCGCAGGCCCGACCAGGCCAGCACGAACACCGGCGGCAACAGCACGGTGATGATCGCGGCGTACGGTTCGGTGGAGGCGTAGGCCAGCATGGCCGCGGTGCTCGCGGTGGTCACGATCAGCGCGGACTCGAAGCGAATCATGGTCGCCCACAACACGAATGCGAGTGCCACCGCGATGGTGATCGAGACGATCGACCAGGGCTTGAACATCTCCCAGGCCGGGGTGTCGGTGGCCGCGGCGATGCGCCCGCCCATCCAGAACCAGCCGGCCGGGTAATACGGCGGAAGCCCGAAGTAGGTCATGTCGTGCAGGCCCGGGGCGTCGGCCAGCCGGGTCAGGTACTCGGTGCGGAACTGCTGGTCGACCGAGACCCCGAACAGATAGAGCTTGGTGGCGCCCAGCGGCATCGCCAGGGTGACTACCGAGAACGCGGACAGGAAGATCAGCGCGGCCAGCCGGGCCAGGGTGCGCCGGCCCCGGCGCCAGATCAGGCCCGCGGCGAAGATTCCGGCCAGGGCGCCGACCTGGCCCACCGTGGTGAGCGCATGCAGCTGGTTGGACGTGTTGTAGGCCGGCCACTGGACCTGGGCGATCGCGGCGATCGACACCCCGGCCACCGCCGAGGCGAGCATCAGGGCGACCACCATGTGTCCGATGACCCTGGCCGGACGCGCCTGCATCAGATGGGAAGCTTGCGGAAGATGGGCCGCGGGATGTGCCGCAGAACCATCATCACGTACCGGAACGCCCCAGGCGCCCAGACCAGCTCCTTGCCCTTGGCCGACGCGGTGACGGCCAGTTCGGCGACGTATTCCTTGTCGACGGTCAGCGGGGCTTCCTTGACGTGGGCGCTCATCCGTGTGCGCACCTGTCCGGGCCGGATCACCAGCACCCGAACGCCGAACTCGCGCAGTGCCTCGCCGAGGCCGAGGTAGAACCCGTCGAGTCCGGCCTTGGTGGAGCCGTAGACGAAGTTGGACCGGCGCACCCGCTCGCCGGCGGCCGAGCTCATCGCGATGATCCGGCCGTAGCCCTGTGCTCGCATCTTCTCGCCGACCAGGACACCGACCGAAACGGCTGCGGTGTAATTGATTTCGGCGATCTGCACGGCCTTGCGCTGGTTCTGCCACAGCTCTTCGGCGTCACCGAGGAGGCCGAACGCGACGATCGCGACATCCACGTCGCCGGAGGCGAACGCCTTGTCGATCACGTCGGGGTGGCTGGCCGTGTCGATCGCGTCGAAGTCGATGACTTCCACCGAACTGGCGCCGGCCTTGCGCAGCTGGGCCACGGCGTCGTCGCGGCCCGGATCGCCGGGAAGGGCGGCCAGCACGATGCGGGCAGAGGCGTCGCGCAGATAGCGCTCACAGATCGCCAGCCCGATCTCTGAGGTGCCGCCGAGCAGCAGAATTGTCTGGGGGTTACCTACGGCGTCGAACACCATCTAGCGCAGCTCCAAGCCTCGGGGGACATCGTGACGAGGGTACCGTGCGGTTTCCTTCGAAAATTCGAGCAATCCGGGCGCAGGACCTTGACCGCATTTCCTACACGACGTAGCTTTTTTCTACATCGTGTAGGAAATGGGGGAGATCATGACGATTCGGGACTGGCTGACGTTGCCCGAGACGGAGCCGGGGGAGGACTACGGGTTCTTCGGCCCCGATTCGGTGACATGGAAGGTGTGGAGTTACCCGACCTCGCTGTCGATCGGGTTCCAGCGGGCCGTCGTCATCGAAGAACTCGACCCCGCGCTCGTCGCGGCGGTCGACAAGACCCACGAGATCTACTCGCGGCCCCGTACCCGGTACGACCGGACGCTGCGCTACTTCGCCATGGTGGCGTTCGACGACAGTCGCTCCACCACGAAGGCCGCCGACGTCCTGGTCAAGATCCATTCCAAGGCCATCGGCACCGACCCGGTCACCGGAAAGACCTACGACGCCAACAATCCGGACTCGCAGCTGTGGATCCACCTGACCGCATGGCATTCCATCCTGGTGGCCTATGAGAAATACGGCCCGGGCCGGCTGTCACCCGAAGAGGAGCTGCAGTACTGGCGGGAATGCGCGATCGCCGCCGAACTTCAGACCTGCGATCCGTCCGACGTTCCCCTGACCCGCGAGGGCATCCGCGAGTATTTCGAAAAGATGCGGCCCCACCTCATCGGCTCGGACATCGCCCGCCAGGCCATGCATCACCTGCTGGGCGCCGAGGTGATGTTGCCCAAGATGCCACTGCTGCTGCGTCCGGGCACCAGGGTGATCACCGCGGTCCTGCGCCGCGGCACCCTGGCGACGATGCCGCGCTGGATGCGACAGATGGCCGGGCTCAACACATCCCGGGTTCTCGATGCGCTGGTGGTGCCGCCTCTGAGTGCCGCATTCACGGTGATCGCCATGAGCACACGGCTCGAGCTGATCCTGCTGCGCCTGCTGTCCCCGGCGACCCTGCCGATCGGCGCGCGGGTCCTGCTGTCCGTTCCGCCCAAGGACCCGGTCACCACGACACCGCGCGAGGCCCAGCGTCGTTACGGCTACGCCGCACCGAGCCAGGCGCACTTCGAGTTTCGGGAGAAGCAGGCGGTCCGCGTGTTCGGTGAGGGACTCGCACCGAGTGACGAGGGCATCGTCGAGTCCCAGCCGATTCTCGGTGGGATCGGTTAGCTCGTGATCAAGAATCTCCTCGACTACCGGTTGAGCATCCGGCAACTCGTCTACCTCGCGATCGTGGTGGGGGCCCCGTACCTCGTGATCGGCATGATCTGGGCCCTCACCCACAGCGATCACATCGCCGGGCTCACGGGTCTCGACAAGCTGTTCTCGCTGCTGGGCGAGATCGTCGCGTGGCCGGTGCTGATCATCGCTAATGTCACGCTGACATGAGTGAAGCGAAGTGAACGAAGCCGCAACTGCCAACCGGACCCGCGCCGAGCATCTGGGCCCGGACCGGCGCCGGCCGCAGGTTCTCGACACCGCGTTGGAGATCGCCGCGCAACAGGGCCTGGCCGATGTGACGATGGGAGCCATCGCAAGCCGTTTGGGGGTCACCCGGCCGGTGGTCTACGCCTGCTACCCCGGGCGTGGGGAAGTGCTTGCCGCACTGTTGGATCGGGAAACCAACCAGGTGCTGGCCAGCCTTTTCGAGCTGCTGCCGCCGCAGCGCACGGGTTCCATCGAGCAACTGTTCGTCGACGGGTTCCGCGCGCTGCACAGCACCGTGCGCGAGCGCCCCGCCTCATGGCGCATCATGTTCGGGGCGGATCCTGACCCGGTGCTGACCGCGGCCATCGTGCGTGGCCGGGACCGTCTCCGCGGCCAACTCGCGACCGTGATGCGCCCACTGCTGCAACGGTGGCAGGTCGCGGATCTCGACGCCGCACTGCCGATGCTGGTCGAGGTGTTCCTGGCGATCTGCGAGGCGGCGGTCCGCAAGATGCTCGCCGACGACGACGAACCGCTGGTGGCCGAAACCTTCGGCAAGGCTGCCTATCGCGCCATGCGGGCAAAAGCCTAGCGAGACAACAACACCCCGCGAGCCGAGGCCCGCGGGGTGTTGCGTTACTTGTCAGATCAGACGTCGAACCGGTCGGCGTTCATCACCTTGTTCCAGGCGGCGACGAAGTCCTTGACGAACTTCTGCTTGGAATCGTCCTCGGCGTACACCTCGGCCAGGGCCCGCAGTTGCGAGTTCGAGCCGAACAGCAGGTCGACGCGGCTGGCGGTGTACTTCTGCGCACCGCTGGCCCGGTCGGACCCGATGTAGGTGCCGTCGTCGGCCGGCGACGGTGCCCACTTGATGCCCATGTCGGTCAGGTTGACGAAGTAGTCGTTCGTCAGCTTGCCCTTGTTGGCAGTCAGCACACCGAGATCCGAGCCACCGTGGTTGGCGCCCAGCACGCGCAGGCCGCCGATCAGCACGGTCAGCTCCGGGCCCGATAGGCCCAGCAGGTTGGCCTTGTCGATGATCCGGTACTCGGGCGGCAGCGGGTCGCCCTTGCCGACCTGGTTACGGAAGCCGTCAGACAGGGTTTCCAGCCAGGCGAACGACTCGACGTCGGTCTGGTCCTGGGTGGCGTCGCCGCGACCCGAGAGGAACGGCACGGTGACATCGAATCCGGCGTCCTTGGCCGCCTTCTCGATGCCGACGGCCCCGCCGAGGACCACCAGGTCGGCGAACGACACACCAGTGTCCGACGCTGCCTGGATCTCCTCGAGCTTGCGAATCACCTGGGCCAGCTCGTCGGGCTCGTTGGCCTCCCAGCCCAGCTGCGGCTGCAGGCGGATCCGGCCGCCGTTGGCGCCACCGCGCATATCGCTGGAGCGGTACGACGACGCTGCCTTCCAGGCCGTCGAAACCAGCTGCTGCACAGTCAGACCCGAATCGGCGATGGCGGCCTTGAGCGTGTCGACATCGGCGCCGCTCAGGGTCTTACCGGCCGGAATGACGTCCTGCCACAGCCAGGTCTGCTTGGGCGCCAGCGGTCCGAGGTAGCGGGCCACCGGACCAAGGTCGCGGTGCAGCAACTTGAACCAGGCCTTGGCGTACTCCTCGGCCAGCTCCTCCGGGTGATCCAGCCAGCGGCGGGTGATCTCGCCGTAGATCGGGTCGAACCGCATCGACAGATCGGTGGTGAGCATCGACGGGTGGGTCTTGCCGGTGCCCTGCGCCATCGGCACAGAGTTGGCCCAGCCGTTGTCCTTGGGCTTCCACTGATTGGCGCCCGCCGGGCTCTTCGTCAGCTCCCACTCGTTGCTGTAGAGGATCTCCAGGAAGCTGTTGTCCCACTTGGTGGGGGTGTGCGTCCAGGTCACCTCGATGCCGCTGCTGACGGTCTCGTTGCCGAGGCCGGGGTTGGCCCAGCCCAGGCCCATCTGCTCGAGCGGTGCGGCTTCGGGCTCCGCGCCGTTCTCGATGTCGGTGGCGCCGTGGGTCTTGCCGAAGGTGTGGCCACCGACGATCAGCGCCGCGGTCTCGATGTCGTTCATCGCCATCCGGCCGAACGTCTCGCGGATGTCGATGGCTGCTGCCATGTAATCCGGATTGCCTTCGGGGCCTTCGGGGTTCACGTAGATCAGACCCATGTGGCTGGCGGCCAGCGGGTTCTCCAGCTTGGTGCGGTCGCCGCTGCCTGCGTAGCGGTCCTGTGAACCCAGCCACTCGTGCTCGGCGCCCCAGTAGATGTCCTCCTCGGGCTCCCAGAAGTCCGGGCGACCGAAGGCGAAGCCCGCGGTCTTGAAGCCCATGTGCTCCATTGCCCGGTTGCCTGCGTAGACGATCAGGTCGGACCACGAGATCTTCTTGCCGTACTTCTTCTTCAGCGGCCAGAGCAGACGACGGGCCTTGTCCAGGCTGACGTTGTCGGGCCAGCTGTTCAGCGGGGCGAAGCGCTGCATACCGCGCCCGCCGCCACCACGGCCGTCCTGCACCCGGTAGGTGCCAGCGGCGTGCCACGACATCCGGACGAACAGCGGGCCGTAGTGACCGAAGTCGGCCGGCCACCACTCCTGCGAATCCGTCAGCAGGGCATCGAAATCGCGCTCGAAGGCCTCGAAGTCGAGGGTCTTGACGGCCTCGCGGTAGTCATAGCCCTCGTCCGACGGATCGATGGCGGGCGGATTCTTCTGCAGGATCTTGAGATTCACCGCATTGGGCCACCAGTCGCGGTTGCTGCCGCCTTCGACAGGAGGCTTGATCCGCATGGGACAACCGCTTTCGGCGGGTTCGGTTTGAGCTTCGCCAATGGGGGGGTGTGTTTCTGCCATGACAAATCCTTTCCGGGGCTGGCGGGTTAAGGGGTTATCTACTTGGAGCAATCGAACATTCGGGGCAAGTGCCCCAATAGATGACCTCGGCTTCATCGATCTCGAAACCGTGGTCGTGTGACGCGGTCAGGCATGGGGCGGACCCGGCCGCGCAGTCCACGTCGGCGATTGCGCCACACGATCGGCACACGACGTGGTGGTGGTTGTCGCCGATACGTGATTCGTAGCGGGCGACTGAACCGGAGGGTTGGATGCGGCGCACCAGTGCCGCTGCGGTCAGGGCGTGCAGCGAGTCGTACACGGCCTGGTGTGAGACGTCGGGCAGGTCTTTGCGCACCGAACGGATGATCGTGTCGGTGTCTGCGTGCGGATGCGCATGGACCGCGTGCAGCACCGCCACTCGGGGGCGGGTCACACGCATGTCGGCGCTTCGCAGCATCTGCTGGAAGTCCGCGGTTGTCGCCACGGACCGAAGTCTTGTCCCTTTTCTGGAATTAGTCAAGAATAAAATTCTCGCGAATTCGAGACGAACGATGGTGGTGCCTGGAACGGGTCGGCGACCGTACCGAGACTGCAGTGAGGGACAAAGTCGACGGCGATCTTGTCCCTGGATGCAGTCTCGGTGTCCGCTTGGCGGGGCCGGATCGCTAGACGAGCTCCAGCCGGCGCGCCATGTCCGAGACGAACAGGGCGTCGGGATCGACCTTGCGGCGTACCGCCAGCCACTCTTCGATCCGCGGGTACATGGCGTGGAACGTCTTCGCGGTGGTCCGCGAGTCCTTGGCGGTGTAGAGCCGGCCGCCGAATTCCATTACGCGCCGGTCGAGTTCGGTGAGGAACTCACTCAGGCCGGGCTTGATCTGGAAGTCGACACAGACGTTCCAGCCGGGGATGGGGAAGCTCAGTGGTGCCTGGTTGCCCGCGCCGAACAGCTTGAACACGTTGAGGAACGAGTAGTGCCCGGAGCGCTGGATGTCGACCATGATGCGCTTGAACTCGTCGACAGCCTCGGTGGGCACCACGAACTGGTACTGGGTGAACCCCACCGAGCCATAGGCCCGGTTCCATTCCCCGACCATGTCCAGCGGGTGATAGAACTGCGTCAGGTTCTGGGCCTTGCCTCGATAGGTCTTGCCCAACCGGTACCACACCTCGGTCATGGCGCCGAAGATCAACTTGTTGCCAAGACCGTTCGGGAAGATGTCCGGCGTGGTGAAGTACTGCGGCGCATCGAATTTGAGCGGATCACGCTGCAGGTTCGGGGGCAACTGGTCCAGCTTTGCCAGCGAGCCGCGGGAGATCACCGCGCGGCCCAGCTTGGGCGGGGCGCTCATCGCGTCGAACCAGGCCGACGAGTACGTGTAGTTGTCCTCGGTGCCGTCGCTGTGGAACTCGATGGTCTCGTCGAGGCCGTGGGTGACATCGCCGTCGGCGATGAAATACGCAGTCTCCGTGGGGGTCATCTCGATGGTGGCCCGCAGGACGATGCCCGTCAGGCCGTTACCGCCGACCGTCGCCCAGAACAACTCGGCTTCGGGGCCGTCCGGGGTGAGCTTGCGGATCTCGCCGTTGGCGGTCAGCAGATCGATCGAGCGCACGTGATTGCCGAAACTGCCTGCGCTGTGGTGGTTCTTGCCGTGGATGTCGCAGCCGATGGCGCCGCCGATGGTCACCTGGCGGGTGCCCGGCAGCACCGGAACCCACAACCCGTGGGGCAATGCGGCCCGCATCAGCTGGTCGAGGTTCACCCCGCCGTCCACGTCGACCAGCTTGGTGCCCGCGTCGATCGAGTGGATCTGGTTCAGCGACGACATGTCGATGACGAGACCGCCACCGTTCTGCGCGTTGTCGCCGTACGAGCGCCCCAGACCGCGGGCGATGACACCCCGGCCCTTCTGCTCGGCGGCCCGGGTCACGGCCTTGACGATGACCTCGGGATCGCTGGTTGAGAGCACCTGTGCCACGGTCGGTGCGGTCCGGCCCCAGCCTGTCAGGCGCTTGGGAGTGGTCGGCAAATCGGTAGTCGACATCGTCAAAGAGGGTACCGCGAGCACGGCCCGGGTCCCCTGCAGTTGTTTCCGAAATTGGTGTCCACTGCACAGCCGGCGACCGGAAATGATCGTCGAAACGGGAGGTCAGGCGCTGTTTTGTGAACCAAGCGATACCGAGAGTGACGCACGGGTCGCCGGAACCGCCTGCCTGATCCTCAGTGCAATTTGAAGATCACCGCACGCTGCACGATGAAGTTGATCACCGTGGCCGTGCCCTGGGCGATGACGTAGGCGACCGGCATCCGCCATGGCCCCTCCGCGAGCCAGAGCAGAAAGACGTGGTTGATCCCGACCTGGACCGCGAAAGTCACCGCGTAGAGAACGCAGACCGCAATGAAACGGGCCTTGCTCGGCGGTGCCTGGAAGGTCCAGCGCCGATTGATCAGGTAGGCCGTGGTGGTTCCGGCGATGAAGCTGAGGGCTTTGGCGAGGTCTATCTGCACGCCGAGGGTGTGCAGGATGAAGTACAGCCCGTAGTCCACGATCGCCGACAGTCCGCCGGTCACGATGAACCGGAACGCCTGCGTTTTCAGGTCAAGGGTCGGCGACATTACGGGCTCAGCCACTCAGGCAGCTTAGCGAGGTCGTACGGTGCACTCGTGCTGCAGACGGTGCTCAACTACCTCGGAATCGCGGTGTTCGCGTCGTCTGGGGCCATGGTCGCGATACGTAAGGGCTTCGACCTGTTCGGCATTGCGGCGCTCGGGGTGCTGACCGGTGTGAGTGGCGGGGTGATCCGCGACCTCTTCCTCGGCATCCATCCGCCCGCCTCTATCCAGCACTGGCCCAACATCACCGTTGCGGTGGCGGCGACCGCCGTGGCCACCCTCACCGCGAACCACCTCATCCGGTTCAACCGCATCGTGCTGTCGCTGGACGCGATCGGCATGGGCTTCTTCGCGACCTCCGGCGCGGCGTTCGCGGTCGACCACGGGGCCAGCTGGTTCGCGGCGGTGCTGATCGGCATGACCACCGCGATCGGCGGCGGCATCATCCGCGATGTGCTGGTGCGTGAGATTCCGATGTTGATGCGGCCGGCCGATCTGTATGCCGTCCCCGCCTTGATCGGTGCGATGGCGTACGCGGTCATCGACTACTTCGGCCCGCAGTGGATCGGCCTGCTGGTGGGCACGGTGCTGGCCACGACGCTGCGCCTGGCCGGGCTGGTTTTTCACTGGCGGTTACCCACGGGGCCGTCGGACCTGATCGTGGGTGAGAATTCCTAGCGGAACGTGGCCGACAGGACGCCGCACAGCGCGTCGACCGCCGGCCCGAAAGCGTGGTCTGCCGGCGCCCCGAAACCGATGATCACCCCGTCGGGGGCGGGGGTATCCGGTCCGGCGAGCGGATGACGCATGATCGACAGCCCGTTCAACGCGATCCCGGCTTCACCGGCCCGGCGCAGCACCTCGGGTTCGGCGCCGTCGGGCAGGGTGAGCAGCATGTTGACGCCCGCGGCCAGGCCGCTGATGCCGAGGTCGAATCCGGCCAGCGCGGCGACCAGGGCGTCGCGTCGCCGCCGGTAGCGGTTGCGCATCCGCCGGACGTGCCGGTCGTAGCCGCCGCTGTGGATGAAGTCGGCCAGGGTCAGCGCGGTGAGGGCGTCGACGTGGTACTGCGCCCCGCCTGCCGCCGCGATGACCGGATCGATCAATGCGTCGGGCAGTGCCATCCAGCCCACCCGCATCACCTGGGCCATACTCTTGCTGGCCGAACCCAGGTAGACGACCCGTTCGGGGTTCAGTGACTGCAGGGCGCCGACGGGTTGGCGGTCGTAGCGGAACTCGCCGTCGTAGTCGTCGTCCACCACGTATCCGCCGGTGCGCTGCGCCCACTCGATGACCGCGGTGCGCCGCGCCGGGTGCAGGGCCATCCCGAACGGGCTCTGGTGCGCGGGAGTGAGTAGTACCGCCGAGGGGTCCAACGGGTCCAGGTCGCTGATCACCGCACCGTCCTCGTCGACGCCGATCGGTGCCGTCGGCACACCCAGCGCCGCGAGCGCGTCGCGGAAGATGAACAGCCCGTGGGCCTCCACGGCGATCGGTCGCCGGCTGCCGAGGACCCGGCCCAGTAGGTCGACGCCATCGCGCACCCCGGAGCAGATCACGATCGACTCGGGGGTGGCCCGCACGCCGCGCACGCGGCCCAGATATTCGGTGAGAGCCTCGCGCAGCGCCAGCGGTCCGCGCGGGTCGCCCATCCGCAGCGCGGACACCGGTGCGGTCGTGATCGCCCGGCGCGCCGACGCCAACCACGCCGTCCGCGGAAACTCCGACACATCGGGGGAGCCGGGCATCAGGTTGTGCCGCGGGACGGCAGGAACGCGGCGTGGGCGCGGCGCCGGCCGCGGGGCGGTGGTGCGCGCGACCCAGGTGCCCGCGCCCTGGCGGGAGGCCAGCCAGCCTTCGGCGACCAGCTCGGCGTACGCCTCGGCGACGGTGTTGCGGGCCAGTCCGAGGTCGGAGGCCAGCGTGCGCGACGGCGGCAGTCGAGTGCCGGTGCTCAACCTGCCGCTGCGAATCCCCTCCCGAAGTGCGGTGATCAGCTGCTCGCGGGCGGTGCGGCTGCCGGGTTCGATCACCGCGCGCAGGTCGAGATGGAGATCCCGGCCCCGCAGATTGGCCCGTGAAGTCACTGCAATATTGAACCATCTAGGTGGTATTTTTCCGTCTAGCGTTGGAGCCATGACACAGACACTCGAGCCCGCCGCGACCGTTGACCGCCTCAAGATCTACAAGGTCTCGCCCGAGCTCTACGACGCGATGATGACGCTGTCGAATGCCGCCGCCAAGGACGTCGACCCCACGATCGGCGAGCTCGTCAAGATCCGGGCCTCGCAGATCAACCACTGCGCGTTCTGCCTCGACATGCACACCCACGACGCCCGCAAGCAGGGCGAAACCGAGCAGCGGCTCGCGCTCATCGCAGCCTGGCAGGAGGCGGGCGAGCTGTTCACCGAACGCGAGCGGGCCGCGCTGGCCCTTACCGAGGCCATCACCGAACTGGGCGACGGCCACGTCCCCGACGCCGTGTACTCGCGTGCCGCCGAGGCGTTCACCGAACGCGAGCTCGGTCAGGTGATCGCGATGGCCGTGACCATCAACGCGTGGAACCGGATCAACGTCACCGTGCGGATGCCCGCCCCGCGGCGCTGATCGCGCGCAAGATCGGAGATGTGGAACGCCACCGCTTCAATGTGATGTCGGTCACAAATCGGAATATCGGCCGCGGGTTCGTGGAATCGATCTACGGCCGTTCAGTTAATCCGGGCGTTCGGTCCTGCGTAACGGAACGTTTACACAGCAAGCGCAAACCCGGGGTGGTCGGCGGGCCAGTCCGCGATATTTACGATGGTGACGGCAATCTTTCTACTCGGCGTGATTGTCGGGCCCGTGCTCTGCAGATCGGGCAAAACGCCAGTTCTTGCCGCGTGGTGGGGTCATTCCGCGGCGCTTCGACGCCGATGTGATCCAGACGTAGCGCCCAGCGCTCACAGGTAGTCGGCAGCGGCGGTGTGACGCAGGCAGGTGCTGATCTAGCAAACTTTGTACCGAGGACTGTCTGCTCGGGTGTTCGGAAACCGTTGCCGTTGCCGCCCGGGTGCCGCCCGGTTACGTTTCCTCCTGCCAATCATGAGCAAGGCATGAGAGCCGGATGTGACCTCCCTAATCGGGCGGTGGACCGCCGATGGATCTCTAGGGTGGGGACCCTGGTTGGTGAAGCACGAATCGGATCACCGACATAGCTAGGGAGAACATGAAGGCATTCAGTCGAGTGCTGGTCGCATTGGTGACCGCAATGGCCGGGGTCCTCGCGGGCCTTTTCATAGGCACGGGCACTTCACATGCGGGTCTGGACAATGAACTGAGCCTGGTTGATGGTCAGGACCGGACCCTGACCGTTCAGCAGTGGGACACCTTCCTCAACGGTGTGTTCCCGCTGGACCGCAACCGGCTGACC